>NZ_MWIO01000045.1 GCF_004799035.1 Rhodanobacter lindaniclasticus
AACGCCGGCAATCTTGCCCGAGAACAGTACATAGTCATCGCCCGAGATTGCACCGGACTTCTTGAATGCGGCCAGCTTCGCCTGCATCGCGTCCAGCCGTTCATACCCCGCAATGGTCGGGTCGATCTGGCCCAGCAACTTTGCCAGCGCGCCGGTCTACTCCGCGACGCCCACCGTGGCAGCCTTGCGGGCACGATCCTCGGCGGCAAGCAACGCGGAACCACGGGCGTTCATGTCTGCCTGCGTGTTGCTGGCCTTGTTGAGCTTTTCGACGGCCGCTCGCTGCGCATCGGTCATCTGAACGGCGCGCTGGCCCGACGCGATGGACTCATTCTGCGCCCGCACCTTTTCCATCGACGCCTGCACCATCGCCTTGATGCGAGCCTTGGCCTGATCCTCCGATTCGGCCAGCTTATCGACGGACCTGCTGGCGCCCTCGGCGGAAACGGTCAGCTTGTCGAGGGCCTCGCTGCCCTTGGTGATTTCCGTCGCGTCCGCCTTCAGAACGAGCGATGCGGTTTCGGTGCTGGTGGCCATATGTAATCCTGTTTTACCCGTGCTGCGCCAACCACAGCGCATCTGTCAGTTCGATAGCCTCAACCTGCCACGGCGCAAACTTCACGCCGTGCAATCGCTGAAACGCATCCATGTCCGCGTAACTGATCGGCTGCACGCCGAACCCACTCTGTCGCCGCCGTGAGAGCTTCGAGAACGCCTCCCACACCGGCCCGAATCCATCCGGGCAGGTGCCGTGCGCGTCAAGCGGTGCGGGGCGCTTTCCCGTGGCCTGCGCTATCTTTTCCAGATGCCAGCGAACCGACTTCCCATCCTTACGTGCGACTGACAGCTTTATTTCGCCTTCGGCCCAGGCGAGGAATCGGTCGAAGGCTTGCCGAAAAAACGTTCGTCCTGCGTTGCGGCGACGATGATGGCCTGCGATACCAGTTCAGCGGAAAGCAGCCATGCCGCGACGTTATCCGGCGTACAGGCATCCTCGAATGACCACGCTTTGACCAGTGCCGCGCGGCCCTTGGCTTCCAATGCCTGACCTTCCTCGAACGTGATCCGGTCGCCCTTTTCCGCCCGCTGGCGTTCCACGTCGTAGCGGGCCTTCTAGGCCACGGGCGAACGGTACGAACGCACCTGCACCCATTCGCCGGACGCCGAGCCATCGGGCAGCAGCAGATCCAGCTTGACGCCTTCCTCGGCACGGTCGCGGGTGTTGAAATCGGCAAGTTTTGCCATGTTGCATGACTCCCTGAGTCGATAGGCTGGCCCAGCCAGCAAAGAAAGCCCCGGCGAACCGGGGCGCGTGGATTACGGCGCTGCGGTGCGCGTCAGCATCAGTTCGGTGGCGTCAGTCGAATCCAGCAGGCCGGTGAAATTGATCTGCTGAATACCGTAGTCGTCGCCGCTGTAGCTGTCCGTTGCCGACGTAAAGCGCGAGCGCGGCAACGACAGGGTGTAGGTGTTCGGGTTCACGGTGCCGTCCACCATTTCCACGTCCAGCGCGGTATCCACTTCGTTGCGATACTTCGTCTTGAGCGCCGCATCCTCGATGTACGCCGACAGGCTGCCCGACACGCCGATCATGCCGATCTTGTTGGCATAGGCGGCACGGTTGAACAGGCTGTATTTCTGCGCCATCGCGTTGTCCAGCGTGATATCCAACTGCGTGGCTGCATTGAATCCCACGCTGTCGATATCGAGCGAACCCTCGAACGTGGTCATGTAGTCGGTCGTGGTCTTGGTGTCGAACGTCGCGCCCACGGGCACGACATACGCCTCCTCCGACTTGCCGATGACGCTGAAGGTCACGGCGACCTTTTCCTGCAACGGGCAGGACAGTTTGAGCTGATTCACTTCGCAGCCGCGATAGATCGTGTCCAGCCCGATATCGAGATTGCGCTTCAGGATGGCGAAGGTGCGGCGAGTCGTTCCGGTCTTGAGCACGTCCGATGCCCATGTGCCGCAGAACGCAGCTTCCAGCAGGTCGTCATACGTGCCGAACGACAGCTCGCCCACGATATCGCCGGCTACGGTCACGGCGCCGCGCCGCGAGGTAGCGACATGGCGGTCACTACGCAGCTCGTTGGTTTTCAGATCGTTGGCGGTTTCGGTGAGTCCGGCCTAGGTCAGCCGGATCGGCTTGAAGGCGGGGGTGGTGGCGGAGATGGAGCCTGCGGTTTCGAGCGCATAGAAATAGGCGACGCGGGAACCCGTCGCAGCCAAGCCAGCAGTCATGGTGATACCTCTCAGTGGTGGCGGGTCAAGCCCGGTGTTGCTGGCCCCGCCAGCGGATGGTCAGTGAAACGGTGAGCCATGCGTCATCGCGGCGAATGCTGGATCGCTCGCAGCGTTCGATCATCAGGCGCATGGTGTTGTAGACGAATGTCGTGCCGGGGTCGAATGCGGCGGCCAGCGTATCGGCATCGCCAAGCAATCCAGCGGTGCCCGAATTGAGCGGATAGTTCACGTCCACTTGCAGCAGTCCGACGTGTTCGAGCGGTGCTCCCTACCCCAGCCCAGCGACCGTGGTAGATGCTGGCATGACAAAGAGCGCGCACCACGGGGCATCGGAGGGTGGCGCGAAGTCGCGGCCTTCCGTTGCGGTCGGGTAGCTCAGGCCATGATCGGCCCATGCTTGCATCAGGCAAGATTGGATGGTGGCAAAGGCACTCATTTCAGCTCCGCTATGTAGCTTCCGATACGGGCCATGGAAACGCGAACCATGCCTGCGGGAGCTTGTGAGCTGTGCGCGTGGTATTCCAGCATCTCACCGTACGGGAGGGCGTTACAGAGAAAACTTACGGAACCTGCTCCGCCCATCTTCGCCAGCACATTGGCGGTGGCTGTTGCGCCTGTCGGGTCAACCGCATCGGTTACGGTTTCGTCGGGAGTCGTGACCGAACAATTCCAGTTCGCACGAAACCTGCCGCCGACGTACCCCTTCGGCGCAACGATATCCATCCCGTCGTTGAGTTTCTTGCCGCGCTTGAGATACCCGCGCTTATCGAGATTGGCAGGATCGTCACGCAACGCGGCGTTGTGATCCTTCACTTGCACGTTGTAGTTGTGCGCCACGCGATTGGCAGCCCACAATTCCGGGTTGCCCACGGGTGACATCTTGATCACGTCGGAGAACAGCTCGAACGTGATTTCGCGTACCTGTCGATCCATGTTGGCTTTGGCCTTCACGGCGAACTCGGCGACGGTAGCGGCGAAGTCAGACATTAGCGGCGCACCTGCACGCGATACGCAACGGGAACGCCAGCAGGATTCACCGGCTCGATCTTGACCGGCGTCCAGATGACCGCGCCGTCAATCAGCTTGTCTGTCATCTGCGGCACCTGCGACGCGTCGAGAATCGCCAGCTTGTCGCCACCCTAGACCTCGTTTGCCATTGCGTAGGACGTGCTGATATTCGTAAACAAACCGATGCACGCAAGGTTGGCCGTGGTCGCCCCTGTCTCCTTGCCTGTGACGGGATCGTAAGTGCCCGGCGTCGTGCGGCGCAGTTGTAGCGTCGTGCCGAAGCGCGTCAGCAGGCGCGTGGCTGTCGCGGCCATGTTGGTGTAATCGAAAGTGGTCATGCCTTGGCTGTCCTGATCCGCACGAAGTCCACGCCGCCGCCCGTACCATTGTCGCGCGTCATGGCGTATTCAATGGCTTGTTTCGCGGTCTTGCCGAAGTCCATCGCAGCAATAGCAAACTGCCAGCCCGAACCGATAGCGAGAGGTTGCGCGGGACTCATATCGACGGGGAACGAGTCGCCGTAGAACATGACGCGCCCACCATCGATGACGATGGCCTCGCAATTCTCCCAGTCCGGGCCGTCGCCTTCGCATCCGCCTTTAAGCCATGCGTTCAGCTTGGAAATCTAAGCGATGCTGCCGGTTGCGGCTACATGCATCTTTCCGACCTTGGCGATCTTCGTGACGTTAGCCCACACACTGCCGGCGCATGAAGTCTGGCGATCTGCGGCCAGCGTCTTGCCATCCCATGCAATCGTAGTCATGCGCGTACCGCAAACAGGCCGCGCTTGACGATGTAGTCAGCGAACAACACGGCGCTAGGCCGCTGCGCATTGACCGGTAGCACCTTGCCCTTGTTCTCCGCGTAGGTGACCGTTACAGCGCCTTCTACGCGCTCGCTGGTCACTGCGCCTTGTGCCGTTTCCGGCGGATTCGCGTCGTCCGCCATGATCTCGGCCGCGAGCGCCATCTGCCCGTACACGATTTCACGCGGCACGGCATCGGACGGCAGCAGGCGACCACGCAGCCATACATCGGTGCGCGGCCATGCCAGATAGGCGTCGGGATAGGTCTTGTGTTCCAGCTCATCGCCCGGAAGCCACTTGATCGCGTTCATGGTGTCGGCGGCGCGAATCAGCAGCGCCTCGGCTTCGGTGTCGTCGGCGGGAATGGTCAGCTTGCGCAGATCCGCGTAGGCGCGGAAGTCGGCGAGGCTTGTGTATGAATTGGCGTCCGGCACTCCTTCGCCTGATTCCACGATAATTGTCATCAGGCAATCCCGTTCCGAATTTTCCACAAGATGCCGCCCGGCTTGTACTCACGCATGATGACCTTCGTCGCAATGGTATGCATTTTCTCGGAAAGCTCGATGCTGACGCGATTCTGATAAGCCTGTGTGTTGAACATGCGGTGAAGCCAGTTAGTCAATGCTTTCATGCCTTCACCTTGCGCGGTCGCCCACGTCGTTTCGGTTCGTTGCCCAGTTCGGGCACGTCTGTGCCCACTTCGGGCATGTCCATCGGTACATTCGGCAGCAGGTGGTCGCGCACAAAGGCCGCACACTCACCGCTGCGCATTTCGTCCAGCGTCCACTGCCCGTAAGCCAACCGGCTGAATAGCCTGCGCCGGTCGGCCACGCTAGGCAAGTCCGGGCCGGACAGCTCGCCCCATGCCGCATTGTCGGGCATGTCGGCGATCGCGGGCACCCCAGCTAGCAGCGCATCAATACCGATCGTGCTGCACAATGTATGTACAACCGCCGCACCTGCCAGCGCATCAGCCAGCGGCGGCACATCGGCATCCAGCGGGTGCGGGCGAATCACACCATCGCCTACCGATTGCGCCCATACGCCCACCTGCATCGCAGACAGCCCGTGAGACGCATCGTCAGCGCGTTGGAGCGCGATCAACGCCGGACCCTTGCCATTGCCGCCCTTCGGGGTAATCGCCAGCCCAAGCGCGTCAAAGCGGCCAGGCGGGCAATCGAATAATGGCGGACGATTAAGCCCGCCGAGTGACACTTGCCAGTAACCCGGCGCGTCGCGGAAATACGCGGCGTCCAATACCAGCACCGGCACATCACGGGCGGCGTAAGCCCGCGCGATGTCGGCATTCTTGCCATGCATCCCGGACAGGACGACAAGGCCGAATCCCTCCGCCTCGCCGTCCCGCCAGAAATGCGGGTGGCGCCACACGAAACGCCCCAGCCCTTCGCCAAAGGCAGCCAACTCAGGGTTGTCGCCGGGCGTCCCGTACAGCGCCGCTTGCATCAGTCAGACACCACGATCACACCGGCGCGATCCTTTTCACTGGTGTAGGCAACATCCCAGTTGCCCGCCGTCGCCAGCGCCGCAGCAACCGGGTTCTTGCCGCCATTCGCCACGTCCCATGTGAAGCCCTTCAGGCCCAGGTTGTAGGCGTACTCGCCCTGCATCCGGCGCAGAATCTGTTCAAGACCCAGCACTTCCTGAAACGAGACATACTCGCCTTCGGTGTCCTCGATCACGATGCCCGAGTTCGTCAGCCCCAGCGTCTGGTACTTGGTGACGGCACTGGAGCCGCTACCCGTGGTGATGACCAGTGACGGGTCATCGGTGACCAGAACCGGGCGGTTCAGGGTAACCGGGGTGCCGGTCTGCACGTTGAAGTTCGCGATACCCTCGATCTTCGTGGTGAACGCCTGTTCCTTGACCAGCTCGTAATACTTCGCCGAGTGCATGACCCACACGCTGATACGGCTGGCTGCATCGCCCAGCTTCGCCAGCGCGTTGACCAGCTCCACGGTCGCCATGCCGGCCGACGCGGTGACCTTGGACGCGGCCTGCCCGGACAGTGCGCCCACGGCAGCCGCAAGGCCGCTGGAGAGCATTTCCTGCGTCGCCGCATCGGCGGACTGATTGCCGGCCACAACGCGGAAGGCGTTGTCGTCAAGGCCGGCTTTCAGGAACGCCGAACGCGCCCAATCGACCGGGCCGATCTTGCGATTCAGCTTGACGTTGGCGATCTCGCCCTGCTGGAGCTTGAGCGAGGTGGCGGCAGTGATGGCCGTCTGATCCTGCCGCGACACGATGCCGGCGGTGTTCTTGAAGTAGGCGGAGTAATCGAAGTCACCGGCCTTGCGGTCGGTGCGCATGATGATGCCGCCAGCGGACGCGGCGTTGAACGCGGCGATGTTCTAGGTGATGGTTTCCGCGTAGCCGCTCTGGAAGAACGGGTCGCGATACTTGACGTCAGTCGGGAGGGTGGTTGCCATTGCGCGTTACCTCTGTCAGTTGGGGAGATTGCCGTAGGCTTCGGCGCCATGTTTGGCGATGAAAGCCGCCTTGTCGGCAGGTGTCATTTTGGAGCGGTTGCCACTTGGTGCGGCCCCGCCGCCATTGCCTCCGCCAGCCCCGCTGCCAGATGCTTTCGAGCCTGCGATGATCGGGGCAAATGCCACGTTCGCCGCAAACTCTGCTTTCAGTTCGTCAATCGTTGCCGCGCTGGGCTTGCCGTCCGGGCCAAGCACGCGGGTCATGGGTACGCCGTCCACGTAGTCCACCGCGAGGCGGCTACGGACGTGCGGGAGTAGCACATTGGCACTGCCCTGCAATGCGAGTTCGTTGGCGAGCGTGGTTGCCACGTTGTCCACTAGGACGTTGGTCAGCGAGGCATTGAGCCGGGTGATCTCGGCATCTTTCTCGGCCTGCGTCTTGTCCAGCTTCTCGCGCCAGCTCTTTTCCAGCGATTCCACGTCGCCGTTCTTTCGGGCGAAGTCCTCGGCAGCCTTGCGGGCCGCTTCCTCCGCTTCCTTGCGCTTGTGGTCGCTGGCCTTCTTTTCCGCCAGGAGTTCGTCCACCTTCTTTTTCAGGCCGGATACGTCGTCGTTCTTCGGCTGCGGCAAGCCTTCCACGCCCAGCGTGTACTTGCCATCTTCGCCCTATACGTAGAGCGCCGCGACGCCTTCATCCAAGCCTTCCAGTGAATCGACGGTGTAGTTCAGTGCCATGTTGTGACTCCCTGAGTCGGGTTGGTTGCTGGCCCAGCCAGCGGTAGTTGAAGCGGTTAATCGTGCAGCTTGATGATCGCCGGAACGTCGCTGCCAATGTAGTACAAGGGGAACTCCCACTCGTTCATTACTGGATCACATGACGTCATCGCCCCATGCTCGCCATAGATGACGCGGGCGCACTGGCGACGCTCTATTGCGCCGTCAATACACACGTCCATCGTGCCATCGCCGTGCAATGCCATGCGCAGGACTCCGTTGATGTAGATCTGAAAAAGCCCCGCATGTGCGAGGCTCGATTGTTGAATCTGCGATGGCCGGACTCGACACCGGCTATATGGGAGATAGGCGCGTAGCGTCGCCTCGTTTTACGTCTCGGAAGGCGCAGTCCTCTGAGAACTCGGCATGACCCGTTAGTACACTCACCCGCCTTCCTGCTCGGCAGCACGTTTAGGGAACCTGCCCTAGTACCTTCCGAGTCCTCTCGCCACTGATTAGCGTGTCCATCCACGCCGCATCGCAAAACTTGTCAGTCCATCACCACGCGCTCACCCTTGGTCAGGCAGTTCACGCATAGCTTGCTTTTCACATTGCCGATTGTGGCGGTCACCCATTCCCTGCCGGCACATCGTGCGCATTGCGGATCGTTGCGCACCCGTAGCTTGCGCAGACGCTTGCGCACCTGTTCCTGCGGGGCGTCAGGGGCGGGAGTTCCCGATATCAGGTACAGTTTCCGCATCGCGCGAGCCTATCACAGTCCGGCTAGCTTGAACGCCTCAGCGTCGCGTTGGCGCAGCTCGTCCAGACTGTACAAAAGGCCCTTGTTGTCGGTGAACCTGTCAACCGGCAGCTTGCCCTTGCGGTACAGCCTGCCACGAAGCACGCCGAGCACGTCATCCTGCACACTTGCCGGCTGATCCTTGAGCCAGTCGGCATAGGTCAGGTCTGCGGCCACTTGGCCATTCATGCTTGCCCTGGTGCCGGGACTCAACCCGTTCAGCCGCATCTGCTCGGCAGATTTCAGCGTGAACGTAGACGTACTGCGGCAACCCCAATGAATCGCGCCCGGACCGCTAAGCCACGGGTAGTTGTGGCCGATGGGCTTGTGCTCCAGCGTGTATCGCTTGCCATCTCGCGGGACGCACCATTGCAACGTCGTGTGCGAGTCCAGCGTACTCAGCCAATCCACCGACGCGATAATGTCCGCGTTCGCCTGCGCCGTGGCATTGCGGGCATAGGCGGCCGTGTGGCTGATCGCACTACGCACCACGGTTTCAAGGTCAGCCCTCGGCTTGTCTAGTAGACCATCGGCATAGCGCTTTGCCTTCGTCCCCTTGATGCGCCGGATGATTTGTTCCGTCGTCTGCGATTCCGTGAAACCAATCCGCACCGCGTCCCGTATCTTCTGCGCCCTGCCCGATTCCAGCCCCTGCATCCACTCCGACAGCAACCGGCCTTGGAAGGGTCGCGCCATCGCTGCGGCGTGCACCTGGGCGCCGGATACGCTCACCAGTGGCAGCTTAGCCAATACCTCGGCAGGAATCGCCTTGGTCAGCATCAGGATTTGCTTGGCGGCTTCATACGCGCTGAACTGCACCAGCTCCGTCGTCAGTGCCTGCCCCGTGGCCGTGTAGGCTGCGGCGTTCAGGCTGCGCACCTGTGACAACAACGATTCGAGCCGATCCACCGACCAGTTACTGCCGGCGCGATCAATGGCAATCTGCAATTGTGCAATCAGATCCGCATCGGAGCGATTCAGCAGCGCCACCATTTTCTGAGCGGCGTGGTTGTTGTAGCGCTGCAATTCCAACTGGTGACGGATTGTCACCGATTGCAGGATTTCGTTAGCGGTCGCCATTACGGCTCGCCTTGATTGCCCGCATCAGCGTTCGGATCGGGCGGGTTCGGCTCGGTAGGCGTCAACTCACCCAGCGCCGGCCCCTGCGACTCAAGCTCGGCGCGGATTTCGTCGTCATCCTTCTCAGGATCGATCAACCCCACCTCGCGCAGCTTCGCCCAGAAGTCGGACTCCGGCAGCTTGCCGGCCTGTACCGCCGCCAGCAACGCGCCAAGTTCGTTGGCATCCAACTGCGCCTGCACAAATTCGGTCGGGATCGACATCGATGCCACGCCAGACACGTTCATGAAGTCGCACGCCCATTGCAGGGCTTTCGTGTACGCCGCGCTGACGTTGTCACAGGCAAGGCTCAGCACGCTATGTGCCGTCACGTCCTCACTATCCTGCTGCGTCGCGGTCTTGATCGCGCTACCCGGCTGCACCATACGTGCGCCAAGCTGTGCCATTTGTTGTTCTTTCTGATCCATCGCCGACTTGGCGAGGGTGTTGGGCGCGGCCTGCATGATGCCGGCCTGACCGTTGACCGGCAGCAACCACGGCGCACGGGAGCCGAGATAGATGCCCGACTTTTCCATGTGGTCGCGCCACGTTTCGTCAAGACCAGACATCCACGGCTGCGGCTGGCCGATGAAGTAGGCCGAATCTTCGTAGTCCGCACTGTTGCGGTAGTGCGCCAGGTTCAACGTGGCAAGGTCAAGCATCGGCATCGGGCCAATGCCCGGCTCGTTGTCTTGCGCACCGCCAAAGGTGAATGGAATCTCGCGCCACGGCTGGCCGTTGCCACGCTTGGGGATGTAGGACTCGACGACAACCCAATCCTTCTCGCCTTGCCGCCAAATCTCGACGGTGTAGACGCCCTCCTTGAGGCTCAGCACGCGGAATTGCGGCTCACTGACCAGCCCGAAGCCGTCATCCTGTTCGTGCGTTTCGGCCAGCACGACAAGGGATAGGATCGTCTTGCCGCCCACTTTGGCGGTGCGCCAGTTCGTGATGGACTTCGGCGGGTATAGGGCGATTGTCGCCTGCGCACCACCGCTGACCATCGCGGCCTTCGATGCCGGGGCTTCCAGCGGCGGATAGTCCACCAGCAAGCCATAGCGTCCCGGCCCGATCGCCTTGGACACCGCCTGCTGCGCCTGCTGAATCAGCGTCACACCAGAACCGGTCGCATCATCCTTGATGTAGTCCATCGCGGGCGGCAACTCGATTTCCGGCCACTGACGGAACGCGACCCCCAGCAAGCCGTTATGCGTGCGGCCGACGAAGTTGGTGTAGACCGCGCGGGACAGGTACTGGTCATACCGCGCGCGATTCTCCGGGGATTGATCCGTCGGGTTCGGGCGCGGCAGGTACGCATCGCCCTACGCCTTGACGGCATGCTCGCCCGCCATCGCGTCGTCGATCTGCGCCCACAGCGGCAGCGCGTCTTTATACTCGTCGCGCTGGAAGGTTACGTCTGCGGGCATTAGATGGCACGTCCCATGGTCATGGTCATGGCTTGCGGCTTTCCAGCCAGCACGCGGTAGCGAATGGCGTCATACATGTGATCCTCTGCTGACGTATCCACGTCATCGGGATTGCGCGTGTCACGCGGCAACACCGGGAGTTGTGAGATCGCGGCGCGGCAGTGGTCCATGAAGTAAATGGCCGGGTTTTCCGGGTGATCCTTGCCGGCCTCACGCAAGCGCGAGCGCAGCAGTTCAAGGCCGATCTTGCGCGTGCCCGGCGCCTTGTCTGACGCCTGCCAGCGCACACCAGCAGCAGCCATTTCGTCGGCGATGGTCGGCGTGCCTGGTTGGCTCACGGCGCTGATTTGGTTGTCGGCGGGGCCGGGCTTGGCACTAGCGATCCACTTGCCGGCAATCAGCGATGCCTCCCGCTCCACAATGCCGGTGCCCACATCGCGCGGCGCCATCTTCAAGCCCACGTTTGCCCCGCTGGCGCCGTACCATTCGTGGCACATCACCAGCGAGCCACGCGGCGGGCACCACTTGCTCCC
This sequence comes from Rhodanobacter lindaniclasticus, assembly GCF_004799035.1. Classification (GTDB taxonomy): domain Bacteria; phylum Pseudomonadota; class Gammaproteobacteria; order Xanthomonadales; family Rhodanobacteraceae; genus Rhodanobacter; species Rhodanobacter lindaniclasticus. The sequence continues at coordinate 11,100 of NZ_MWIO01000045.1, forward strand.
GTCGTCCAGCACCGCTTCCGTGCCATCTGACTCGGCAAACCACGCCACCGCGAACGGGTGCGTACTGCCCCAGTCAAAGGACCGATCCACGCGCCAGCTATGCGGCACCTTGAATCGCGGGACGACGACTCGCGGCGTCCAGACGTCATCCAATGCACCGCCAGCGACAATGTTCCAATCGCCATCCAACATGGCCCGCACCAATGCGGGAGAGCCTAGGCCGGACAGGCGGTCGGCGTAGTCGGGATCGTTCTCCGCAAGCGTCGGGTTGTCGGTGAGCTTCGCCGGGATGTACTGGCGCAGCATGCCGCCATCCTCTTTCGGCATCGGCACGATCGTCTGCGGCGGGGCAAGGTCGATAAACGTTGCCTTCACCCAGTTGTGACCAATGCCGCCCGGATTCGACCCGCACACCACGCGCGGAAACTGGCCCTTCATGCCCTGCGGCACAATCAGCCCGCCAATGCGGCAGCGTGCGCGCAGATAGCGATAGATCGTCTCCGAGAAGTGCGTCAGCTCGTCGATCATCAGGACGTGGATTTCCGCGCCCTGGTACTTGCTTACGTCCTTTTCGTACTGACAGTGGCAAAGATGAATCTTCGCCCCGTTCCAGAATTCGATGAAGTTCCGTGACCAATTGATCTTGCAATAGCCGGCTTCCATCCACTCGGCCAGCAATGCCGGAAAGCCGCTCGGGCCTTCCATGTGATTCTTGAGCAAGTCATCCGACAGGCGCCGGAAGATGTAGACCTGCAAACCGGGGATCAGGGCGCACCACATGATCGCGGCCACGCGCATCAGGTGCGACTTGCCACCTCCCGCTGCCCCGCCGTACAGAATCTCGGTTGCCCGCGACTCATAGGCGAACGACTGCCGGATGTGCAGCGCTAGATCAAGACTCGCCATCAGGCCGCGCGATGGTCAGATTGATGACCGGCGCTGAATTCTTGACCTCGCCGCTAAGCTCCGTCTTGATTTCCTGCGGGACTAGCTTCGTCCAGAGCTTATAGAACTCGGTCTGATTGGCGAGCGCCCATGTCTACAGCGCGCCCACTCCGCCAATGCCCTGAAACGCCAATTGCAGCGCTTCCTTGCACGCCACGGTCGTCTTGTTGAGCGAACCCTTCTTGCGGCCCTTCCCTGCGGCTGGCGGCTTCCTGCGTCCACTAGCGCTCACTTGTTTACTGTCCATACGTCACCTCGAACGGCCCTGCCGTCGATGCACTGACCTCGGGTCAGCGTGTTACTTGAACGGCCCTCATGCGAGCCTCATCGTCCCGCCGCATTCGGTGCATAGCACCGGCAGCGTATGCCCCATGTCGGTCTCGCCGCAGAATGTGAAGAACTGGCCGCCAGCGAGTGCCCTTCTGCAACCCTTTCGCGCGCGCGGCGGATCGGTCAGCTTGGACACCAGCTCACGTAGCCGTGCCTTGTCACCGCCGTATGTGATCCGGCCATCGTCGCCCATGCGGATCAGGGCCACGGTGTGCGATGTGGCGGGGGGCGTAGGCAACGATCCCGCACTGGAAGTCACGACGGCATCTTGTTGTTCTTGCGTCGATTGATGCTCGCCGGAATTACCCGAAGATTCCACGGGACGTGTAGGCCGCATACGGTCTCTCCAAGTAACGGGTATAGATGATCGACCTCGTGTTTTATGCCAGTGCAATCGGTAACCCGCTGCGCCATTCGATAGAAAGCTCTCATCGCATCACGATCCGCTCTGCTCACCCATGGTGGGCACGCGCCGATCTTCTGCGCTTTCCTCATCGAGACGCCTCCTGCCCGCCCGGAGCGCCTACGTTTGCCGGTTAGCGACCGCCACCATTCAGTTCTAGCTTTGCGGCGGCGGTCCGGATGTGCGAGGCTCCACGACTTCGCTTGCTTCCGGTGGCATGCCTTGCAATGTGGGTGCAGTCCATTGCTGCATTTGGCGTATTTATAGTAGTCGCTGAACGGCTTGACCTTGCCGCATTTCGTGCACCTCTAACAGTCGGCGGGGGTGGAGGGAATTGCACCCTCGTTACGGGTGTTAGAAGCCCGGCTAAGCACCTAAGCGCACCCCGTATCTTCCGACTGAAACAGCGGTAGCTAACAGGATTGGTTGCTCACGTTTTGGTCATTCATCGCCACTCCCCATCATCTTGCGCCCTAGCGCCGCGTGCAGTTCCTCGCGCTGGTCGAATTCAGTCATCATCCCTCCTCGCCCAAACCTGCCCGCGCCGATGGCTCACCATCAGATCGTCGTAAGCGTTCGGCGGGATGGCCCTGCGGTTGCGCGTCGGGATGCCCGTCTCGGCGATCGCGTCGTCTGCCATTGCCAACTCCCGCTCGGCGCGCATGTGCTTGGGTCGGCGCATCCAACAACCGGACGATGGCTCAGTCCTTCGCGTCCGGCTCATACGGCTTCGGCACAGTCGGGACGATCTCGGGGGCTGTCGTCTTGATCCGGTACGCCAGCCAGCTATACCCGCAGACGATCGCCAGCAAGATCAGCAGGGCCAGGATCACTTGCGCAGCCGTGCCCACGCATCGCGCAGCCATTCGCTGGGGTAGGACGCCAGCGCGGGGAAGAACGTGTAGAGAACGACGCAAGCGATGAAGCCGATGGCGAATGAAATCATGGACGCTCCGAATTACTGAACTCTATCGTTTCGGCTATTTTGCAGAAAGTGCTTGACGTGTGACTAGTCACGATGTAACCTAGCTACACAGTCAACAAACAGGAAACACCATGAACATCGCCCACCGCCTTATGGACCACGCCCGAATCAACCCCATCAGCGAGCCGAACAAGGTCAAGCGGGTGTCTAAGGGCGTAGACGGCAGCCTGCGGGTCACGCTGAACTCGGGGCGGACTTACAAAATCAGCAAGGAAGACGAAATGTTCCAAGCCTTCGCCGTCTATACCGTGCTGGCGGACCTCTGATCCATGCCCTCAACCACGTCCGAACGCCAAGCCCGCAGCCGCAAGGCGCGGGCCAAGGCAGGCGGCAAGTCCATCGCCGTTACCCTGTCGCCGTCTGCCGCCGATGCGCTGGCGAAGCTGCTGGATAGCCGCTATGCAGACAGCCAGAAAGAGACCATAGAGCGCGCCCTTATTGCGGCGGCTCGTTACGCCTAAATCAGTTGACCCTCTTGCTATCCGGTTCGTCCAGCGACTTGGCCGCCGCCCGTAGCAGCGCAGCCATAAACATTTTGTCGCCGTTCGGGCAGATGATGCTTACCTCGGTGCCGCGCGTTCTGACCAGCATTGCCATCACGTCCTGCCGCACATAGCAGCGGATCAGGTCGGCGGCGGCTTGATCGGTCAGCTCGTCGTTAGTCACTTCGGCTGCAACCCCCGAATCCTGATTAACTTGTCGTTCGATTCTTCAAGGCAAGCTTTAATTTGGATGACGTAATCCAGCAGCGTGCCGTTCGTCCACGTTGCCGGCATGTCCACGGCACATGGACGCAGCAATTCAGTGGGCAGCGCGACATACACTGGAACCTTGACCGTTACCGTCTCAGTCCTGACCGGCGCTTGTGAGCACCCGCACAACGGAATCAGGCACGCGAGCGTCAGCCCAAGCCTTCGCATCCGGTTGGCGTTCATAGATGGCCCTGAGTTTCGCTTTCGCCGCGTCCGCTTCGGCCTGTTGTTTCTTCGCGAAAGCCATCGCGGCATCGGTGTAGATTTTCGCGTTCGCCAGGTTCGCGGCGCTCTCGCGTGCCCACTTGTCGTTCGCGGCCTGTAACGCCTTGATCGTCGCCTGATTGGCAACGTTGGCTTCGTGCAGCGTGTTCGCTACGGATTGCAGCGATTCGACGCGGGCCTTGTAGTGGCTCACGCGCCATTGCTGGATGCCGATCGCGAGCAACGCGGCGAGAATGATGTATGCCCAGATCGGGATGATTCGCGCCATAAATGGGCAGCTCGTAGTCAGATTAGGTTCAACGAACGCCACTCTGACAAAACTGACAAGTCGTGCCATTGCTGTTCGGCTTCTATTTTCTTCTGTTCGTTACGCTTCGCCGCCGCAACGTATTTCTTGTTAGCCAGCCCCGTCACAATGCAGGGGCGTTTCCCCATCTTGTCGCTAATCGTGTACATGGCCGACTCAATAACCCACGGGTAGAACCATTCGCCTCTCATGCACTTGCTGGCTAGCTTGCGATGCATGTCGGACTCGACCGCAAACGCCTTAGCCCTTGAATTGGTGTGCCACGCCGCGATCAGTTTTATTTCAAGTATTTGCCCGGTCTGAAGTTGCGCAATGCGCTTGTTCAAATCGTTCGATACTCCGATTTTTACGGTTTTGACCTCGCCCTTAAGATTAAAGGCTCCCATCATGTAGACGTACATTTACACCTCCGATAAGGTAATGGGTGCTGGTAGCCTGTATCGGCAGGCAAGGGAAGCGATCCCTATTCCCAGCATGTTTACTCCGCGACTGCCTACGCGCGGTTAATACGTTCTGGCCTCCCGCCACTGTTCAGCGGTGAATGCCAGCGGGTAGGCGCCGGCCATCGTCAGCTGACTACGCCCGTCGTCCAGCGTGTAGATCAGGCTGACAACGCCAACAAGCTGATTGCGGCGGTTGAAAATGCCGCTACCCGAGTCGCCGTAGTAGATCCGCAGATCAAACGTGGTCGCCAGCCCGCGACGTGTAGCGACTTCTCCCGCGACGTAGCCGTGCCGGAATTGCGCACTCATGTCGCCGGGGTTGCCCAGAACGGTCACGATCCCGCCCTAATCGGGCATCTCTGCCAGCAGCGGCCAGCGGTCGAACCGGCGCCCCACGATCAGGATGATGTGATCGTTGCCGTCCAGCATGACCCGCTTGACGCTGACCGGCTGATAGCCGATGCGCAGCGTGTAGGGCCACTGGAAGCAGTGCGCGGCACTGAGTACGGCATGCGGCCCGATGACGGTTCCGCTACAGCTCACGCCGTCAATTTGAAGGTGTAGCGCCGCATCCTTGACCGTGCCGAAGCCGGTACAGGACGCCAGCCCTACACATAGCAGGGCGGCGAGGATGCGCATGGGTTAGAGCATGTTGCCGACAAGCGACAACCATTGATCTGCCGTGAGGTAGCCCGTCACCAGCAGCACGACGCCAACGCCGATAATCCATGCGGCAACGCGCAGGTATTTCGGATCAATCTGGCCTGTCGGGATCATGGCTTCACACACATCGCGTATTCGCCTTGTCGGCGGGTAACCAACCCCTTGAGCTGGCGCCCGCCGGAGTTCGTCCAGCGCAGCAGTTCCTTGCACCATGCGGCGGCGGGCTGGCCTTCGTTGAGCTTGCGGATCAGCGTGGAGTTGCATGCGGCGGTAACGCCTACGTTCCACTCCCAACTCGCCAGCGCAGCAGCCTGGTGCATCGTGATCGGGCGCTTGATGCACGGCTCGAACTTGCCCCACTCGATCGCGAGACGCTTGTCCAGCCGCGTCAAACATTCCTGCATCGTGAGCTGCATGCCCCATGTCACATCGGGGCCGGTCTCGCCAGCGCATACCGTGGCAACACCGTTAACGTCAGCGTATGTATGCGGAACGTTGCCTTCGTAATGGACGATCAGCGGAGCCGCGATCATCAGCAGGGCACCCAGCGCTATGCCGGATTTCCCCTTAGGCCCCGGCACGGTCGGCTTCCGCCTCGCGCCGCTTCCGTTCGACCCACCATCGGCGCAATCGGTAGCACTGCTACGCGATCAGCCCGAGCGTGTAGACCAGCGCGGCGAGCTGCACCACATCGGGGAGCGCAACACCAAAAATCGTCAGGGCGCCCACACTCACAGCGGGTGATGCTTTGACAAGCTCGGTTGCAACATCGTTTGGGATTTCCTGCATTGGCATTGTCCTTGCCGTTAGCCGCCAACGCGGTGAATGATTATTTGATAGGACGTACCGCCGCCAGTCGCGGCTTGTCGTCCGGCTCAGAGGCGGCCAGCAGGTCGCGCACCAGATCGTCGCCACCCGCAACGCCAGCCCACAGCTCGCCTTCCTCGAAGTACAGGTACAGCGCGCCGATCTTTTCGCACAGCGCCTTACCGTCCGGTATCCACACTTCCCCGTCCCGGATGAACACTTCCGGGTTGTCGGGTTCGTCGGGCATGGCGGCTCACATTTGCGCTATACGTTAGAAACGGCGCAGTTACGCGGTTTATTGAGGCATATATCAACTGCGGCTGATTCGCCACAGTTGGCAGTCAACCGACACGTTGAATTGCGCCGGATCAACCCGGCAGTTGCGGGTACTGGATGCGCTCATCGCCAACAGGCCAGCCGAGACGCTCGTGCTCGGCGCGGCACAATGCATAGGCGACAGCGTGAGCTGTTTCGGCGTTGTCGAATTCGCCTTGCTGCCCGCACATGCCAAGTTTCCCGTTGCCCTCATACCGCGTCACAACATACCGCGTCACAGGGCGAACTTTGTACTCGATCAGATCTGCCATACGTCCTCCGCAGGCCACGGCCTGTAAGTTGTGGCGCATACGTGATCCGTTAACCCACTAACGGCTCACGGGTGGTGTAATTCAGACCCGGATTACGCCCTCGGGCTGGCATTGGCCGTCTCGCGACGGTCGACTAGACGCCCTGTAAGGCGCCCGTTACCGTGCCTACACGTGGCAGGTCGGCGATTGATCGGGAAGGCAGCCGCGCGAGCTGCCGCTGCATCCGGGAATCAATCTCGCTCAGGTAACCGGAGCTTTGTGAGATTGCACGCCAGCTAAGCGCGCCCGATCTTGATGCAGTCCCGAAAGTGAATCAGCGCCCCGTCGTGGCCACTGCGTCCAGTGTTCGCCTAGGTGCTGCGCTGGCTTGCGTGTCGGGTACGACTCCGAACGTTTCACATGGGCCAGTGCCGCTGAATGAATCGCCGCCCGTTCGAGCTTGCCGGCCTTGCGAGGCTTCGGGAGATTTCGGTAGAGGCTGGGCGGCAAAAGTTACAGAGTGTCAGAATCGGGTGATTGCTCGCGCTGGAAACAACCGTCTCCAAGCGCGGCCTCATCGCCAGAAAAACATGACCCCCTTACTTTCAGTGTCCCATACGAAATTGGCTCTATTCCGTTAGAGTCCAAATAATCGCGCTTGCGGGTGCGGAAGTATTCACCGCGTAATTCCGTCGCGAACGTTTCCAGCCCGATCGACATGCACGCAGCCATCGGGTCGCGGATGCGCTGATACGTTTTCGGGGATACGCCGAAAGCATCGGCACGCTCGCCAAGCCCTGCCGCGTACCTGCCGCACACAACGTGATCCAGCGCGTCAAGTCCGGCTTGTGCCACCCAATCATGGCGCCGGCTCGACGCCTTGACGTACTCCCGGCCCCTGACCTTGTGCGCCGTGGCGAGCATCCATGCCGTGCTGGCGGCCCATTCTTCAAGTTCGCGGTCAAACAGGTTCGTCCCAGCCACAACGCGCCGGTACAACTGCCAGCCGGGGAACGATGGATCAAAGCGGGCGGTAACACGGCAGGCGGCGGTCATGGCCGTGTCGCTCAGTTGCTGGCTGGCGAATACCTGGTCGGCATCGACGCCACGCAGCGACCAGTCGCCTACGGCTTGCGGGATGGCGATGGCGGTCATGCGGACTTCCCCGGCTTCTTCGTCAGATGCTCGTAGGCTTCGTCGATGATTGATTTCACAACCTTCATTTTCCCGATTGCCCGCTTATCGCCCGGCTTGCCGAAGTACCACCAGATGCGCCGGTCGCAGTCGGAAAGTTTCAGGTCAAGCCCGCCCGTATCCTCGTCGATACAGACGCGGATGTAGGAATCGCTGTGCTTCATGGACTCAAGGAATACGCGCTTGTTTTTCATACGGGAACGCCCTTGTCGCGCATAGCAAGGCTCTTTGCTGCGCGCTCATAGCTGCCTCGGCAGTCACGGAAATAGACGCTGTCCATTTCCCGCCAAAGCGCGCCACAGGTGAGGTCAAGAAACTCGAAGCCAACCCATAGCTTCCACCACACACGGCGGCGAACCCCATATTCACCATCGGAAAACTTGACGATCTTCATGCGGCAGCCCTCGCCAAAGTGAATCGCTGCTCGGCGTTTTCGTAGTGCTCGTTCATAACAGGGTCACTCGCTTATCGCGCTTTGCGATATTGTCGGCAGCCCAGAGCGGGCGGAGATTCGGGAGCGCCCATGCGCGACGCAATTCGGGATCGTCGGGGCCGGTAATGGTGAAACTGGAAACCGGCACGATATGATCCACATGCCACGCGCCCATGTTTCCCCAACTCATGCCCTTGAGGAATTGGCGCTCAAGGTGGCTGCGAAGTTCGTCCACCGAGTACCCGATAAGCTCGAACGTGCCGGCCGTTTTCTTCTGCCCACTCAAGGACGCGTAGATGCCGCAGCGAATGCGGTTTTCAAGACGGTACGATGGGTCTTTCCTGCGTCTTGCGGCCATGTCACGCCAGATGGCGCGTGCACGATCACGGTTTTTGGCCGCCCATTGCCGCTGAAACGCGAGATGTCTTTCGGGATGCTTCTCTGCCCACTTGCGCGCCGCCATACAATCACGGCACTGACGGTAAAGCTGGCCGCGAGCGTGGCGTATGTTGTAGCAATCAAGCGTCTTTGCCACACCGCACTTCGTACAGACTTGCGTTGCGGCCGCATGGGCGTTCACTTGATGTGCTCCCATGACGATTTCGGATACTTGGATTCCAGGTACTTGCGAAGGCTCATGCCGACGTTCTGGCGGGCGAGATAATCAAGGCTCACGCGCATCAGGTCGTAATGCCCATCACGCACCTCGTTCTTCACGACGATGCCGCGAAAGTGTGAGTTGCCCTGATAGCCAAGGTATGGCTCTGCATGGACGTAGCAGGCGCCAGCAATCAGGCCAATGATTTCGTGCCCGGTCACTTGGCTATTACGCGAGGCATACTCGAATACCTGCCGATGCCCTTGTGTGAAGCTGTGCCCCAGCTTGCCGAGAATGGTTGACGCCATGCCGCCGTAAGCGCGCCCCGTCATTGGCGCGGCCCAATAGTGACTGTATGCGATGCCGTCAATAATCACGGGGCAAAGGAAGTCATGCACCTTGATCCCGTGCTTCACAAATCCGAAGTCCTGGTATCCGATAGCCCCGTCCATGACCGGGTTGGCCTCAAGCCACCGCCTGATTCGGTCACAATGGTTCCCGAGAGTGACGTGTATTTCAGGCTTCCATGCGCCCCCCGCCTTTGCCGCGTGAATTGGCTTCATGAAGGCGTCAAGCGCATCGTTACCAGCCTTGATGTCGTCCACGTACCTCGCGCCCTCTTTCGTGCGTGATCCGGGAGCATCATGGGTGGACATGCTTGGGCAGTCGTACCAGTCGCCAGCCAGCACGATCACGTCGGGCTTCATCTTGGCGATGTACTTGCCAACCCACGGCAAGTGGTCGGTAGGCACGCCTTGCCGTACCTGTGTATCAGGCACGTAAATATGCCGTCGCGGCGCAGCATCCGGCTTCGGCAGATCCTCCGCCCAGCGATACAGCGTCTTGCGGGATACGCCCGTGCGCCGGCTTACCTCGCGCTGGCTCAGGCCATCGGCAAGCATGGATAGAACAGCGGACTTGCTGGCACTCATTTCCGCACCGCCAAGACCAGCGCCGTAACGGCAAAGACAATCGCGCACGCCCACGGAAGCCAGATCGGCGCGAGGATGACCGCCCACGGCCAGGAAACAACGCCCGTCAACTTGAGGATGCAAGCCGTGGCGAATGCTGCCGTGAACAGGATGGCAATCAGGTGGCCGGACGGTTGCGGCGGCGTCGGTGCACGCCGGGTTGCTTCGTAGGTCACAGCGAATCCTCCGGGCCGTTAAGCCGTTCGTCGTGTTGGCGCAGCGCTTCGGCGTGCATCGGATGGCGTGGCTCAACACATGGAACGCAGTCGAACCATCCGCGCGGATAAGGCGGGGTAACGCGGCGCGTGATCCGGCTGCCGTGCGAGTCGGTGAAGCTGTCCGGAATGCCACGCAACGTTGCCGGCTCAACATCGCCGATGCCGTACTCGCGCAACTGTTCGGCGGTCAGGTGTTCGCGCAATGCGGCGACTTCATCGACACTTGCCACGCGTGTGTCGGCTTTCGGTGACTTCTTCGACATGTCGTCGTTCGGCCCGAAGCTCGCCAGATATGCCGATTCAACCGGCGCGCCACCACGGGCAAGCCAGCCAAGCGGCAAGTCGGGCGGGTCTTGCACGATGGAGAAGTCAGGCGTAGCGGGCGGCGCGGCGAGCTTGGCCCGCTCCGTCCCGAACACCTCATCCATCAGCAGCTTGGCGTGATAGATGTAGTGCGCCACGGTGCGCAGCTTGGCTTCGCGTTCCGCATCGGTCATGGCGTGGCGGGCGTCTTGTGCTGCCGCGATTGCGCTCGTTTCTTCGTACAGGCGGCGCGAATCGTAGGCGGCTTCGGGCTTGGTGAACGGGGGAGTGTGTGCGCGCATCACGCCACCCCGCGCAGTTGCTTGACGCGTGCGATATGGGCTGCCTTGACGAATGCCATCAACTCACCAGCCTTGTTGTGCTGTCCGGATCGCATCAGATCACCGGCTTTCGCGACAGTGCGTTGAAACCTCTTCGTCCAGCCGAAACATGCGGTGCGCTTTTTCATGCATCCCTCCGCAGTGCGTAGACGACAAGCGATGCCGCGAAGAAAGTTGCGGTCATCTCGGTGTGAGCAGTCGCAAAAGCGACGATGGAAAGAAGAGATAGTGCGGCAGTAACGATTCGCGCCTTCATGCCCGCGCCCCTCGCCGCGCACGCGGACGTTTCGCAGCCGACGCAGCCTGCAATTTCTGGTAATGGTCGGGATCGCGCAGCACGTTCAATCGAACCTTGGTCGATTCGATATCCTTGAACGTCTCAGGCGCTTCGGCGAAGGTCTGTCCGGCTACGCAATGGCGCAGCGTGTCCAGCGTGTTTTGCAATTCGACTTCGGCTAGTTGGGTCATGACATAAACCCGAACACTACGCAAAGCCGCGTCTTGAAATAGTCCAGCAGAGCTTCAGGCGTACGTTCGCCGTCAACGTTCAGCCATTCCTCGTACCATTGCTGAAACTCGGCTTGCTGTGCTGCAATCGTTTTTTCGGTCATTGCCTCAACCCTCTTTTGATTGAGACATTTGAACCCGTGGCGTGCGTTATGCGGCGTCTACTGCCTGCGGAGAATTTGCGGCAACAGCCGCGTTATATCGGCGCGTTACAGTGTCGCGCGATACGCCCATGCGCTCGGCCAGAAGGCAAGGCCCAAGCTCGCGGTATTCGATGACCAACTGGTTTCGATCCTTCGTGTCCGTGTAGTCTTTGAACGCGTCCAGTTCAAGGCGTTGCGCGATCCGCCTTGCCCCGTCGCGCGATACGCTAAATTTATGAATCAGATCGTCCTCAACCTTGCGGACGTACTCAGCGAAATGCGCGTAGTTCATAAGCTCACCCCTTCAGGTAATCCAAGATTTCAGCCTTCGCCGCTTCCCATCCCTTGCAAACGACGACGTGATAGCCCGCGTCGCGCAAATAGGCGTGGCAGGCGACTTGCTCAGGATCAACGCGACCACCCTTGATGCGCTTCATTTCGATGTACAGGGCGTGGTATCCCTTCCGCGCTGCCGGTAATTCCAGGTCGGGAATGCCTTTGCGCACCCCGGACTTTTTCAATTTCATCGCCGTGACGATGTGCGTATGCGCGCCGTTCGGGATGGAGTGCAGCCACTTCAACTCGGGATACTTGCGGCTCGCCAGATCGGCCCACTCGATCAGCGCCGCTTGCTCGTCGTATTCCGTCGGCACGGGTGGCTTGGGCGCGGTCAGCTTGAACGTGGTGGGGTGGCGCGTCATGCAGCCTCCCGCACTTCCGCCGTCCTGCGCGCATAGCTGGCCGCCTTGCGCTCAGCCGTACACGCGAGACATTCATTGCGGAACTGCGCCACCCGCGAGCCAGCGTTGCGTCGCTGCCAGAAATCACCGTCATTCGCCGGCCACCAGCAATCCTCGCCGGTGAATCCTTTCGCTGCGCATCGCGGGCAGAACTGCCCCATGCCCCACCAGAACTGCCGGATCATGCCGCCACCATCGCGCGACGCTGGCGCTTGTACGCGGCCTGCCACGCCTTACGCTCCGGCGTGTTTGCCGGCCCGTGTACCGCCGCGCTGGCCCGCGCTCGCTTGAGCTGCGCCGCAATAGCTCGCGGCGAATCGCGCAGGAACGATCCGGCGATGATGCTCGGGTAGTAGCGCCGCACCGCCGATGCCTCGCGGCTGGACGCTGGCGCCATCATGTATCCCTCGTCATTCGCCGACCAGACCAGCCACGGTGCGGAACTGTTGCGCAGGATGTTGGCGATCTGTGCCGCTGCGGGTTTCGCAGACAGGGTTTCGATGTGGATGGGCTGCATTACTTTTCTCCTTTCCAAATAGACACGCCAGCTTCGCGTTGCAGCCGCCCCGTTCGGATCAGCGCCCATGCGATGTGTTCAAAAAAGCTCACCTGTTCGCGCAGTTCCGGGATCAGATGCCGGCGTCCGTCGATAAGGTCGTGGCAGTGCGTACAACCGAATACCGCTTCGGCGTCGTGTGGCTTTAGGCCAGTGCCGCCGCCGCTGAACATGCGCAGATGGCACAGTTGGACTTGCTCGTTATCCGGGCCGGGATAGCAGCCGGGTAGTTGCAATGTGCACGGCTGGCCTTTCGCGTTCGCGCGTGCTGGCGTCATCTTCGGCCGCGATGCCTTCATTCGCTTACCGCTGGCGCGAATCGTGGTGGCGCGCTTGATCGGCGCGGATCGTGGTGGCATGGGGGAGCGGATCATGCGGCCACCGCCATTTCACCGAAGATCAAGCCTCGGGCTTCGCAGTAGCTTTCGATGAAGGCTTGCGCGGCTTGCGCATTGATCGCGTTGCCGTAGGCCGCAATTGATGCCAAATCATCGGAAGCCCCATCAGGCAGCAGTAGAACGCTCCTGAAATCCTCCGCGTTTGCGGGCATTGGTAGGGAAGCCCAAGGGAAACCATCAAAGCTCCGGGGAGCGCGAGATAAACGCGGCCGTTGCTCTTGTGGTATCCGCGCCCCGTTGAATCCGTCTTTGATGCAGTCGGCCACAAAGTAGAGGCGGTCGCGAAGGTCCTCGCCACCTGCGCTCGCGGCCTCGATAGGCATGCACCCCACGGCGTAATCCATTCCTTCCAGATCACTCGACACAACGCGGAGCCATTCAGCCGCTTTCGCAACCTGCTCTCCAAAGATGACTGAAGGGCGGCACTGGTTGATGAGGTGCTGCCAGGCGGGCCATAGATGCCGCTCGTCTGCAAACCCAGCGCCTTTACCTGCCGCGCTGAAAGGCTGGCAAGGGCATGAGCCAGTCCACACGGGTCGATCACGCGGCCATCCGGCAAGGTCCAGGGCGTAGGCCCAGCCGCCGAGCCCAGCGAAGAAATGACATTGCACGTATCCGGCAAGTTCGTCGGGTCGGACATCTTCAATGCTCCTTTCGTCCACGACGCCCAGAGCAATGTGCCCAGCGTCAATCAGGTTTCGCAGCCAATCGGCGGCGTAGGGGTCAATTTCGTTGTAGTAATTCATGCCGCCTCCCTCATCGGAATAAACACCCCGGCCTGAGCCGCCACGCGGTCAACCATCTCGACAAACTTGGAGAACGTCGCCTTGTCGATCACGTTGCGCTTACCGTTTTCATCGCGTGTCGTGGATCGCATCGGGACGCTTGCCAGCCCTTCCGGGTTGCGTGGCGTTTTTGGAACCTTGATATCTTTCCAGCCCCAAAAGTGGCCGCACATCCATTCGTGCACGTCTTCCGCGTCATAGCCCATGTGTTCGGCCAGCGGCGCGTACATGGCCCACAACATCGCGTTCTGGTCATTGCTGCGCGACTTGCGCCACGGCTTGCAATCCACGTCCAACGGCAAGGGCTGGCCCTGCACAAACGCGATGAATCGCGTGCGGTCTGATTCGGTGGCGAGCTTCATTTCAGCCACCCACACGCCTGCATCAGCGTCCTGCCAATCCCTTGCGGCTCACTCGCCAGCACGGCCAGTGGCAAGGCACGCTTGCGCCAGTGCGCACGCTTCGTTCCCTTCGCGTCGTAGTGGCCGGCACCGTTGCGCGAGTCGCACATCTCGCGGGCCAGGCGTTCAAGTTCGGCGTGATTGATGGCGACGGATTCTTTTGGGGTCATGCGAACATCCTCTGCTGGCGCTGCGCGTCCTCGATGCGGCGGCAGGCGATATCGAAATACTTGGGCTCGCGCTCGATGCCGATGAAGTTGCGGCCCAAGTTCATGCAGGCCACGCCGGTTGTGCCACTGCCCATAAATGGGTCAAGGATCGTTTGCGGGTTTCCGGCCTGAGCAATGCACCAATCCATAAGGCGCACCGGCTTCTGTGTTGGGTGGAAAGACGGGCCGCGCCAGTGGTCGGCGTCCTGACCAATCTCGCAGCGGTTGATGCGGATGATCCGCATGGCTCCGCCCACATTCGTCCACGCAAGCTCGCCGTCCGCTTGGTTGATGCTTTGGCCCTTGTCCCACACAAGCCACTTGGACTCAGCGGGGAGAAAATCGGCCAGGTAGTTTCCACCCCAAATCACAGCCACCTTGCCCGCGCTAACCATCATGTCAATTACGCCTTGCGTCGGGCGGTCGTGATCCCAGCCCAAGTCCTCATGCTCGGTGCGCGTGTTAATCCGTCCACGCTTGGCCCCACGCATTCCTGACTGCCCCGCGCGGCCAATCCCATAAGGCGGGTCAGTAATCACCGCGTCCACCTTCGGCAAGGTCGGCAGGATTTCGCGGCAGTCGCCGAGATGCAGCGTGGCGTTGCCGATGGTTACGGGAGTGGTCATGCCTTGCTCCCCGCATAGATGGCAACGTCAATGGACGTGCCGTCAAATTGGTTCGCGAACACCTCCGACCATTCGTAGGCCAGCCCCGGAATCAGATCCTTGCCGCGCTGCGATGCGGGGAGGATGCAGACGACGCGGCCACCGGGTGCGAGCAGTGACGCAGCGGCTTGCAGATGGGCGAGGTAGCGGCCTTCGCTGTAAGGCGGGTTCATGCAGACGCGATCGAACAGCCGCGACTCGCCGCGAGCCTTTTCGGCCCATTCAAGGAAGTCGCCCTGCGCGACCTTGTAACCCTTCGCTTCCAGAATCGTGCAGTGAAGGCCGCTAATTTCGACGCACTGCGTGAAGTCAGGCGGCAACAGCGATGCAATGGCGCCCTGCCCGGCGCTTGGCTCAAGGAACGTGCAATCGCCGAGCTCGCCAGCGTCCAGCATGTCAACTGCCGTCCGCGCCACATTCTCCGGTGTCGGGTAATACTGGTGACTGACCTTGTCCGGCACGCAACCCGACAACCGAATCTCGCGGATAACGTCGGTCGGGTCGTAATCGAATGACCAGCCGTTGTCCGTGCGGACGCCGCCGATGCTTTGCAGGACGCGGGCGACTTCCTTGCCTGATGCCTGGTCGGTCTGGGCGTAGCCAAAGGTTGCGGCGCAGCCCTTGATCCGCATGTCGTCCAGAATCTTCAGCACCGCGAACGGCAGCGGGCGACCCATCATCGTGAAGGTCTTAGCCTTCTTTTTCGGCTGCGTGCGGAAACTGGACGGGATAGCTCGCGGGTACAGCGTGTGCAGGATGGCGTTCAAGCGCCACGCCATATCCTCGTGCACCTCAAGGTGCGCCGTGCCTTTCAGGTAGCAGCGAATGCGCAGCGCGCCACCGTCCAGCGAGTGCCATACACCGTGATCGGCCCGGCACGTTTCCAGCATGCGGCGACTGGCGTCCCGGCCCGGCTCATCGCGACCCATGAACTTCGCGATCACGCGGCGAAGATCGTTAATCAGCTCGGCCTTCGGTGTGCCGAACGATTGGTAGTAGCTGAACACGTAGTCGATAATCATCCGCTTGCTGAAACCGGCGGGCGAATTGGTGACGTGCGTTCGCGACAAGCCCTGAAAGATGCCGTCCACGCGCTCGGCCAGGAACTTGCCGCGTGCCGTCATCAGCGCTTCCATCGTCGCGGCCACGTTGTCCTCGGTGAACTCCGGCGTGGTCAGCTTGCGGATGGATTCGTTCCATTCCTCGCGGCGCTTCGCCGGCATGCAGTCGTAGACATCGGTCAAACTCAGCGTGCGCTGCCAGAAATCGGCATCCAGCGCCTTGAGTGCCGGGCCGACAAGGAACAGACGCGACGCATCCGGGAAGCGGTGATCGTCGTTCGCGTTGCCGGTCTTGAAGTAGCCCAGCGCCATGCCGTTTTCGTCGTCCATCAGCGCGGACAGGTGCTCGACCCGTGCGCGCATCGCGTGGTACTGCCCAAACAAGCCGTCAATCAGGCCGTAGGGTGTTGGCGCGAAGAACTCATCGGCCTCGACCAACTCGCCCGCGTGCGATTCTTTCAACATCGCGTTCATGCTGCTGCCCTCAATGCGCGGATTCGCGCGCGTGATGATTCGTCCAGGTGCTGCCATACGGCGGTCTGGTAGTCGCGGGGCATGCGTGACCACATACCGGCCAGCGTGGCGTCCGGCGTGTCGGTGAATATCTTCGCCATGCGCGGCGCCGCTTGATTGATCCATGCGGGGCGGTCGGTTTCGTACAGCTCGCGATCGTTCATCAGCGCATCCCCCGCCCGCTCTTGTGTTCGCGCTCCGGCGCTTCGGGCCACTCGCCAACCCAATCCGCCATACGCATTTCGCTGAACACGTTCTTCAGCAGGATGTTCTCGCCGGTCTTGATGTTTCGCCCCTTCGCCGGGATGACTTCGACCACGCCTTTCATGTGCGTGTTTTTGTCGTAGTAGTCCTCGCGATGCAGGAACAGGATCACGTCGGCTTTCTGTTCGATTTCGCCGGACTCGCGCAGATCGGTCATCGTCGGGCGTTTGTCGGTGCGGCTCGCCGCTTGCCGGTTGAGCTGCGCCAGGATGACCACCGGGCACTTGAACTCCTTCGCCAACACCTTGCCGCCCTGCACGATCAGTCCGTAATCGAAGCGCGCCTGTTTCGGATCAATCGCCATGTCGTGCATGTGATCCACCACGATTAGGCGCAACGCTTTCTGCATGTGCGCGCGGCGGGCGCGGGCCATCAATTGCGCGATGGAAATGGACGGCGTTTCGTCGATCAGCAGCGGCGATTCGATGATGCGTTGCGTGGCGGTAGACAGGCGCGACCAGTAGAAATCCGCATCCATGTCCTTGTCGTTCGGGCTTTCTACCCATTCGTGCGGAATCTCGCCCACGCACGCCACGGCACGCGCCATGCATTCGTCGGCGCTCATTTCAACACTGAAAAACGCGGTGTTGTTGCCGTTCAATGCGTTGTTTATCGCAACCTGCAAACCCATAACCGACTTGCCCATGCTGGGGCGGGCCGCGACGATGTACACCACCGAATCGCGCAGTCCTTTGGTGCAATGGTTAAGCTCCTGCCACGGCCACGGCTGGCCCAGCAGCAGCGGGCCGCGACGGTAGCGCTCCATCAGTTCCGACTGCATCCGGATCATGCCGACCTTCGCCGGCTCCAATCCGCCCCGCAGCTTGCTGGCGTGCATCTGCGCCAGCTCATGGGTAGCGGCGCCGATGACTTGCTCAGCGTCCGCCCCGCGCTTCCACGCGGCTTCCGTCAGGTTCATGCCGGCGTTTATCGCGGCACGCAGGCGGGACTTTTGCGAAACGATCTCCGCATACGCCACGATGTTTGCGGCACTCGCCGTCGCTTCGTTCAGTTCGATCAGGTACGCCGCGCCGCCGATCATCCCGGCCATGTCGTTGTCGTCGAACCAATCCATCATGGTCACGGTATCGACGGGCGAGCCGCGACCAATCAGCGCGGACACAGCGCGGTAAATGATCCGGTGGTCGGCGCGGTAGAAATCGTCCTCGCTCAGCCAGTCGGAAATCTTCGCCAGCGAGTCGGGGGCGAGCATTAGCGCGCCAAGCACGGCCTGTTCGGCGGTGACGTCGTGAGGCGGGACACGCAGCGTCGCAATGTCGGCGGGGGTGCGCTCGAAGTCGGGCATGGCGCTCATGATTGGGCGTCCATTGCGCGCTTCGCCTGTTCGCCGGCGGGGCTCAGCCGCCAGCCGCCGTCATCGGTCGGCCACCAGTATTTCGGCCAGCCATTGCGGACGGCGTTGCGGAAGTGCGCGCGCCAGTCCTTCTTGCGCTTGCCGGCCATCGAAGTCTTGAACCACGCCCAAGCCAGCGCGATGTAGTTGGCGGGAAGCCCGATGGAGTCGGCGTAGTCAAAAATCGGATCGTCGTCGGCGATCGCGTCCTGGTCAGCCGGGAGCGAGTCGATCCACGTTTGCAGTTCGATGCCGCTTGCGCCCTTCGGCTTGGAAGGCTTGATAGGGGCGTCCGCAGGAACTGCGGGCGGTATCTCTTGAAGGGAATCAGGAATCAGTAAGAGGGAATCAGTGGGACAAGAAGCGATTTGCTTAACGCTTGCTTTAGCCATGCATGAATCATCCATGATTGATGCATGAAACTTGTTTCCTTTCCGGACGTTACAACCAAGACACAAGACTTGAAGGTTGTCGTCCGTGGAATTCCCTCCACGACTCACCGGCACGATGTGGTCGATTGATAGTCCGTGGGTGGCGCCGCATTCTTTGCAAACGCGGCCATCTCGCGCATAGATCCTGTTGCGTATCGTGTTGCTCAGCGGGATGTACCCGGCGCAAACCGTGTCGATATGCCCAGGCGGTGCAGGAATCTCGCTTCCGACTTCTTTGTGGTGGGGGTTCTGGTGTTTCGCCCAATTCACAATTTGGATGTACTGAGCGCCAGCGGACTCATATAGCGAAAGGAAGCCGCGATCAGCCAACTCCGCTACCGCATCCTCAATGTCCACGTCGTCATACGGCAGGCAGGCCGGCTTGATCCTTTTGGGCCTGTACTCCAATCGGCCCTCCCGGTCGGCCTCACACCAGAGCGCTATAAACAGAAGGCGCGTCGTAGCGGAGCACTCAGCAAGAATGTCGTTCTTGAAGAATCCAGGCTTGATGTTGCGGGCGCGACTCATTACTCCCCCACCTCCACCGACCGAACCACCAACGCCTCGCTAACCACCCTCTTAGCGCCCTCAAGCTGCATCAGCGCATCCTGCAATTCCTGCCGCGTAGCCTCGCCACGGTCGAAGCGTGCAGCGACGTCCTGGAGCCTTCCGATCACCTCTGAGAAAGGGATGGGCATGTTCATGCCTCGCCACCCCCTTTGCCGTCCATGTCGAACCGGCGCTGGGCCAATGCGAAGCGGATGCGATCAACTTCCTCGGCGCTGGGTTCGCGAAATTCCGATTCACGCTCACGGCGCATCGGCTTCACGACGATGCGGGCATGCTTACGCTGCGGGGAGGTACGTTCGCGGTTAGCGAATCGCGAAAAGAAGCTCATGCGGCCGCCCTCGCCTGTTCGATTTCGGCCAGCTCGCGGCGCAGCAACTGCTCGCGCGTCTCAACCTTCGGCACCAGTTCCATGCCAACCTGAGCGGCAAGCCACTGGATAACGCCGACGTTGCCCAACGCGTCACACAGCGCCGGGTAGCGATCTTCTGGCGTGTAGGCGGGCCGGTTCTTAGGCTTGTTTTGGATGCGCGACCAGACGCACGGCAGAACGCCCACGGCGTTGGCTAGCGCGGCGTCGTTAGGCTTGCGCCGTCCCATTGCACGGCTCACGGCGAGTGCCTGCTGGAAGCTTACGCAGCGCTCAATCAGCGCATCGTCGATGCGATCCAGCGCGGGCACAGAACTCAGGATTCGCAATTCGTGTTGGTGCATGGTTGCTTGCCTTGGTTTGCGTTGGTTTATGGGTTGCGGGCAAAAATGTGGCCCACCCTTTCAGGCGAGCCGTCATGGACTCAGGCAGCTTTTTCGACTTCATTTGCGCGTTGCAGGTACAACGTGTGCAGCCTCAGCGCGAGGTCGCCTCGCGGAGACTTCGCCGCGCCGCTGGCGATGCTGCCAATGGTTGACAGCTTCGACCCAGTGGCTCCCGCAATCTCGGCATACGTCATGCCGGACGCCCTGAGCACACCTACCTTTTCTGACCAAGACTTCGTTTCCATACCTCATCCTACGATTTATCGTAGTGTCTGTCAACGACCTTTCGTAACGGAATTTCGGCGCAATACCCGTATGGAAACTATTGGCGATCGCGTCCTGCGGCTTCGCAAAGCCAAAGGCATCGAAAGAAAGGACCTGGCCCACGCGGTCGAGCTGTCCTATACGGGGCTGGCTGACCTTGAGTCGGGTAAGGCTAAGTCGTCCACGCGGTTGCACCGCATCGCTGACGCGCTGGACGTGACCCCGGCTTACCTGGAGACCGGCAAGGAGGATCACTACGTCTACCCGACGGCAGACAGCCATTCGCAACCCATGCGACTTGACCCTGAGAGGATTGCGGAACTGGCAACAGTTCTTGCCGAACGCTGGAAAAACGTGCCGGGCGGGTTTGACTTACGGAATGAGGAGCACGCGGCACACTTCGTGCTTTGCTACGAGCTATACATCAACATGAAGGAGCGGCCAGTCCCCGAGAATACGGTGGCGTTCAGCGCGGCTCTTACATCGCCACAGGGGGCGACAGGGAATGAACGAGGGACGGATGTGCCAGTTGCGGGCACTGTTGGACGAAAAACTGGGAAAGGTGGAAAGCGCTAGACCGGCGCTGCACATTGTCAAGAAGTCGGCGCCTGCCGATCCGCCGCGAGAGCGTCCGCCCATATTCATGCTAGGCCCGATCGAGAACCGCCGCTGCACACTGCGCGGCTGATTCGCCCGCCCAGCCCGCTTCGGCGGGCTTTTCTTTGCCTTGAGCTAATTACTAAACCACGTCGTTGCATATTTGTTACGATATTTCGTTGACAACGTATTCCGATTTATCGTAGTCTACTCCCACGCCGACAACCGGCACGGGAGAACGACACATGCAGACCTGGGCATCCGGCCCCATCCTGATTCGCGCTGACCTTCACGCCGACGTGAAAGCGTCCGCGAGCGGCGTGATCTTCGGCACGTACAACGACGCGGTGCAGGCATCCGACCTCGCGCTGACCCCGGAACAGGCGATGGAAATCGCCGACGCGCTGACTGCCGGCGCTGCCCACTGCCTCGCGGCGCGGGGTGAGGCATGAGCCGCACACACATCACCCTCACCGACCTCGTGGACAACCACGCGTGCCTGGACCAGCGCGACCTGTTCGTTGCGACGTTCGGCGACAAGGCCAAGATCGGGCCGCGCAACATGGCGAAGGCCATCAAAGCCGGACTGCATGTCTTCTGGCTTGAGCGGCTGATCCCGGCGCCCGCACGGGCCGAGTACAAGAATGCCACGGCGCCCGCATGGGCCGAGTACGAGAAGGCCATGGCGCCCGCACGGGCCGAGTACAAGAATGCCACGGCGCCCGCATGGGCCGAGTACGAGAAGGCCATGGCGCCCGCACGGGCCGAGTACAAGAATGCCACGGCGCCCGCATGGGCCGAGTACGAGAAGGTCAGGGCGTCCGCACTGGTAAAAGCGCTGACGAAGCGGGGTGAGGCATGAACCCCGCCGACACCATGCGCGTGCTGCAACCCATCTTTGACCTGTCCGCCGTCACCGGTTGGAACGGGCCGAGCCAGCGCGCCCTCGCCGAGCTGATCCTTCCGCGCACCGCTGCTGATTTGACGGTGCGCGAACTTATCGAACTGATGAACGAGGTGGTGGGATGAAACCCCGCGACTACCTTGCCGACCCCTATGCGCTGACCGACGCGGAGCTGCAAGCCCTGTTGTCACTTGCCATCGCTTTCCATCACGCCCAACGCGACTACAAAGCGCGCCAAGCAAAGGAGGAACAATCATGAACGCCGCCCGCTATCAGGAAATCCAGGACATGCGCGAACCCCGCACGAAGCGCAGCGAGTTTCGCAGCGGCAAGCTGGAGTATCGCGCGCCGACGAAGATCAACGTGGCGCCGGAACCGAAATACGGCCGCAGGCATGACGATCTGTCGCCGATGAAGTTGGCGATTGCCGGCGCGATCTTGGCCGGGGTGTTTGTCATCGGCCTGTGCTGGGATACGGCGCCCGTGCATGAGCTGGTCATGTTCTTGAGGACGCAGCCATGAGCGGGCATACGCCGGGCAAGTGGTTAATCCGGTTCGACAAAGGCCACACATTCAGCGATGGAACGGTAGATCACGGCGGCTATCGCATCGACGCTGACGGCGTTGAGCAGCTTGCATACGTCTGGAATTTTTCAGACCGCATTGACCCGGTAAGCGGCTCTCAGGATGGAACAAGGCCGTTCGGAGCGCACGAGGCCGAGGCCAACGCCCGACTGATCGCCGCCGCGCCAGTGCTGCTGGAAGAACTCCGAAACGCAACCGTGCAGATGGATATGGCTGCCGAGTGCATCGAAGCGGGGCGCTATGACGAAGCGCTGCTGCATGTGCGATCCATGGAGCGAAAGCGCACCGCCGCCATCGCCAAGGCCACGGGAGAAACGAAATGAACGCCCTGCCCTGCATCAATTCCCGCGCCGCCGATTCCTACGCCGCCCGGATGGGCCGTGACGATGCGCGCGACCAGTACGCGCAAAAGCTGGCCGACGAGCTTGAAGTCAGCTACCAGTTCGACCCCGAAATCCTTTCCGACGCGTTCGCCGACGCCGCCGGAACCATCGGCGAATATGACAAGCGCTACAAGTGCGACCCGAAGGCCGCGCAGTTCCTGGTGGACGTGCGCAACGCGACGGATGACCTCGCGTGCATGCACCTGATCCGCAAGGCGATGCGGCATTACATCCGTGAGCGCGCCGTGCAGGACGCCGAGGCGCAGACCGAAAAAGCGTGGGGCGAAGTGTAATGGCACGCATGGCATTTCTTCCCATCGTTGCCGGCATCGCCGCGAACGATCCGGATTATTTCCCGCCATGTGTCGAGAGGTGCGCGTGATGAGTCGCCACATACATGGCTTCAATGAGTCGAAGGGCTATTGCAGCGAGACGTGCCCTGACGTCGATTCAGCCTTCTCTGACGCATGGGAGGAAATAAAGGACATGGTTGCCCCGCGCTGTGAGGATGAGGCTGAAAGGGCCATAGACATGCTTTGCGAGAAAGTGAAAAAAGTCGGAACGGAAAAGCTCCGCGAGGCTTTGTGTTCGGCAATCAGCGACAAGATGGAAGCAGAGGGCGAGCGAGACGATTTGAAGCGTCAAGTGAGTGACCTTGAGTCGGAGATTGCCAGCCTTAAGGACGAGCTTAGCTTGGCCGAGTCGGCCTAACACCACGCCAGCCACCCGGCAGGCACAGATTTTATTCAGTACGCGGTTATTGAGAGGTGCGTGATGCAAGGTTTCTGGCTCAAGTTCACCGATGGAAGCGCCGGCTATTGCGAGGGATCAAACGCGTATGACGCGAAGATCATCGCAGAAAAGCTGACTGGCAAAACGGTTGCCGGCGACAAGTACAAGCCCGATGCCGAGGTGCTGCCCTACCCCGCGAACCCGGTCATCTGGCAGTTCGACCATCCTGTGAACGGCAGATGTCCGGCATTTTGTTTCAAGCCAAACGAGTGCGCCGGAAGCTCGTGCTGCCCGCAGAGATATTCATGCACCGAATAACCAAACACAAGCCCAGCCGGCGGTGGCTTAACACCGGCACTGGATGATCGGGCCAGCTACCAAGCGTCTCCTACCCGATGCATTCAGCGCGTCCCGGTCTGCGCGATGACCGGAAACTAACAATCTACGGCAGTGATAGCGGGATGAGTCCCGCGCGGTAGCCAACCCGTCGCCTTGGCGCTCGCTATCACTGCCACCCATTCACAACGCCGGATAGCCGGTGAGGAATTGAGATGAGCCCGGAACAGATGATTAAAAGCGCGATCCTCGCTCAGGCAATTGAGCAGGAGGCTGTGTCCATTGCCGAGCCAGTTACCAAAGAGAACATCGACGAACTGTACGAAGCAAGCAGCGGCGAATATCAACTTCAAGACTTCGAAATGGAGTTTCGCGAAGGTCAGGTCGAGACAAATATCGCGCCACCAAGTTCGCGGCATTACGAATCGAAGTCGGTAGCCACGCAGATGGCTGATGGATCGTGGATCGGCTGGACTTACTGGTACGGCGGCGGCAAACACGCCGAGCCGGAGTCGATTGACTGGATGAGCGAGGCGTATGCGCTGGCGTGCGTCGAAGAGCAGAAAGTGATGACGGTGCGCACTTTCTCGAAGTCAGAAGCCCGGGCCGCCTAACCCATCCCAACGCGAGCCGGTCGCTATACCGGCAATGACATTGATGGACGAGGCAGAGATTTACGCAAGCGAGCAAAACGAACCCGATCCGATTACCGATTACGCCGCACGGCGCGGAGAATGACATGGAATTGCAGAGTGAAAAGATCGACCTGATTGTCCCGTCGCTGATCGCTGCGCGCGGGGTTTTCAAGGCCGCCGTGAAAGACGCCAAGAACGCGGCGTTCAAGCGCCCGGACGGCAAGGTCAGCACCTACACCACACTGGACTCGGCAATCGAGGCGGTGAACGAAGCGCTGCTGACCAATGGCATCTACTACACGCAGCAAACCGATATTGGCGAGCGCGGCATCGTGCTGCATACCCGGTTCCTGCACACCAGCGGACAGTGGATCGGCAGCACGTACCCCGTGCACCCGGTCAAGAACGACCCGCAGGGCGAAGGCTCCGCGCTGACGTATGCCAGGCGCTATGCGCTCATGGCGCTGGCGGGCATCGCGCCGGAGGATGACGACGGCAATGCAGCCACGAAAGCGGCAGAGCGCGACAACACCGCTGACGACGCTGCTGCGCAGGAATGGGTTGACGCGCTGACTGGCGCGGATTCGCTGGCCGCGCTGGATTCGTTGGCGAAGGAGCTTGCCACGTCCGGACTGTCTGCCGCTGGCAAGACGAAGGCGCGAGCCGCGTATTCCGCCGCCAAGCACAAGCTGGCGAAGGCCGCATGAACGCGCTTTTGAAGATGGAGAATGGCCTGTCTCCATTGCGCGTTGCCCGCATCACTGGCTCGCGTGTTGCCGCCGTGCTGGGCGAAAACCCGTATAGCAAGCCCGGCGATGTGCTTCGCGAGATGGTTAGGGAATATGTGCGCGAACATCATCCCGACTGGGGCGAGTGCGAGCGCGAGTTTGTCGGAAACGAGGCGACCGCCTACGGCCAGCAGCACGAACCGGATGCGTTGGCCGCGTATGAGAGCGAGCGAGGCGTGATGACCTACGGCGGCGGCGAGTGCGTGCTGCATCCGACGATTGACTGGCTGGCCGTGACGCCGGATGGCCTGGTCGGCGACAACGGTATGTTGGAGTGCAAGGCGCCCTATCGCGGCAAGTACACGCACATTGACGACGTGGCGTACTACCGCCCGCAGGTTCTGTTGCAGCTTGCCGTGACCGGGCGCGATTGGTGTGACTTCGTGGTGTTGGATCGTGACGGGCGCATCCATATCAGCCGCGTGGAGCGTGACGACGAATGGCTGCCGTCCGTGCTACCGAAGCTGGATGCGTTCTATCGCCAGCTCATGGAAGCCGTAGCGTTCAAGGATGCGGCGCTACCGTTCCTTGGCGCGGTGGAACGTGCTGACGCGGCGTGGCGCAAAGCCGCCGACACGTACCTGCGTGCAGCCGAGGCGGCAAAGGTTGCTGCGGACGCGGAAAAGGCCGCGCGCGAAGCCCTGCTGGCACTGGCCCCCACTGGCGGCAAGGGCTGCGGCGTCAACGTCATCAAGACCGAACGCGCCGGCTCCATCGCCTACGCGAAGGCCATCAAGGACCTGTTGCCCGACGCTGACTTGTCCGCGTATCAGGGCAAGCCCACCACCGTTTTTCAAGTGAGGATTTCCGCATGAGCATCAACTTCACCGATCTGGTCACCCTCGGCAAAGACGCCGAAGTACGCCACACTGCCGCAGGCAAAGCCGTTACCGGATTCAGCGCCGCGATTGACAGCGGCTTCGGCGACAACAAGAAAACCATCTGGCTGGATTGCTCCATTTGGGGCGACCGTGGCGAGAAGCTGGCTCCGTACCTCGTCAAGGGCAGCAAGCACATGGTGCAGGGTGAGCTTGGCACGCGTGAGTACGAGGGCAAGACGTACATCACCGTGGACGTCAAGGAAGTGAAGCTGGGCGCGAAGTCCGGCCAGTCCGAACGCCCGCGCCAGGAATCGAAGCCGGCACAGCATGCCGACGCGAGCTATGGCGATGCGGCAACGGGCGGCTTCGACAGCGACGAGATTCCGTTTGCCCCGATCCCGCGCCGGCAGTTGTGGTGATGGCCATACAGGAGCAGGGTGACGCGGTGGCAGAGGTGTGGTCGCTTCGCTACCCATCGGATAGGCGCTTGAATCTAAGCACCGTATTCGACACAGAACATGAGGCCCGTGAGTACGCGGACAAGTGTTCTGACGGGACAGAGGTTGTGCCCCTCTACACCCGCCCTGCCACCGCAGCCTCGCCCGCCGGGGTGCCGGATGGTTACGTTCTGGTGCCGCGTGAGCCGACGCGCGTAATGCTTGAAGCGATGATGAACGAGCAAGACTCTGCGGATGGGGAAGGCCCGCGCGAAGTCGAAATGCTGGACATATACCGAGCCATGCTCGCCGCCGCCCCCTCTGCGGAGTCCGGGGAGGTGGAGATAGATCGCGCACGGTTTAAGAAAGCCCCTTGCTACCTGTGCGGATACAACGGTCACGGCTATTACCAAGCCGAAACGCATCCGTGCGCAGCCAAGTACCACGCCGCCTCCTCTGCGGAGTCCGGTGCGGACGGGGAGGTTTGTCAGCACACATGGGTGACGGACGGCATCAACCCGACACGCTGCTCCAAGTGCCGCCGTCCTGCCACCACCCTCTCTGCGGAGTCCGGGGAGGTGGATCGTGGCTGATGCCCCGCTCAACTACGATCCGGCCGACCCGGACAAGATGCGTCTGCCGGCTGGCATGACGTGCGGCGACTGCGTGCACATCTACCGCTGCAAGGCGATGTTCGGTCACGTCGAAACCGACACGTATTGCGACTGGAGCCCGAGCCGGTTCCGTGCCGCCCAACAGCCCACCCAGCCCGAAGGAGAGTGACCATGCAACCCAAGCCATGCGCCCGGTGCGCGCAGATGCCCTACATCAGCCCCGGTTTCATCTGTCACACCGAGGGATGCCGATGGGCGATCACGGCGGAAATGATCCGTCAGCCGAAGGAGAGTGACATGGCCGAGAAGATGACGCCGAGAGAGGCTGTGCAGTATCTGTCCGCGATGCGCGTATTCGTGACAACCCGCGAGCGTGTGAAGCAGCCGGAAGGCTCCGACCTGTTCGATGAGGCAATAGCTACGCTGGACGCCCATCTCGCCCAGCCAGCGCAGGCGGAGGGGTGGATGCCGATTGCGACGGCGCCGAAAGGCAAGACGGAAATCCTTATCTGCGGCGGAACGTATGCCGTTGGCACGCACAGCGATCAGCCACTGACGCAACCCGTCATCGCCTTTTGGGACAGGGATCACTGGCACGGCCCCGAAGACAACGGACACGATCTGTGGTGGGAGTGTAAGCCCACGATCTGGCAACCACTCCCCGCCCCGCCCAGCCCGAGGAATGAATAACGCAGTGTTAGGCGGCAACACGAGGAAACGAAAATGAGCAAGGATCGAGCAACAACGGAACCCGGCGGCTGCGAGTGCCATGACTGCGGCTGCATATTCATCGGCGGACCTGCGCATGACATTTGCGGCGACTGCGACGCAGCGCGCAAAGAGGCCATGCGCAGGACGAGCAAAGGGCCGAATGGCGCGCTGAGATGCGACGCGATGCGTTTGACGCCTAACGCCTGAATTCACAGGCGGGCGGCTTTATCGCCCGTCCGGTGGAATGACGGGTTAGGCAAGGAACTTAATAGGAGAACGGAAATGGAACGTAGCCCAGCAGCACAAGCATTGATTGATTGCGCGAAACGCCTCGAAGCAGAACGCAACGCAATGAAAGCGGCATTAGAGAAGATTCGCGCACAGCCTAATTGCCGTCACGAAGTTGAAGCGCAGCTTGGCGAGGAAATTTGGGACGCGCTGCATAGTGCCTAACGACCAAGTTGAGCGGTGAGCGTAGCGAATCCGCTCGAACGTAGTGTTATGCGGCAACCCACCAACGGAGCGATACATGAGCAACAAAGACTTATTACCTTGCCCATTTTGCGGAAGCACTCACGTCGAGCTAGTTTGCAGCGGATCTGCTTGGTTCGTGCGATGCAACGAGTGTGATGCCAATGGCAGCACAGTAACTGACGGGGATGAAATGGACTCAGAAAAGGCCGTTGCGATCTGGAACAAGCCGGCGCGCGTTGCCGCATAACGATTAAGTTGAGCGGCAACGGTACGTTGTCCGCTCGAGCGCAGTGTTAGGCGAGTCGAAGCTAAGGAGAAACGAAATGCCTGGGTTTTGGATGGAAAACGGGATGGCACAAAACCATGACCGGCACACTCTTGTTGACCTTGGGCCAATGGCTGAAGCACAAACAAACTTTGAACGGCTCAAGCCGCACTTGTCGATCCGAAACTTCGAGCGTGTCGGCAATGATCGTCTTGTTGCGCGCATCCCACCTCGCAAGGTTGAGGCTGTACTGGCCGCGGTGCCCGAGATTACGGCAGGGACAGCCGGCTATTGCTGGTGCACGCATGGCATGCCGCCTAACACCTGATATACGGCACATTTGCCTGATAACACATCTAAGCAACCGTTAAATCGGCGCGGCATCAATCGGTTGCGCGGTAATGACGGTGGCAAACACGATAGGAATGATTATGGACAAGAACGTGAGTAAGGCGGTGGCGCGGGCAGACCAGTACTGCGGCACGTACGAGCGCGTGTTCGCGGTCAAGAACACATGGGACGTTATCCGCGCCCGCCTTGTCGAGCTGGAGGCGGAGAACGAGAGATTGCAGGATAAGGCGGACAAGTTCATGTGGCAGGTTCGCGACACTTGCACTAGAGCCGAGAAGGCCGAGGCAATGCTTCGGGATATCGCGGGATGCGAGTGGTTCGGCCGCGAGGCACCAGCAACTGTGGAACTGATCACCGCCCACCTTTCGGAGAACGGGCATGTCTGAGCGAACCGTGTTCTTGGTGTACGGGTTTGACTGCTACGAATACCCATACGACCCGATCAAGGCGTTTGCTTCCGAAGCTGACGCGCAAGCGCTGCTGGCTGAAATTGCTGCCTATCAGACCATCAAACCGGCGTATCCGGGCGACAGCGCATCCGACGAGGAATTCGACGCGTGGGAAAAGGCATACGACGAGTGGCGTAGCGCACACCCAGCCGGTGATGCGAACGGCCACGACGGTTTCAACGTCATGCCGCTGCAACTTGATGAGGGCGCCACGCCATGACTAACCTGCTCAAAGACCTGGAGGCGGTGGCGTTGCTGGCGGAGAAGGCGACGCCGGGGGATTGGGTCTGGCGCCGAGATGCTGGCAAACCGATGCTGATTAATGGCCTCATGTTCGGGGGCGACGGCCCTGACGGACAGCCTAACGACGCTGCATTCATCATCGCGCTAGTCAACCTATTCCGCACCCACCACGCCGAGATTGCGGAGGCGGTGAAGGACAGTGCGCGAATGGATTGGCTGGAATGTAACGCCATCAACATCACGCTGGATGGTCGATTGCATCGCGTTATGCAGATCGGAACAGCACGCGATTCCATCGACACTGCCATGCACAACAGCGCGCGGGAGGATGGGGAATGAAACTGCTGACTGAAATGTGCCGTGACGATAACGGCGAGATTGAGTGATGGACGTTTACGAGATCCGCAGCATCAAGGATTTCCTGTCCGTCCCGCCAGACAAGCGCGTCGCGGCACTATGCGACTTCGCCATGTGGCTCGCCATATGCGACATGATGGCGGATAAATTCACGCCGGAAGAAGTGACGGTCGGCGACGTGTTCAAGTGGAAGGACGACGGCATTTCCGGATGCAGTGAAATCAACATACGCACACCGGAGCAGCCCGAATGACCGTTGAAATCGACAAGTCCTTGCGCGACACGCCGAATCCGGGAAGCGACGCGGCCATAGCGATTGGCTGCACCTGTCCACGCATGGACAACGGGCGCGGGCGTGGCTACATGGGCGTGGCTGGACTGTTCGTGTACTCGGCGGATTGTCCGGTGCATGCGAACAGGGAGGCGGGCGAATCGTGAACACGACGTTCCTGCTGATGGCTCAATTCAACAGCGTGACGTTGACTATGGGGCAGGTCTGCGCGCTGCTGGACAAGAGGCCGCAGACGATCCGCAACCGGATGGCGCTTGGCACGTTCCCGCGCGCAACCGATGACGGAATCTGGCGCGTCCAGGACATTGCGGACTATCTTGACCGTACCGCCAGCGTACCAATGGGCGCGAAAGCCGCATAAGGCTTAGTTGTCGGTCCAGTCCATCATGGGCGCAACCGATACGTCCCACGGACTCAAGTTGTTGTTTTCGTGCATATCTGCCTTATTTCAGCCGTCGCCAGATCCCGTGGAATCCCGCGCAATCCTTGCCGATCCCGATGCCAGTGTGCCAAATTTG
>NZ_MWIO01000046.1 GCF_004799035.1 Rhodanobacter lindaniclasticus
TCGAATTTACCCTTTGCCATGCGCGCTAAACCCCGATGGAGTCAATCAATTGTAGAAAAAAACAGCCCGTTCCGGGCTGGCCGTGAAGGCCGGAAGCTGGTGCTCATGACAGGAATCGAACCTGTGACCTCTTCCTTACCAAGGAAGTGCTCTACCGACTGAGCTACATGAGCGGAGATTTCAGCCACCTTCCGTGATGGCGAAGAACAGGCCGGCATCCTGCCGGACATTTCAAAAAAGGCGTTGACCTGCGCAGCGACTGCTTCGATCAACGGCATTTGACACTTGAGCAGCACAATGGAGCGGGAGACGGGGATCGAACCCGCATCATCAGCTTGGAAGGCTGAGGTTCTACCATTGAACTACTCCCGCCCTGCGCGGAAATCGTGCCGTACGCGCCGCTTTCGCGTCGCTTGTTGCTGGTGGAGGGAGGTGGATTCGAACCACCGAAGGCGTAAGCCAGCAGATTTACAGTCTGCCCCCGTTGGCCGCTTGGGTATCCCTCCAACAAAGAACGCGTATTGTGTGGATCGTGCCGGGAACTGTCAACACCTCATGGCACGCATATCGCATGTCGGCACGCCATCCGGCCGTGCCCGTCAGGTGCCGGCAAGGTCCTGCGGATCGACCAGTTGCTCCATCCCCCGGGACAACTCCAGCAGTTGTCTGGCCTTGGCCTGCAAGCGGCGCTCGGCCTCGCTGTGGGGCTCCCAGCGCGGTACCTGGGTGGGCT
Organism: Rhodanobacter lindaniclasticus; assembly: GCF_004799035.1. Classification (GTDB taxonomy): domain Bacteria; phylum Pseudomonadota; class Gammaproteobacteria; order Xanthomonadales; family Rhodanobacteraceae; genus Rhodanobacter; species Rhodanobacter lindaniclasticus. The sequence goes on from NZ_MWIO01000046.1 coordinate 734, forward strand.
TGCCGTCCGGGCTGTCCAGCGCAACGAAGACCATCACGCAACTGGTCGCCAGGCGCTGCCCGCCCTTGCGCAAGTCGCCGGCCATCACGTCCACGGCCAGGTGCATGCTGCTGCGGCCGGTGTGGATCAGACGCGCCCGCACGGTGACGAGGTCGCCAATCAGGATCGGTGCGACGAACTGGATGCCGCTCACCGAGGCAGTGACGCAATATGCTCCGCTCCAGGCCACCGCGCAGGCATAGCCGGCCTGGTCGATCCACTTCATCGCCATGCCGCCGTGTACCTTGCCGCCGAAGTTGACATCGGTGGGCTGGGCGAGAAAGCGGAAACTGACTTCCTGCTGTTGTCCGGGCATGACGGGTCTCCGCGGCGTAATCCGGGGCGTGGATTATGCCCGATCGTGCGCGTTTCCCCGGACCAGCGCACAGTTGCCGGCTTGCGGCATACCCCGCTTCATGGCTAGATGCCAGGCAGGGAAACAGGAGGGTCGCCCATTGGCCTTGCGCAGCATCGCATCACGGACGGCGCTGTGGGTTCTGGCCGGTTCCACCCTGGTGCTGGCGGCCGTGGGTACCTTGCTGCTCACCCTCACCCGCACGCAGATCCTCGATCATACCCATCACGAAGCAGCCGCCCTGGCCGCCAGCGCAGGCAGCCAGATCCAGGCGCGGATCGGCCGCGTCGCGGCATCGGCGCGGATGCTCGCCGCGATCATCGACACTCGCCAGGGCGATGCCGAGTCGCTGCTGCGGGACACCCTCGCCGCGAACCGGGACATGGACGGGCTGGCCGCGGTGTTCCGCCCCTCGTCGGACCCCGGCAGCGTCCCCCCGTACTCGCCATTCGTGAGCCGCCGCGACGATGGCACCATGGTCAGTCGCGACCTGTCGCAGGATGCCGCCGAGCCTTACTGGAACAGCAACTGGTTTCTAGGTGGACTCGGCTGCAGCAGCGGCTGCTGGCAGCGACCGTTCTTTTCGCAGTCGCGCCACCGCCTGGTGATCAACTACTCCGTGGCGATCAGCCGCGACGGACACCCGATCGGCATCATCAACACCGACGTCACGCTCGACTGGCTGCACCGGATACTCGGCAGTCTGGACAAGCCCGAGGGCGCCTATGCCTTCGTGCTGGACAGCGACGGCGATTTCCTGGCGCACGACGACCCGGACCTGATCGGCAAACGCGGCATGCCCGTCCTGCTCGAAGCGATGGCCAGCGACCGGCCCGAGACGGTGCGCCTGGCAGCGGCGCAAAGCTCGCACATGCAGGGGCCGGTGTGGATCTATTCCGCGCCGATCGACGGCACCCATTGGCGGCTCGGCCTGGCCATACCGGAGCGCCAGATCTACGCCGGCGTGCGGCGCATCTTCCTGCTGAGCCTGGTGCTGGGCCTGCTGGCGCTGCTGGGCGTGGCCCTGATCACCCTGATGACCATCCGCCGCACGATGGCGCCGCTGGGCATACTGGCCGACCGCGCCGAGCACGTCGCGCGCGGCGAACTGGACTTCGAGCTGCCGCCGGCCCGCCGCCCCGACGAGGTGGGCCGCCTCACCCATTCCTTCGACCACATGCGCCGCGAGCTGGCCCTGCACCTGGAGGATCTCGCGCGGGTGGCCCGGGAGAAGCAGCGGCTGGCCAGCGAACTGGAGATCGCGCACCAGATCCAGATCGGCCTGCTGCCGAACGAGCACTACCTCGATGCCGTCTGCGCCCACTTCGAGCTGCACGCGGCACTGCGCCCGGCGCGGGCGGTAGGCGGCGATCTCTACAGCTACTTCATGCTCGATCCGCAGCGCTTCTTCGTGATGGTCGGCGACGTTTCCGACAAGGGCATCCCGGCCGCCCTGTTCATGGCCCAGACAATCACCCTGGCCAAGGCGCTGGCGCCGCGCGCGCAAACCCCGCGGAACCTGCTGCAGCTGCTCAACCTCGAACTTTGCCGCGGCAACGACAGCTGCATGTTCGTCACCCTGCTGTGCGGCCTGCTCGACACCGACAGCGGCAATCTGGTGCTGGCCAGCGCCGGCCACGAGCCGCCGGTCCTGTGCGGGCGCGGCGCGCCGCAATTGCTGGATTTCCCCACCGGCGCCGTGCTTGGGCTGTACGAGGACACCGACTACCCCGAACACCACCTGCGCCTGCAGCCGGGCGAAACCCTGCTGATGTACACCGACGGCATCACCGAGGCCAGCGACCAGGAACAGCGGCTGTACGGCATCGAGCGCACCGTCGCAAGCCTCACCCGGGTGCCGGCGACAGCGCCTCCCGCCGGCTACATCGAACGGCTGCTGGGCGATGTCGACCGTTTCGTGGCGGACGCCACCCAGGCCGACGACATCACCGTGCTGGCGCTCACCTGGCACGGCGAGGCGGCAGGCACGGAGCTGCGCATCGGCAGCCAGCTCCCGGACGTGTTCGATGCGCTCGACCGCTGCGAGAACCTGCTGGAGGAAGCCGCGGTGCCGGCCACCTTGCGCGGCGACATGCGGCTGGTGCTGGAGGAGCTGATGGTCAACACCGTCGAGTATGGCTATCCCGACGGTCGCCCGGGTCAGATCCGCATCCGACTGCAGCCCCGACCGGACGCCGTCGCGGTCGAACTCACCGACGACGGCATCGCCTTCGACCCGCTGCAACCCGCCACCCCCGACCTTACCGGCGACCTCGCCGACCGTGAACAGATCGGTGGCCTGGGCATCCACCTGGCGCGCACCATGACCAGCGAAATGCGTTATACACGGAGCGCAGACGGCAACCACCTGCGGCTCCGCTTCATCTACCCGAACCTCGATGGACCTTCGTCATGACGCTCAGCCTGCACCATGAATTTCCGGCGTCCAGCCGTCTCGTCGTCCACGTCGGCGGCCGCCTGGACGCGATGACCTTCGGCGAGTTCGACGAGGCCCTGCTGGAGCTGCTGCCCCGGCTCGCCGAAGGCGGCACCGTGGTGGTCGACCTGGCCGCCCTGGAATACGTCAGCAGTGCCGGGCTGCGCAGCTTCGCCAGGATCCGCAAGAGCATGCGCGCCCGCAACGGCCACACCCTGCTGCTGAACCCGCAGGCGCAGGTGCGCAAGGTGTTCGACATCGTCAAGGCGGTGCCGGTGAGCGAGGTGTTCGCCAGCACGCAGGAACTCGACGCCTATCTGGACCGCATGCAGCGGCAGATCACCGAGGGCGACGACGACGCCTGAACGGCCCGTCGTCAGCGTTGCGGACCCGCCGCGGCGACACCGCGCCGCAGGTTCAGCTTGCCGTCGCGCACGTCGGCAATCGCCTCGAATACCGGCCGCGCCACGTCGAGGCTGCGCAGGTCGATCCGGCTCTGCGTGCCGATGCCGGTCACCCGCACGTCGCGATAGTCCAGTGGCTTGCCAGCTTCGATCCGCTCCGGCTGACCCTGCGGGCGCAGCAGCCAGGCGAAGCCGTCGGTCAACGTGAACACGCGGCCGATACCGTTGCCGTCGACGGCCAGCACCGTCCCTTCATCCACGCCCAGCCCGACCACGTCCCGATGGCCTTCGTGCCGCAACCGGGCGAGGAACGCAATCAGCCGGCCCTGCCGCGCGCGGGCGTCGAAGTGGGTATCGGTGATCACCTGCTGCAGGCGCGGCATGTGCAGGAAGCCGTCGACCAGGGTGACGCCCTCGCCCAGCGGATCGGCCAGCGCTTCCTCCGAGGTGATGCTGCCGCCGTCCAGCGCGCCATAGGCATGGCCGCCGAGGATTGCCAGCCCGGCACTGCTGCCACCGATCGGCTTGCCCGCGGCGACGTGCTGGTCGAGCAGCGCGTTCAGCGGCGTGCCCTTCCAGAACCGCACGTAGTTGGCCTGGTCGCCGCCGGCGATGAAGATGCCGTCGGCCCGCCGCACGATCTCCAGCACGCGCGGATCGCTGGCCGCGGCGCGGCTGTGGAACACCAGCGTCTGCACCGAGGCCACGCCGCCGACGTCGTGGTACAGCTCCTTCTGCAGGTCGTCATCACCGGACGCACGCAGGATCAGGAAATGCCCGTGGCCACCCTTGGCCGCCAGCCACGCGAACGCCTGGTGCGGCCACTCGCCGCCGCCCATCAGCAGCAGCGCCGGCTCGGTGGCGCCGGGCCGGGTCGCCTTAAGGTCGCCGACCTGGTAGTACTCGTAGCCGTTGCGCACGGCAGCGGAATCGGCCAGCGCGTTCGCGCCGGTCAGTGCGAGGCCCAAAGCCAGCAGGCACAGGGCGGCTGGATGCAGCAGGCCGGGCAGCCGCTTGGTGGAAAACATGCGTACGATCCCCCGGGACAAGAGTGGCAGTCCGCACCGCAAGACGCGGCGCGCTTCAAGTCGGGACGAACCGGCGCGGCGTTTCCCCCATGGCTGTATTTCCATCGCGGATTGACGCTAAGGTCACCTCCGTGGACGACTCCCTCAACAGCTGGTTTGCCCGCGAGATCCTCGTCCACGAGGGCGCGCTGATGCGCTATCTGCGGCGCAGCTGGTTCCGTCGCGAGGAGGTTCACGACCTGCGCCAGGAGATCTACGTGCGCGTCTACGAAGCCGCGGCAAGGTCGCGCCCGACCCAACCCAAATCGTTCATGTTCACCACGGCGCGCCACCTGATGACCGACCGGCTGCGCCGCGAAAGGGTGGTCTCGATCGAGGCCGTGGGTGATATCGACGCGTTGAACGTCCCGGTAGACGAGGTCACGCCGGATCGTCGGCTGGACGCACACCAGGAGTTGAAACGCCTCGCCGACGCGTTCGACCGCCTGCCCGACCGCTGCCGCGAGGTGGTCTGGCTGCGCCGGGTCGAGCAGCTGTCGCAGAAGCAGGTTGCCGCCCGCATGGGCATCAGCGAGAAGACCGTGGAGAAACAGATCGCCAAGGGCGCACGACTGATCGCGCAGTACGTCCACGGCGATCGCCACACCCGCCGCCACACCCGCGCAGGCGAACAGGAAACCGCCATCGAGCTTGGTCATGACCAGTAGCAGGGAGATCGAACACATCGCCGCGAGCTGGCTGGCCCGACGCGACGGCGAGCACTGGAATGAGCGCGACCAGCGTCGGCTGGACGCGTGGCTGGATGCGTCGACGGCGCACCGGGTGGCCTTCGTGCGACTCGACGCGGCGTGGCAGCAAAGCGGCCGGCTGCAGGCGCTGGGCGCCGGCTGGCGCACCGGCGGCGTGCCGCCGCGTGGCAGCTGGGCGACGCCGCGGACAGGCGCGGCCGCGCTGGCAGCGCCGCGCCCCTCCCCCGCCTCCCGGCAGCACCGATCCCGGCCGCACGCTCGACTGCTCGCGGTCGCCGCCTCGCTGCTGGTGATCGCATCACTGGCGCTGGGCTGGCATTGGTATTACGGGGCGGTGGAACAGGCGTCCTATCGCACCGCCATCGGCGAGCTGCGCGAGGTGCCGCTGGCGGACGGCTCGGTGGCCACGCTCAGCAGCGACAGCCGCATCCGCGTCACCTGGTCGCGTCGCGAACGCCACGTGGACCTCGAACAGGGCGAGGCGTTCTTCAGCGTGGCCAAGGACCGTGCGCGCCCGTTCGTGGTCAGCGCCGACGCCCGCCGGGTGATCGCCGTCGGCACCCGCTTCGCGGTGCGCCGTGACGCGACGGATCTGCGCGTGGTGGTTACCCAGGGCCTGGTGCGGCTGGAATCCGACAGTCGCCCCGACGGACCGCACCAGGCCACCACCTTGCTGCCGGCCGGCAGCGTGGCCATCGCCAGCGACGGCGGCGTGGTGGTGCATTCGGGCACTGTGCAGCAGGCGCAGGAGTACCTGAGCTGGCGCGACGGTTTCGTCAACTTCCACGACACCCCGCTGGCCACTGCCGTGGCCGAGTTCAACCGTTACAACCAGCGCAAGATCGTGATCGCCGATGCGCGGGTCGGCGCCATGCGCGTGGGCGGCCACTTTCGCTGGTCCAACACCGATGCCTTCGTGCGGCTGTTGACGCGCGGCTTCCCGATCAAGGCCAGCCCGCACGGGGACACCATCGTATTGAGTCCGCGCTGAGCGAAGCGGGCCGTGGGGGGATTTTCCGCGCCCGCTCGTCATGGCAGATACGCGGCGCGCATCGTGCGCGCCTGCCCGGGGAGAACTGCTCATGACTCGTTCGCTACGCGGCGCGCTGTTGATCCTTGCTTGCTCGGCATCGGCCATCGCTGCCGCACAGGCACCGGCGGTGCGGCCGGTCGACATCCCCGCCGGCGACCTGGTCGCCGCGCTGGACACGCTGGCCCGCCAGTCCGGCGCGCAGTTCATCTACCAGGCCGACCAGCTGCGCGGCCTGCGCACCGCCGGCGTGCGCGGCACGCTGTCGACCGACGAGGCGCTGCGACGCCTGCTGGTCGGCACCGGCTTCACCATGCAGCACGACGAGTCCGGCGCCGTGGTGATCGTCAAGGCAGCCCGGCAGGCACCGCCACCTGCGGCGGCGCCTGCCAGCAGCGGCAGCGCCGAACCGGACCCGCAACAGGCCACCCGACTGGACGAGGTGCAGGTCACCGGCTCGCGCATTCCGCGGGTGCAGGTCGAGGGTCCGGCGCCGGTCACCGTGGTCACCGCGCAGGAGATCAAGGCCGCCGGCTTCGCCAGCGTGCCCGACGTGATGCGCGCGATCACCCAGAACAGCGGCGAGACGCAGAGCCAGCAGTCCTCCAGCGGCGCCGATTTCTCGCCAGGCGCGGAGGAAGTCGACCTGCGCGGCCTCGGCCCCAACCACACCCTGGTGCTGGTCAACGGCCGGCGCATCGCCGACTTCCCGCTGCCATTCAAGGGTCGCAGCAACTTCACCGACATTTCCAACATCCCGATCGGCATGATCGACCGCATCGAGGTGCTCACCGGCAGCGCCTCGGCGGTGTACGGCTCGGATGCGATCTCCGGCGTGGTGAACTTCATCCTGAAGGACCACGCCGACGGCACCACCATCGACCTGCGCTACGGCGACACCACCCGCGGCGGCGGCGCATCGACCAAGCTGAACTTCTCCACCGGCTTCTCGCAGGGCGACTTCAACCTGGTGTTCGGCGCCGAGCTGATCGACCAGAAGCCGCTGTGGGCCTACGACCGCAAGATCCAGGACTCCACCGCCGACGCCCCCACCGAACGCTCGCAGGTGCCGCGACGCACCTTCCTCAATGGCGACTGGAACGACGACTACATCGACCCGGGCCAGGCCACCTGCGACGCGCTGGGCTATCTCAATGGCGGCACCACGGTGTACGCGAACCGGCCCCGCTACGGCAATTTCTGCGGCAGCGCCGAGTCGATCGGCTACGGCACCATCCTCAGCCAGCGCCGCGGCATCAACACCTACACCTCGGCCAACCTGAAGATCAATGACAGCATGAGCTGGTTCGGCGACATGCAGCTGGGCTGGAGCAAGGTCGAGCTGTTCCGCGACGTCGAGCAGTGGAACTACCAGGCGCCCGACGGCAACGAGGACGGCTACTTCTACAACGCGCACAGCGGCGGCATCGAGAACTGGTATCGCCAGTTCACGCCCGAGGAAATGGGCGGCCTCGGCCGCGGCATGATCGAGAACACGCAGAAGACCTTCAGCCTCACCACCGGCGTCAAGGGCACGTTCGGCCAGGCCTGGGATTACGAGGCCTCGCTCAGCCACTCGCAGTACAAGGCCACGATCAGCTGGCCGCAGACCGTCGCTGCGAAAGCGAACGACCTCTACCTCGGCCCGCAGCTCGGCGTGGATCCCGACAGCGGCCTGCCGATCTTCGACGCCGATCCGATCCGCCTCTATACGCCGCTGACCCGCGCCGAATACGACGCAATCACCGCGCGCACCAACTACCACCCCGAGTCGCGCAGCGACACGCTGGCGTTCACCCTGACCAACACCGCCCTGTTCAACCTGCCCGCCGGTCCGGCCGGCTTCGCCGGCGTGGTCGAGTTCGGCAACCAGGCCTACGACCTCAATCCCGATCCGCTGGCCACGCAGTACTACTACTACAGCTGGAAGGATTCCGACGGCCACGGCAGCCGCAACCGCTGGGCCACTGCCGGCGAGCTGCGCCTGCCGCTGCTGGAGTCGCTCAACCTCAGCCTGGCCGGCCGCTACGACCAGTACCGATTTTCCGGCCACAAGACCGGCAAGCTGACCTACAGCACCGGGCTGGAATGGCGCCCGCTCGACACCCTGCTGTTGCGCGGTTCGTACGGCACCGCGTTCCGCGCGCCGGACCTGCACTACGTCTACGCCGGCATCGGCAATGACGAAACCTCAGGCAACGACTATTACCGCTGCCGCACCGAGGAGCCGGACGTCGACATCACCGATTGCGACTATTCCGACGAGGGCCTGATCCGCACCCGCCAGGGCAACCGCGACCTCGACTCCGAGACCAGCACCTCATGGACCGGCGGTTTCGTGTGGTCGCCGACGCCGAACCTGGACCTGTCGGTGGACTACTTCAACATCCGCATGAAGAACCAGGTGCAGGACCTGAGCACCGATCGCATCCTGCAGCTGGAGGCCAGTTGCCGCATCGGCAGCGACGCCAGCGGCAACCCGGTCGACGCGAATTCGCCCAGTTGCCTCGACGCGATCTCGCGGGTCAACCGCTATCCGGCCGACAGCGCGGTGGACCCCGGCGGCCTGTACGGCATCTACGTCAACCCGATCAACGTGGCCAACGAGCGCACCAGCGGCATCGACGCCAGCGCGCACTACAAGCTGGAGACCGCGATCGGCACGTTCCGCCTCGCCGGCAACTACACCTGGACGCGCAACCACCTGTTCCAGCAATACCCCGGCGACCCGACCCTGGACGAGCTGGCGGTCAACAGCGGCTTCGACATCCCGCGCGAGAAGACCAGCGCCAGCGTGTCGTGGGAGCGCAAGGCCTGGTCGGCCACCCTGTTCGGCACCCGCCTCGGGCGGCTGCCGAACTCCGATTCGTACGACCAGATCGTCGACACCGAGGCCGGCGAACCGGCCTGGGTACACGCCACCTATCGCTACAACGCCACGCTGCAATACAAGTTCAGCGACCACGCGCAGCTGTCGCTGGCGGTGGACAACCTGTTCGACAAGATGCCGCCACGCGACCCCAGCTACACGGCGTACCCGTACTACGACATCTCGTGGTTCGACGCGGCCGGTCGCAGCTACTACGTGCAGTTCACCTACAAGTTCGGCGGCAGCGCGCTCTAACGGGTGTTGCAGGAGCGCGCCCTGTCCACAAGGTGCGCTTCCGCAGACGTAGGGCGGGCACCGCCCGCCGGCTCTTCAATATCCACGAACAGGAGCGGCGGGCAGTGCCCGCCCTACGCCCGAACGCGACCGTCAGACGTTGAACAGGAAGTGCAGCACGTCGCCGTCCTTGACGATGTAATCCTTGCCTTCCTTGCGCAGCCGGCCGGCGGCGGCGGCGCCGGCTTCACCCTTGTACTGGATGAAGTCGTCGTAGGAGACGGTCTCGGCGCGGATGAAGCCCTTCTCGAAATCGCTGTGGATCACGCCCGCAGCCTGTGGCCCGGTGGCGCCTCGCTTCACCTGCCAGGCGCGCACTTCCTTCACGCCGGCGGTGAAGTAGGTCTGCAGATCGAGCAGCTTGTAGCCGGCACGGATCACCCGGTTCAGGCCCGGCTCGTCCAGGCCCATGTCCTTGAGGAACTCGTCGCGGTCGGCCTCGTCCAGCTGCGCCAGCTCTTCCTCGATCGCCGCACACACCGGCACCACCTCGGCACCCTCGCCTGCCGCACGCTCGCGCACCGCGTCCAGCAGCGGGTTGTTCTCGAAGCCGTCGTCGGCCACGTTGGCGATGTACATCAGCGGCTTCAGGGTGAGCAGGAACAGGTCGCGCACCAGCGCCTTCTCCTCCTCGTCCAGGCCCAGGCTGCGCGCGGACTTGCCTTCGTTGAGGCCGGCAGCCAGCTTCTGCAGCACCGGCTTCTTCGCCAGCGCTTCCTTGTCGTTCGCCTTGGCCGCGCGCTCGGCGCGGTTCAGCGCCTTGTCCACCGATTCCAGGTCGGCCAGCGCCAGCTCGGTGTCGATGGTCTCGATGTCGGCGATGGGGTCGACCTTGCCGGCGACGTGGATCACGTCACCCTCGAAACAGCGCACCACGTGGGCGATCGCGTCGACCTCGCGGATGTGCGCCAGGAACTTGTTGCCCAGCCCCTCGCCCTTCGACGCGCCGGCGACCAGCCCGGCGATGTCGACGAACTCCACCGCGGTCGGAATCACCTTCTGCGGATTGACGATTGCCGCCAGTGCATTCAGCCGCGGGTCCGGCACCGGCACCACGCCCACATTCGGCTCGATCGTGCAGAACGGAAAATTCGCCGCTGCGATGCCCGCCTTGGTCAGCGCGTTGAACAGGGTGGACTTGCCGACATTGGGCAGTCCGACGATGCCGCATTTGATGCCCATGGATAACTCCGAGATAGGTGCTGTTCCGGGCGCCATCCCCGCGAAAGCGGGAATCCATCGGGCGTTTGCGTGCCCGCAGCAAATGGGTTCCCGCTTTCGCGGGAACGACGGCCGCTATATTCCAGACGCTGTGTGTAGCTCTTGCATCGCCTTGTCGAACTGGCCGTCCACCGCCAGCGGCAGCACGTCCAGCGCGCGTGCTATGCCGTCGAGGATCGCGTCCTCGTCCGTGGCCGAGGGCCGGCCCAGCACCCACGGGGTGACCTGGTCGCGGTGGCCGGGGTGGCCGATGCCCACGCGCAGGCGATGGAACTTGCCGTGGCCGAGGTGGCCCATGATGTCGCGCAGGCCGTTCTGGCCGCCGTGGCCGCCGTCGAACTTCAGGCGCACGGTGCCGGGGGGCAGATCCAGGTCGTCATGCGCGACCAGGCACTGCTCCGGCTCGATCTTGTAGTAGCGCAGCGCCGAAACCACGGCGATGCCGCTCTTGTTCATGAAGGTGGCGGGCTTGAGCAGCCACACCGGTTCGCCGCCGAGGCGCACGCGGCAGCTCTCGCCATGCAGCTTGCCGTCGAAGGCGAAGCGTTCGCCCTGACCGCCGGCGAGGGCGTCCACCAGCCAGAACCCGGCGTTGTGCCGGGTTCTGAGGTATTCGGTGCCGGGATTGCCCAGCCCGACGATGAGTCGCAAACCAGCCATGCGGACAAGCAGCCCTGACGGCCTGCGCTCCGAACGAGCGCAGGCCGGCGCGGCTTACTTCTTGTCGTCCTTCTTGGCCGGTGCCGGAGCCGCGGCGGGAGCGGCGGCAGGAGCGGCTTCGCCCTCGGCCGGCGTCGCCTCGGCTTCTTCCTGCACGGTGTTGGCCGTGACCACGGCAGTGTCATGGCCTTCACCGCCATGCGCCGCGACCAGCTCCACGCCCTTGGGCAGCTTCAGCTGCGACAGGTGGATGATGTCGCCGGGCTTGAGCTCGCCCAGGTCCAGCTCGATCGACGCCGGCAGATCCTTCGGCAGGCAGGTGATTTCCACTTCGATCAGGTTGTGCGAGATCACCACGCCGGAGGTCTTGGCGGCCGGCGACTTCTCCTTGTTGAGGAAGTGCAACGGCACGCTGACGCGGATCGCTTCCTTCTCGTTGATGCGCAGGAAATCCATGTGCATCATCAACTGCTTGAACGGGTGCTTCTGCCAGTCGCGCACCAGCACCTTCTGCACCTTGCCGTCGACGTTGAGGTCGAGGATCGAGGAGAAGAACCACTCGTTCTTGGCGGCGAGCAGGATGGTGTTGTGCTCGATCTGGATGCTTTCCGGCGGCTGGCTGCCACCGTAGACGACGGCCGGCACGAAGCTCGCGCGACGCAGGCGGCGGCTCGCACCTTTCCCCTCGTCCTTGCGGCTCTGCGCCTTGATTTCATGAGTCTGGGTCATTTCATTTGCTCTTGGTTGGTGTTTGCCGCCTCGCGGCGGCCAAGTGACTTCCCCGCGACCAGGGAAGACGTTACTTCACGTGGCATCCGTGCCGCGAAAAGCCGAACATCAAAACCGCCCATCCCGGGCGGACTCTTCAATTTTTTCACGCGACATCCGTGCCGCGAAAAGCCGAACATCAAAACCGCCCATCCGGGGCGGACTCTTCAATTTCTTCCGCGCGGCATCCATGCCGCGAAAAACAAAGATCAAGACCACCCATCCCTGGGTGGACTTTTCAAATTTCAATCCACGTACAGCGAGCTCACCGACTCGCCGAAGGCGATGCGGCGGATGGTTTCGGCCAGCAGTTCGGCGACCGAGAGCTGGCGGATCTTGCTGCAGGCCTGGACTTCGGGGCGCAGCGGCAAGGTGTTGGTGACGACCAGCCGGTCGAGCTGGGAGCCTTCGATGTTGCTGATCGCCGCGCCGGACAGCACCGGGTGCACGCAGTAGGCGACCACCTTGCGGGCACCGCGCTCCTTGAGGGCGGCAGCAGCCGCGCACAGGGTGCCGGCGGTGTCGACGATGTCGTCGACCATCACGCAGGTCTTGCCTTCCACGTCGCCGATGATGTTCATCACGGTGGAAACGTTGGCCCGCGGACGGCGCTTGTCGATGATCGCCAGCTCGGCATCGTCCAGCCGCTTGGCGATCGCCCGCGCGCGCACCACGCCGCCCACGTCGGGGCTGACCACGATCAGGTCTTCCATGCTGTAGCTGCGCCAGATGTCGGCCAGCAGCACCGGCGAGGCGTATACGTTGTCGACCGGGATGTCGAAGAAGCCCTGGATCTGGTCGGCGTGAAGATCCACCGTCAGCACCCGATCCACGCCCGCGGCGCCGATCATGCGGGCGGCCAGCTTGGCGGTGATCGGCACCCGCGCGGAGCGCGGCCGGCGATCCTGCCGGGCATAGCCGAAGTACGGGATCACTGCGGTGACGCTGGCGGCCGAGGCGCGCTTGAGTGCGTCGGTGAGCGCCAGCAGCTCGAACAGGTTCACCGCGCTGGGCGCGCCGGTCGGCTGGATCACGAACACTTCCTGCCGACGCACGTTCTCCTCGATCTCGATCTGCACCTCGCCGTCGCTGAACGTGCCGACCAGCGCCTTGCCCAGCGGCACACCCAGGCGGTGGGCGACATCCTCGGCCAACGCGCGATGCGCATTGCCGGTGAACAGCATCATCGGAGTGGACGTGTCCACAAGTGCTACCTCGATACTCGGCCAACAGTGAAGTGGCTGGGGCGGCAGGATTCGAACCTGCGAATGCGGGAATCAAAATCCCGTGCCTTAACCAGCTTGGCGACGCCCCAGTGTTTGGTGTTTTCGGTCGTGCCTTTGCCTGAAATCCGTCAACTGGCGCGTTGCCGCGCCAACGCCTGATGCAGCGGCGAAACATCCATCCCGCCCGCCACGTGTACCCTGAATGCCGCCGGGCAACGCTCGGCCACCGCATGCGCCCGCGCGAGCGAACGCAGCTCCAGGAACACGCAGCCGCCGCTGCCCGAAAGCCGGGCCTTGCCGAAGCCGCCCAGCCATTCCAGCGCCTCGACCACCCGTGGATAGCGCGCCCGCACGACCGGTTCGAAGGCGTTCTCGACCGTTTCGCCCGAAACAAAGGATGAAATTGTCGCCCGCGGCGCATTTCGTGTCAATTCAGGCGCTTGAAAGAGCGCCGCGGTGGGCACCTGCTCGCGCGGATCGAGTACCACGTAATGTCGCCGCGGCAGCTGGATCGGGCTGAGCCGCTCGCCGACGCCCTCGGCCCAGGCCGAGCGCCCGCGTACGAACACCGGCACGTCGGCGCCGAGCCGGCCGCCCAGCTTTGCCAGGCCGTCCTCGTCCAGATTCAGCTGCCACAGATGGTTGAGTGCCACCAGCACGGTGGCCGCATCGGAACTGCCGCCACCGAGGCCGCCGCCCATCGGGATGTGCTTGTCGACGGCGATGTCCGCACCCAGCGCACAACCCGCATGCTGCTGCAGCAACCGCGCCGCGCGCACGACCAGGTCGTCCGCCTCGGCCACCCCCTGCGCGCCGTGCAGCCGCCGTATCTCGCCATCGTCGCGCACCCGCAGGCGCACTTCGTCGCCCCAGTCCAGCAGGCGGAATACGGTCTGCAGCTCGTGGTAGCCGTCGGCTCGGCGACCAGTGATGCTCAGGAACAGGTTCAACTTGGCCGGCGCGGGCCACGCCGTCCATTCACCGCGCACCGGTGCGGCCAGCGGGCGGCTCATGAACACGCGCAGGTCGTCAGGGAAACCGTGCTCGCGATCGCGCTGACGGGCGTGGGCGAACGCCGGGGCGTTCTTGTCGACCACCGCGAAGCCATGCCGGGCATAGAACGGCGCGTTCCATGGCACGTCGGCCAGGGTGCCCAGATCCACCCGGCGATAGCCCGCCTCCCGCGCCCAGGCGCAGGCGTGTTCGAGCAGGGCCGCACCGATGCCGCGGCGGCCATGCTCGGGCAGCACGTCGATCTCGGCGACGCCGATCGCGCCGTCGCCCGGCTCCTCATCCAGCCAGATGAAGCCGAGCGGATCGCCCGCCTCATCCAGCGCCACCCAGACCAGACCGCGCTCGATCCCCTGCCGCAGCAATTCGACCGGCATCGACACCGCCGCATAGGCCGGCCACGCCGGATGGCCGCGAAACAGCTGCAAGGCCTTGCGCTCGATCGCGCACAGGGCGGCGGCATGGCCCGGCTGGGCGCGGTCGATGTGGACGTTCATGATGGGGATGCGCACCGTCGGCAGGGCGCAAAGCCTAACCCAAGCGGCGGCGCTTACCGAAACTGCCAGGATTCGATCGACAGCCGCACCTTGTAGGGTGGCCTGGCCGCATAGACCTTGGTCGGCAGCGGTGGATCGCGAGCTTCGTCCCAGGCGCGGTAGTCGACCGACCAGCCATCCTGCTGCAGCAGCGACGGCAACCGGTTCGCGCCGAAGCGGATTTCCGCCTTGCCGCCATCGGCGCGCAGGCCCAGCACCCACGCGCGCAGCTCGCGCAGCGGCACCTCCCAGCCCAGCGCCTTGCGCATCAGCGCTTCCGCATCGGCGCCACGCAGCGGCCCGCCATCGAGCCCCTCGAGCAAGGCATCGTGCGCATCGCCGCTGAGCCGAAAACTCTTGCCGGTCACCGGGGCGCGCAGCACGAACTCATAACGCTCGCCGTCCTGGGTCCAGCTGAAACTGCCGCTGCCGCCGTCACGGCCGTCCGATACGCCCAGCCGGCCCTGCAGCGACCAGTGCTCGGCGCCGGACAATGTGTGTTCGCGCTCGCGTTGGGCGGCGAGCAGGCCGGCATCGCCCTGCATGCGTACTGCCGGCGCGCAGGCGGTCAGCAGCAACGGCAGCAGCAATGCGGCGCCGTACCAGGTGATCGGCTTCAAGGATGCGCTCCAGCCGGCAACAGGCGCTTCAAGGCATCGCGCAGGGTGAGGCTGTGCGGATCGAGCTTGCGCACCTCGTCGAACACTTTCTGCGCATCGTGGTGACGGCCCTGCTTCCACAACACCTCGGCCAGGTGCACGCCGACGTCAGCGTCCTTGCGCGCCAGCCAGGCGCCGCGCAGCGTCTGCTCGGCCTGCTCCAGATGGCCGAGGCGATACTGCAGCCAGCCCCAGGAATCGGCGATGGCCGGGTCGTCGGGCTTGGCCGCGCGCGCGACCTGCAGCAGCTTCTCTGCCTCGACCAGGTCGCGGTTGGCGTCGGCCAGGGTATAGCCCAGTGCGTTGCTGGCGTCGACGTCACCGGGCTTGATCTTCAACAGATGCTGGAAGTCCTTCACCGCCAGGTCGATCTGGCCAGCCTGGGCATAGGCCAGGCCACGGCCATAGAGCAGGCCGGGGTCGTCCGGCACCACCTGCAGGGCCCGGCTGAACGCGGCCTCCGCCTTCGCGTAGTCCTGTTCGCGCAGGTACAGCTCGGCCTCGGCCTGCAAGGCCTGGCGCAGTTGCTCGGGCTGTTCGAGGTAATCGATCTCCAGCTGGGCCAGCAACTGGTGGGCCTGCTCGCGTTTGCCCTGCGTGTGCAGGATCAGCGCGCTGCGCACCGCAGCCTCGAATGCATGCGGATCGTCCTCGTCCACCTGGTCGTACCAGGCCAGCGCCTCGGCGTCGCGATGCTGCATCTCGGCCAGCTGGCCCAGCAGGTAACTGCTCTGCGCGCGCACCTCGGGCGAGGCCTGCTGCAATTGGCGATACAGGGTAGCCAGCGCCTTGGCGTCCTCGTGGCGAGCGGCCAGCCCCGCGCGCAAGGCGTAGGTGTCGGCATCCTGCGTACCGTGCGCGAGCAGCTGGCTGGCGGCCGCGTCGTCGCCCGACGCGCTGAGCATGCCGGCATAGGCCAGGCGCAGGCGCGTGTTCGACGGGGCCTGGTCGAGTGCCTTGCGCAGCAGCGCCTTCGCGCCGTCGTGGTCGCCGTCCTTGAATTTCATCTGCGCGGCCCAGGCGTAGGTCTCGGCGTCGTGGAAGCGCTTCACCGCCGCCGCGGCGATCTCCCGCGCATAGGCCTTGCGGCCCAGCTTGTCGCCCAGCTCGCTCATCGCCAGCCACGCCTTGGGGTCGGCCGGCAGGCGCGCGGGCACGGCCAGCGCTTCCAGCAGGCGGGCCGCCTGCGCCTGGTCGCGCGCGCCCAGCAGCACGCGGCCGAACTGCCGCCAGGCGTCCTTGTCGCCGCTGGCGATCAGGCGTTCCAGTTGCCGTTTCGCCTCGGCCGCATTGCCTTGGTCGAGTGCCAGCTCGGCGCGCGCGCGCGCGATCGGCGCGGGCTTGGCGCCCAAGGCCTGCCAGCGGTCCAGCGCGCGACCCGCGGCCTCGTCGCGATGCACGGCGATGGCCAGCTCCGCCGCCCGCTCGGCCACCGCGGGGTCGCTGCTGAGCGCCATTGCCTTGTCGTAGTGCGCGGAGGCCGCGACCAGATCGGTACGGCCCAGCGCCATTTCGCCGGCCATCAACTGGGCCACCAGGTCGTGATCGGCGTCCGGCGTAGCCACCGTCAGCCGCTCCATCGGTTGCGGTGTCGGCGCGGCCTGCGGACGCAGCGGCGCCGTGGTGCAGGCGCCCAGCGCGAGCGCCAATGCGATCAGTGCCGTAAAATGCCGCAGTTGCTTGAACTTGCTCGACCCGCTCCGCACACTGTTCTCCGTCAAACGACCCGCCGCAGCCGTATCCGTGATGATCGGCACCCGCGCCAAGCTTAGCCTACGCCGCCAGACTCCTGCCGCCGAGATGCCTGCCGTCCCATGCCACTGATCGCCCTCGGGCTCAATCACCTCACCGCGCCGGTCAGCCTGCGCGAGCAGGTGGCGTTCGATGAGGACGCCGCCGGCGCGGCCCTGCGCGAACTGGCCCGCGAGCCGGGCATCGAGGAAGCGATGATCCTGTCCACCTGCAACCGTACCGAGCTGTACGTGGGCGTGGCCGAAGGTGCGCAGGACATCCCGCAGGCGTGGTTGAACCGTCACCATCATCTGACCCCCGGCAAACTCGATGAGTTCCTTTATCGGCACGAGGAACGCGACGCCGTGCGCCACGTGTTCCGGGTCGCCACCGGGCTGGATTCGATGGTGCTGGGCGAGCCGCAGATCCTGGGCCAGGTGAAGGACGCCTACCAGCAGGCGCGTCTGGCGCATGCGCTGAAGGCGCCGATGGATCGCCTGCTGCAACACACCTTCGCGGTGGCCAAGCGGGTACGCACCGACACCCGCATCGGCGCGCACACGGTGTCGGTGGCGTTCACCGCGGTGCGCCTGGCCGAGCAGGTGTTCACCGACCTGAAGCAGGCATGCGTGCTGCTGATCGGCGCCGGCGACACCATCGAGCTGGCCGCACGCCACCTGGCCGAGCACCGCGCCCGCCGCCTGATCGTGGCCAACCGCACGCTGGAGACGGCGCAGGACCTGGCCGGCCGCTACGGGGGTTATGCGGTGGCGCTGGCCGACCTGCCGCAGCATCTGGCCGAGGCGGACATCGTGATCTCCTCCACCGCGGCGCGACAGCCGGTCGTCACCCGCGCGATGGTCGAGCAGGCAATGGCAAGCCGCCGGCGCAAGCCGATGTTCATGGTCGACATCGCGGTGCCGCGCGACATCGAGGAATCCGTGGCCGAGCTGCCGGACGTCTATCTCTACGGCATCGACGACCTGCGCCAGGTGATCGACGACAACCGCCGCTCGCGCGAAACGGCCGCCCGCGAGGCGGACGCCATCATCGACCTGCAGGTCGACCGCTACATGGCCTGGCGCCGCGCGTTGACGACGAAGAACCCCGCGCTGGACATGCGCCAGCACGCCGAGACCTACCGCGACGAAGTGCTGGGCAAGGCGCGCGCGATGCTCGCCCACGGCAAGCCGCCCGAGGAGGCGCTGGCCTTCCTCGCCAACACGCTGACCAACAAGCTGCTGCACCACCCCAGCGCACGCCTGCGCGAAGCGGCACTGAGCGGCGACCTCGACCTGCTGCATGCCGCGGGGCGGCTGTACGGGCTGGACGAGCAGGACGGGGATCTGTAGCAGCGCACCTTGTGCGCGAATGCTTTTCGCCGGATCCCAGACAGCCATCGCGCACAAGATGCGCTCCTACACAGAAGCGAACACCGCCACGCATGACCCCCTCGATCCGCCGCAAGCTCGAAGCGCTCGCCGAGCGTCACCAGGAAATCGGCCTGCTGCTGTCACAGCCCGAGGTGCTGGCCGACAACACCCGCTTCCGCGAGCTGTCGCAGGAATACGCCCAGCTGGAACCCGTCGCCGGTTCGCTGCGCGAGCACGAGCGTGCCGAGCATGAACTGGCCGAATCGCGCGCGATGCTGGACGACCCCGAACTGCGCGAGATGGCGGTCGACGACGTGGCGCGGCTGGAGCGGCGTCTGCAGGATCTCGATGGCGAGCTGCAACTGTTGCTGCTGCCGAAAGACCCGCGCGACGAGGCCAACCTGTATCTTGAAGTGCGCGCCGGCACCGGCGGCGACGAGGCGGCGATCTTCGCCGGCGACCTGCTGCGCATGTATCTGCGCTATGCCGAAAGCCGCCGCTGGCACGTGGAGATCCTCAGCGAACACGAAGGCGAACACGGTGGCTACAAGGAGGTCGTGGCGCGCATCGAGGGCAAGGGCGCGTATTCGCAACTGAAGTTCGAATCCGGCACGCACCGCGTGCAACGCGTGCCGGAAACCGAATCGCAGGGACGCATCCACACCTCGGCCGCGACGGTGGCGATCCTGCCCGAGCTGGACGACATCGACGACATCGAGATCAACCCGGCCGACCTGAAAGTGGACACCTTCCGCGCCTCCGGCGCCGGCGGCCAGCACGTCAACAAGACCGACTCGGCGATCCGCATCACCCACCTGCCGACCGGCACCGTGGTGGAGTGCCAGGACGAACGCAGCCAGCACAAGAACCGCGCCCGCGCGATGAGCCTGCTGAAGGCGCGCCTGCTCGACGAGGCACAGG
This sequence comes from Rhodanobacter lindaniclasticus, assembly GCF_004799035.1. GTDB lineage: Bacteria > Pseudomonadota > Gammaproteobacteria > Xanthomonadales > Rhodanobacteraceae > Rhodanobacter > Rhodanobacter lindaniclasticus. The sequence goes on from NZ_MWIO01000046.1 coordinate 20,045, forward strand.
GCAAGCAGGCCGCCGCGCAGGCACAGGAACGGCGCCTGCAGGTGGGCTCCGGCGACCGCAGCCAGCGCATCCGCACCTACAACTATCCGCAAGGCCGGATCACCGACCACCGCATCAACCTCACCCTGTACCGCCTGCCCGAGGTCATGCAGGGCGACCTGGGCGAGCTGATCGATACGCTGACCCGCGAACACCAGGCCGATCAGTTGCAGGCGCTCAGCGGCGCCTGAGTCCTTCGGCCGGGACTCGGGATTCGGAAAACAAAAATCGCCCGGGCAGGCTAGGCGGTGCGGAAGCCGCGCAGCACCTGGTCGGGCAGATCCTCGCGGGCGACGGCCGTGACGCGGGCAGCCGGCGGGCCTTGCTGCAGCCACTGCGCCAGCGCTTCCAGCGCGTCGTCGCTCCCACCAGCAAGCACCTCGACGCGGCCGTCATCCAGGTTCCTCGCGTAACCGGCGACGCCCAGCACCAGCGCCTGTTCGCGGGTGCTGGCGCGAAAGAACACGCCCTGCACCCGACCCTCGACGAGAAACCGTGCCGTCGGCATCAGTCGGCCCCGATCCACTGCTTGAGCAAGGCCTCCGTCACCGGCCCCAGCTTCTGCTGCGCCACCCTGCCCTGCGGGTCGATCAGGTAGGTCATCGGAAGGCCGCGCGGTGCGTCGAAATCCTTCAACGGCTTGTCCACCGTGACCTGGGCGATCGGATAGACCACCGGGTGTTTGGCCAGGAACGCCTTGATGTCGGCCGGCTCGCTGTCCTCGTAGGCCAGTCCGATCGCGCGCACGTTCTTGTGCGCGGCGACGAAGCGCGAGATGTCCGGCATCTCCTTGATGCACGGCACGCACCAGGTCGCCCAGTAGTTGACGATGACCCAATGCCCGCGCTGCGCGGCCAGGTCGAAGCTCTTGCCGTCGAGCGTGCCGACCTTGAGCGTCGGCTGCTCCGGCATCGCGGCATGCAGCGGGGCGACGAAGGCCAGCGCCAGGGCGACGGCGGCGAAGCGATTCAACAACATCATGCGGGGAGTTCCTCGGTATCGGCGGCGGGGTCCGCAGCCGGGGGATAGATCTGATCGAGCCGGGTGCCCAGCTTCGAGTGCAACGCGGCGGCCACCTCGTCGAGCAGCACCAACAGTTCCGTCGGCAGCACCACGTTCATCGCCGCGGCTTCCTCGCGCGGTTGCAGCGGCAGTCGGTGATGAGTGCAACGATACAGCCGCAGCAGGTCGGTGCTGTCCAGGCTGCGGCTGAGCAGCCAGCCGCCCGCCTCGCCGCGCTGGATCAGGTCGGCGTCCTGCAGGTCGTCGAAATAGCCGGCGATCGCGCCCGCGCTGAGGCCCGGCGCGCACAGCCGCACCTCGGCCACGTCCACGCTTGCACCCTTGCGCTGCGCGTCGACGAACAGCCCCAGCACCACCAGCAAGCCGAGGAACTCGGCGCCCGCCGGCAGGGTCTCGGCGGGCGGGACGTACTCGTAGGCGGAGATCGACGCCGCCACCGAGGCGGCCAGGATCACGATCACCCACGACAGGTAGATCCACAGCAGGAAAATCGGAATCGTCGCCAGCACGCCGTAGATCTGCTGGTAGGTCTGCGCATGCCCCACGAACTGGCCGAAGCCCCAGCGCGCGATCTCGAACAGCACCGCACCCAGCAGCGCACCGATCGCCGCGTCGCGACGCGATACGCGGGTGTTGGGAATCACCGCATACATCAGCCACAGCGTGCAGAACGTCACCAGGAACGGCAGCGTCGCCAGCAGGCTGGCGCCGATCGTGTGGATCTGGCCCGCCGCCACGCTGAGCAACGGCATCGCGGTGACGTACGAGGTGGTGGCGATGCCGCCGCCGACCAGGATCGGCCCCAGTGTCAGCGCCGCCCAGTACAGCAGCAGGCGCGAACTCCAGCGGCGCGCCTGGTGCACGCGCCAGATGCGGTTGAGCCGGTCCTCGATGCTGATCATCATCGACAGCGCACTGAACAGCATCACCAGGATGCTGACGCCGGTGAGGCCCTTGGCGTTGTCGGCGAAACTCTGCAGCGCCGCCTGCACCTTCTCGCCGGCGGTCGGTACGAAGTTGTTGAAGACGAAACTGATCAGCGTGTCGCGCGCGCCGGCAAACACCGGAAACACCGCGAACATCGCCAGCACCGCCACCGTCAGCGGCACCAGCGACACCAGCGTGGTGTAGGACAGCGCGCCGGCCGTCTCGAAGCACTTGTCGTCGATGAAGCGCTGCCACACGAAGCGGCGGAAATAGCGCATGCGATCAGGATCGAAGCGGCGGTCCATCGGTATCCTCGGGCGGCCGTGGCAACATGCCGGGCCAATCGTCGTCGTGTCGGCCGGTACACTAGCCCATTGCCCGTGAATGCCTCAACGCGTGGATCCGCCGCATGACCCGAGAAATCCTGGTGCTGTACTACAGCCGCAACGGCAACACCGCCCAACTGGCGCGCCTGATCGCCCGCGGCATCGAGGAGGTGCCCGGCATGGGCGCACGCCTGCGCCAGGTGCCGCCGGTGGCGCCGGTGACCGAAGTGGCGCAGCCGCCCGAACCCGCCGATGGCGCGCCCTACGTCGACAAGCAGGACCTCGTCGATTGCGTGGGCCTGGCGATGGGCAGCCCCACCCGCTTCGGCAACATGGCCGCGCCGATGAAGCACTTCCTCGACACCACCGGCGCCGAATGGGCCAGCGGCGCGCTGGAAGGCAAGCCGGCGGCATTGTTCACCTCCACCGGCACCATGCACGGCGGCCAGGAATCCACCCTGCTCAGCATGGCCATCCCGCTGCTGCATCACGGCATGCTGCTGGTCGGCATTCCGTTCACCGAAGCCGCGCTCAGCATGACCCGCACCGGCGGCACCCCCTACGGCGCCAGCCACGTCGCCGGCGCCAAGGCCGACCAGCCGATCAGCGAGCAGGAACGCGAACTCGCCCGCGCGCTGGGCCGGCGCCTCGCCGACGTGGCACGCCGACTGGCGGAGCAGGCATGAACCCTCCGACCACCACGGCGATCGCGCCCGTCTACCGCCTCGGCCTGCTCGCCTGGGCGTTGCTGGTGCTGCTGCAACTGGCCTGGCACGGCTGGCTGGTCCCTGCCCGCACGATGCCGGTGTGGCTGGTGCTCGGCGTCACCGTGGTGCCCCTGCTGCTGCCGTTGTTCGCGATCCGCAACGTGCGTCGCGCCCTGCTCTGGGTCGGCATCCTCAGCCTGTTCTATTTCTGCCACGGCGTGACCGAGGCGTGGAGCGCGCCGGGAGAGCGCGTGCTGGCATGGGTAGAGATCGTGTTGACGGTGGGCCTGATCGCCGTGCTGGGCGCCGGCGTCAAACGGCGCCTCGCGCCGCACTGAGCGTCACGTGCGCCGGATCACCCGCACCACCGATTCGCGGTAGTCGACGAAGCCCATGCGCCGATACAACGCGCGGGCTCCTTCGTTGGCGCGCATCACGTGCAGGAACGGCATTTCACCGCGCAGCAGCTGGCGCCGGATCAGCTTGGCGGTGAGCCGGCGGGCCAGTCCGCGGCCCTGTGCATCGGGATGGGTGCAGATGCCGCTCACCTCGCGCCAGCCACCGGCGAAGGCGCGCTCGCCGGCCATGGCGATCAATCGCGTGCCGTCGAACAGGCCGAAGTAATCGCCCAGCTCCAGCGTGCGCGGGCCGAACGGGCCGGGCTTGGTCAACACCGCCAGTGCCATCGCCTGCTCCGCATGCCGCGGCTCCAGCGGCAACGCCTCCGGCGCATCGTCCCGCGCCGGCAGTTCGCCCGCCCAGCGCATCTTGAACATGGTCGATTCCAGTTCGATGCTCCAACCGACCGGAGCCGGCCCCGACCAGCCATCGGTATAGAACGATTCGCCCGACGCGCAGAACGGCAGCAGTTCGCCGAACGCCGGCTCCGCCGGATCGGCAAAACCGAGGATCGGCGAAAACCCCGGCGCGAACCGCCGCGCACCGCCCGCACCCTGGGCAAAACCCGCCTGCGGGCCGCTCAGCGCATGCCAGAAGATGTTGTCGAGAAGGGCCGGCACCGGCGGCTGCGCGGCCATCACAAATCGCGACTCATGAACACGCTGTACGGATCGGCGACGTAATCCGCAAACGGCTCGCAGTGGACGAAACCGAAGCCGGCATACAGGCGATGGGCGGGCGCGAACGCCGCGGCTGATCCGGTTTCCAGACAGAGTCGACGGCAGCCCCGCCGCCGCGCCTCGTCGATGATGTGCCGCAGCAGTGCCGCGGCGACGCCCTTGCGCAGATGGCGCGCAGCGGTGCGCATCGACTTGACCTCCGCCTGCTGCGCATCGAGCTGCTTCAGCGCACCGCAACCCAGCAGTTCGCCATCCTGCCACGCCGTCCAGAAGCTGACTTCCGGCCGGCGCAAGGCGTCGATGTCGAGCGCGTGGATGCTCTCCGGCGGCGAGTGCAGCGCCACGCCCTGCAGGTGCTCGCGCAGCAGATCGATGACGGCAGGCGCGGTGAGATCGTCGGGCCGGATGTCCATGCGCGCGGATGGTAGCGCAGCCACGCCCGCGACCGAGATTGCGACCTGGTCGCTGCGCCTATACTCGAATTCCCCGCTTCGCCTTGCCGAGAATGCCATGGCCTTTCTGCAGGAAGCCCCGCAACTCGCCCACCCCTATCGCGGTGACCGCCTGCTGCTGGCGCTGCTCGATCGCGTGCTTCCCGCCGAACGGCGCGCCGCACTCGATGCCGACCTCGACGCCTTGGGCGATTACGCACTGATGGCGTGGCAACGCACCTGCACCACCACGCGGCGCAAGCCGGTGCTGACGCGCTGGGGTGCCTGGGGCCAGCGCGTCGACCGCATCGAGCTGACCACGGCGTGGCAGGAAGGTCCGCGGCTGACCACCGCACATGCGGTGCTCGCCGCCGGCCACGCGGACAGCGAGCATGCGCGGCTGGAGGAATTCGCCCGCGTCTACCTGTACCACCTGGCCAGCGAGTTCTACACCTGCCCGCTGGCGATGACCGACGGCGCCGCCACCGCGATCAAGGCCTCGGGCAACCGCGAGTTGATCGCACGCGTGCTGCCGCATTTCCTCAGCCGCGACCCGGCCACCTTCTGGCTCAGCGGCCAGTGGATGACGGAGACCATCGGCGGCTCCGACGTGGGCAACACCGAGACGATCGCACGGCAGGATGCGAATGGCCAATGGCGCCTGTACGGGCGCAAGTGGTTCAGCTCGGCAGTGGTCGGCGAGGCGGCGCTGGCGCTGGCGCGCCCGGAAGGCGCCGGCGGCGGTACCGGCGCGCTGGCGCTGTTCTACGTCGAGACGATGGACGGCGAGCGGCGCAAGAGCGAACTGGTCATCGACCGGCTCAAGGACAAGCTGGGCACGCAGGAACTGCCCACCGCGGAAATCCATCTCGACGGCCTGCCCGCCTGGCCGCTGGGCGAACTGGCCCACGGCGTGCGCCAGGTGGCGCCGATGCTCAACGTCACGCGCAGCTGGAACGCGATCTGCGCGGTGGCCAGCATGGCGCGGGCGATCAGCCTGGCGCGGGATTTCGCCGCCCGCCGGCAGGCGTTTGGCCGCCCCTTGATCGAGCAGCCGCTGCACGCGCAGACGCTGGCCAACATGCAGGCGGATTTCGAGGCCGCGTTCGCACTGGCATTCGAAGTCGCCCATCTGCTTGGCCGCGCGGAACACGGTGCTGCCAGCGCGGAGGAAGCCGCCGTGCTGCGCCTGCTCACGCCGCTGGCCAAGCTGTGGACAGGCAAGCTGGCGGTGAAGATCTGCTCGGAAACGCTGGAATGTTTCGGCGGCGCCGGCTACATCGAGGACACTGGCTTGCCGCAACTGCTGCGCGACGCGCAGGTCTACGCGATCTGGGAAGGCACCACGAATGTCCTTTCGCTGGACAGCCTGCGCGCACTGGCCGGCGACAGCCTCGGCGCGTTGCGCCACGCCATCGGCCGCTGGCTGGACGGCAACGACGACATGCACGCGGCCAGCGCGATCCGGCAGACGCTGGATGCGGCGGCGCGCTGGCTAGACCAGCACGCGGCAACGCGTGACACGCTGGAGGCCGGCGCGCGCGGCCTGGCCTTCACCCTGGCACGTTGCGCCGCCGCCGCGCTGCTGGCGCGGCAGGCGAGCTGGTCGAGCCAGCGCGGCGACCCGCGCCCCGCCGCGGCACTGCACCGCTTCGTCGGCCGCGGCCTCGACCGGCTGGTGACGCCCGATGCCGGCAACACCGCGTCGCTGCTGAGCTAACGCGTAGGGCGGGCACTGTCCGCCCTGCGCCCGGTGCGCTCCTACAGGCACGCGGCATCTACGCGGGCTAAAATGCCGCGATCCCCTCCATGGCCCCTCCGACATGCAGCACCTGACCATCGTCACCACCGGCGGCACCATCGACAAGGTCTATTTCGACGACAAGTCGGATTACAAGATCGGCTCGCCGCAGATCGGCGAGATCCTGGGCCATCTCGGCGTGGCGTTCGAGTTCGACGTGATCCCGATCCTGCGCAAGGACAGCCTGCACATCACCGACGAGGATCGCGCGCTGATCCGCTCCACCATCGAGGCGCAACCGCACCGCCACGTGCTGGTCACCCACGGCACCGACACCATGGTGGAAACCGCGCGCGAGCTGGCGCAGGTCAAGGGCAAGGTGATCGTGCTCACCGGCGCGCTGAATCCGGCACGGTTCCAGGGCTCCGACGCGGTGTTCAACGTCGGGTGCGCGGTGGCCGCCGTGCAGACCCTGCCGGACGGCGTCTACATCACCATGAACGGCCGCGTGTGGGACCCGGCCAAGGTGCGCAAGAACCGCGCGGAAAACCGCTTCGAGGAAGCGAAGCCGTCCTGACCGGCCCCCGCCCCGTTCGCCCCCCCTGCACGCGGCCGACGACGGGTCCGCAAGCCGGCCGGTTTGGCCCGCCAGTGGGGCAGCCATCACGATCGCGGCCCCCGCGGCTGGCTATAGTGCCCACAGGATGGGGAAATCCGGGGTTTCCATGAGCGACAGCACGCCAATACCGTTTCGTCGTTCCGGCGAACGATCTTCGGGGCCGCAGGGCACCCGTTTCTTCTCGACGGAGGCCTTGCGGCAATACGCCAGCGACGCCGCCGACGGGGTGGATGGCACCGTCAGCGCGCACGCGCCGGTGCTGGAGGGCAGCAGCCCCGGCATCGAGGGCCGCCGCTTCGTCATCCGGCCGGGGCGGCAGGCAATCGGCCGCCGGCTCGACAACGACATCGTCGTCGACGACATGAGCGTCTCCGGCTGCCATGCGTGGATCACCCACCAGCATGACCGCTGCGTCATCATGAACACGCTCTCCACCAACGGCACCTTCGTCAACGACAAGCGCATCCACGAAGTGGCCTTGTGTCATGGCGATCACATCCGGCTCGGCCAGGCCGAGTTCGTGTTCCTGACCCGCGAGCACGACCAGCCGAAACGCGCGCCCTGGCGCCGGATCGGCGCTGCCGTCGTGCTGCTGGCAGCCGGTGCCGTCATCTGGTGGTGGCTGCGGTCGCCGTGAGCGCGGGCGCCACGCCCTCGAAGGTCGGCCGCTACCGCATCGAGGGCGTCCTCGGCGAAGGCGCGATGGCGGTGGTCTATGCCGGCTTCGATCCGGACATCGAGCGCAAGGTGGCGATCAAATGCCTGCACCAGCAGATCGCCGCCGACCCCGCCTACCGCAGCCGGTTCCTGATCGAGGCCCGCGCCGCGGGCCACCTGACCCATCCGCACATCGTCACCATCTTCGACGTCGGCGAGACCGACGATGGCCGCTCGTACATCGCGATGGAGCGGCTGCCGGGCGAGACGCTTGCCGGCAAGGTCAGCCGCGAGGGATTTCCGCCGCTGGCGGCGATCATCGACCTGATCGGGCAGCTCGCCGCCGCGCTGGATTACGCGCATGCCCGCGGCGTGCTGCACCACGACATCAAGCCCGAGAACATCATGCTGGCCGATGGCTGGAGCTACGCCAAGATCAGCGATTTCGGCATTGCCGAACGCCGCGCCTCGCCCCGCGATGCGCTGCGGCGACCGGCGGAAATCGGCGGCACGCCGGCCTACATGGCGCCGGAGCGCCTGCGCGGCGAACGCAGCGATGCGCGCAGCGACCTGTTCTCGCTGGGCGTGGTGCTGTACTGGCTGCTCACCGGCAAGTTGCCGTGGCCGGAGATCGGCAACGTGCAGCAGTTGATCCGCAAGCGGTTGCGTTCGCCACTGCCGGCAGTCCGGCCACGCGACCCGGCCACGCCGTCGATGTTGATCAGCATCGCGCGCACCCTGCTGGCGCCGGCAGCGGAATCGCGTTACCAGCGCGGCGCGGAGATCATCGACGACCTGCGCCTGGCGGCACGCGAGTACGAACGCGAACGCGAGAAGCCGCTGGCCAAGCGCATCATTTCATTGCGGCTGCGCTGGGCCAGCAGCCTGGGCGCGATCCTGAGCCTGGTGCTGGTGCTGGGGCTGGCCGCGATCTATGCCAAGCAGCACGCCGCGGTGACCGGGCTGGCGCTGGATTTCGGCAGTTCGATGGGGCGCATGATCGCCGGTGAATCCGCCGAGAACCTGCTGCTCGGCGATCACGCGGCCACGCGCGCGCTGGTGACGGACATCTCGCGCAACCGGCAGATCCACTACCTGGCAATCGCCGATCGCAGCGGGGAGATCATCGCCAGCACGCAGCAGGACGAAATCGGTCGCAAGCTGCTCGCCGCGCAAGGGCAAGGCGACATGCTGCTGTTCGACGTGCCGATCCTCTACCAGACGAAGACGATCGGCGAGCTGCGCCTGGGTATCAGCAACGCGGAGCTTCGCGCGGCGCAGAAGACCACGCTGGGGGTGATCGCCCTCGTGCTGGCACTGACCCTGGCGGCCGTGGTCGGCGCCGCGTATTGGCTGTTCCGCCGGCCGCTGATGATGCTGAACCTGCTCGGCGACGCCCTGCTGCGGGTGGCCCGCGGCGACTTCGCCCATCGCATCCGGCTGGCACGCCGCGACGAGTTCGGGCGCCTGTTCGCCACCTTCAACCTGATGAACAGCACCTTGCAGACCCGCCAGCGCCGCGCCACCGAATCCGCACCAGCGGTCGGCGAGGAAGACGTCACCCGCCCGACGCACATCATGTCGACGGTAGCGGCCGAGGACACCTTGACGCCCGCTCCGGTCACGCCACCGTAGGAGCCCGCTCGCGGGCGATGCTCTTGCTCTCGCGAATCCCGAATCCCGAATCCCGAATCCCGGCTCAAGAGCATCGCCCGCGAGCGGGCTCCTGCGGGATGGGGTTCAGTACTGCTTTAGTCGCTGCTTGAGTTCGAGCGCACGCGCCCGGTAGGCGACCGCCGGCTCGTAATCCGGCGCGATCGCCAGCACGCGGTTCCACAAGGCGATGGCCTTGTCCAGCTGCTGGTCGCGGTACAGCACCACGGCCCGCTCGTGGTAGGAATCCAGCAGGCGGCTGCGCAGGCTCGCCGCCTCGGCGCCGGTCGGCCTCAGCCGCGGATCGACCTTCAATGCCTCGTCCATGCGGGCAAGCGCCTGCTGTCCCTGGCCGTGGTCGAGCAGGGAGACGCTCTCGTCCTGCAGCCGGCGCGCCTTGGCCACCGCCGATTCCGCGACCAGTGCCGGATCGGCGGATGGTACATCGGTCGCCACCACTTCGACCGCCGGCGAAGCGCCCCGTGCCGACAGCGGGATGCGCAGCGTCTGGCCGGTGCGCAGCAACGAGGGGTTGGTCGCGTGGTTGTAACGGGCCAGGATCAGAAAGAGATTGGCGTCGCCCAGATAGCGATCGGCCAGCGTGCTGTAGGACTCGCCCGACTGCACGACATGCGCGCGCGAGCGGCTGCCGAGCCACCGCTGCGGATCGGCGGTGAGCTGGCGCAACATGCCCTGGGCGGCCCGGTCGCCGGGATGCTGCTGCAGGTATTGCCGCAGCGCCTGTTCGCCCTCGGCGTAGTGGCCGGGCAGAAGTTGCCGCTCGATGATCGTCGCCAGCGAGGAACCCGGAGGCGGCACGGCCGCTCCAGTCGATGCCGCGGATACCGGCGTGGCCACCGGCGTGACCACGACCGAGGAATAGCCGCGCAGCGAACCGCAACCGGCGAGGCCCGCGGCCAGCACGGCAGCGACCAGTGTCGTCGACCAGCCGCGGCAGCGGTGCCGTGTCGTGATCATGCGTTGCGGAAAGTCCATGCCCGATGATCCGTCAGATCATGGCGTGCAGGGTAGCCGGGGCGACGGCGACGCACGGCATGGCGCCCCGGTGCAAGCGCCACGGGTGGCAAGGCATGGAACTCGACATGTAAGAACTTCATCCGGCAGTCCCCCTTCGCAGCATCCGTCCCGGGGACGAACCATACCGTCGGCGCTGGCAGTATAGCTGTGCCACCGTACGGGTTTGCGCGGGACCGCATCACCGGATCGGAACAAGGCAGGCCCGGACGATTCGACCGGGCCTGCCTTGCGGGTACCGCTCCATGGGTACGGCAACGGGCCATCCCTGGCCCGCCTGGGGGATTTACCAGCTGGCTTTCAGCGTCACGCCCGAATACGCGCGGTAGCCGTTGAGCATGATGTAGTACGTGCCCGACGCGTTGCTGTCGGAGCAGGTCTCGTTGTTGCCGGACTTGTAGGGCCGGCAGTCGTAGCTGCTGGTGGTGGGCTGGGAACCCTGCTTGACGTACAGATCCGCGTCGCCGCTGCCGCCGGAGGTGGAGATGGTGAGCGCGCTGCCCGCCGGCACGGTGACGGTGAAGTAGGTCTTCGAGTTCTTCGCGCCGGCAAGACCGGTCACCGGTACGCCGTTCTGCAGGCCACCGGTATCACCGCCACCGCCGCCACCGGTCGAGTAGGACGCCTTGACGGTGACGCCGGAGTACGACGAGTAGCCGTGCACCTTCAGGTAGTACTTGCCCGCGGCGGGCGAGGCCACGCTGCAGCTTTCCGAGTTGCCGCTCTTGTACGGACGGCAGTCGTAGCTGCTGGTGGTCGGCGCACTGCCGAACCTGGTGTACAGGTCGGCATCGCCGCTGCCGCCGGAGATCGACATCACCAGGTTGCTGGCACCGGCCGGCACGTTGATGAAGTAGTCGTTGTCGGCGCCGGCAGCGCCCGAGATCCCGCCCACGCCGACGTTGTTCTGCAGCTCGGTGGTGGTGCTGCCGCCACCGCCGCCACCGCTGCCCGGACAGGTCACGCCCACGCTGTTGAACGCGGCAATCACCGCGTTCTTGTCGTAGCCCAGGTCGGTCGCGGCCGATTCGACGCCGCAAGCGCCGGAGTTGAAGGTCGAGGTGGCCGTCCAGTACACCTTGTTGGCCAGCGCGTAGACCTGGAACGCCTTCTTCACGTCCCAGCCGCTGGTCTTGGCCAGCACGCAGAAGGACTTGTTGTACACGCCGCTGGAGTAGTGCACGTCGAGGCCGGAGTAGTACTGGGAGGCGTTGTCGATCGAGCCGCCGTCCTGCGACGGGTTGCACATGTAGCGCAGCGCGTCGCCGATGCCCGCGCTGGCCTTGACGATGTCCGCGCCGACCAGGAAATCGGCCGAACCGCGGTCGAAGTACTCGGCCGCCTCGCCGGCGATGTCGGAGTACGCCTCGTTCATGCCGCCAGACTGGCCGCTGTACTCCAGGCCGGAGTTCTGCTCGGTGTAGCCGTGGCTGATCTCGTGGCTGGTCACGTCCAGCGACACCAGCGGATAGAACGTGCTGGCGCCGTCGCCGAAGTACATCGCCGAGCCGTCCCAGAACGCGTTCTCGTAATTGGAACGGTAGTGCACCTTCATCAGCAGCTGGATGCTCAGCGGCGGCGCGCCGGTGTAGGACTGGTACATGTCGTGCACCACGCCACCGAAGTGGTGGGCGTCGTTGACCGGCGAGTACGCGCCGTTGATCGCGTCGGTGTTGCTGGTCGGGCAGGTGAAACTGACCACCGAGCCGCCGCTGCTGCCATGGTTGAGGTTGTAGGTCTTCACGTCGCCGTTCTGCAGCGTGCAGGTGCTGCCGGACTGGGTGACGTCCAGCGCCGCGTAGTCGGTGCCGTAGATGTACTCGCCGGTTTTCTGGTTGCCGCCCGGGCCGTTGGCCGAGGCATCCGTGAGGCCGTTCCAGCTCTTGATCACCGCGCCGGTGTTGGCGTCGACGATCGCGGTGGGGCGCGTCGGCGCGGCGCCGTTGACGAAGTACGAAACCCGGTAGACCAGTCGCGGCGCCGCGCCTTCCTGCGGATACACGAACAGGTCGGCCCGCGCATTCTCCATCGCGACGCCGCCGACCAGCACGGTGTGTGCGTGCGCCTTCAGGGCCGCGATCGCACGCGACGCGTCCAGCCGGGGCCGCACCGAGATCAACTGCTGGGCCTGCTGCATCAGTTCGCCGGTGGCGCGCAAGGCATTGCCCTGGGCGTCCTGCACCACGGCGATGCTGCGGCCGTACACCGGCACGCCTTGGTACATCTGCTGCTGGCGCACCACGCGATGCTGGCCGGCCAGCGCCACCGCGGCATGCGGCACCAGCGTCATGTCCTGGCCGAGGTTCAGGCGGTTGGCCAGTGATGCGACGGGGACGGCGCCCAGGTTCTGTGCATGCAGGGCTTTCGTGTTGGCGGCCGTGGCAGCCGTGGCGGTGGCCATGCCGATGGCGGCCACCAGCAGTTTCAGGCGGAATGGATGGGGCATGTAATGAGCTCCTGGAAGAATTGGGGACAAACGCGCCCGATGCGGCCGCAAAGCCCCATGCAAGAATTTCCGTGCAAGACACGGCGTTGGTATTCGTCAGCGGTCCGGCGATCCCGAACTACGTCCGCCGGTGGCTGCCTTCCCCCTGAGGTTCCCTGCAGGGACAGCACCTGGACGCTTGACTGCAAGACGACGATGACGTCGCCACGGGATCATCCCCCAGCCTCCCAGATGGCGGACCCGGCGACGTTATTACTTGCGATATGGACTGACAATCCGATTTTTTCCTACGCCGGGTGACCGCGGTCACGCATCGACGGGTGCGCTGCCGGCACCAGTGCAACGCGCGGCATGCGCCTGGAAAACTCTCGAATGACCTTGTCTGCCGCCATTCTCGCGAACGCGGACATTCTCCCGACTGGCGTCGTGGGGTAGCTCTGCGCGTCGGCGTCTGCGGGCTGCTCGCGCGGCGCAAAATATTTCGAACGGGCTTTGCGCCCGTTCAGAGCATGCCGGTTTCCAGCTTCGCCTCGTCCGACATCATCGAGTGGTTCCACGGCGGGTCGAACACCAGGTCCACGTCAGCTTCGGTGATGGTGGGGATCATCTCCAGCTTGGTGCGCGCGTCGTCCACCAGGATGTCGCCCATGCCGCAGCCGGGCGCGGTGAGGGTGAGCTTGACGTAGACCTTGCGTTCGCCGGATTCGCCGTGTTCCATGCTCAGGTCGTAGACCAGCCCGAGATCGACCACGTTGACCGGGATCTCCGGGTCGAACACGGTGCGCAGCTGGTCCCAGGCGAGCTTCTCCACGTCGGCGTCGGTCGCATCCGGCGGCACCTCGATCGGGATAGGCCGATCCTTGCCAAGCGCATCGGCATCGTCGCCGGCCACGCGGAACAGGTTGCCCTCCACGTACACGGTGAAGCTGCCGCCGAGGGCCTGGGTGATGTAGCCGATCTGGCCCGCGGGCAACGTCACCACCTCGCCCTGCGGCACCATCACCGCGCTGCAATCACGCACCAGGGTGACCGGTTCGCTGCTCAGACTGAAACCACTCATGCCGACGACTTTCCCGTATCCACAGGCGCGGCCACATGCCGTACCGAAGTGCCCATTATGCCGCCCGCGGCGCGCGGCCGCTTGTTCCAGATCAGCCCGGCGGGAGATGAGGCGACGTTTTGCCCGTCCGTCGCGGCGCGCAGCGCACGGTATGATGGCCGCTTTGCCGACGGATCAAGTGATGCATTGCACCCACCTGGCGGGGCACCACCGATGAGGGCGAGCAGCATGCCTGCCCTGCTGTTTGCACTGTTCAGCGCCGCCATGCTGGGACTTGCCGCCGGCGCTGCGTGGATGGTGGCGGCGCTGTATTCGCGCCATCCCCTGCCCTGGCTGGCGGTACCGATCGGCGTCGCGCTGGCGTGGGTCATCCGCGCGGGCGTGCACCGGCCAGGCACCGGGGCGATGCTGCTGGCTGCCGGCGCCACCGGGCTGTCGGCGATCTACGTCAACCTGCTGATCGCCGGCGTGAAGGTCGCGGGCAGCATGGGGCTGGACCTGATCGAGGCGATGCGCACCGCCGGCCTCGGCATGCTGTGGCAGCTGGCGCGCATGGGCCTCACTCCCGCCGATATCGCGTGGACCGTGCTGGCCATGGCGCTGGCCGGATGGCTCGCCTCGCGCAGAAAGCGCGGCACACGCGCGTAGGGCGGGCACCGCCCGCCGCCTTTCAATCCGTGAAGCAAAAGCCGGCGGGCCGTGCCCGCCCTACGGAGAGTCGGCTTCAGCCGTCGATCGCCTTCACCTCGTTGACCAGCTCGCCCACCGCGGCCTGGCCGTCGCCGTAGAGCATGCGGGTGTTGTCAGCGTAGAACAGCGCGTTCTCGATGCCGGCGAAACCGGTACCCTTGCCGCGCTTGATCACGATTACCTGCTTCGCGTTCACCACATCGAGGATCGGCATGCCGTAGATCGGCGAGGCCGGGTCGGTCTTGGCCACCGGATTGACCACGTCGTTGGCGCCGATCACCAGCGCCACGTCGGTGGCGGGGAATTCGGGGTTGATGTCGTCCATGTCGGCGATCAGGTCGTACGGCACGCCGGCCTCGGCCAGCAGCACGTTCATGTGGCCGGGCATGCGGCCGGCCACCGGGTGGATCGCGAATTTCACCTTCACCCCGCGCTTGATCAGCAACTGGGCGAACTCCCACACCTTGTGCTGCGCCTGGGCCACGGCCAGGCCGTAGCCGGGCACGATCACCACGCGTTCGGCGTAGGCCATCATCACCGCCGCGTCGGCGGCATCGACCGGCTTCTGCGCGCCCTCGATCGCCTGCGCCTCGCCTCCGGCTGCGCCGAAGCTGCCGAACAGCACATTGCCGATCGAGCGGTTCATCGCCTTGGCCATCAGCTGCGTGAGCAGGGTGCCGGCGGCGCCGACCACCATGCCGGCGATGATCATCGCCTCGTTGCCAAGCACGAAACCCTCGAACGACACCGCCAGGCCGGTGAACGCGTTGTACAGCGAGATCACCACCGGCATGTCGGCGCCGCCGATCGGCAGCGTCATCATCAACCCGAAGGCCAGCGCCAGCGCAAAGAACGCCGCAATCAGCGCCGGGCTGGCATGACCGATCGCCAGCAGCACACCGACCACCACCGCCGCGGCGAGCAGCAACAGATTCACCGCGCGCTGGCCGGGGAACACGAAGCGCTTGTCCATCCAGCCCTGCAGCTTGGCGAAGGCGATCATCGAACCGGAGAAACTCACCGCACCGATCAGCGCACCGAGCACGCCCAGCGCCAGCTCGGTCGGCGACAGCGCCGGCGGCAGGCCGTTCACCGCCCAGGCTTCCGGCCGCAGCGGCGAGGTATCCGGCACCGCATGCAGCAGCCCCGACGAACGCGCGTAACCGATCAGCTCCACCGCGCCGATCGCCGCCGCCGCGCCGCCGCCCATGCCGTTGTACAGCGCCACCATCTGCGGCATCGCGGTCATCGCCACGCGCCGACCGGTCCACCACGCGGCGCTGACGCCGATCAGCACTGCGGCAATGATCAGCCCGCGGTTGTGCATGTCCGGCAGGAAGAACGTGGCCAGCACCGCCAGCAGCATGCCGTAACCGGCCCACACGATGCCGCCGCGCGCGGTGCGCGGCGAGCTCATGCGTTTCAGGCCGAGGATGAACAGCAGCGCGGCGAGGAAGTAGCACGCCTTGATGATGGTGGGCAGCCAGCTCATCACTTGGCCTCCTTGCCGGCACCAGGCTTGCTGGACTTGAACATCTCCAGCATCCGCTCGGTCACCACGTAGCCGCCGGCGGCGTTGCCGGCGCCCAGCAGCACACCGACGAAACCGATCGCGATCTCGAACGGCGTGTTCGCGTGGCCTAGCGCGATCATCGCCCCGACCAGCACAATGCCGTGCACGAAGTTGGAGCCGGACATCAGCGGTGTGTGCAGGATCACCGGCACTCGCGCGATGATTTCATAGCCGGTAAAGGCGGCCAGCATGAAGATGTACAGCGCCAGGAAACCGTCGATCATGAGCCCATCCCCCGTGAGAGCCGCCCGCCAGGATGCATCCGAACCCGCATCATACGGGAAGCCCGGCGGGCGTCGAGGCCGGGGCGTCGATCGGTGCACGGCGCCGCGCGGCTCGCGCAGGCGGTCAACCCTGGCAGGCCTGCCGCGTTGAACAGGCAGGAACCACCGATGGAGCCTGTCGATGACATCACCGATGGCGGCGGAGCGTCGGCCGTGAATGCCGCCGCCGGCATGCTCGAGGCCGACCTGCTCGCCGCAGGCGAGCTGGGCGATGCGCGCGCGATTCCGGCCACGCTGGATGCGTTCCTGGCCGACGTGGAACGCCGCGCGTTCCGCATGGCCGAGCTGCAGCTGCGCCACCGCGAGGACGCCATGGATGCGGTGCAGGACGCCATGCTGCGGCTGGTACGGCACTATCGCGACAAGCCGGCCGCGGAATGGGCGCCGCTGTTCTGGGGCATCCTGCGCCGGCGCGTCGTGGACCTGCAGCGCCGGCGCAAGGTGCGCTCGATCGTGGTCGGCTGGCTCGGCGGCGGGCATGACGACGACGGCGACGAGCTGCCCGTGTGGGAGCCGGCCGACCCGGGCAAGGACCCGCTGGGCCGGCTGCACGACGCCCAGTCGTACGCGGACATGGCCGCCGCGGTACGGCAGTTGCCCAGGCGCCAGCGCGAGGCCTTCATCCTGCGCATGCTGGAAGGGCTGGACGTGGCGGAAACCGCGCGCGCCATGGGCTGCGGCGAAGGCAGCGTGAAAACCCATCTGTCGCGCGCCATGCATCAGCTGCGCGACCAACTGGAGGATTGGCGATGAACTCGCCCGAGCACGAGCATCAGCACGAACCCGTGGAACAGCGCCTCAAGCAGCGCACGCGCGAGCTGTGGCGCAAGGCCGCGCAACATCTTGACGCGAGCACGGCCGCGCGACTGCGCGCCGCCCGCCGCGAAGCGCTGCAGTCGTCAACCGCACCGCATCGTCAGGCGGTGCGCTGGCTGATCCCCACCGGCGCGCTGGCGGCCATGGCGTTGGCGGTGATGATGGTGTGGCAGCCGCTGCCGCACGCGCCCGCGCCGCCGGTGAACCAGGCAGCCGGCACTGCCCCGCAGGACGCGGACAACGAGCTGCCGCCCGACGCCGAACAGGTCGACCCGGGCCTGTACCAGAATCTCGATTTCTACGCCTGGCTCGCCGCCAACGACCGGCAACCGACCTCACGCTGAACCCATGAACAAGCCGCTGCCTACCCTCTTGTCGCTGTTGCTCGCTGCCCTGCTCGGGGCCGTGGCCGCGCCACTGCGTGCGCAAACGCCCGCGCCGCCACCGGCGAGCGAGGAGACACCTGCACGCACCCCGTGGAGCGGCCTGGCACCAAACCAGCGCGAGATGCTGGCACCACTGAAGGACGAATGGGATCAGCTGTCGCCACGCAGGCAGGCGCACCTGCTGCACCGGACTCGATACTGGACCACGCTGCCGCCCGAGCGTCGCGAGGAAATCCGCCAGCGCATCATCCAATGGCAGCAGATGACGCCGGAGCAACGCCGTCAGGTACGCGCCAACGAACACCGGTTCCGCGAGATGTCGCCGGCAGAACGCCAGCGCTTGCACCGCAGCTTCGAGCGCTTCCAGAGCCTGCCCCCGGCGCAGCGCGAGCAGCTGAAACGCGAATGGCGTCAAATGTCGCCCGAGCAGCGACAGCAGCGAATCCAGCAGCGCGACCGCGACGGCAGCACCGGGCATCCGCCCCGGTAACTCAAGCAGGGTCGCGGATGACCGCGGCCATCAGCCCTGGAAGCGGGTCTCTCCGGCGTGCGTCAGGCAGCTCCTGGCGACCAGTTCGTCGTCGAAATCGGGTTTCAGCGCACCTTCGTGCAGGAGCAGCTCGACGAAGTTGTACACGTTGCGCGCATACATCTCCGAGGCGTGCAGCGGCGCGCCGGCCGGCAGGTTCAGCGGCCCGATGATCGTCACGCCGCCATGCTCGATCCGCTCGCCGGGACGGGTCAGCTCGCAGTTGCCGCCGCCCTCGGCGGCGAGGTCGACGATCAGCGCGCCGGGCTTCATGCCCTCGACCATCGCGGTGGTGAGGATCTTCGGCGCCGGGCGCCCCGGCACCGCCGCGGTGCTCACCACCACGTCGAACGACTTCAGGTGATCGGCCAGCGCCTGCTGCTGGGCGGCGCGCTCCTCTGCCGACAACTCGCGCGCATAGCCGCCGCTGCCGGCGGCGCTGACACCAAGGTCGAGGAATTTCGCGCCCAGCGACTCCACCTGCTCGCGCGTTTCCGGGCGCACGTCGTAGCCCTCGATCTGCGCGCCCAGCCGCCGTGCGGTGGCGATCGCCTGCAAGCCGGCCACGCCGGCGCCGATCACCAGCACCTTCGAGGGGCGGATCGTGCCGGCGGCGGTGGTCAGCATCGGAAAGAACTTCGGCGAGGCCTCGGCGGCGATCAGCATGGCGCGATAACCGGCCACCGCCGCCTGCGAGCTCAGCACGTCCATCGCCTGCGCGCGGGTGGTGCGCGGCAGCAGCTCCAGCGAAAACGCGGTCAGCTTGCGCGCGGTCAGCGCGGCAATGCGTTCGGCGGCGCCGTACGGGCGCAACTGGCCGACTACCACGCTGCCCTCGCGCAGGCTCGTGAACACCGCGTCCTCGGGCGGCAACACGCAGGCCAGCACGTCGGCCTGGGCCAGCACGCCGGCGGCATCGGCAAACTCCGTCTCGACATAGGCCTGGTCAGGGAAACCCGCCGCACGACCGGCGTCGTGCTCCAGCAGCACGCGCAAGCCCTTGCCGCGCAGCTTCTTCGCCATTTCCGGGGTGATCGCCACGCGCCGCTCACCGGCGGCAGTCTCTCGCAAGGCGGCAATGGTGACAGGCATGGTGCGATCCCCGTGGAATGTTCCGGCCATCTTAGCGGCAGTCGGCTTTGATCCGGACGTGTGCGCGAGAGTAAGCTGGCCCGCCGGATCGCGCTGCATGCAGCACCGGGGTCATCGCCGGAGATCACGATGCCCGCAAGCCCCCTCGCCCTGGACGACCTGCTCGCGCTGGCGCGCGCCGTGCGCGAACACGCCTATGCGCCGTACTCCGGCTTCCACGTCGGGGCCGCGGTACGCACCCGCGACGGCCGCACGTTCGGCGGCTGCAACGTGGAAAACGCCTCGTACGGCCTGTGCAATTGCGCCGAGCGCACGGCCCTGTTCAGCGCGGTTGCCGCCGGCTGCCGGCCCGGCGACGTCGTGGCCATCGCGGTGGTCGCCGATACCCCGGAGGCGGTCACACCCTGCGGCGCCTGCCGTCAGGTGATGGCCGAACTGTGCGACGAGGGCACCCCGGTGCTGCTGGCCAACCTCACCGGCGCCACCCGCGAAACCAGCGTGGCCGCGCTGCTGCCCGGCTCGTTCAAGCTGCCGCTGCGGGCTTGAGGGGCGGCGTGGAAATAGCGTAGGGCGGGCACCGCCCGCCGGCTTTCTGCTTCGCGACAGCGTGACGGGAAGCGGCGGGCAGTGCCCGCCCTACCTTCGACGGTTCGCGCCTTGGCGACCCGCCAGCTAGGATGGAGCGCCCCGCCTTCGTCGAACCGATCCATGACCAACGCGTTATCCCTGCTGCAGCAACGCCACTCCGTGCCCGCACGCCAGCTCGGCGAACCGGCGCCGGACGACGCCACCCTGCACGCCCTGCTCGAAGCGGCCATCCGCGTACCCGACCACGGCAAGCTGGTGCCGTTCCGGCTAATCCTGCTGCGCGACGAGGCCAAGCTGGCGTTCGGCGAACGGGTGACCGCGATCGGCATGCGCAACAACCCGGCGATGACCGGCGCCAAGCTGGAGAAGGAGCGCCACCGCTACACCTTCGCGCCGCTGGTGGTCGCCGTGGTCGCGCGCATCGACGCCGACAGCAAGGTGCCGGAAATCGAGCAGAAGCTGTGCACCGGCAACGTGGCCTACAACATCCTGCTCGGTGCCTTCGCGCTGGGCTACGGTGCGCAATGGCTGACCGGCTGGGCCGCCTACGACCGCGAGGTCGCCGCGCTGCTGGGCCTGGCCGCCAACGAGCACGTGGTCGGCTTCATCCACCTGGGCACGCCGCAGGTCGAGGTACCCGACCGTGACCGCCCGGGGCTGGACGACCTGCTGAGCACGTGGACGCCGTGAACGACGCAGCGATCGGACGTCCGGACGTCCATCTTCCCACTGCCCACCTGATCGACGGCAGCCTGTACGTCTTTCGCGCCTGGCACTCGATGCCGGACGAGTTCCACGACGTCGACGGCCATCCGGTCAACGCCGTGCACGGCTATGCGCGCTTCCTGTGCGAGCTGCTGGAGCGGGCACAGCCGGAGCATGTCGCGGTGGCGTTCGACGCCTCGTTGACCAGCTCGTTCCGCAACACGATCTACCCGGCCTACAAGGCCAACCGCGAGCTGCCGCCGCCGGATCTGGAACGGCAGTTCGTGCAGTGCCGGGCGCTCACCGAAGCGCTCGGCGTGCATCTGATGATCGACCACGAGTACGAGGCCGACGACCTCATCGGCAGCACCGTGTGGAACCTGCGCGCGCTGGGCTGGCGCAGCGTGATCGTGTCGGCGGACAAGGATTTCGGCCAACTGCTCGGCGAGCACGACGAGCAGTGGGATTACGCGCGCAACCTGCGCTGGGGGCCGGCCGGCGTCCACGACAAGCTCGGCGTGCATCCGCACCAGGTCGCCGACTATCTCGCGCTGTGCGGCGACGCGGTGGACAACATCCCCGGCGTGCCCGGCATCGGCGCCAAGACCGCCGCGGCCCTGCTCGCCCACTTCGGCAGCCTGGATGCCCTGCTCGAACGCATCGACGAAGTGGCCTTCCTGCGCCTTCGTGGCGCGGCCAGTTGCGCGGCGCGGCTGCGCCAGCATGCCGAACAGGCGCGCATGTGCCGCCGGCTGACCCGGATCGCACTGGATGCTCCCGGCGTCGGCGAAGTCGAAGTCCTGCAGCGCCGGCCTCGCCCGGTCGATCAGCTCGACGCGCTGTGCGAGCAGTTGCGCTTCGGCCCACTGACCCGCAGCCGCCTGCGCGCCATTGCAAGCTGACGCGGCCGCTTGTCGCGCCGCGCCCGACGGGCCACCATGGACGTTCCGGCTTCGACCTGCGAGCACCGATGAACGACACCGCCCACCCCATCCCCGCCGACGCCAGCGCGCCGGTGGAAACCCTGTGCGAAGGCCGCTGGCTGAGCCTGCGCAAGCGGGGCCGCTGGGAGTACGCCGAGCGCAACAATCCGGCGGGCGCGGTGATCATCGTGGCGGTGACTCCGGAAGACCGCGTGCTGTTCGTCGAGCAGTACCGCGTGTCGATCCTGCAGAACACGATCGAGATGCCGGCCGGCCTGGTCGGCGACCTGGCCGACCAGGCCGACGAAAGCGCGCTGGTGGCGGCGCAACGCGAACTGGAGGAGGAGACCGGCTACCGCTGCGCCAGCGTGGAGTTCATCCACCGCGGCCCGTCGTCGTCGGGCATGAGCACCGAGATGATCGCCTTCGTGCGCGCGCGCGACCTGCAGAAGATCGGCCCTGGTGGCGGCGACGAGACGGAGAACATCGTGGTGCACGAGGTGCCGCGGCGCGAGGCCGGCGCCTGGCTGTTCGCGCGCGCGGCCGAGGGCTACTCGATCGACCCGAAGCTGTTCGCGGGGCTGTGGTTCATCGAGCACGACGGTGCGGAAAAGCAGTCCGTGATGCCCGACCGCTCGCGCTGAGCGTAGCCCGCGCAGCGGGCGGAGTCGAAGCGGCGCCTATCGGGAAGCCCGTCGCCGGCGTGCCTTTCGACTTCCTCGCTCCTCAGGACTGTGGCTGTCCATGGCCATTCTCCGCGTGCGGCCTTCGGCCTGCGCCCAGGGTGAACGGGTCCAAGTCAGTGATCTTGCCGGCGCAGACACCAGACCGACAGCGCCACGCCGACCAGGGTCACTACCACCCAGCCGCCCAGCACATGGGCGTTCTCGCCCCCCAACCACAACACGCTGGCGACGGCGCCCACGCCGATCGAACCCAGGCCCAGCGCCAGCAGCGGGTCACGGCGGCGCCCCTGGGCCGCGAGCAGCGCCAGTGCGCCCAGCGCCGCCAGCAGCACGGAGAGAACCCGCCACAGCGTCACGTACTGCGGCGGCACCGGCAGGTCGGGAAACAGCGCCAGCAAGGGCACGTCACCGACCTGCACCTGGTAGCCCTTGCCATCGGGAGCATCGGCGGCCGCTTCCAGCCGGGCGCCATCCAGGCGTGCCACGATGGTGACCTGCTGCAGCGGCACGGCGCTCCAGCTCACCCGCAGGTCGCCCAGGCGCGGATCGCCAGGATGGGCGCTGGTCACCAGGTAATCCTGATAACGGCTGAAGGTGACGGCAAGGTTCTGCGGCAGCGCCGCCGGGTCGGGTTCGATCAGCTCCGAACCGGGCAAGGCGTGCACCAGCACGCGGCCGAGCCTGAAGCCGCCCATCTGCACCAGTCCGGCGTCGAACTGCTTGCTTTCGATCGGGAAACGACCGGGATTGACGTGCCCGCGAACGTCGCGGAACCGACTGGAATCCACCGGCTGGTCGACCCAGTCCAGTTCGTAGTGGACGCTGCCGCCGATGCTGATCTCCCGCCACTGGAACATCTCGACATGCCGCACCAGCACGGGTGTATTGGCGGTCTGGTTGAACTCCGGGTCGTGCGGCGCCTCGACCACGCGTGGCGTCCCGGCCAGGCGTGCCATGTAGCCGTGCTGGCCGGGTTGCGGCAGCGCATCCGCGCCCAGTTCGATCGCCTCGCCGCCGTGCCGGACGGACGCCTGGCGGAAATCGATCAGGCTGTTGGCGTTGAGCGCCTCCAGACCGATGCCGGCGAGCACCAGCAGGGCGCCGATGATGTTCAGCGCCAGCAGGCGCCAGGACATGCCCTTGCCCAGCTCCATCAGGCGACCCGTGCCGATGGAAACGAGGGAGGATGCAGGACGTAACCCATCATGCCGGCGCCTACTGCACCTGGCCCAGGCCCGACGGCCGGCGCGGGTCGCTGGCGGCGTCGAGCTGGTTGGTCTTGCGATCCCAGGTGACCACGTTCATGAACCCCCACGGCTCGCGCTGCTTCAGGGTATAGCCCATTTTCGTCAAGCTCGCCTCGGTGCCCGCATCGAATGCCTGCGGCTCGGTCATGACCACGTCGGGCAGGTACTGATGATGAAAGCGCTTGTGCGCCACGATCTGCTGCGCGTCCTGGCCGTCGATGAAATGCAGGATGCCCTCGAGCACCTGGGTGATGATGGTGGAGCCGCCGGGCGAGCCGATCACCATGGTGCGCTCCGGCCCGATCACGATGCTGGGCGACATCGACGACAGCATGCGCTTGCCGCCCACCGGCGCATTCGCCTTGCTGCCCAGCAGGCCGTAGACGTTCGGCTTGTTCGGCACCAGCGCGAAGTCGTCCATCTCGTTGTTGAGCAGCACGCCGGTGCCCGCGGCGACGAACTTCGAGCCCAGCGTGGTGTTCACGGTGAGCGTCACCGCGGCCATGTTGCCGTCGGCGTCGATTATGGAGAAATGCGTGGTGTGCATGCCCGCGTTGGCCGGTTCGGCGCGCGGCAGCATCGACGAGGGCGTGGCGCGGTCGGGCAGGATGCTCTGGCGCAGGCCGTCGGCGTAATACGGCGACAGCAGCATGTCCAGCGGCATCTTCACGAAATCCGGGTCGCCCAGGTAATCATTGTGGTCGCGGAAAGCCCGCCGCATCGCCTCGACGATGTAATGCACGCGCGTGGCGGCATCCATCTTCGTCAGGTCGTAGCCGGACAGGATGTTGAGGATCTCGGCGATCGCCACGCCGCCGGAGGACGGCGGCGGTGCGGTGATGACCTGGTAGCCGCGGTAGTCGAGGCTGATCGGCGTGCGCTCCTTCGCCCGGTACGCGGCAAGGTCGGCCAGCGTCCAGTTGCCGCCGGCCGCGCGCACCGCGTCGACCAGCTTGCGTGCGACTTCGCCGCGATAGAAACCGTCGTGGCCGTGGCGCGCGAGCGCCTCCAGCGTGCTGGCCTGGTCCGGGTCGCGCCAGGTGGCGCCCTCGGCCGGCGGCTGCCCGTCCACCAGGTATTTCGCGGCCGAGGCCGGCCAGCGCTCGAGCAATTTCTGCTCGGAGACGATCGCGCCATGCAGGCGCGGATCGGGGACGAAGCCGTCGCGCGCGATGCGGATCGCCGGCGCCAGCGACTGCTGCAGCGACAACCGCCCGTAATCCTTCGCGAGCAGCGCCAGCCCGGCCGGTTCGCCGGGGATGCCGGCGGACAGCGGCCCGGTCAGCGCGGTGTCGCGATTCGGGCTGCCGTCGGGTTTCAGGTAATCCTTCGGATCGACCGCCGCCGGTGCGGTCTCGCGGGCGTCGATGAACACGTTGCGGCCGTCACTGGCCCGATGCAGCACGGCCATGAAACCGCCACCGATGCCCGAACTCTCCGGCTCCACCACCGACAGCGCGGCGGCCACCGCCACCGCCGCATCGAACGCGTTGCCACCCTTGCGCAACACCTCCAGGCCGGCACGCGTGGCCAGGAAATTCGCACTGGCGATCGCGGCATGGCCCGGCCGCTGCGCGGCAGGTGCGGCCTGCGGCGCCTGTTTCGCCGAAGCCGCCGGCGCGAAGCCCGCGGCGCCGCTCAGCAACAGACCGAGCGCCAGTGCGCGCCAATCGAAGGAGATGCTCATGCCACGGACTCCTTGCTCATCAGGTGCCGATACTTCAATTCAAGCTCGGCGGGAGATTCGACATGGTCGGGATCGTTGATGATGCACTCCACCGGGCACACCTCGACGCATTGCGGTTCGTCGTGATGACCCACGCACTCGGTGCACAGCGCCGGATCGATCACGTAATACTCCTCGCCCAGCGAAATCGCCTGGTTGGGGCACGCCGGTACGCAGACGTCGCAATTGACGCAGGAGTCGAGGATCTTGAGGGACATGACGGCAGGTCAGGAGTGAGAAACGAGGAGTGAGAGAAAGCGGACTTCCCTCACTCCCCTGCACTCACCCCTGCTTCATCACATTTCGACGAAGCGGAACGTCGCCCCGGTGGGCTTCATCGCGTCGGCCACCTTCTGCTCGTCGGCCTTGTCGCCGATGAACACCACGATCACGTCCTTGAACGAGCCGGGGTTGGCATTCTTGAACGCGTCGACCACGAACTCGGAGGTCGCCGCGGAGCTGGGGCCGCCGAATGCGAGCAGGTTGCCCGGCAGCACGCCGCGGGCGACGGTGTCCTGCACGCCCTGCAACTGCCGAGCGTTCTGCGCCTGCTGGTCCTCGGTCAGGCCCGGGGTGACCAAGTAGGCATACGGCTGCGGCGCCTTCATGCCCTGCAGGTTGGCCTGCACCAACTGGCCGAGATAGGCGTTCCAGGCCTTGGCGTCATTGATGTCGGTGGGCTTGGGCGCCTTCTGCACCTGTTCCTGGGCCGTCTGTTCGTCGCCCTGCTTGTTGCAGGCACTCAGGCCCAGGCAAGCGCTCAGCGCGACAACCGCAATGAGAACGAATTTACGCATGGTCATCACCTTCTGCTTCGGGTTGCTGGTTGGATGGATGGAGCGACTTCTGCCAGCGCTGGCGCATCGCCTGTTGCACGGCCGGATGCACGAAGCCGGAGATGTCCCCGCCGAGGCGGCCGATTTCGCGCACCAGTGACGAGGAGATGAAACTGTATTCTTCGGCCGGCGTCAGGAACAAGGTCTCCGCCTGCGGGATCAGATGCCGGTTCATGCTGGCCAGCTGGAATTCGTATTCGAAATCCGACACCGCCCGCAACCCGCGGATGATCACTCCGGCGCCCACCTGCTCGATGAAGGTCGCCAGCAGGCAATCGAAGCCGCGCACCTCCACGTTGGGCAGGTCGGCCAGTGCCAGCCGCGCCAGCGCCACGCGCTCGCCGATGCTGAAGTGCGGCCCCTTGGTGGAACTGTCCGCCACCGCCACGATCACCCGGTCGAACAGCGGCGCGGCGCGCGTCACCAGGTCGGCATGGCCGTTGGTGATCGGGTCGAAGGTGCCTGGATAGACGGCCAGGCGGGGATTCCCCAGATTTTTTCTCACGGAAGGCATGAAGTCGCCGACGGCGGTGTGGCCCTTAGCTTAAGGCAACGCTGCTCAAGTATCACCACCGTCACCCACCCTCTCTGTTCGCAGACCACAGGGCCGTCGACGAAGGCAGACTGGCCGTCTGTCGAGGCGGCGGACCGAAGGTATGCGAACAGAGAGGGTGGGCCTCAACGTGTTGAATCTGAAATGATGAGGTGATGACTGGAAGGCCCGCAGGCGATGCCGCGCGGCTTGGCAAGACAGCCAGTCTTGCCGGCGCCACGCAGCACCACCTGCGGGCCTTCCAGTCATCATGACGGCGGCGATACTTGATCAGCGTTGCCTTGACGGAAGCGAACGCCGATAGAGCGCAAAACGCACCTCGCCGGCCTGTCCCTCGCGATGCACCGACCAGTTCGGCGGCAGCCCGGGGACACCGGCGCGGGGCGATTCGACGTAGATCAGCGCCTGCGCGGCCAGCCAGCCGCCCGCTTCCAGTTGCCCGGCCAGGGGCGCCCACAGGTCGAGCGAAAACGGCGGGTCGAGGAAGACCAGATCGTGAGCCTGCGCTGCCCCGCGCAGGAAAGTCGTCGCATCCGCCGTCGTCACCACCGCGGAGGTCAGCCTGAGCCGCGCCAGGTTCGCGCGCAGCGCCTGCGCCGCCTGCGCGTCGCGCTCGACGAACTGCACGCTGGCCGCACCGCGCGAATACGCCTCGATGCCCAACGCGCCGGTGCCGGCGCAAAGATCCAGGCAGCGCGCACCGGCGATCACCGGCGCCAGCCAGTTGAACACCGTCTCGCGCACGCGCGCCGGGGTCGGCCGCAGGCCAGGCAGTTCCGGCACCAGCAGGCGCGAATTGCGCAGGTTGCCGCCGATGATGCGTACCTGGCCGGGTGCCGGCCTGCGGCCCGCGCTCACGTGTCCTGGCCCTCAGCTGGGAGTACGGGTCGGAGTGTTAGCATGCCGCCCATTGTCTTTGAATCGTCCCGGTCATGCTCAAGTTCTGGAAGAAAAAATCCGCCGAGACGGATGCCCACGGCAAGGAAGTGCCGCCCGCCGCGCCGGATGCGGCGGTCGACGCTGGCCTACCGGAAGCCGCGGCATCGGGCCTGCGCGAGGCACTCGCCGAGATGCCCTCGCCCGAAGACAGCCGCCGCGACTCCGAGAGCTTCGTGGCGCCGGCGGAAGAACCCGCCCCGACGCCGCCGAAGCGCAGTTGGCGCGAGCGCCTGTCCGGCAGCGTGTTCTCGCGCAGCCTGGGTTCGCTGTTCGTGCGCAACCCCAGGCTCGACGACGACCTGCTCGACGAACTGGAAACCGTGCTGATCACCGCCGACGTCGGCGTCGAGGCCAGCAGCGCGCTGGTGGAAGACCTGCGCAAGCGCATGCACAAGCGCGAGTTCGCCGATGCCGCGGCCCTGCTGGCCGCCTTGCGCCAAGCGCTGATCGAACTGCTCAAGCCGGTCGAACAGCCGCTGGACGTGCGCGGCAGGCAGCCCTTCGTGGTGCTGGTCGTCGGCATCAACGGCGCCGGCAAGACCACCACGATCGGCAAGCTGGCGCGCCGCTGGCGTGACGAGAAACGCGCCGTGATGCTGGCCGCCGGCGACACCTTCCGCGCCGCTGCGGTCGAGCAGCTCAAGACCTGGGGCGAGCGCAACGCCGTGCCGGTGATCTCGCAGGGCCAGGATGCGGACGCTGCCAGCGTGATCTTCGACGCCCTGCAGGCTGCGCGTTCGCGCCACATGGATGTGCTGATCGCCGACACCGCCGGCCGCTTGCACACCCAGGGCGGCCTGATGGACGAGCTGGGCAAGATCGCCCGCGTGCTGAAGAAACTCGACGCCGACGCGCCGCATGAAGTGCTGATGGTGATCGACGGCACCACCGGCCAGAACGCGGTCAACCAGGTACGCCAGTTCCGCCAGATCGTGGGCGTCACCGGCCTGGTGGTGACCAAGCTCGACGGCACCGCCAAGGGCGGCGTGGTGTTTGCGCTGGCGCGCGAGTTCGGTCTGCCGATCCGCTTCGTCGGTCTGGGCGAAAGCGCCACCGACCTGCGCGCATTCGATGCCGAGGCCTTCGTCGACGGCCTGCTGCCGGACAACCTCGGCCAGGCTCGCGGCCATGGCTGACGCCGGCTGGCGGGGCTGAGCCGGTGTCGCGCCGACTGCGCCTGGTCGCGATGGTGCTCGGCGGGGTAGTCGTGGCGGCCACGCTCACCGTGGTGGCCGCCGTCTACCTGCTGCTGCAACCGGACCGCTTCACCGCCATGCTGCAGAGCCAGGCGCGTGCCGCCGGACTGGAGTTGAACCTTTCCAGCCCCGCCAGCCCCGGCCTGTTCCCGCAGCCGGCGCTGGACCTGCGCGGCATCACGCTCAGCGCCAAGGGCGCCAGCGCACCGATCCTGCTGGCCGCGCGCGGGCGGCTGGTGCTGCCGTGGCATACCCTGTTCGGCGGCCCCACCGTGATCTCGCAACTGGAGATCGACTCGCCGCGGGTCGACCTGGACGCCCTGCAGGCGTGGATGGCTGCGCTGCCGGCGCAGGAAAGCGAGGGGCCGCTCGACATCCCGCGCATCGACACCGGCGTGGAGATCACCCGCGGCAGCGTGGTGCGCGGCAACGAAGTGCTGATGGACAACGTCTCGATCCGCGCCGGCAACCTGGTTTCCGGGCAACCGTTTCCGCTCAGCGTGAACGCCACCGTCGCCGGCAAGCCGTGGCGGCTGCAGCTGGCGGCGACACCGCGCATCGAGGGCAACGCGCTGCGGGTGGACGACATCAATTTGCACCTGTCGCAGGAACAAGCCGTGGCGCTGGCGATGCACGGGCGCGCGCACTGGCACGGCGCGGCCGATGCCGCGGCCAGCCTGGCCGGCAAGCTCGACCGCACCGGCGGAGGCCAGTACGACTTGTCGCTGGTGCTCACCCCGGCCAACCAGGACAACCCGCTGCTGCTCGCGCTGAAACTGGACGGCCCCGGCAACCACGCCGACCTGCGCTTGCCGCCACTGGCACTGGCGCGCTGGTGGGGTCGCCTGGGCGATCCGCAGGCACCGCAACTGGGCGTGCCGCCGGGCAGCGGACACGCCGAGTTCGACAGCATCGACGTCGGTGGCGTGCACGTGGAAGGGCTGACCCTGCAGGCCGGCGACAACGTGCCGGCAACCGCATCCAGCAGCGCGACGCCGGCCGCCGCGAAGTAGATCAGGATCCATGACGAACACCGACGTGTCCGCACGCCTGCTGCGCTGGTTCGACCGGCACGGCCGCAAGGATCTGCCATGGCAGTCGGAAACCTCGCCGGGCCAGCGCGATGCGTACCGCGTGTGGCTATCCGAAGTGATGCTGCAGCAGACCCAGGTCGCCACCGTGCTGGCCTACTTCGAGCGCTTCGTGGCCGCCCTGCCGACCTTGCGCGACCTCGCCTGCGCCGACGAGGACACCGTGCTGGCGCTGTGGTCGGGCCTCGGTTACTACCGCCGAGCACGCTTCCTGCACCGCGCCGCGCAGATCTGCGTGGAGCAGCACGGCGGCGAACTTCCGCGCGACTTCGCCGCCCTCGCCGCCCTGCCCGGCATCGGCCGCTCCACCGCCGGCGCGATCCTGGCGCAGGCGCACGGGCTGCGCTTTCCCATCCTCGACGGCAACGTCAAGCGGGTGCTGACGCGCTACCACGGCATCGACGGCGACCTCGCCACCAGCGCGGTCGAGAGGCAATTGTGGTTGCATGCCGAGGCGCATACGCCCGTGCGCCGCGTGGCCGATTACACCCAGGCCATCATGGATCTCGGCGCCACCGTCTGCGCGCGCAGCAACCCGCGTTGCGATGCCTGTCCGCTGGCGGGCGAATGCGTTGCCTTCCGCGAAGGCCGCACCGCGCAGCTGCCCGCGCGCAAGGCCGGCAAATCCATTCCGACCCGCGCCACCGTGATGCTGGTACTGCGCGACACCCGGCAGCGCATCCTGCTGGAGCGGCGTGGTCCCCAGGGCGTGTGGTCAGGCTTGTGGAGCCTGCCCGAAGCCACCGATGCCGACGACGCCTGGCGCATCGCCCAGCGTCATGCGCGCATCGACGACGCGCAGGCGCTCGCGCCATTCACCCACGTGTTCAGCCATTACCGCCTGAACGTCGAACCGCTGCTGTTCGACCAGGCAACCGCACGGCAGGAAGTTGCCGACGATGCGCAGCTGCGCTGGTGCAGCGCCGGCGACCTGGCCGCGCTGGGCCTGCCCGCCCCCGTGCGCAAATTGCTCCAGCACCTCACCGCCGAAAAAAACCTCCGCTCTGCGTAGGAGCGCACCCTGTGCGCGATGCCTTCCGTCACACTGGCGGAAAGCGTTGCGCACAGGGTGCGCTCCTACAGAAACGAAGCGACGCGTAGGGCGGGCAATGCCCGCCACCGGCGTGCCGGGAACCATCGGCGGGCAGTGCCCGCCCTACGACGCTATTTCGACGCGCCGGACGGTGCGTCCTTCTCCGTCCACTGCTTCAGCCACGCATTCACCGTTTCGTGCCACTGCACGCTGTTGTGCGGCTTCAACACCCAGTGGTTTTCATCCGGGAAGGTGAGGAACTCGCTGGGGATGCCGCGGCGCTGCAGCGCGGTGAAGGCGCCGAGGCCCTGGGTGATCGGGATGCGGAAATCCTTGCCCGAGTGCACCACCAGCATCGGCACGCGCCAATCCTTGACGTGGTCGATCGGGTTGAACTTCTCGTAGTTCTGCGGCACGTCGTACTGCGTACCGCCGTTCTCGCGCTCCTCGAACCACAGCTCCTCGGTGGCGTAATACATCATGCGCGCATCGAACACGCCGTCGTGGTCGACCAGGCATTTCCACGGCTGGTTCCACATGCCGGCGATCCAGTACACCATGTAGCCGCCGTAGCTGGCGCCGAGTGCGCAGGCGCGGTCGCCGTCGAGGAACTTGTACTTGTCCAGCGCGGCCTTCCAGCCCAGTTTCAGATCCTCCAGCGGCTTGCCGCCCCAGTCGCCGGAGATCGAATCGGTGAACTTCTGGCCGTAGCCGGTGGAGCCGTGGAAGTTGATCGTGACCACCGCAAAACCCTGGCCGGCATAGGTCTGCGGATTCCAGCGATAGCTCCAGCCATTGCTCATCGCGCCCTGCGGGCCGCCGTGGATGATGAAGGCGACCGGATAGGTCTTGCCCTTCTGGTAATCGACCGGCTTGACCACGTAGCCCTGCACGGTTTCATTGTTCCAGCCCGGGAACTGGAAGAACTCGAAGTCGCCAACCTTGGCGTTCTTCAGATCCTCCGCGTTGAAATGCGTGACCTGCTTCAGGCCCCGCCCATCGGCCTTGGCCAGGTACAAATCGGCTGGCCGCTTCAGGTCGTCGCGCGCGAACAGCAGCTTGCCTGCCGCCAGCGAAAACGCGTTCACGTCACCGGCGCCGGACAGGCTGCGCACCTCGCCGTTGGCCGGGTCGATCGCGAACAGCGGGCGTTGGCCCTCGTCGTCGGCGGTGGCATACAGGGTCTTGCCGTCGGCGGAAATCGCCAGGCTGCCGGGCGAACGATCCCAGCGCGGATCGACTTCGTGCTTCGCGCCGGTGGCCAGGTCCATCGCCATGATGGCGAAGCGGTCGGCTTCGAAACCGGGGGTCTTCATCGCCAGGTAATAAAGCGTCTTGCCGTCCGGCGAGGGCACCGGATACGCATCCCACGCCTTGTTGTCGGGGGTGAGGTTGACCGGTGCAGCCGAGCCATCCGCCGGCACTCGGTAGAGATCGAAATTGGTCGACCACGGCTCGGTGGTGCCGGCGATGCGCACGTCGAAATACACGCTCTTGCCATCCGGCGCGAAGGCGAACTCGCCGGCGTCGCCGAACGGCTTGCTGGGGACGTCGCCATCGATGCCGCGGCTCAGCAGGGTCGGTTCGGCCGGCAGCTGGCCATCGGCGCCGAACGTTCCCACGAACAACTGGTTGCGCCGGCCGTCGGCCCAGGTATCCCAGTGCCGCACGAACAGCTTCTTGTACAAGGTGCCGCTGGCCTTGTCCTTCGCGCGCGTCTCGATCCGCTGCTCGGTGCACGCCAGCGTGGCGCAGTCAGTGAACACCTCATAAGAGAGCAGTACCTGCTTGCCGTCGGGGCCCAGCTTGTAATCGACGATGTCCAGCGGCCCATGGCTGACCTGCACCGGCGTCGCCGGGTGGGACAGGTCCGCGCCCAGGTCGACGCGCCACAGCTGCGCCACGTCCCTCGCCGGCGCGACGAAATACAGGCTCTTCCCATCCGCCGACCAGCGCGCCGACGACCCCTTGTCCACCACCTTCACCGGCTGCGCACCCTTGCGCTCCAGGTCCAGCACGTAGATCGCGGTGACGCCCTTGTTCGCCGCGTAATCCGTGCTGCGCACGCTGAACGCCGCATGGCGCCCATCCGGCGACAACTGCGGATCGCTGACCCGATCCATCATCACCAGATCGCGCACGTTGAACGCGTGCGAGCCCTGGGCCTTGGCAAAAGTGGTGCCGACGACACCGCCCGCCAGCGCGGGCGACGCCACCAGCGCAAGCAGAAGCGCGGCAAGCAACGGTTTCATGGAGGGTCCTTGAGTTGTGCGGCGAAACAGCCACGGTAAGGCGCTGCCTCGCAACAGGCAAGCCCAGCGTCTGGGGAGCGAAGTCAACGCGGCGACAGCATTCGCTCGGGCGCGTTCCGGAATGACCGTGGCAACGACCATACACGACCGGCTCACTTGAACAGTATCACTATTGATACTATGTTTCTCGCATGGACAAGATCACGGATTTGATCGAACGGATGCGCCAGGCACCGAAAAACGTGGCCTATACCGACCTCTGCAAGGTCTGCGATCACCATTTCGGAAAAGCGAGACAGGAAGGCACAAGCCATCGCGTATACAAGACGCCCTGGCATGGCGATCCCCGCGTGAACATCCAGAAAGGTGACGCCGGGAAGGCCAAGCTGTACCAGGTACGGCAAGTGCTGCAAGCAATCAAGAAGCTGGAGGACAAATGATGGACGCTCGTCACTATACCTATCGCGTCATCTGGTCCCCGGAAGATGGGGAATACGTAGGCCTGTGCGCCGAATTTCCGAGCCTGTCATGGCTGCACGGCAACCAGGCGAAGGCGCTGGCGGGCATCGTGCGCGTGGTCGGTGAGACCGTCAGCGACATGGAGGCCCATGGCGAAGCACCGCCGGAGCCGATGAGCGCCAAGTCCTACTCGGGCAAGTTCCAGGTGCGCATCCCGCCGGAACGCCACAAGGCGCTCGCCATGCAGGCAGCTGAGCAAGGCATCAGCCTCAACCGGTACGTCACGGACAAGCTTTGCGCTTGAAGGAGGCCGCGCCGAGCAGGACGCGTTGTCCAGCTACGCCGTTCCTGCGATCCACCTGCAGCCGGCCTGATGCCTGACCCGCCGCAATGCGACCGCTCGAACAACTGACTCCAACCCCTCCCTCTCCTGCCAGCCAGCAGCGGCGAACCAAGCCGCGCGTCAAGACTGTGATGCGTCGCACAAGGACGCTCCGTTCCTCGGTACAAAACGTGCTTGACCCCTGGCGACTTCCAGGGGGAATCCACCATGTCACGCCAGCGCTTGTCCGCCGGTTTTACCTTGATCGAACTGATGATCGTCGTGGCGATCATCGCCATCCTTGCTGCCATCGCCATCCCGGCTTACCAGAACTACTTGATTCGGGCACAGGTTTCCGAAGGGATGGTCTTGGCCAGCGGAGCCAAGGCAGCGGTTTGGGATTTCGTGTCGAACACGGGACGCTACCCATCGAACAACAAATCGGCCGGAATGGTTTCGAGTTCGTCGATCTCAGGAAAATACGTCTCCAGCGTCGACGTGACCGGTGGGAAAATAACGGTCCTCTTTCAGGGACCGGCTGCCAACTCGCACATCAGCGTCGGCGGGAAAAACGTGATTTTGTCGCCAATCGATCTCGGCGGGAGCATCGACTGGACGTGCAAGCCGAGCACCATCGATCCCAGATACTTGCCATCGGCCTGCAGAAAGTAGGGATAGGGGGATGTCCCCTTTCGACTCACAAACTGACGCGATGCGTCACTAGTTGACGCGTCGTGCCAGTCCACAAGAGGCGGATGGAGCCACCTGCAAAGCGTCTCGCCTCTTGTTGTACCAAGGCTTGCCGCCATCCGTGACGAAAGGCACAATCCCGAGGCCCGCAATATGCGGGAATACACCAGCGGTACAAGTGGCATGCAACCTGCTTCACTTTTCCGCGAGCTTCCTGGTCGTTCCTGACCATTGAGTAAGGGGTCCGATCCTGCCTAGGGGGATCCAGGACTGGGGCTCAGGGGGCATCACCGGTTAGCTAACCAACACAGAGGAACCACCATGAAGAGCATGCAGAAAGGCTTTACCCTGATCGAACTGATGATCGTGGTTGCGATCATCGCGATCCTCGCCGCCATCGCCATCCCGGCCTATCAGGACTACCTGATCCGTGCACAGGTGTCCGAAGGCGCCGTTCTGTCCGATGGTGCCAAGACCGCTGTCGCCGAGTTCTATTCGAACCACGGCCACTATCCGAAGACCAACGAATCCGCGGGCCTGCCGACCCAGGCGGCCTCGGTCAGCGGCAAGTATGTTTCGAAGGTTGAAGTCGCCACCGGCGTGATCACCGCTACCTTCAGTGGCCCGGAAGTCAACAGCAAAATCGCCGGCACCACCTTCACGCTGTCGCCGACGGACAACGGTGGCTCGATGAACTGGACCTGCGACCCGACCACCGCCGTGGGCACCCCCGTTCCCGCCAAGTACCTGCCGTCGTCCTGCCGCAAGAACTAAGCTAAATGTGTCCTGATATCAGGGCGTAGTAAGAAGGGCCACCCCATGGTGGCCCTTTTTTTTCGAGTCAACACAAGTTGCTGCAGAACAACGGCATGCCTTTACGTTACAAACATTATTTACTCCTGCCCTTTCTTGCCCTCGTCCTGATTGCGACTTGGTGGGCCTACGCCCCCGGACTGCATGGCGGCTTCTTGTTTGATGATCTCGGCAGCCTTCCGGCACTGGGGGCTTCCGGCCCCGTCACCCAATGGGCCACGTTTTGGCGTTACATCACATCAGGTACGGCGGACCCTACCGGCCGGCCGCTGGCGATGCTCACCTTCCTGCTCGACGCGCGCAACTGGCCGGCCGATCCATTTCCCTTCAAACGCACCAACCTTATCCTGCACCTCTGCAACGGAGTGTTGTTGTACGCGCTGGGTACCCGCCTCGGGAAATTGCTGAACATCGACGCGCAACGCGCTCGCTGCGCCGCCTGCCTCACCTCCGTGATGTGGCTCCTGCATCCTCTGTTGGTATCGACCACGCTCTACATTGTGCAGCGCGAAGCCATGCTGGTCGCGACCTGCGTGATATGCGGGCTGCTACTTTGGCTGCACGGGCGTCAGCAGCTGATTGAAGGACGATTGAAAGCCGGCACGCTGTGGAGCATCTGCGGATTGGGTGGCTTCACGCTGTTAGGCTCGCTGGCAAAGGCAAACGGGGTGTTGCTGCCGCTATACGCCTTGCTGATCGAGATCATAGTGCTGGCACCACGGCGCCCCGTACCCACCGGCACGGCACGACGCACCCACCTCATCCTGCTGGCAGCACTCGCCGTCATTCCCACTGTTGTGGTGCTCGGTTATGTGTTTTGGACAGGGCTGCATGGATTGTGGATTGGCGGGCCTGTTGGCGTCCGGTCATGGAGCACCGGCCAACGTCTCTTGACCGAACCACGCGTGCTCATCGACTACCTGAAGCTGCTCTGGCTGCCCCGGCCCTTCTCTACCGGTCTATTCAACGATCAATACATCGCGTCGACTTCATGGCTGCACCCAGCAACCACGCCACCGGCGATGCTCGCCGTGCTGGGCCTGACCGCGGGCGCATGGGTTCAAAGGAGGCGATACCCGGCGCTAGCGCTGGCTGTCCTGTTTTATTTTGCGGGCCAGGTGCTGGAATCCAGTGCGATCCCGCTGGAGTTGTATTTCGAACACCGCAACTATGTCCCGGCATTGCTCATGTTCTGGCCTTTGGGTTTGTGGCTCACCGATACCCGGCAACTACGTTGGGTCAAGGTCGCGCTGATGGTGGTGATACCCCTGACACTGGCGGTGATGACCCATGTTCGGGCCACCGTATGGGGCAATGTGCAAACACAAGCCCTCATCTGGGCACATATCAATCCCGGATCGCCTCGGGCTCAAGCCAACGCTGCCGAGGTCATGATTCAGCAGGGACACGCAGAAGAAGCGGCTGCGAAACTGGAAAGCCTGCTCGCCGCCCAACCCGATCAAGCCCAGTTGGCGTTCAACCTCATCAATGCCCGCTGTATGTCAGGTGCCATCGATTCCGCGGACTTGGAAGCCGCTCGTAAAGCGATGCGGCACACCGCCAATACCGGCTCACTGTTCGTGCGCTGGTTCGAGCAAGTTCTACCGATGACCATGTCCGGCAGTTGTCGCGGCTTGACACCATCGGCCCTGCTAGCCTTGATCGATGCAGGATCGAGCAACCCGAACCTGCAAGCTGCAGGGCAACGTCAGGATAGGTCCTATCTGCGCGGACTGGTTGCGTTGTCACAGCGCCATCCCTACGCGGCACTGGATCATTTTGTCATTGCATTGGACTTCCTGCCACGGCCCGGTATGGCTTTGAGGGCAGCAGCGACCTTTGGACAGCACGGTTACCCCGTACAAGGTTTGCGGTTGCTGGATCACTATCAGGAGATACCAGCTCAAGTCGGTTCCATGAGCCTCAACATGGTCACACTCCACGATTGGGTGCTTCGACGACAGAACTACTGGGCGCGGGAGCTGACTCAGCTGCGCAATGAATTGAGTCTCGCCGCTCAAGGGGCAAGCATGCATACAATGCCGCCAATGCACTCTTCGGCTACGACTCACTGATGCATAAGACGCGTAAAGGTTTTCCGCAGCACGGCTGGTTGCTGGCAGCGGCATTCATCGTCACAATGGTGGTCTACTGGCCGGGCCTTTCCGGCAGCTTCCTGTTCGACGACTACCCCAACATCGTCGACAACCATAGCGTCCAGCCATCCAGCGCCAGCTTCTCGTCACTGGTCGGTGCCGCACTTTCTTCCCCGTCCAGCGAGTTCAAGAGGCCGCTGGCGTCGTTGAGCTTCGCGGCCAACTACCTCGTCAGTGGCCTCGATCCGTACTGGATGAAGGTGACCAACTTGGTAATTCACCTGCTGAACGGCCTGCTGGCATTCCTGCTGGCACATGAACTGCTTCGCCTCGCCCTTGATCGACGAGCGAATCTTGCAGGCACTCGCGAGGGAGTCCCAACCAGCGTGAGGGCCGGCGA
The DNA here is from genome assembly GCF_004799035.1 of Rhodanobacter lindaniclasticus. Lineage (GTDB taxonomy): Bacteria > Pseudomonadota > Gammaproteobacteria > Xanthomonadales > Rhodanobacteraceae > Rhodanobacter > Rhodanobacter lindaniclasticus. The sequence continues at coordinate 57,713 of NZ_MWIO01000046.1, forward strand.
ACAACAACGCATCGGAATCATCGCGGCCCTGATCGCCACCTGCTGGATGCTACTGCCGATCAACCTAACCGCCGTGCTGTACGTGGTGCAGCGCATGGAGAGCATGGCCAACTTGTTCGTGCTGCTCGGCCTACTCGGCTACATCTCCGGCCGCCGACGCATGTTGACTGCGATGCGACGCAATGCATCGGACGAGGCTGGCAGGCTGCCAACGGGAAGGTTGGCCGGCATGCGAGGGTTTGCCTGGTGTGTAGTCAGCCTTGTCGCCTGTACCGGAGCGGGGGTACTGGCCAAGGAAACGGCGGTGATGCTGCCTCTGTATGCGGTGCTCGTCGAATGGATTCTGTTCGGCTTTCACCAACCGACTGGCCGCCCGGATTACCGCGTGGCCGGACTATTTGCCATCGTATTGTTGCTTCCGATGATCGCCGGCCTGGTATGGCTGGTCCCCGGCTTGCTCAATCCTGAAAACTGGGCGACTCGCGACTTCGACCTGCATACGCGACTACTCAGCGAAGCCCGCATCGTTGTCGACTATATCCGCTGGACAGTGCTGCCGACGCCAGATGCACTGTCGTTCTATCACGATGATTTCGCGATCTCTACAAGTCTATTGAAACCATGGACCACCGTTGCCTGCGTCGTGGCACTTGCCGGATTGGCCACGCTGGCGTTTTGGCTGCGCAAGCGCCAGCCACTGGCGGCGTTGGGCATCGCTCTCTTCCTCGGCTGCCAGTTGCTTACCGGCACCATCATTCCGCTAGAGCTGATCTACGAGCACCGCAATTATTTCGCCAGTTTTGGCTTGATGCTGGTAGTGGTGCCACTGCTCGCCGCACGCCGCGGGGAAGCCTTCGCCCTTCCTCGTCACGTGTTGCTAGGCGCGCTCATGGCCTGCTGGATCGCCCTCACTGCGCTCAGCGCTTACGCCTGGGGCAACCCGCTACGACTGGCAGAGGACCTGGCTGGCCGCGCGCCACAATCTCCACGCGCTCAATACGAGCTGGGCCGCACCTACATCGTCTACTCGCACTACGATCCGACCTCGCCGTTCACCAAGCTGGCCTACGCGCCACTGGAGAAGGCCGCCGCCCTGCCCGAAGCCTCGATCCTCCCCGAGCAAGCGCTGATCTTCATGAACTCGCGCATGCATCTGCCGATCAGAGAGGCTTGGTGGGACAGCCTGATCGCCAAACTCAAGGCCCGTCGCCCGGGCGTACAGGATGAAAGCTCGCTGGGCGCACTTACCCAGTGTGCGCGCGAAGGTCGCTGCGATCTGGCGAAGCAGCGCATGATCGAAGCCTATCTGGCCGCGTTGTCGCACCCGAACCCGAGCGCCCGGCTACTGTCGATGTACGGCGACTATGCGTGGAATGTGCTGGATGATCACGAGCTCGGCGAACGCATGACCGCCGATGCCGTCAAGGCAGCACCAAACGAACCGGCCTATCGCATCACCTTGGTGCGGATGCTTGCCGCGCAGGGGCGCAGGACGGAGGCGCATGAAGCGCTGAAGGGTCTGCAGGCTCTCGACATAGGGGGAAGGCTGGGTACGACTCTAAGTGAGTTGAACGCCTTGCTTGGACTGAAGTGAGTCGAGAATCCCGCCCAGGAATGGGCACAGCCATTATCATGCATGCCTTGCTTGATTCAACACATGATCACCGAACGTAAGGGGCGGGCAACGCGTGGCTAGCAAAACTATTCGCAGCAAAGCCGACCTCGCCATCAATGGCGCACCGCCGGCGTTCGACCAGCCACTGCATGTCGGCCGACCCAACATCGGTGATCGCGACGCGTTCCTGCAGCGGGTCAACCAGATTCTCGACAATCAATGGCTGACCAACAACGGCCCGATGGTTCAGGAGTTCGAGCGACAAATTGCCGAGCGCCTCGGTGTCAAACACTGCGTGGCGATGTGCAACGGTACCATCGCGCTGGAGATTGCCATCCGTGCGCTAGGACTGTCCGGCGAGGTGATCGTACCATCGTGGACCTTCGTGGCCACCGCACACGCGCTGTACTGGCAGGGCATCACGCCGGTGTTCGCCGACATCGACCCAGCCACCCACAACCTCGACTCGGGGGCCGTGCGGCGCATGATCACGCCGCGCACCACCGGCATCATCGGCGTGCATTTGTGGGGTCGCGCGGCACCCGTTGACGAACTGCAAGCCATCGCCGACGAGCACGGTCTGAAACTGATGTTCGATGCTGCGCATGCGTTCGGCAGCACCTATCACGGCCAGAGCATCGGCCGTTTCGGTGAGTGCGAGGTCTTCAGCTTCCACGCCACCAAGGCCTTCAACACGATGGAAGGCGGCGCCGTCACGACCAACGACGACAGGTTGGCAGACGCGATGCGCCTAATGCGCAACTTCGGTTTCAAGGGCTACGACAACGTCATCCACCCCGGGATCAATGGCAAGATGATCGAGGTTTGCGCCGCCATGGGACTGGCGAACCTCAGTGGTTTCGACGAGGTGATAGCCATCAATCGGCGCAATCATTCTGCCTACCACGAGGCGCTGGCCGGCATCCCCGGCATCACGCTGCTGGGCTACGACCCAGCCGAGCGCAACAGCCATCATTATGTGGTGGTCGAGGTGGATGAAACCTGCCCCATCTCGCGCGACGCCATCATCGCCGCCCTGCACGCCGAGAACATCCTGGCACGCAAATATTTCTGGCCGGGTTGTCACATGATGAAGCCCTACCGCGACCTGTTCCCGCACACGGGGTTGCTGCTGCCGCACAGCGAGGCAGTGGCCAGCCGCGTGATCGTGCTACCCAATGGTGGGGCGATAAACGAGGCGATGATATCGACCCTTCGCGATATTCTCGCCGTTTCCACTCATGAGGCCTGATCCATGACTATCGAAGATTTCATCGACAAGTTCGCCTTCGCCATCGAGGTCGACACCAACACGCTGGCGCCGGACACCCATTTCAAGACGCTGCCGAGTTGGGATTCGCTCAACACGCTGGCTGTAATTGCGATGGCGGACGCCGACTACGGCGTGACCGTGACGGGGCGTGACATCGAAGCCGCCACGACCGTGGCTGACATGTGGGCCGTCGTATCCTCGAAGTGCGTGGCGACGGAATGAACGCCATCACGGGAGTCGCCCTGCGGGCGGTTGCCGCGGCGACGCCGGCGCGCGTGGTGCGCACGGCGGATTACACCTACCTTAATCCCGATGAACGCAGGCGATTCCAGAAGGCAACGGGCATTTCCGAACGTCGTATTGTCGCCGCTGGACAATGCGCCTCGGATCTTTGCCTGACAGCAGCCAAAGCGGTACTGGAGCATCTTGGCTGGGATCCGGCCAGCATCGGCGCGCTGATCCTGATTACCCAAACCGGTGACCAGCCAGTGCCAGCCACCAGCATCGTGTTGCAGGACAAGCTGAGGCTTCCGCAAAGTTGCCTGGCATTCGACATCAACCTGGGTTGCTCCAGCTACCCGTACGGCCTGGCGGTGGTTGGGTCGATGATACGCACGCTGGGCATCGCGCGGGCCTTGCTGCTGGTTGGCGATGTCTCCAGCCGCGTCTGTGCCGAGCACGACAAGAGTGCGTGGCCGCTATTCGGCGATGCCGGTTCAGCCACCGCGCTGGAACTCGACGAGAACGCGCCGCCCATCCACGTCGACCTGTGCTCGGACGGCGCCGGCAAGGACGCGATCATCATCCCCGGTGGCGGCTTGGCCTCGCGACTGCCTCCGGTGGACGGCCACCTCGTCGATGCGACTGGTAGCGATGGCGTGCAACGCCACGCTGGAAACTTGGTGCTGCGCGGCGCGGACATCTTCAGCTTCGCCATCTCCCGTGTGCCCGGCAGCATTCAGCGCGCGATGTCTGCCAGTGGGCGCGCGGCACAGGATTTCGACTTCCTGCTGCTGCACCAGGCGAACAAGATGATCAACGACACCATTGCCCGCAAACTGGGGTTCGCGCCGGATCGTGTGCCCACGTCAATCGAGCACTACGGCAACACCAGCTCCGCCTCCATCCCGGTCACCCTCTGCGCCAACGCAGAGCTGTTCGCAATGCCGCGCTGGGTCGTGGCGTCCGGCTTCGGGGTGGGTCTGTCTTGGGGTAGCGCCACGTTCCAATTGCCGGCGGCTTCGGTCCTTCCCTGCATTGCGTCCGACGATGTCTATTGAACGGCGCGACTACAACGATTCGAATGTCTTCACGCGCGAGCTGGAGACGCTCTTCGCCGAGCGCCTGTTTGCCGGTACGCAGTCTGATTTCGCCCAGCTCGACGACTACCGCAGTCTGCGGATCGGGAACAAGGCCGTAAGCCTTCGCCGTACACGCGATGGCGTGCGGGCATTCAATAACGTCTGCCTGCACCGCAATGCCCTGATTGATCTGCCCGGTTGTGGCAACCGCCCCTTCCGTTGCAGCTATCACGGCTGGAGCTATACCAGTGACGGCAGCTTGGCTACGGCACCACTAGCCGACGTGGAGTGCATGACGCTGCGCCAGCTGGATACCTATCCCGTTAGTCAAACACATGGGCTGTATTTCCTCGGCCTTGCAGGAACGGCTCCGCCCATCGACGAAGTGGCACAAGTACTCGCCGACACCGGTGTCGTGCCAGATGCACCGTTCCACCATGCCAGCCTCGAACACGCCTGCAATTGGAAGCTGCTGGTAGAGAACGTATTGGAGGGTTATCACCTCAGCTTTGTCCATGCCGACAGCTTCAGGCCGGCAGGTTTTACTTCCACCGGCCGCTACACCTGGCATGGCGGCCAATACACTTCCTGGAACGATATGCTGCCTTCGGCCGCTTCGGACAAGAGCGCCACGATCCAGCGTTTAGCGCCTCAGGCAGGGCACTATTACCGTCACGCCTATGTCTTTCCCGACCTGTTCCTTTCCAATACGAACGGCTTGGTCGGCTTCCTGAGCCACGTGGTGCCCATCGATGCCGCGCATACACAGCTGGCCTGGCAACTGTTCGAGTTACCGGCGCTGAAGGCGCTGGCGCCTGCTCTGCGGCAACACATGAAGGATGAGGCGATCGCCTTCACGCAACAAGCGCTGGCCGAAGATAGAGTGCTGGTCGAAGCCTGCCAGTACGGCATGTCGGCCGAGGGGCCCGACGTGCAGTTGCAGCCGCAGGAGGCGCGCATCAGACACTTCCATGCGCTTTATCAGACAAGGATGGGGCATGTTTGACGGCAAGACGGTACTCGTCACTGGAGCGACCTCGGGGATCGGGTTCGCCACTGCGCAGCGACTGTTGGTGGAGGGTGCCCGTGTGGTGGCGGTAGGCCGCAACGCGCAGCGACTGGACGAACTCGTACGGCTTGGCGGCGATGCGGTCATGCCATTGGCTTTCGACCTGACGGCATTCGCGCGCTATCAAGAAACGCTTGCCGCGGTGCCGGCACTGGACGGCCTCGTGCATTCGGCCGGTATCGTGGAGAACAACCCGCTGCGCTTCTTTTCTCTGGAAACGCACCAGCGCATCGTGGCCATCAACCAGACCGCGCCGCTGGCGCTGGTGGCCGAGTTGGCGCGCGGCAACAAGCTCAACACGGGCAGTTCGGTGGTGCTGTTGTCGTCCATCCTCGGCGCGCACGTGGGCATCAAGGGCACGGCCAGCTACGCCGGCACCAAGGCGGCGCTGGCCGCGTTCGCCCGTGTGATGGCACTGGAACTGGCGCACAAGGGCATCCGCGTGAATTGCGTGGCCCCCGGCATGGTGCAGACCGAGCTAGTGGATCAACTGCACCAGTTGTCCGACGAGGCGCTGCAAGCCGACCGGGCCCGCTATCCGCTGGGCAAGCGCTACGCGACGGCACAGGAGGTGGCTGCCGCCATCCGTTTTCTGCTGTCGGCCGACGCCGCCTTCATGACCGGCCAGACAATCGTGGTTGACGGAGGATTTACCGCCCAATGAGCACGCAACCGTTACTGATTCTGGGTTGTGGTGGCTTCGGTCGCGAGCTGGCTGCATGGATCGCAGCTCGCGACATGCCGTACGCGGTCGAGGGTTTCCTGGATGACGAAAAGCCACACGCCGCTGGTGTCCTGGGGCCGATAAGAGACCACCTGCCGGGGGAAGTGCATTACCTTACTGCCTTTGGTCAAGGGCGGGCGCGGCATCAGATTCGTCTGCAGCTTGAAGCGCGAGGTGCACGCTTCGCCACTTTGGTTTCGCCCGATACCATGACCGCCACGCCGCTGGCAGGTGCGGCCAACAGCATTTTTCTCGGCGCCTGCAGCATTTCTTCCAGCGTGGCATTGGGCGAGGACCTGCTGATCCAGGGTTTCGCCGTGGTTGGCCACGACGTGACCATCGGTACCGGCGTCACCATCAGCTCGCATGCCTTCATTGGTGGCCATGCCAGGCTGGAACCGTTCTGCACCATTCATCCGCATGCCGTGGTGCTGCCCCACGTTGTCGTCGGCGAAGGTGCCGTGGTTGGCGCCGGCACCGTGGTCATCAAGAACGTGCCACCTGGCGCTACGGTGTTTGGAGTCCCTGCCAAGGTCATTGTTCCGGGAGGCGAATGATGCACGACGTCTATATTCACGACATCGGCACGGCGCTAGGCGGCATAACCGAACGAAACGACGCAGCCACCCTCGGTCAGTCAGAAGCAGAATGCCAACGCTTGGCCGACAAGATCGGCATCCATAGTCGCCCCATTGCAGCACCTGACCAGTACACGAGCGACTTGGCACGCGCGGCAACCGAAGCACTACTCGCACAGACGGTGGTGCCCACTGAGTCTGTCGGCGCCCTGTTGGTGTGCACCCAAACGCCAGACCATCTCATCCCTGGTGTCTCGTCAAGACTGCACGGGCAGCTCGGCTTTCCCCAAGATTGCTTCGTGCTTGACATCAACCAAGGCTGTTCCGGCTTCGTAGTGGGTTGCCAAGTGATTGCCAACTGGCTGCGCACGGCCGGCGGTAACGGCATCCTGGTGAACGCCGACACTTACTCGAAGCTGATTAGACGTGGCGATCTGACCACGCGCGCACTGTTCGGTGATGCTGCCGCAGCCACGCTGTACTCCACGCAGCGCAAGGGCCTCCGCTTGCTCGATTGCCGCAGCTACGCGGATGGTTCCGGCTACGATGCCTTCGTAGCCCGGGGTTCCGCCCTCCGCACTGATACTGGCACGCCCAACGGTATCTGCATGGATGGCCCTGGCATCCTCAACTTTGCACTGCGCAAGGTGCCGGAAGCCATTACCCTGACACTGGATGCACACGGCCTTCGCCTGACTCAACTGCATGCGGTGCTGTTCCATCAAGCCAACAGCTTTATGGTCGGGCAGCTGGCGCGAAAGCTGAAGCTGGCGACGGAGCAGGTGCCGCAGAACTGCATGAACCTCGGCAATACCGTCTCCGCATCGATACCCCTGTTGTTGAAAGAGCAGATGAACGGCTTGCGTCGTGGTGATCTTGTCATGGCAGTGGGCTTTGGCGTTGGCTTGTCTTGGGGGGTGACGCTACTTGAGTATGTGGGTAATGACTGAAGCCACTGCCCGCGTTGGCGCATATGCCAGAGCTTGAGAAACGCGCTGCGAGCGCAGCGTGGTGGAGCACTCTGGAAATTCTGGCGCGATATGGCGTGCAGTTCCTGGTCATGGTGGCTTTGGCTCGCCTGCTCACACCAGATGACTTCGGTTTGATTGCCATGTTGCTGGTTTTCACCAACCTCGGCACTTTGCTGGTCGACTCAGGATTCGGGGCGGCGCTGATCCAACGTCAGCAGACGACAGTGGACGATGAGACCACGGTATTCATCTTCACCATGGTCGCTGGCATGACTGCCGGCGCAATCCTTGCACTCGCAGCGCCAGCCATTGCCGCATTCTTCCACCAGCCCAAGTTGGCGGACCTTACCAGGGTAATGGCGGTCGTGTTACCGCTTGGCGCCTTTGCGGCAGTCCCCGACGCTCTGTTGACAATGAGGCTTAACTTCAGGGCGCGGGCGCGAGCGGAAGTGGTGGCGTCACTTTGTTCTGGCACAGTCGCAGTCGCACTGGCGTTGCAGGGTTTCGGCGTCTGGAGTTTGGCCTGGCAGAGTATCGTTTCGATTGGGGTGCGGGGAGCCCTGTTGTGGGTTTATTCCGGGTGGCGACCACTTGGACGTTACCGCTCCGCATCGTTCCGGAGCTTGTTAGGGTTCGGTGGATACATGCTGCTTACGGGGTTGTTGAACGCAGCTGCCGTGCGCTTGCAATCACTGTTGATCGGCAAATTGTTTGATGCCCGCACGCTTGGCTTTTACACCTTGGCCCAGAACACCCAGCAGGCACCCTCCTCGCTAATCGACGGCATACTCAGACGAGTAGGATTGCCGGTCTTCTCGACGATCGCACAGGATCGGATCAAGTTGCGCGCCGCCCTGCGAACGTCGTTGCGCATGGCGATGTTCCTTTTTGTTCCATGCATGGTCGGTATTGCCGTGGTCGCCAAACCATTGGTCGAACTGATGTATGGCACCCGCTGGATTCCCGCAGCTCAGATCTTGAGCGTCCTCTCTTTGAGCGCTGCCCTTTGGCCGGTCCACATACTGAACCTCGCTGCCATCGGGGCGCAGGGCCAATCGAATCTGCTGTTGCGCGTCGAAATAGCCAAGCAGCTAATCGGCATCGTTTTGATCGCAGCCGCCTCACAGTGGGGGCCGCTTGCCATAGCTTGGGCCGTACTTGCGTCCGGGGTCCTTGGCGTAGGCATCAACGCCTATTATTCAAAGAAACTGCTCAATTACGGCCCCGTCGAGCAGCTCGTCGACCAAACCGCCACGTTCGTGCTGTCCGCAATCGCGGCGGCCGCCGGGTGGGCGATCCTGCACTGGACGGCGCCAGGGCCGATTTCAATGCTGGGCGCGATCATGGCGGCGGCGGCGATCTATGGTGTCTTGGCGGCCCTTACCGGCAACATCGCACTGAACGGCTTGCTGAGCGTAGTGCGCACACTGCGCGAAAAGCCCGCCACCTCCAACTGATGAATATCGGCGAAGCCGCGACATGACGCCAATATGCAGCAATGACGATCCGAACGAAGGTTACGAGATCAGTGATCCGGCAGAGCTCGTCAAGCATCCCGTCGTGAGCGTGCTGATGCTCGCCTACAACCATGGCTCCTACCTGGCACAGGCGATTGACGGTGTCTTGGCCCAGCAGGCCGAAATGCCCATCGAACTGCTCATCGGCGAAGATTGCTCTACCGACAACACCCGTGACATTGCGCTCCGGTATCAACGCGCCCACCCAGGCGTCATACGCGTCTTCACGGCAGAAAGGAACGTCGGTTCCACGCTGAATCATCGGCGCATCCTCCTCGCGGCGCGCGGCGAGTTCATCGCTTATCTCGACGGCGACGACTCGTGGCTTCCAGGGAAGTTGCTGCGCCAGGTCAAATATCTGCGAGAGCATTCCGGCTGTGCGGCGGTTTTTGCCAACGCATTGACGGTAGACAAGGACAACCGCGAAATCGGTATATTCAACGACGTCCGCAACGAGCAATTCGACTTGGGCGCCCTGTTGCGTCGCGGAAATTTCTTGAACAACAGCTCAGTGGTCTATCGCGCATCGGCGCGGGCGGCCCTCTTGGAAATAGAGGCGCCGGCAATCGACTATCGTGGGCACCTTCTGTTGGCCCGCGAAGGCTTTCTGGCCCAGCTTTCCGAGCCGATGGTCATTTACCGCATCGGCTCGACCGGCTCCATGGTGACGCACGGTAACAATCGAGTTCGCCAACTCTATTGGGAGGCCATCATGAGCGTGCCACGCAATCTTGTAACTGACGATGACTTGGCTTGTGGAATCGCTGGGCGGTTTCAAGGTCCACGTGCAACATGATCAGTGAATCGTTCCTGCTTCTGCCTCAGCCAGTCTGAGGTGGTCGTTGTAAACCTCCAGCGGGGTGCGGAATTGATGGCGCTTTCGCGGCCGCGTGTTGAGGCTCAGGGCGATCTGGTCCAGCTCGGCCTGGCTGTAGACGGACAGGTCCGTGCCCTTGGGCAGGTACTGCCGCAACAGCG
>NZ_MWIO01000047.1 GCF_004799035.1 Rhodanobacter lindaniclasticus
AGCGCCAGCGCGCCGATCGCCACGGCCAGCGCTGGCCGTGGCGATCGGCGCGCTGGCGCTGCTGCTGGGGCGCTGGGTGCCGCTCATCGGCGGGCCGGTGTTCGGCATCGTGCTGGGCATCGTCGTGCGCAACGGGTTCGCTCCGGGCGCGCGCTTCACGCCGGGCATCCAGTTCGGCGGCAAGCAGGTGCTGCAGTGGTCGATCATCGCGCTGGGCTTCGGGCTCAGCCTGACCCAGGTGGCGAAGACCGGGCTGGAGTCGCTGTGGGTGACCCTGATCACGATGAGCATGGCGTTCGTCAGCGCGTGGCTGCTGGGGCGCTGGCTGGGCGTGCACGACAAGCTGAAGATCCTGATCGGCGTGGGCACGGCGATCTGCGGCGGCTCGGCGATCGCCGCGGTGACGCCGATCATCAAGCCGGACGACCACGACACCGCGTTCGCGATCTCCACCATCTTCCTGTTCAACGTGATCGCGGTGCTGCTGTTTCCGCTGCTCGGCCACCTGCTGAACCTGTCCGACCTGGGTTTTGGCCTGTGGGCCGGCACCGCGATCAACGACACCTCCTCGGTGGTGGCCGCCGGCTACAGCTACAGCCACGCGGCGGGCGACTACGCCACCATCGTCAAGCTGACCCGCGCCACGCTGATCATCCCGATCTGCCTGGTGCTGGCCTTCGTGGTGGCGGCACGCGAGAAGCGCCAGCACGCGCAGGCCGGCGACGCGAACGGCTTCAGCCTGGCGCGCATCTTTCCGTGGTTCATCCTGTGGTTCGTGGTGGCCTCGGGTATCCGCACGCTGGGCCTGGTGCCGGTCGCGATCCAGCCGGCGCTGCACATGCTGGCCGAGTTCATGATCATCGTGGCGCTCACCGCGATCGGGCTCTCCGCCAACCTGCGCAAGATGGTTTCCAGCGGCGCGCGGCCGATCCTGCTGGGGCTGGGCGTGTGGATCGCGGTGGCGGTCAGCAGTCTGCTGGTGCAGTTGCTGATCGGGCGGCTCTAGCGCTTGTCCAGCGAGTACTTGCCCGGCCCGGTGATGCCCAGCAGGATCAGGCCGCCGACGATGCTGATGTTCTTGTAGAAGCTGATCATGCTCAGGTAGTGGGCCATGCCTTCCATGTTCCAGTAGCGGTGGCCGATCAGCGCCGCGGCCAGGGTGTAGAGGGCGAGCGCGAGCGCCAGCGGCCGCGTGTAGAAGCCGAGCACGATCAGGATGCCCACGACGAACTCCATCAGCACCGCGATCAGGGTCAGCAGGCCCGGCAGCGGCATGCCGGTGGAGGTCATGTAGGTGACGGTGGCGGTGAAGCCGGTGAGCTTGTCCAGCCCGAACTTCACGAACAGCACCATGAGCAGGATGCGGGCCAACAGCAGCAGCTCGTCTTTGCGATTCGCGAACAGGTCGTAGCGCATGGTTGCCTCCCTCGCCGTCGGCGTCATCAGCGCAGCGCACCTTCACGCTGCTGGCAAGGCTCGCCGCCGCACCGTGGCGCATGCGTGGCAGTCATCCACGCGATGCCCGGCGAGGCCCCTCGAGGTCATCCTACGCCATTCGATCGAGGTGCACACCGATGCCGGGACGACCATGCGTGGTGCCGCAGCGATCTTCCGGGCCGCTTTCCCGCGGGGAAAGCGGCCCGGGCGTCATGCGACCCATCAGCGGCCGGGGTTGTAGGTCAGCTCCGCGTCGCGGCGGTCGACGTGCGACGACTGCTGTTCGATCGTGTCACCGAGTGTCTTGCGCAGGTCGGTGGCGCCGTCCTTGCCGTACACGCTTTCGACCATCTTCCACAGGCTGGGATCGGCGTCGGCACCCAGCTCCGCCCAACTGGGCGAATAGCTCACCACCATGAAATCGGGTGCGTCGGCGCCGCCGTCCATGACCCGCACGAAACGGTAGGAGTAGGCCCATTTCGATTTTGCGGCGGCCGCGGTGATCTTCTTCACCGCATCGGTGAACGCCTTGCCCTTGCCGTAGCCGGACTTCAGCTTGAAGTAGGTGATCTCCATGAGGTCGCTCGACATGCCTTTCGATGCCGTGTGGCTCATCTCGGCCTCCTCCTGGATGAAGACGCTGATCTCGCCTTTGAGGTGCGGATTCACCTCCTGCTGGAACGTCGCGTCGCAGGCCTTGCCCTGCGTGCGCATCACGTCGAAATCCGCCCAGCTGACGGGGTCGGAGACATACGAATAGGCGTAGACGTCGCCGGTCTCGTGGGTCAGTGCCGTCCAGGCGTACTTGAAGCCGTGCTCGGCCAGGCACTTGTTGTAGCTCTTGATGCCGGCGAGATACGCCTGCTGGCTCGCCGGTGCCACGGTGTCGGTGTAGATGCGCGAGACTTTCGCGGGCGCGTCGGCCGCGGCTGCGCCGCCCATGGCCAACAGCAAACCCGCAGACAACACACTCAGTGCAATGCCTTTCATGAGTCCTCCCCGCAGGATCGAAGATCCTGCCCGCATGGTGTCGGGTCTCCGCCGCCACGCCTGTGGCGGCGGCCCAACCGCGCGAGTATGCGCGCGCCACCCGGCGGCCGGCGGACCCCCGACAGAAAATAAATTCCGGGAAACGGATGCCTCGCCGAGCGTCGCTGGCGCGGAACATGCTACGCGGCGATGCTCGCCGCGGAGGCTTACCCCCGCCCCTGCTCCACCAGGGTCAGCGCCACCTTGTCGCGCAGGTACACCGGCAAGGCGTGTTCCGGCGCCAGCGCGTGGCCGGCGCGGAACTCGCGCCGCGCCAGTTCGGCGACATGCGCGGCCTGCGGATAACGCAGGCCATCGGCCGAATGCAGCGCACCGCTGAGGCGCTGGCTGATCGTCGGCGCGTAGGTGGCCCAGCCGCTGCCGACCACCTGCCAGGCGGCGGCCGCGGGCAGTTCCAGGGTCTCGGCCGTGCAGATGCGCTCCTCGTCCAGCGCCAGCAGACCGCCGTTGTCGTCGCGGCGATAGCTGGCGGCGTAGATCTCGCCCATGCGCGCGTCGATCACGGCGAGGATCGCGGTGCCCGCTTCTTCCGGCGCTTCCAGCGCCAGCGCGGCCAGCGACGAAATGGTGACTACCGGCAAGTCCAGCGCCAAGGCCATGCCCTGCGCCAGCGACACGCCCAGGCGCACGCCGGTGAACGCACCGGGGCCGCGGCCCACCGCGATCGCGTCGAGCGCGTGGCGGCCGATGCCGGCTTCGGCCAGCAGTTCGTCGGCCATCGGCAGCACCAGCTCGGTGTGCCGGCGCGGCGCGATTTCGCTGCGGGCGATCAGTTCCTCGCCGTGGATCAGGGCGACGGAGCAGGCTTCGGTGGCGGTTTCGATCGCGAGCAGGTTCATGATCGCTCCATGATAGCGGCTGACGGCTCGCCCGACGCGGGGGCGTAGGCGTACCAGTCGATGCGCCGGGTCAGGTACATCATCAGGGCGACCACTGCCAGCAGCACCAGTGCGCCGATCAGCAGCGCGTACTGCTCGGCGGCGATCAACCCGTACAGCATCGCGTAGATCAAGCCGAGCACGCCGCCGAGCAGCGCACCGGCACGGCGCGCGCGCAACACCGCCATCGCATAGCCGCCCACCAGCAGCACCACCGCCGCGGCGGCCAGCGCATAGGCCGGGCCGAAGCCGATCTGCTCGGAGAGCGCCAGCAGCACCACGTAGAACGTGGCCAGCGCCGCGCCGACCAGCAGGTACTGCACCGGATGCACGCGCAGCCGCTTGAGCACCTCGAACAGGAAGAACGCCACGAAGGTCATCGCGATGAACAGCAGCCCGTATTTCCCCGCGCGCACGTTGCGCTGGTACACGTCGACCGGCTGGTACAGCTGCACGCCGAAGCTCGATGCCGCGAGCGCGGAGCACACGTCGTCGCGGTCAGTCCAGTGCTGACCATAGCTGCGGTTGAGATCGAGCAGATGCCAGCGCGCGCTGAAACCGTGCGCATCGATCGCATGCTCCAGCGGCAGCGCCGCGCCAATGAAGCTGGGATCGTTCCACGGCGCGTGCATCTTCACGTCGGTGCTGCGCGCCAGCGGCAACAGCTGCAGTGCCTCGGTGCCGGCGAGTTTCAGGGTGATCTGCACGTCGACCGACTGCGCGCCCAGCGCATCCAGGTCGATCGGCACCACCACGTTCGGCCACGGGCCGAGCCGGTCGGCGGAGGATTCGAAGCGCGCCGGCTGGCCGTTGATGCGCAGCTCGCCCACTTCCTGCAGCCCGCGCAGGTCGCCCAGCGCCAACCGCAGCTCGGCCTTGCCGGCCTGCCACGGAGCATCGCTGGAGCGACGGAACTGGGCGAGATCCTGCGCGCGGAACTGCGCGGCCAGCTTCACCGTGGCCACATACACCGGCGCGCTGTAGATGCCATAGCTGCGCGTGTCCACGCTCATCGCCACGTCCAGCGCCAGCGTGTCGGCCAGGATGCTTTCGCTGCCGGCCTGCCACTGCGGCGCGGTCGCGCCCGCCGGCGTCACCTCGCGCAGCGTCGGCACCACCAGCAGCGGACCGCCCAGCACCTGCTTGCCGCCCCAGCCCTGCGCAATCTGCGCGATCGCCTGCTGCCGCAACTGCTGGCGCTCGCGCACCAGCTCGCGCACCTGCAGCAGCGGTATCGTCATCAGCAACGCCAGCAACCCGACCCCCAGCACCTTGGCGGTCACCGTCTGTGTCCACTTGCCCATCGCATTCGCTCCCCGTTGGCGGAGCGTCGATCACACCAGTGCGGGCGGCCTTGCAGCGGGCGACGGCGGGCGGGATGCGGGCCGAGTCATGGCGTCGCGGGGGAACTGGACGCCGCGATGGCGGCGCGCAACTGCCGATAGCCCTCGACCAGTCGCGGACCGGGTCGGCCGAGGAATGCCTCGCTGATCGCATGGATGCGGTCGTGGCGCACCGCCGGCACGTCGGCCCAGTCAGGGCGCTCGCGCACCTTGTCGGCGCGGTAGTTCTCCACCTTCACGCCGCACCAGCTCATCACCACGATGTCGGGGCGCTCGGCCGCCGCGTCGGCATAGTGCAGCGGCACGCTGCGGGCATCCACCTCACCCCACGGATTGAGGCCGCCGGCAAGGTGGATGATGTCGTTCACCCAGGAATGCCGGGCCACTGCGATCAATGGTTTGGGCCACCATTCCACCAGCACGCGCGGACGCGTGACGGCCGGCACCGCCGGCATCGCCGCACGCATCGACGCCACCAGCGCCACGCCGCGTTCGGCCACGCCCAGCGCGGCGGCGATGCGCCGGATGTCCTCGTACACGTCATCCAGCGATTGCGGATCGCACACCAGGGTGGCCAACCCCGCCGCATGCAGTTCGGCGACCACCTGCTCGTGCCCCGGCACGGTCAGCGAACTCAGCACCAGGTCCGGCTCCAGCGCCTGCACCGCCGCCACATCCAGATCCAGATCGCGCCCGGTACTGGGCAACTGCGCCACCACCTCGGGCGGGTAATCGGAATCGGCATCCACGCCGACCAGCTGGTCGGCACAGCCGAGCGCGCAAACGATCTCGGTGTTGGAGCAGGTGTGGGAGAAGATGCGCATCGGCGTGCCGGCGGCGGGGGCTACCGCAGTGTGGCGCAATGCCGGCGTGCGAGCCAAGGCATGCCTGCCGGCCGGTTCAGCCCGGGCTTGCCTCCGGCAGGCCGAACGCGAACGAATCCATCGACAGCACGCCGTAGGTCATGCCGCCTTCGACCAGCCGCGCCGGGTCCGTGTCGGCGCCTGCACCCACGGCCACCAGCAGCGGCAGGTAGTGCTCCTCGGTCGGATGCGCGCGCTGCGCATGCGGCGCGCGGCGGCGGTAGTCGACCAGCGCCTCGACGTCGCGCGCAGCCACCGCAGCACGAATCCAGTCGACGAACTGCTGCGCGTACTCGGGATCACGGATGTGCTGGCGGAATTCGTACAGGTTGTGGGTGAGGCTGCCGGAGCCGATCACCAGCACGCCACGCTCGCGCAGCGGCGCCAGCGCCTGGCCCAGCCGCAGCGCGCCAGCGGCGTCGATATGCTGCGGCAGCGAGACCTGGAACACCGGCACGTCGGCGTCCGGAAGCAGATAGCGCAGCGGCACCCACGCGCCGTGATCGAGGCCGCGACGTTCATCGAGTGCCACCTCGAAACCGGCCTGCGCGAGCAGCTCCGCGGCATCCCGTGCCAGCGCCGGCGCGCCCGGTGCGGGGTACTGCAACTGGTACAGCGGCGGCGGGAAGCCGCCGAAGTCGTGGATCGTTTCCGGCGCGGCGCTGCTGCCCACGCACACGCCCCGCGTCTGCCAGTGCGGCGACACCACCAGCACGGCGGTGAGGCCGCGCAGCGACCGGCCAATGGCGCGCAGGTTCGGGCCAAGCAGGCCCGGTTCCAGCGCGAACATCGGCGAACCGTGGGAGATGAAGATCGAGGGAGCGGTCATGGCGATTCCTTGAAAAGGCAACGGGCACCGATGCGCCCGTTGCAGGGGACGGCACGTCGGAAATCAGGCGCTGCGGCGCTTGTCCCACAGGTGATCCAGGCTGAGCGCGCCGGCACCGTGGGCGGCGAGCATCAGGAAACCGCCGGCCATCGCCACGTTCTTCCAGAAGTTAATCGCCTGCGCGGCGTCGGCGAGATTGGCGTGGAACACCGCGGCGCTGGCCAGCGAGAACGCGGCGAGCGCCAGCGCGACCCAGCGGGTGAATGCACCGCTGAGAATGGCCAGGCCACCACCGAGTTCCAGCGCGATCACCAGCGGCAGCAGGCCGCCCGGCAGGCCGGCGGATTCCATGTATTGCTGGGTGCCGGCATAGGCGGCGATCTTGCCCCAGCCGGAAATGATGAAGATGAGCGAAAGGCCGACGCGGCCGGCCAACGTGAGCGGAGCGTTCATGGGAATTCCTTGGATGAGAGAGAGTGATGGGCGGCCGACGCGGGATGCGTCAGGCCTTGCGGATCCAGGTCGGCGCGATCGAGGTGCCGAGGCCGGCGCCGTAGCCGAGATAGATGTTCAGCGCGGCCAGCGGTTCGAGGTAGCGCGCGTTCTTCAGCGGGCCGGCATCGACCGGCGTGAAGCCAAGGCTTTCGATCAGCGCCTTCGCGGTCTGCTTCGCCCGTTCGCTGTCACCCGCGAAGAACGCCGGGGCGATCTGGCCATCGGCAAACTGCGGACCGTCGGCCAGCACCTGCGCGAACAGCGTGTTGAACGCCTTGACCACCTCCGCTTCGGGCACGGCCTTGGCGATCTCCTCGGCGGCCGAGGTGTCGTGGCCCAGGGTCAGGCCCATGTAGTCGGCGGTCAGCGGGTTGGTGATGTCGACGACGACCTTGCCCGCCAGCGAACCCAGCGAACGCAGCGCCGGCACCGCATCGACGTAACCGGTGGCGACGATGACGACGTCCGAACCGGTCAGGGCGTCGGCCGGGGCGGCGGCCACCGCGCCGGGATTGGCGGCGGCCAGCGCCTGCGCCTTGGCCAGGTCGCGCGCGGTGATGCGCACGGCATGGCCGGCGCGGGTGAGTTGCCCGGCGAGCGCCGAGCCCATGTTGCCGGTACCGATCAGGGTGATGTTCATGTGTGGTCTCCGTCTGTGGCCCGGGACATCCTGGGCATGGGGAGTACTCTATTGATCAACGAAATGCGGATAAATAAGCTATGCATTGACTAACTGTCTCGATTTACGAGACAAAAGGACGGTACCGTGGACAAATTCCAGGAAATGGCCAGTTTCGTCGCCGTGGTCGAGGCCGGCAGCTTCGTCGGCGCGGCCGAGACGCTCGGGCTGTCGAAGGCGGCGGTGTCGCGGCACGTCGGCGAGCTCGAACAGCGCCTCGGTACGCGCCTGCTGCACCGGACCACGCGGCGGCTGTCACTGACCGACGACGGCCAGCTGTTCTTCGCCCGCGCGAAGGAGATGCTGGCCGCCGTCGACGAGGCGGAGTCGGAAATCAGCTCGCGCAGCGGCGAACCCAGCGGGCGACTGCGCATCAATGCGCCGCTCAGCTTCGGCGTGTTGCACCTGGCCCCGCTGTGGCCACGCTTCGCGCAGCTGTACCCGAAGGTGTCGCTGGACATCGAACTGAGCGATCGCGTGGTCGACCTGGTCGAGGAGGGTTACGACCTGGCCGTGCGCATCACCAACCTGCCGAACTCGCAACTGGTCAGCCGACAACTCGCGACGACCCGCATGGTCTGCTGTGCCTCCCCGACCTACCTGGCGCAGCACGGCACGCCCGCGCACCCCGACGACCTGGCGCAGCAGGAAGTGATTTCCTACAGCTACTTCGCCGCCAGGGACGAATGGACCTTCACCGCCCCCGACGACACCTCCGTCGTGGTGCGCACCCACGCCCGCATCCACGCCAACAACGGCGACACCTGCCGCGCGGCAGCGCTGGAACACCAGGGCATCATCCTGCAACCGGACTTCATCGTCGCCGACGACCTGCGCCGCGGCGACCTGGTCGAACTGCTGCCGACCTGGCGCGCGATGACACTCGGCATCCACGCGGTGTATCCCTCGCGCAAGCATCTGCCGATCAAGACGCGGCGGCTGGTGGATTTTCTGGTGGAGGGGTTTGCGGTGCCGGGGTGGGATGTGGCGCGGTGATCGCCGTGCACACGCGTCCAGTTCCTCGACCAGTCTCGGCACGCGCCCCCGGCCTCGGTCATGCGACCAGCGTGCCTTGGTGAAAGACGATGACCCAGTCGTCGCCGTCGCGTCGCCAGATCGTGCTGCGTCGGCTCACGCGCTCGCCCTGCTCCAGCGTGTAGGTAAGCAGGTAGGTGTCCGAGCCGAGTTCGCGGCAGTGGAAGCCGCTGGTTTTCCAGGTGTGCTCGGCGGGATCGGGCACGCGATGTTCCAGCACGTCGAGTACGTGGGCGCGACTGTAGCGCTGGCCGGAGGCGCCGATCTCGAAGAAGTCAGCGATCGTCATGCGCTCGAAGTCGGCGCGGGTGCGACCGAACTCGGGGCGATGGAAGATCGGCTCGCGCTCGCGCAGGGCTTGCAGCACATCGTGCAGTCCCGGCGCCGTGACGGGATCGGATTCGACCGGAGGGTGCATCCGCGGGTTGCTCCTGCGTGAGGGATCGGCCGATGGTATCGCCGCTTCGGTTCGCCACTCACGACAAGCGCCAGCGGCATGGCTTTCTCTTTGCTTGCTTGCTATTTGGCCCGGCCACGCAAAGAGCAATTGACTCGGCTGCCGAAGGCGATCGACCGCTCCTGGCGCTGAATGTGCGCGGGTGACCCGCCACCCAGCGCATATCGAAAGCGGGTCACCCCTGCCCCACGCTCCCGCGCCGCGCGGCGTCACGACGCAGGCGTGGCGCGCCCGCGCGGCACGCACGGACGTGGCACACGGTTTGCTCTTCCATCGCCATGGCGGCATCGAACCCGAGGCCGACCATCGCCCGTCCGCGCATCGTGATCGCACCGATGCCTGTCGAGGGACGCGCGCCACCACGAACCTGTCTTCAGTCAAGGCTTCACGGAGATCACGATGGCCAGTCGCAACGAAAAGGAAAAACCGCTGGATCTGACAGTCACCTTTGTCGGACTCGAGGAGGGACAGCAGCCGCCGCGCTTTGCGGCATACAAGGTGGACGTCAGCGGCCGCCCGATCAGGAAGCTGGGCAGTTACGACGGCAAGCTGCTGCGGCTGGACCCGGGCGAGGCCAGCGCGATCGCCTTCGGACCGGACGTCGAGGATTTCAAGGCGCTGCCGACGGACAGCCTGGCGCGCTACCGCGTGGCGCAGCAGGTCGACCTGTGGCGCAAGCAGGGACTGGTGCTGGGGCCGGATATCTGGAACCGCTTCCACTTCCGTTTCCAGTGCGTCGGCGGCACCGTGAGCAAATGCCGGCCGTGGTTCTGGGACCTGCTCGACGACATCCGGCTGCAGCCGATGTATGCGCTGGCCCAAGTGGCGCGGATCAAGCCGATCGGCGCGGAGCTGCAGCCGCATCTGCGCTTCCCGCTGCGTTGCGAGACGCTGTGCGATGGCGTCGTCGAGGTCTACGAGCGCGAATGCTGCTGCCGCTGGTTCCGCATCCCGGACCTGCTGGATCGGCTGCGCGAGATTCTTGCGGTGCTGCCGATACCACTGCCGGACCCGATTCCCGACCCGATCCCCGGACCGGACCCGGCGCCTTTCGCCCTGCATTCACTGCGTGCCGCGGCGCGCAGCATCCAGCAGCGCAAGGCGACGTTCGACCTTGCCGCCACGCCGCCGGAGAACCTGCACCAGGATTTCCTGGCGCTGCGTGCGATGCCGGAAGATGCGGCGCGCGAGTACGTGCTGGCGCGACCCTACCTGTATCCGATCTTCTGCCACTGCTCGGTGCGCAAGGTCGGCGAGACGATGATCCAGCCCGGCGGCCGGTTTGATCTTTGCTACCTGCGCTCGCCGTTCCATCTGGCGCGCGAGCATTGCGTCACGACCTACGCCTACCGCGTGCGGCAAATGATCAACGGCGCCTGGCACGTCGTCTACGACGGGCTGGCCGCACACCAGTATTTCGCCGCCGGCAGCGCGGCGAGTATCCACAGCTACGACCCGCAGGCACGCGTCTGCGCCGACGGCCCGGGCGAGCCGCCGCCGAACGGCAACCTGCCGTTCGTGATGCTGGAACACGTCGGCAGCTACGGCAGCTTTCACTTCAACTTCCCGGTGCAGACCGGGGTGTCGCAAGTCGGCGCGCTGGATGCCGACGACGGCACCTTCACCACCTCCTACGCACCGGACTGCCCATGGGGCGGCGCTCTGGGCCTGCGCCTGTGGTTCTCGCCGGAGCTGGAGCCGATCGTGAAGTACTACCGGCTGAAGGTGTTTGCGCTGAGCGATGCCGGTACGCCGGTTGGCGCGCCGATCGTGCTGAACGACTCGGTCACCTGGGACAAGCTGGTGGACATTCCCGGTGACGTGGTGCGCGCACCGGAACTGCTGGGCCCGGCGACCGTCGGCGCAGAGAGCGACCTGTTCAAGGTGCCGTACTGGAGCTCGCCCGACCACCGCTACCTGAGCGGGCAGTTCCACCAGGGCTGGAACACGGCGCAAAGCCAGTTCCCCGACGGCAAGTACATGCTGGTCATCGAAGTGTTCGACGCTGCCGGCAACCGGGTGAAGCCGAACGGCGCGAGCGGGCCGGGCACGGCGCAACCGTTCGAGTTCCGCCGCTGGATGTCCGCGGTGGATACCGATCCGGTGCCGTTCGCCGACGCGGCGCACGTGTTCTGGGTGGACAACACGCCGGTGGGCGGCGACATCGTCGACCTGCGCAAGAACGGCGTCGCCAACACCGGCCAGTGCCAGTTCATGACAGGCACGGCGGCGAGTACCTTCGCCATCGGCTTCCGCGCCTATCACGTGCACGGCGTCGAGCATGCCGGCAACGGTGACGGCGATTCGTTCATGTGGCAATACGGCATCGGCTGGCAGCGCGGCCTGAACGGCAACAGCGGTGCGCTCGGACCGGCACCGTCGGGCGGCAACAACCACACCGACGTGGGCGAGACCGGCGGCGCGGTGTCCTCCGGCAGCGAGACCTTCCAGACCATGCTGACCGATACCACGCAGGTGCCCGCCGTGGTGCTGAGCAAGTGCACCTTCAGCGTGACCCTGCACGTGTACGCCAAGCACTTCACCGGCAGCGGCCGCATCCAGGCCTACGACTATGCGGAGACGGCCTCGTTCGCGCTGGAGATCACCAGCTGACGTCAAGGCACATGGAGTCAACGGCATGGATGCCGCAGATGAGGCTACGCGGGAGCGCTTGTGCGAGGCCGGCAAGCGCTCGGCGGGTAGCCTCCTTTCCTGCTCCACCCGTGCGGTCCTCCAACCTTGGGGCCGGCTTCGCCATTTCGCGCCGCCGCCGCGGCGCAGCGGCCATTTCTGTCGGCCATGCAGGATGGAAAGCAACCGGGTTGCCTGCTCCTCCTGCAGACGAAAGCGCTTGCCCGCAGGCCGTGAGCCTCGGCCGGGCAAGCACAGCCACGATTTCGGCGATACCCTGCGCGGGCGCCGAGCGGCTTGAGCCGCCCGCAAGCACCCAGGAGGCGCCGCGATGAACCTGCAGCCGGAAGCATCCCGCCACGCCGCGGCGAAGACGCCGTCCGTGCTGCGCCGGATCCCCGCCGGCATCTGGGCGCTGGGCATGGTCTCGATGCTGATGGACACCTCCTCGGAGATGATCCACGCGCTGCTGCCGGTGTACCTCGTCGGCGCGCTCGGCGCCTCGGCGCTGGCGGTCGGCGTGATCGAGGGCATCGCCGAATCCACCGCGGCGATCACCAAGGTGTTCTCCGGCGCGTTGTCGGACTGGCTGGGGCGACGCAAGCTGCTGGTGGCGATCGGCTACGGGCTGGCCGCATGCACCAAGCCGATTTTTCCGCTGGCGAGCACGCTCGACTGGGTGGTCGCGGCACGTTTCGTGGATCGGGTCGGCAAGGGCATTCGTGGCGCGCCGCGCGATGCGCTGATCGCCGACCTGGCGCCGACGCAGTTGCGCGGCGCCGCGTTCGGCCTGCGCCAGTCGCTGGATACCACCGGCGCGTTCCTCGGCCCGGCGCTGGCGATCGCGCTGATGTGGCTCACCGTCGACAACATCCCGCTGGTGTTCTGGTTCGCGGTGCTGCCGGGCTTTGCCGCGTTCGCGCTGGTGCTGTTCGGCGTGCACGACGCCTCGGGGAGCCGGGAAAACAAGCCGGCGCGCCCGCCGTTGTCCCGCGCCGAACTGGCGCGCCTGCCGGCCCTGTACTGGGGGGTGGTGGCGATCGCCGCGGTGTTCACCCTGGCCCGTTTCAGCGAGGCCTTTCTGGTGCTGCGCGCGCAGGAGCTGGGCCTGGGATTGGTGCTGATTCCGCTGGTGCTGGTGGTGCTGAACGTGGTGTACGCGCTGTCGTCCTATCCGGTCGGCGTACTGGCCGACCGTTTCGACCACGGCAGCCTGCTCGCGCTGGGCGTGCTGGTGCTGATGGTGTCGGAGCTGGTCCTGGCCTTCGTGGGCGGGCTGGCCGGGCTGGCGCTGGGCGTGGCGTTGTGGGGGTTGCACATGGGCATGACCCAGGGCTTGCTGGCTGCGATGGTTGCCGATGCCGCGCCGGTCGACCTGCGCGGGACCGCGTACGGCATGTTCAACCTGGTCGGCGGGCTGTCCCTGCTGGCGGCCAGCGTGGTGGCGGGCGGGCTGTGGGACGCGTTCGGCTCGCGCGCCACTTTCCTCGCCGGTGCCGGTTTTGCCGTGCTGGCATTGCTGGCGCTGGTGCCGGTGGCGCGGCAGGTGCGCAGGCGTCGACCGACGCCGCACTGAGCGGGCGGCCCGATCGTCGCTGCGTCCCGGCAGGCAAGCACGTGTCGCGTACATCATGCCGCTCGATCCGCATCGGCGTACCATCGCCGGGTTGATTGGGGGCCCGCCCGCGTCAGGCGAAGGCGGCCGTTTCGGCACTATCACCCGGGGAATTCCATGAGCGGAGAATGGCGCAGTGCTGCGGCACAGACCTTTGTGGGCGGTCGGATCACGCAGGTGGACAGCTACTGGCCGGCGAATACGCTGGCCGCCGACGTCTTCCAGCTCATCGACGACTGGGATCTGTGGAGCGAGGCGTTCGGCGGCAAGGCAAAGAAGATCAAGGATCGCTGGCGCACGATGCTGGTGTTGCGCAATGGCGTGAAGTCCGCGGGCGGCCTGGTGCGCAAGGTCGGCGGCGTGCTCGGCGGCAAGAGCGAGGCCGGCCTGGGGACGGACCTGCTGCAGGAGCTCAAGGCCAACGTGGTGACCCCGCTGCAGAACCTGGCCAACCAGGCGCCGCTGACGATCAATTTCGGCGCCACCGGCTGGTTCGGCACGGGGCCCGGCTTCGACGAATACATCACCATGTGGGATCGGCATGCCACCGATGCGGCCCTGACCGCCAACCAGGATCCGAAAAACCCGGCCCATGTGCGGGCCAAGGCCGACCGTCACGCGCTGTACGGGCAGTTCGCCGACGGCAAGACCCAGGTGGGCGCGGCCGGCCTGGTGCTGCCGCACGTGAAAAAGCAGGGCGGCACCACCGCGCCGGCCACCATGCACTACTCCCCCAACCACGTGCGGGCGCCCGGCGCGGCGGCGGACTCCCAGGTGTTCGCGGCGCTGAACTACGGTCGCCGACTGCATGGCGCCAATACCGAGTACGGCAAGAGCGTGTTCGAGCTGGACGACGGCTTCAAGAAAGACGCTATCTACTTCGCGATGGACACCTTCACGCCGGTCTCCAACGGCAGCGGCTTCAAGGCGAAAGCCGATCGCGGCAAGCTTTACCAGGTGAGCTTCAACACCTTTGGCGGCGCGATCCTGCTGGCGACCCGATCGCAATATCTGGCCAACCCCAGCGCGACCCACCTGGCCAATGCAAAAGCCCTGGTGGCCGACTTGCTGGCCTCCGCACGCAACGGCAACCCGCGGCCCGACAGCGCGGAGAACCACCTGCTGATCGAGGCACACATCTTCCGCCGCGTGCGCATGGTCCCGGCGCAGGTGCGCGCCGTGCACATATCGCGCGGGGAATGCGGGGCTCATCTGAACGCCGTCCAGGCCAATGCCGCGCAGTTCAGCCGACGCACCGGGGTTCAGGTGGATTACATCGACTGAATGGCCGGGCAGAGCCGCGTGGCGCAACCCGATCGACCGCGCGTGCCCTCGAATCGCGTTTGCCCTCGACTGCAGAAGCTCCGGATGCAACGAGGGCGCCCGCCTCTCGACGGACGCCCTCGCAGTGGCCGTGCGGAACTTACAGGCCCGCGTTCAGCGCACTGACGATGCCACTGCCGAAGCCGCTGGCGTAGTCCCAGCCGACCGTCGCCGTTTCACCGCCGTTGCTGCCGGAGGTGACGTCGTGATAGCTGGCGGTGGATACGCTGTACAGATGCGGCCCCGCGAAGCCCAGCGTCGGATGCGCGGCGAGCATGCGGGCCCAGGTGGCGGCGAACAGCGGCGCCGCCAGACTGGTGCCGCCGTACTGCGCGTTGCTGCCGTTGACGATGATGATCGCGCCCGAGTTCGGATCGGCGTCGAAAGCCACGTCTGCCACGTCGCGGGTGGTGCCGCCGCCCTGGGTCTGCCAGCTCGGCTTCGGTTCCACCGTGCTCGGGCTGCCGCCCGCGCCGCTCCACAGCGTCTCGCTCACCCAGCTGTTCGACGCACCGGTGCTCAGCGACGTACCGCTGACGGCGATGACGTACGGCGAACTGGCCGGGTAGCTCGGGGTGGTGCCGGTCGGCTTCTTGGTGCACTCGTTCGAGCCGGAGTCGCCGGTCGAGATGGAGAACGTCTGGCCCTGCGCCACGCCCAGCGCGAGGATCTGGTCGTCCGCCGCCATCGAGCCGTCCTGGTAGGCGCTGGTTTCGCATTCGCCGAGCGAGACATTGACGACTTGCGCCTGGTTGTCGCTCACCGCCTTGTTGAACGCCGCGGTGAGATCGCTGTTGGAAAGCGAGTTCGCCGCGTAGAAGATCAGCTTGCCGACGCCGCCGGACATCGCGACGATGTCCTGGCTGTCCAGATCCCACTCGGCCGTGCCGCTGGTGTCGGTGCCCGGCGTGCTCACCGTCACCACCTGCGTGTTCACTGCCGGCAGACCGTTGGTGCTGGTGAACTGGTTGAGATCCTTCAGCGGCTGGGTCATGTCGCCGTCGCTGATGATGCCCACCGTGATCGTGGAAGCGGCCGGGGTGCCGCCCACGTTGTAGATGGTCGGAAACGCGGTCGGGTTGTGGCCGACCAGGGTCGCGCCGCCGCCGCCCGGGCGGCCCTTCTCCACGCGCCCCTGCGTCGAAGCCCTGGCCAGCATGGTGTGCGGATGCGTCACCGTCTGCAGGCCGCTCACCGACAGCACGACGTCGGCCAGCGACGCCGGCACCTTGGCGTCGTCGATGTTGGCGTAGGCGGCGCGACCGTGCTCGTCAGTGCCCTTGACGAAGCGCGTGCCGAACGCGGCCCGCGCATTGCTGGCGGTACCGTCCGCCGAAACCAGCAGGCGATTGGCCGATACGCTGACGTGGCTGAAGCCGGCGTGGCTCAGGTAATCGGCCACGGCCTGCGCCTGCGCCTGGCTCGGCAGGAAATGCGCGGCCACGTCGCTCGACTGCAGCTTGGCGCGGAACAGCGGGCTGGCCGGGTTGTGCGCGGCGGCGATGAAATCGTCGAGCGCGCCCTTGTTCCGGATCTTCAACGTGACCTGCACGTGCAGCGGCATGCTGGACGCCACCAGGTTGCTCATGTTCACCGACGCGGCCGGCACGTGTGCGCGCGTGGCCGTCGTCTTCCACGTCGAGTCGACGCCGGCCGCCGCTGCGGCCGTGGACGCCAGCGCCCAGATTGCCCCCATCGCCAGACACAGCGAAGTCTTCTTCATCTGCATGGTTCATCCCCGAGATTGATGGTGCGAACAGAAAAATTCCGGTCATTGACGGATCGGAATCCCGTGACGCGGCCGTGGTCCCACCCGACATATCCCTGGCCTCGCCAGTCCTCGACGCTAACACGCGAGGGCACCGAATAATCCGTGCAGCCATCAAAAGAACGCGCACAAGTGCTTGATTCGCAAAAGTTTGCGGAATCGCATGAAATCGCGCCGGGCCGCACGGCGTCTGCCTCCGGCTTGCGCACCTGACCATCAGGCCGCCGATGACGGCCTGTTCTGCAGTCCCCGCAGGCGCCGCTACTTGAGGTAGCTGCGCAACACCGCCAGCACCGGCAACAGTTCGTCCTGCCGTTTGCTGCTGCCGCGGCCAGCTACGTGCGAGCGCAGATGGCCTTCCATCACCTGCAGGATCAGCCCGTTGACTGCGCCACGCACGGCCGCCAGCTGCTGCAGCACGGCACCGCACTCGGTGTCGCCCTCGATGGCGCGTTCGAGCGAAGCCAGCTGGCCGCGGATGCGGCGCACGCGGGCGACCAGCTTCTTGCGGTTTTCCCGGATGTGCGACACGGCGACCGCCTCCCGTCCTATACTGCGGGGGAGTATATGACCAGAGCACGCATCATGCCCGCCCCCGACGTCTCCGCCTTCACCCACAGCCACCAGTTCAACCACGTCGACGCGAAGGCGGAGCGCAACACGCGGCGCGTGGTGTACATCACGGCGGCGATGATGGTGGTGGAGATCGCGGGCGGCTACTGGCTGAACTCGATGGCCTTGCTGGCCGACGGCTGGCACATGAGTTCGCATGCGCTGGCGATGGGACTTTCGGTGATGGCCTACGCGCTGGCCCGGCGCTACGCGAGGGACGGCCGCTTCGCCTTCGGCACCTGGAAGATCGAGATACTCGGCGGCTACAGCAGCGCCCTGCTGCTTGCCGTGGTTGCCGGGTTGATGATGGTGCAGTCGCTGGAGCGGCTGTTCGTGCCCGCCACGATCCATTACGACGACGCGATCCTGATCGCGGTGCTCGGCCTGGGCGTCAACCTGCTGTGCGCGTGGCTGCTGAAGGGCGAGCACCCCCACGCACACGGGCACGCGCATGGGCACGGGCACGATCATGGGCATGGGGACGATGGTCATCATCACCATGATGTGAACCTGCGCGCGGCCTACCTGCACGTCATCGCGGACGCGGCAACTTCCGTGCTGGCCATCGTTGCGCTGGTCGGCGGCAAGCTTTACGGAGCTGCCTGGCTCGATCCGGTGATGGGCATTGTCGGCTCGGTTCTGGTTGCGCGCTGGGCGTTCGGCCTGCTGCGCGAGTCCGGCAAGATCCTGCTGGATGCCGAGATGGACCAACCGGTGGTCGAGGAAATCCGCGACGTGGTGCGCGATCAGTTCGCCACGGCGGCGGTCAGCGACCTGCACGTGTGGCGCGTCGGCCGCGACAGCTACGCCTGCATCCTCGGTCTGGTGGCCACCACGCCGATCAGCGCCGAGGAAGTCCGCCAACAACTGGCCATCCACGAGGAACTGGTGCACGTGACGGTCGAGATTGCGGCGGCCTGAGAACCGTCTGATCCCACCTCTCCGCTGGACAGCAAGATCGAAGGTCGGCTGGCTGTATCGCCGCTCGTGTTCGCCATTCACGGCAAGGCCGCGGCGTGGCCGCGCGAGGTGGCCTCCCGCAATGATGCCGCAGGCGCCGATGGAAGCGGTCCCGGACCACTCACACCCCGCCTGATCCAAGGTGCGATAGTGGTCACCTGCCAATCCCTGTTGCCACCCGGAGGTATCCCACGATCGAACTCATCATCGCCCAGCGTCGACGCGACCTGGGATCCTTCGAGGTCGGCCGCGTGCTGCCGTTCGCCCAGCGCCGCATGGTCGGCCCCTACATCTTCTTCGACCGCATGGGACCCAGGCAGATCGCGCCGGGCCTGCCGCGCGAGGCGGACGTGCGTCCTCACCAGCACATTGGCCTGTCGACGATCACCTACCTGTTCGATGGCGAAATCATGCACCGCGACAGCCTCGGCTCCGAGCAGGCCGTGCGTCCAGGCAAGGTCAACTGGATGACCGCGGGCCGCGGCATCACGCATTCCGAGCGCTTCGAGAAACTGCGCGCGCAGGGCGGGGTGCTCGACGGCATCTAGGCCTGGGTGGCGCTGCCGGACGGACGCGAGGAAATGGATCCGGGCTTCTGGCATTACGCCAGCGATGCACTGCCGGTCTTCGACGACGACGGGAGCGTCGGGCGGCTCATCGCCGGGAGCCTGACGGGTGTGCAGTCGCCGGTGAAAGTCGATTCACCGCAGTTCTACGTGCACTGGCAACTACGCGCCGGCGCGCAGGTGTCGCGCTGCCGGCCGAGTACCCCGAGCGGGCGATCTACGTGGACAGCGGCAAGGTGGAGATCGACGGCGAGCGGGTCGAGTCGGGCAACATGGTGGTGCTCACTCCCGGCAAGGCCGCCACCATCACCGCGCTGGGCGATGCCGTGGTCATGGCCTTGGGCGGCTAGCCGGTGGAGCCTCGCTACATCGACTGGAACTTCGTCTCCTCGTAGCCGGAGCGGCTCGATCAGGCCCGCGCCGACCGGGCCGCCGGACGCATGAAACTGCCGGACCTGGACAACGAGGAATTCATCCCGCTGCCGTCGAAACTGGACGCAAAGCCGGAGCCGATGTCCTGACGCACGGACACGGCATTTGCAGGAGCGCCAACGCGATCCAGCGGGTGAACGCACCGGTGAAGATGGCCAGGCCACGGCCGGGTTCCAGCGCGATCACCAGCGGCAGCAGGGCGATCAAGATCGATGCTCCGTCACGATCCGGCGCCCGGTTCGGCTGGTACCGTCTCGATCAGATACAAGCGCACGTTGGCCTGCCCGCTCGCCAGTTCAATGGCCGCGCCGTGCTCGACGCGGAGGCCTTCACCGAGGGCTGGGCCAAGCACGGCTTGCTGCAATGCCACGCGCAGGGCAGCCGCACGCTGCTGCCCCGCCACGTACCGCGGCACCCACAACAGTGCCAGCACCAGGGCCGGGATCGCCAGCGCGGCGCCAACGAAGACCCGGCCCCGGACGTGGCGCGGGCGATGTTTGGCGGCGACGGCCCGTTGCAACCGGGACAGGCCGCCCGGTGGCGGCTCCAGGGTCGGCAACAGCAGTTCGAGGTCACGCATGGCTTGATTCTCCCAGCAAAGCCTTCAGTTGCGCCACGGCATGGTGCTTGCGCGAGGCCACGGTGCCCGGCGGAATGTGCAGTAGCGCCGCAATCTCCCGGCCACAGAGGCCGCTGAACTCGGACAGCAGCAACACCTCGCGGCTGGCTGCCGGCAGGCGCTGCAACGCGCGGCGCACCTCCAGGGCGGCCAATGCCGAACTGGGCGCCGGCCCGGGCTGCGGCAGGTCTTCGTCCAGGGTCGTGTGGCGCCACAACTTGCGCCAGCGCAACCGGTTGCGCGCGAGGTTCAGCGCCGTCGTCCAGACCAGCGCATCAAGGCTCGATTCCGCCACCGACGCGCGCCGCGCCCACACGCGCACATAGGCGTCGTGGATGACGTCCTCGCACTCCTCCGCCTGCCACAGCTGCCGGTACAACACGTTGAAGAGCGGCTTCTGCAACCTTCGATAGCTGGCGTACAGGGCGTCATCACGCAAGCTCATGCGGCGAACTCAAGGCGCGGCCGGGAGTGGGTCCACACGCAGGACCAGCAGGTTCATCAGGGCCGCGGCGTCGACACCGCTGGTCCCGGACCCGCGGCCGTCGGCTGCCTGCGCCAGCACCACGACCTCGCCGGGCCGCAGCGCGACCCCGGACCGCAGCTCCCCGACACTCTGTCCGGTCGAGTCGCTGTAGTTGACCGCCACCTTGTACGTGCCGGCGGCGGCAGAAGTGACTTCGAAGCCGAGGACGCGATCCGGGCCAGGGGCAACGTGCCCGTTCCCGCCCACGTCGGTCGCTACCGCAACCGCGTCGGTCAGGCTGAAATGCACCACGCCCAGCGACTGGCGCAAGGTCTTCAAGGTGGGTTCGAGCGCGGCGAGGTCGGCGGCGTCGGAGCCACTGCCCGGACGGGCCTGCAGGACCCAGAATTGCAACCGCAACCGTTGCGGCGCCCGCGGGGTTGTGGCGTTCGTTGCATCCGGCAGCGCCTTGGCAGCATCCTGCAAGCCGTCAATGGCCTTGGCGATCGACGGCTGCAAGGTGGCCGGCGCCAGCACCAGCACTGCCCCCGGGAAGGGCTGGCTTACATTCATCGCGGTGTGTGCCTTGACCCCGACCAGATAGCCGCTGTCGACCAGCACCTTGGTCAACTGTTGCGCCACGGCATCGGACTGGGCCACGGGCACGCGGTACATGTGCAGTTCCAGTTCGGGCGCAGCATCCTGGCTGGTCGCCGGGTGGCACGCGGCGAGCACCAGCAGCAGGGGCACCGCCAGCAAGAATTGCAGCAGCTGTTTCATGTCATCCCTCCGTGGCTGCCGGCATGGCAGCCTTCAACCTGTATACACGCGAACGGGCTTTTTCTTCACGCCGGCACGCGACGTTGCAGCGCACGATCCTGCGCGATGCCGGCTGCTCGCTCGCCGGGATGACGATGGTCTGGAGCCGTTCACTGGCCTGCCGGGGTCAGGTGCGCGATGTTCCAGCACGTCCAGCACATGGGCGCGGCTGTAGCGCTGGCCGGAGGCGCCGATCTCGAAGAAGTCGGCGGCAATCATGGGCTCGAAGTCGGCGCGCGTGCGGCCGAACTCGGGGCGATGGAAGATCGGTTCGGGCTTGCGCAGAGTTTCCAGCACGGGCAGCAGTCGGGCAGCGGTGACCGGATCGGCTTCGACCGGAGAGTGCATCCGCCGATTGTTCCCGCGCAAAAGATCGGCTGATGGTATCGCCGCTTGCGTTCGCCATTCACGACAAGGCCGCAGCGTGGCGGCCTTGTCGTGGCGATGCAATCAGGCGGTCTGGGCCTGGTCGAGCTGCTGCATCTTGAGCGCGCGCTGCACGCCGGGGTCGGCGCGCATGCGCCGCTCGAATGCCTGCAAGTTGGCGAGGCCGCCAAGGTCGACGTTCACCGCGTGGGTCCAGCGCAAGGTGACGAACAGATAGGGGTCGGCAATGGAACGCTCGCCGGCCAGCCAGTCGCGTCCTTCCAGGTGCTTGTCCAGCCGCTCGAACCAGGTGCGCAGCTGCTGGCGCGCGGCGTCCTTGCTCTTCTCGATCATCGCCTCGTCGCCAAGGTAGCTGGTGGCGCCGAACAGCGGTTTGAACGCCGGGTGCACGTCGGAGTTGATCATTGCCAGCCAGCGGTTCACCTCGGCGCGGCCGCGCGGGGTGGGTTCGCCGCCCAGCTTCGCGGCGGGGAACTTGTCGGCAAGGTAGTTGAGGATGGCGGCGTTCTCGTTGAGCGCCCAGCCGTCGTCGACGAGGATCGGCACCTGGCCGTTCGGGTTCAATGCGCGGATCGCCGGACTCGCCAGATCATCCTTCTGCAGCAGTTGCAACTCGTAGGGCTGACCGATCCATTCGAGCACGATGTTGGCGCCCAGCGCGCACGAGCCGGGAAAACTGTAAAGCTTCATGAATGTCTCCTTGGGTGAAGCGGATGTCGCGTGACAGGCGCGGCGGGATGGCGTGCGCAGCGGCACGTCTTTCCCAGATGCCGGCGGCAACGGCGAACTTCAAGCCGCCGTCGGGGCCTGGGTCGGCGGTTGCCACAGTTCGATGCGGGTGCCTTCGGGATCGGTGATCCAGCCGAAGCGGCCGAACTCGCTTTCGTCGACGTGCTCGTCCACCTGGACGCCCTCGGCACGCAATTGCGCCAGCAGCGCATCGAGGTCGTCGACGCGGAAGTTGATCATGTACGGCTGCGGACCCGCGCCGAAGTAGCTGGTGTCGGCGGCGAAGGGCGACCACAGCGTGTAGCCGGGACGTTGTTCGTTCTCGTCGAAACGCGCGCCGCCCCACTCCTCGGCATCGAGGCCGAGATGTCTGGCGTACCACGCCGCGAGTGCGGCAGGATCGCGGGATTTGAAGAAGATGCCGCCGAGTCCGGTGACCTTGGCCATGTCGTTGCCCCGTTGCGTCGGATGTCCCGACCCATCGTATCCCGACGCATCCCGTGTAGGGCGGGCACTGCCCGCCGCTCTTCGGCCTGCATGTGAAGCAGAGGCCGGCGGGCGGTGCCCGCCCTACGAGGTGGCGGTAAAAAAGGCCTGCACGTCGGCCAGTTCGCGGGTGCGCGGCATCGGCGGCACGCTGGCGAGAAAGAGTTTGCCGTAGCCCCTGCCGGTGAGGCGCGGGTCGCACAGCACCAGCACGCCGCGGTCGTGCACGCTGCGGATCAGGCGGCCGGCGCCCTGCTTCAGCGCGATCACCGCGCTGGGCACCTGCCAGCCCATGAACGGGTTGATGCCGGATCGTTCCAGCGCGGCGAGGCGCGCCATCAGCACCGGATCGTCGGGCGCGGCGAACGGCAGCTTGTCGATCACCACCACGCTGAGCGCCTCGCCGACCACGTCGACGCCCTCCCAGAAGCTGGCCGCGCCGAGCAGCACGCCATGGCCGCTGGCGCGGAACTCCTCCAGCAGCCGCGGCCGCGGCGCGCTGCCCTGCACGAACAGCGGCCACGGCACCTTGTCCTGCAGCAGCTCGGCGGCGCGGCGCAGCGCGCGATGCGAGGTGAACAGCAAGAAGGCACGGCCGTTCGACGCTTGCAGCACCGGCAGCACCGCCGCGATCACCTGCTCGGTGTAGTCGCGTGCGTTTGGATCGGGCAGCCCCGACGGCAGGTAGCACAGTGCCTGATGCGCGTAGTCGAACGGGCTGTCCAGGCTCAAGGTCTGCGGCTCGTCCAGCCCGAGCTGGCGCGCGAAGTGGTCGAAGTTGCCGGCTACCGACAGCGTGGCCGAGGTGTGGATCCACGCCGCCTGGGTGCGCTCGCGCAGGCCGCGCATCGGCGCGGCCAGATCCAGCGGCGTGGCGTACAGCGCGAAGCCGCGCGGGAAGGTTTCGTACCAGCGCACGTCCTGCTCGCCGTGCGTTTCGACGATGCGCTGCAGCCGCTCGGCGAACAGTTCGGCGCGCTCGTGCAGGTTGGCAAGGCCGCGCGAGCGCTCGGCCTGCGAGGCGAGCAGCTCAGCCAGCGTGGCCAGCAGTTCGCCCAGCTCGTGCAGCGCGGCGCGCACCTCGGCGCGATCTTCCAGTAGCGCGAACGCGCCGCGCGAGGGCAGCGGATCCATCGCCAGGCGCAGCTTGCGCAGCGCGCCCTGCAGCGCTTCGACCGGCTCCAGCAGCAGGCCGATCGCGCCGGTGACGCCGCTGCATTCGGTCAGCGTGTCCTGCGCCATGTCGGTGAGCTGGCGCGCGCTGAGGCTCTGCGAGAAGAACTGGCCGGCCAGTTCGGGAATCTGGTGCGCCTCGTCGAGGATGAAGGCGGCCGCGCCGGGCAGGATCTCGCCGAAGCCTTCCTGCTTCAGCGCCAGATCGGCGAACAGCAGGTGATGGTTGACCACCACCACGTCCGCCTCCATCGCCTCGCGGCGCGCCTTGAACACGTGGCAGTCCTCGTAGAACGGGCACTCCACGCCGAGGCAGTTCTCCGCGGTGGAGGTGACCCGCGGCCACAGCGGCGATTCCTCCGGCACCTCGGCCAGCTCCATGCGGTCGCCGCGGCGGGTGCGCGCGGACCAGGCGCGGATCGTCGCCAGCTGCGCCGCCTGCGCCGGGGCGAGACTGCCACCGTCGCGCACGGTCTGCTCGAGCCGGTACAGGCACAGGTAGTTCGCGCGGCCTTTCAGCAGCGCCGTCTTCAGGCGCGCGCCGAGCACCGAGCGCACCTTCGGCAGGTCGCGAAAGTACAGCTGGTCCTGCAGCGCCTTGGTGCCGGTGGAGACGATCACCCGCTCGCCCGACAGCAGCGCCGGCACCAGGTAGGCGTAGGTCTTGCCGGTGCCGGTGCCGGCCTCGGCGACCAGCGTGTCGCGCCCGGCGATGGCCTGCCGCACCGCCCGCGCCATCGCCTGCTGCGCCAGCCGCGGCGCGAAGTCCGGCAGCTCGCGCGCGAACGGGCCGTCGGCACCGAGCAAGGCGCCGACGTCGTCGTCGGACGCGGTGTCGTCGGGAGCGATCATCCGCCGATTATGGCCGAGCGACCGCCGCCGACAAAGCGGCGCGGGAACCGCGCCGGCGCCTGGCGCATCCACTGGCATGCCACCCGCCCGTCACTCCAAGGAGGCTGCCGTGAGACTGTTCGCACCCGAAATCGCACCCGTACTCGACCTGGTCGACATTCACGGCCAGGCCATCGCGACCAGCCAACCCGGTCGGCTGACCCTGCTCTCGTTCTTCCGAGATGCGGCCTGCCCGTTCTGCAATTTCCGCATCTACGAGCTGACCCAGCGGCACCAGGAATTGTCCGAGCGCGGGCTGGACGTGGTGGCGGTGTTCAGCGCCTCGCAGGCGGAGGTGCTGCGCTTCGCCGGCCACCGCCCGCGGCCGTTTCCGCTGGCGGCCGACCCCACCTCGCGTGCGCACGAGGTGTACGGCATCGAGCGTTCCCTGTGGCGCAAGTTGAAGGCGATCGTGACACGGGTGCCGACCCTGATCCGCGGCCTGCGCCTGGTCGGCCTGGCCGGCCTCAACACCGGCAACCTGATGCCGGCGGATTTCCTGATCGACGGCCGTGGCCGCATCGTGGAGGCCTATTACGGCCGCGACGCCGGTGACCGGATTCCGCTGCAGCGGGTCGAAAGCCTGCTGCGGCAGGACCGCAACCGTCGCGCGGCGTAGCGGCCACTGGCAAGGGGCGGCGGCTCGGCTCACCATGCGCGCACCATCGCCGGAGGGCTGCTTCGTGACGACCGAACTTTGCATGCTGCTGTGGAGCGTGGTGCTGGGACTGGTGCAGATCGCGCTGGCGGCGAGCTGTTCGTTCGGCCAGCGCGGGCTGGACTGGATCGTCAGCGCACGCGATGAGGTGAAGCCGCCGCTGGTCGGCATCGGCGGGCGGCTTGATCGCGCCCGCGCGAATTTCCTGGAGACCTTTCCGCTGTTCGCCGCGGCGGTGCTGGCTGCCCACGTGCTGCAGCAGCATGACCAGCTCACCGTGCTCGGTGCGCAACTTTATTTCTGGGCGCGCGTGCTCTACGTGCCGGTGTACGCCGCCGGCATTCCCTACCTGCGCTCGCTGACCTGGGCGGTGAGCGTCGCCGGCATCGTCTTGCTGCTGGTGGCGCTGGCCTGAAGTCTCAGTACCGCGGCACGCCCGCCTTGCGGCACTGCTGCACCCATTTGCGCGCAGTCGACGCGCCGGTCTTGTCGTTCGCCTGCAAGCGGGTTTCGACGATGGTCTGCCAGTTGCGCGCGCACAACGGGCCGAGGCGCGGGCCCAGCGTCCACGACTTGTGCGCCAGCTTTTCGGCGCGGACGAAGTTCTTCAGCCGGATGGCGATCTCGGCGCGATCCTGCAGCAGATCGGGCGCCTCGGGGCTGATCTGCAGCGCCTTGTCCAGCGCGGTGGCGGCGGCGGTGTAGTTCCCGCTGCGTTCGTCCTGGGCCGCCTCGGTCATCAGCGCATCCACCGCCGGGTCGCGCAGCGGCTTCACGTCGATGACCGAATCGTCGTGCGCGCCGGCGGCACGAATCGCGGCGACGGCGTCATGATCCGGCGCGACCGCCGGCGCCGCTGCCGGCGCGGAGCGAAACACGCCGCAGCCGGCCAGGGTCGCAAGCAGCGCCGACAGCAGCAGCGGCGCGAGACGTCGTGAAGTCATGGGCACGGTCACGGTGTGGTGGTGGAGGGAGCGGGGGTAGTAACGCCGCCGCCGAACAGGCTTTGCCAGAAGCAGCCTTCGGCATCGGCCGGCAGGCTGCCGGCGACCACCGGCACTTCTTGCGCGCCCTGGCATTGCGGTTCGGTGCGGCGACCGTCGTCGGGGTTGATCCAGGCCATCTCCAGGCCCGGTCCCGGTGCGGCGGACAGCGGCGTGGTCGGCAGCTTGACGAACAGGTCGCGCCAGGCACGCAGACCGCCGCTGGCACCGAACAACGTGGTCGGCTTGTTGTCGTCGCGGCCCATCCAGAACACCGCCAGGTGGTCGCCGGTGAAGCCGGCGAACCAGCTGTCGCGCATGTCGTTGCTGGTGCCGGTCTTGCCGGCGGCATGCAGCGAGGCCAGCGCGGAGTTGCCGATCGCGCTGGCGGTGCCGTACTCGGCCACCTGCTGCATCGCCCAGGTGGTCAGCCGCACCGCCTCCTGGTACTCGCCGGGGCCGGGCTGCACCTGGTAGCGCTTGATCGTGCGGCCCTTGCCGTCGAGCACGCCGCGCACCGCCAGCAGCGGCAGGGCGTGACCATCTGCCGCCAGATACTGATAGAGCTGCGCCACCTGCAGCGGCGACAGGTCGAGCGCTCCGATGAGCAGCGAGGGGCTGGGGTTGACGTCGGTGAGCCCGAACGATTCGAG
Source organism: Rhodanobacter lindaniclasticus (assembly GCF_004799035.1). Classification (GTDB taxonomy): domain Bacteria; phylum Pseudomonadota; class Gammaproteobacteria; order Xanthomonadales; family Rhodanobacteraceae; genus Rhodanobacter; species Rhodanobacter lindaniclasticus. Next base: position 26,838 of record NZ_MWIO01000047.1, read on the forward strand.
GAACGCGCGGATGCGCGGCAAGCCCACCGCCATGCCGAGGTGGATGGTGGCGAGGTTCCACGAATGCGCCAGCGCGTCGACCATGATCAGCGGATCGTGGCTGCGGTGGTCGTCGTTCTGCGGCGTCCACATGCTGCCGTTGGGCTGGCGCATGCTGATCGGGCTGTCGTCCATCATGCTGGCCAGATTCCAGCGCTCGGGCTGGGTCAGCGCGACGAGGTAGACGAACGGCTTGATCGTCGAGCCGATCTGCCGGCGGATGTCCAGCGCACGGTTGAAGCCCGGCTCGCCCGGGTTGCGGTTGCCGACCACGGCAAGCACGCTGCCGCTGTGCGCATCGGTGACCACCGCCGCCGCCTGCACGCCGTCGCCGCGCTTGCCAAGGCCCTTGAGCGAGCTGGTGATCGCCTGCTCGGTGTACAGCTGCGCGGCGGGGTCCAGCGTGGTGAAGATCGACAGGTTGCCTTCGCGCAGCGCCTTCTCGTCGAAGTCGGTGGTGATCTGCTTGCGCACCAGGTCCATGAACGCGGGGAAGCGGTTGTGCGGCAGCTGGCCGTCCTTGATCACGTCCAGCGGCGCGGCCTGGCCCGCGTTGAGCTGCGCGGCGCTGATCAGGCCGGTGTCGAAGAACTCCTGCAGCACCAGGTTGCGCCGCGCCAGCGCGCGCTTGGGTGCGCGGCGCGGGTCGTAATAGCTCGGCCCCTTCACCAGACCAACCAGCAAGGCGATCTCCTGCGGCCGCAGCTCCTGCAGCCGGCGCCCGAAATAGAACTCCGACGCGGCGCCGAAACCGTGCACCGCCTGCGCGCCCTGCTGGCCGAGGAACACGTCGTTGACGTAGGCCTCCAGGATGCGCCCCTTGCTGTAGTGCGCCTCCAGCAACAGCGACATCAGCGCTTCGTTGATCTTGCGCGTCAGGGTCTGGTCGCGGCTCAGGAACAGGTTGCGCACCAGCTGCTGGGTCAGCGTGGAGCCGCCCTGCACGGTGTGGCCGGCGCGCAGATTGGCCAGCGCCGCGCGCGCGATCGCGCCGAAGTCGATGCCGATGTTGTTCTTGAAATTGCGGTCCTCGACCGACTGCAGGCCCTTGACCAGCAGCGGCGGCACGTCGCCCAGCTGCACGAAGCGGCGCTCCTCCTGGCTGGCGCCGTACAGCGTGGCAATGCGCGCCGGATCGAGATGGATCTGCTTGATCGACTGCTTGTCCGCCGCGGTACGCACCGAAACCACTTCGCCGCCGCCCAGGGTCACCACGATGCGCTTGGGCAGCTCGCCGCCGTCAGGGCCGGCGTAGCCGCGCGAGGAAATCGTGTAGCGGCTGCCCTGCTTCATCCAGCTGCCGGGCACCTGGCCCTTGCCGTCGTGGCTGTAGCCGGCGAAGGTCAGCTCCAGCTCCAGCGCGGCGCTGGTCATCGGCTCGCCGGCCTGCAGCGGCAGCGGCCGCGCATACACGCGCGTGGGCACCGCGAACACCAGGTCGTTGAAACGATCCTGCACGCGCTTGTTGAGCACCAGCACGTACGGCAACACGAAACCGACCAGCAGGCCCAGGCCGATCCAGAACGGAATGCGCAGCCACGGCCAGCTGCGGCGGGCAAGCGAAAGGGTGCGGTCGAGGAAGCTCAAGGGCGGCGGAATCCGGCAATCAGGTTCCCCGATGATAGGGCGTGCATCCCGGCGGGCCCATGAACGCCGCGGCGGATTTGCGGGCAAATTCGGGGCAATCGGAGGGGCGTGGACGCCGTCAGGCTCACTTTCTGTCCGCGGAAGCCGGGCCGGCGTCCTCGCGTGGCTGGCGCGCCCACGTCGCCGCGTCCGGCTGGAACGGGCGCGGATGGATACCCAGCAAGCGCTGCAGCGGACCGTTGTCGGCGACCAGGTCGCTGTCCAGCCGGCTCAGCGGACCGCGCAGCGGTGGCCACGCGCGCCCAACCAGTTGCAGCAGCCAGGCAGGCAGCGGCAAGCTCACGGTGGTGCGCGGCAGGCTGTCGCGGACCCGCGCGAACATCTGCGGATAAGGCAACCGCTCGCCGCCGCCGATCGGCACGATGCGTCCGGCCGACGCCGGGCAATCCAGCGCGGCCAGCACGGCCTGCGCGATGTCGTCGGCGTGCACCGGCTGGCGCAGGCCGCGCGCCGAGGGGATCGGGAACAGCCGCGTACGCAACGCGCGGCGGGCGATCGGCGTGAGGCTGCGATCCAGCCCCGCGCCATACACCAGGGTCGGCCGCAGCACCGTCCACGCGCAGCCATGCCGGGCGCAGGCGGCAGCCAGCGCGGACTCGCCCTCGCGCAGCTGGCGCGCGATCGCCCGCTCGGCGGGCACCGCCGAATCCCGCTTGGTTTCGGCACTCATCGAACTGGTGGCGACCACCCTCGGTGCGCCGCTCAGGTTGGCGTGGGCCAGCCATTCGGCCAGCGCCAGCAAGGGGCCGAAACTGATGATCGCCGACAGTTCGGGCAGTGTCGGCATGTCGTGCGGCAGGGTGCCGCGCAACCACTGCACGCCGTCGCGTGCGGGCCGCGGGTGCCGGCTCAGTGCCAGCACCGGTTCGCCGGTGGCGCGCAGGCGCGGCAGCAGGAAATGACCGATCTGACTGCTGCCGCCGATGACCAGCACCGTCATGCCGGCCTCACGGCGTGCCTTGCAGGCGTGCGGCGAGATCGATCACGCGCGGATGATTGGGTGCCAGCTTGCGTGCGCGCGCCAGCGACTGGCCGGCACCGATGCGGTCGCCGCCATCGAGCTGCTGCTGGGCACGGTCGACCCAGGCGCTGGCCAGCTGGTTGCTCAGCCCCAACTGCGCCGGATCGCCCGGCGCCAATTCGGCCAGGTTGGCCAGCATGTCGTCGGCCTGTTTCAGCTGGCCGGCCCCGAGGGCCTGCCTGAACAACTGTTCCACCCTGCCCGGCAAGGCCTGCAGACCCTGCCGCGCGAGCACGTCGTTGCCGTCGATCGCCAGCGCGCTGCGATACAGGTCGTATGCGCTGTCGCCCGGCGGCATCATGATGTTGCCGCTGGCGGTGGCTTGCTGCGCACGCTGCACCAGTTGGGCCACGGCGGCGCTTTGCTGCGGCGACAGCGCGGCGGCGACCACCGGGGCCTCGTCGGCCGCCGGCTTCGTCTTGGCAGGCTCTGCCGTGGACGGCTTGCCCACGGGCGGCTTGCTCGCCGGCGGACTGCTCTGCAGCCGCGCGCGTGCGGCGGCCAGATCGGCCGACTTCGGCGCCAGCGCGCTCGCCTGTTCGAGCAACCGGGCGGCTTGCTCCCGGTCGCCGGCATCCATCGCCGCATTGGCCTGCACGGTGAGCGCCTGCGCCACGTCGCCCAGCCCCGCCTTGGCCTCGTTGCTGTCCGGATCCAGCGCCAGCGCGGCCTTGAAATGCGCCAGCGCGGTGTCGTCGCCGGAGCCGGCGATGCGACCATCGCGCAAGGCCTCGCGCCCCTGTTCGATGGCGCTTTTCAGCGCGCTGTCCTGTTGCTGGCGACGTTGCGCCTGCAGCGCGCGCAGCGCCGGCAACGAACCGTTGTTCGGCCGCAACGCGGCGATCTGCAGCACCAGCGGATCGGCCTTGGCCAAGTCGCCCGCTTCCAGCGCATCGTGTGCCTGCACCGCCAGCGCGTTGGCCACCTGGTCCAGCCCGTGTGCGGCCACCGCGTTGCCTGGGTCTGCGCGCAACACGCGCTGATAGAGCGCGCCGGCGCCGTCGGCACCCTCCAGCTTGCCTTGCGCCAGCGCCTGCTTGGCCTGGTCGACCAAGTCGCCGGTGTGCACCTGGCCCGCCTGCGCCTGGCGGATGAGCATGTCGAGGCGATCCACGTCACGCCCGCCACCGAGCAGTTCGCGCGCGACCGTGGCGCGCTGGGTGGCCTCATCCAGGCGGCCTGCCTGCAGCGCGGCATCGGCTTGCGACAACTCGGCCTGGCCGACCTGGCGCAGCCCGGCGCGGGCGCGATCGTTGTCCGGCTCGCTGGCGGCCACCTGCTGGAACAGTTCGCGCGCGCTGGTGCCGTCCTCGCCATCCAGGTGGCCCGCATCCAGCGCCTGCTGCGCCTGCGCCAGCACGCTGTTGAGGTCGGTGCGCGGCAGCATGCCGCGCAGCCGGTTCTGGCTGAGCCAGAGCGCCGCGCCGAGCGCGACGACCAGCAGGATCAATATCGGCAACATCCAGCCGCGACGCCCGCGCGATGCCGCGGTGCGGATCCCGCGAGCCCGACGCCGTTCCGCGGTGACCCGCGGCAGGCCATCGGCAGCGGACGCGCGCGGCTTGCCTTCCACCTGATCGAGGTCGCCCAAGGTGGGCTCGCTCCGGTTCGGTGGCCGGGCATCATGCGGGTTGCGGCGACTGCTCATGATTCGGGGCACTGGCGATAAGCGGTCGCAGCTTAACATCGCGCGATCGGGCGGCCCGGCCTGGGCGGTATCGGCGTTCAGCGTCCAGCGCTGCTGGCGAGGGCGGCGCGGCGCCCGGCAACCCGGCGCCGCGCTAGGCGCTGACGCGGCGCACTTCGGTGACGTTGGGCAGTGCCAGCAGCTTGCCCAGCAGGGTCGACAGCTGTTCGAAATCGCGCACGCGCAAGGTGTAGCGCATCTCCACCTCGCCAGTCTGCGGGCGCGAGCGGCTGGACGAGGCGATGATGTGGGTGCCGGCGTTGCTGATGAGGTTGGTGACGTCCTTCTGCAGCTCCTTGCGATCGTAGCCGCGCAGTTCGATGTCCACCTCGTAGGCCTGGCTGACGGCGTGGCCCCAGCTCACGTCGATCACCCGGTCCGGGTCGCGCCGCGCCAGCCGCGCCAGGCTGCCGCAATCGGCGCGATGCACGGAGACGCCGCGACCCTTGGTGATGTAGCCGCGCACCGTGTCGCCCGGCAGTGGCTGGCAGCAGCGCGCCAGGGTGGTGAGCAGGTTGCCGACGCCTTCGATGCTCAGCGCGCCGTGGTCCAGCGTGGTGGGCCGCGCCGGCGGCGGTGCCGGCGCCGGGGGCGGCGGTTGCGCAGCCTCCTGCAGCACGCGGGCGATCTGGCCGGGAGTGACCTCGCCCAGCGCCAGCGCGATCAGCAGCTCGTCCTGCGTCTGCAGGTGGAATTGCGCGGGCAGCTTGCCGATGTCGGCGGCGGGCAGCGCCAGGCGTTTCAGCTCGCGCTCGAGCATGGCGCGGCCGACGCCGAGGTTGGCGTCGTGCGCGATACGGCGGAACCACGCGCGCACCTTGTCCTTCGCCCGCGCGGTGTTGAGGTAGCCGTGATGCGGCGAGAGCCAGTCGCGGCTGGGTTCGGCGACCTTGGTGGTGAGGATCTCCACGCGGTCGCCGCTCTGCGGCTGGAAGGTCAGCGGCACGATGCGGCCGTTGACCTTGGCGCCGCGGCAGCGGTGACCTACCTCGGTGTGCACCAGGTAGGCGAAATCCAGCACGGTGGCGCCGCGCGCCAGGTCGAACACCTCGCCCTTGGGGGTGAGCAGGTAGACACGGTCTTCCAGCAGCTCGGTCTGCAGCTCGGCGGCGAGGTTGCTGTCGTCGCCGCTGCGCGGCTCCAGCAGCTTGCGCATCCAGGCAATCTTGGCCTCGAACTCGGCGTCGCTGCCGCCGCCCTCCTTGTAGCGCCAGTGCGCGGCCACGCCCAGTTCGTTGGCGCGATGCATGGCGTGGGTGCGGATCTGCACCTCCAGCGTCTTGCCGGCCGGGCCGACCACGGCGGTGTGCAGCGACTGGTAGCCGTTCGGCTTGGGTCGCGCGATGTAGTCGTCGAACTCGTTCGGCAAGTGCGGCCACAGCCCGTGCACGACGCCCAGCGCGGCGTAGCAGTCGGCGATGCTGTCGACCAGCACGCGCACCGCGCGGATATCGTAGAGGTCGGAAAAATCCAGCGACTTGCGCTGCATCTTTTTCCAGATCGAATAGATGTGCTTGGGCCGCCCCGCCAGCTCGGCGTGCAGGCCGGCGGCGTCCAGCGCCTGTTGCAGCTCGTCCAGCGACTGGCGGATGAATGCCTCGCGATCGACGCGGCGCTCGTCGAGCAGTTTCGCGATGCGGCGATAGGTGTCCGGCTGCAGGTAGCGGAACGCCAGGTCTTCCAGCTCCCACTTCAACTGCCAGATGCCGAGCCGGTTGGCCAGCGGGGCATGGATGTCGCGGCTCAACCGCGCCAGCGCGGCGGCCTGCTCGGGTGGCAGCGATACCGCGGCGCGCATCCGCGCGAGCTGGCGCGCCAGCAGCACGAACACCACGCGCAGGTCGCGCACGATCGCCAGCAACAGCCGGCGCAGGCCTTCGTTGGCGCCGCCGGGTGCGCGCTGCGCGTGCAACGCCCACACCTGTTCGGCGGCCTGCTGGCCGGCCACCAGACGCTGCACGTCCGCCGGCAGACCGGGGCAGCGTGCCGCCCACGCCGCGGGATCGACGCGCGCCACCTCGAACCACAACGCCGCCGCCTGGGTCGGCGCATCGCAACCGAGCATGCCGAGCAGGTCGAGGGTGTCGCCGCATTCGGCCTGGTTGACCGGGCGCCCGGCGCAGGCTTCCAGCGCGTCGGCGAGCACCGGCGGCAAGGTGCCCGCACGCGCGCGCCACGACTCCAGCTTGCCGGCTTCGGGGGGCGCGGAGCGAACCATCGGTGGAATCTTCCTCGCTGCAATCAGTGCATCGGTTATTGCCACGGCGAACACCGCGGGGCATGCTTGACCGCATGCCGCCGGCGTCTTGCCGCAGCCATGGATCCGATCGATGAAAGCATACCTGTTCCTGCCACTCGCCCTGTTGTTCTCGCCCCTGGCCATCGCGCCGCTGCACGCGCAGCAGGCCGTCTCGCTGGAACAGCAGATGGGCAAGAAGGAGTTCACGCAAGCGGGGCTGAGCAAGCTGACGCCGGCCGAACTGCAAAGCCTGCAGCGGTGGCTGGCGCTTCATGCCAGCGAGCTGGCAGCCTCGGTGCCCGCCTCGGAGGAGACCTCGGCGGCGGCGGCCGCGGCCAAGTCGCCCGGCCCGTTCGGCCACAAGGCTGAAGCGCCCAAGGTCAAGCGCAACGACAGCATCACCAGCCGCATCGCCGGCGAATTCCGCGGCTGGCAGCACGGCACCACGCTGACTCTGCAGAATGGCCAGCGTTGGCGGGTGAAGGATGACAGCACGCTGGTCGTGCCCGAATCGCTGACCAGCCCGGTGGTGTTCGTGAAGCCGGGCTTCCTCGGCAGCTGGCTGCTGCGCGTGCAGGGCTACAACACCACCGCACGGGTCGAGCCGGCCAACTGACCGCCCGCTTCGCTCGGCGCAACGACGCTCAATCCAGCGCAGCCAGCGCCTTCGCCAGCCGCTTGGCCGACACCGGTTCGGCGGTCTTCAACTCCTGCGCGAACAGCGACACGCGCCATTCCTCGATCAGCCAGCGCAGCTCGGCCAGCGCCGCGGGATCGGTGCCGGCAGCGCGCTGCTGCAGGTACGCGCGCCAGTACGGCAACACTTGCAGCATGCGCTGCTGATCCTTCGCCGGATCCTGGCGCAGGCGTTCGCCACGCAGGCGCATCGCCCTGAGGTAGCGCGGGTAATGCGTCAGTCGCGCCAGCGGCAGGTCGCGCAGGAAGCCGGGCACGAGCAGCGCATCGAACTGCTCACGCAGGTCGTCGTAGCTGGCGCGGGCGAAGCCGAGCAGCGGCGGCTCCAGCCAGGGCTTCGTCTCGGCCTGCGCCTCGATGATCGGTTCGGCCAGCTTGAGCCGTTCGACGCCGGCACCGAACAGCTCGCGCGAGCATTGCGTACGCAACACCTCGAACGCGCCGGCGGTGCGCACGTCCAGTGCATGGCGTTCCAGCAGATCGCTGAAGCCACCTTCGAGCAGGTCTTCGCGCAGGCCGTCGACGCCGCCGAGCGGCGCGTACTTCAGGGCCAGCGCGTTGCCGATCGGCAGCCGGCGACGCGCCTGCTTCGCCTCGCTGGCCAGCGCATTGCGCAGCAGCCGCACCACGCCCTGCCTGTGGGCGGCACGCGCTTCATCAGCGCGCTCGAACACGCGCAAGGCCACCGTCTCGCCCAGGTCGACCAGGGCCGGAAACGCGGTGAGGCCGGCGTCGGAACGCACCTGCGCTGGGATCTCCTCGAAATCCCAGCTGGCCACGTGCTCGCGGGTCAGTTCGATGTCGGTCTTGCGCGAGAACGCCTCGCGTGCCTGGCCTTCCCACTGCCCGCGCAAGGCGGCCAGGTCGCGGCCGCTGGCCAGCGTCCTGCCGCGCTCGTCGTGCAGGCGATAACGCATCAGGAAGTGCGGCGGCAGTTCGATGCCGGCAAATTCGCCGGCGCCGATGTCGACACCGGTCGTGCGTTTCAGGAACGCGGCCAGCACCTTGACCAGCGACTCGTCGCGGGGCGATTCCGCCTCGACGAAGGCGCGGGCGAAATCCGGCGCGGGCACGAAGTTGCGGCGCAGCGCCTTCGGCAGGCCGCGGATCAGTTCGGCCACCTTGTCCGCCAGCAGGCCCGGCACCAGCCATTGGCAACGCGCCGCGGGCAGCGCGTTCAGCATCGCCAGCGGCAATTGAAGGGTCACTCCGTCGGCCTCGTCGCCGGGGACGAAGCGGTATTCCAGCCTGTATTTCTGCGGCGGCATTTCGAGCGCGGCGGGGAAGGCCTTCGCGTCGAGCCCGGCGCCACCGGCCATCACGTCATCCAGCGACCAGCGCAACGCGGCCTGCTCGGCGGGACGCGCCTTGCGATACCACGCATCCAGCGCGCGGCTGCTGGCGATGTCTTGCGGCAACTTGCCCTCGAAGAACGCGACCAGCTCGTCTTCGTGGCGGATCAGCCCTTCGCGGCGTTGCTTCGCCTCGATGCCCTGCGCCTCTTCCAGCACCCGCAGGTTGGCGCGCACGAAATCCGCCTTGGTGTCGATGTCGCCGCGTACCAGCGCCTCACGCAGGAAGATCGCATGCGCCAGCGCCGGGTCCTGCTGCTGGAACGTGACCGGCCGCTTCTCCACCAGCACCAGGCCGAACAGGCTGACCTGCTCGTACGCCACCACGCAGCCGCGCTTCTTCGACCAGTGCGCCTCGCGACAACTCGTGCGCAGCAGGTGCGCCGCCTGCTGCTCGATCCACAGCGGTTCCACCCGCGCGTTCGCCATGCCCCACACGCGCCCGCCCACGTCGAGGATCTGCGCGGAGAAGATCCAGTTCGGCGGCGCCTTCGACAGGGCCGAGCCCGGAAAGACCTGGAACTTGCGCTCGCGGGTGCTCTGGTAGATGCCTTTTTCGTCCTTGCGGCCGACCTGGGTCGGC
>NZ_MWIO01000048.1 GCF_004799035.1 Rhodanobacter lindaniclasticus
GCAGGGGAGGGTTGGGGTGGGGTCGCTCTTTGCCTCAAGATCAAAAGCCTCACCCCCTCCCAGCCTCCCCCTGCATGCAGGGGGAGGCGCCAATCAAAATCTCCCGACACCGCCTCATGCCCTTCCGTCGCCTGCTCCTGCCCCTGCTTGCCACGCTCGTGCTGGGCGCCTGCACGCACGCAGCGAAACCCGTGCCACCGCCACCACCCGCACCGGTGAAGCTGAAGATCGGCCTCGCCCTCGGCGGCGGCGCGGCCAAGGGTTTCGCGCACATCGGCGTGATCAAGATGCTGGAGGCCAGCGGCATCCATCCCGACGTGGTCGCCGGCACCAGCGCCGGCAGCGTGGTCGGCGCGCTGTACGCCAGCGGCATGGACGCGTTCGCGCTGCAGCAGACCGCGTTCGGCCTCGACGAGGCGAAGATCCGCGACGTGCGGCTGTTCTCCGGCGGCCTGGTGCAGGGCCAGGCGCTGCAGGATTACGTCAACCAGCTGGTGCACCAGCAGCCGATCGAGCAGCTGAAGCTGCCGTTCGCCGCCGTTTCGACCGAGCTGGAAACGGGCACACGCACGGTGTTCGGGCGCGGCAACACCGGCCGCGCGGTACGCGCGTCGTCGAGCATTCCCGGGGTGTTCGAGCCGGTCGAGATCCACGGCAAGCACTACGTCGACGGCGGCGTGGTCAGCCCGATCCCGGTCGACGCGGCGCGCCAGCTCGGCGCCGACTTCGTGATCGCGGTGGACATCTCCGCCGCGCCCGACGGCAGCAACCCGCAGGACATGATGGGCATCGTCGGCCAGTCCATCACCATCATGGGCCGGCAGCTGGCCGCGCAGGAAAGCACGCGCGCCGACGTGGTGATCCGCCCCGGCCTCGGCGGCATCGGACCGACCGATTTCGAGCAGAAGAACCAGGCCATCCTGGCCGGCGAGAAGGCCGCGCTGGCAGCGATCCCCGCGATCCGGGCGAAGCTGGCCGCGATGGTCTCCGCGCGCCAGGACGCCGGCGGAAACGCAGCGCAGCACTGATCCGGTCGCCATGCCGTCCTGCACTTGGCGCGGGTGGCATCGGGTTGTAGCTTCGGGATTCCCCACGCCGGAATCCCTCCCATGCCGAAACGCTCACGCCTGATCGCCCCGCTGTCGCTGCTTGCTCTCGCACTGGCACCGCAAGCCTTCGCCGCGGCGCCCGAGGTCGATCCGCGCATCGAGCAGGTGCTGACCGAACTGGGCAAGGCGCAAGCGATCCAGGCCACTGCGCTCTCCCCCGACGGCAAGCAGCTCGCCTGGGTGATCCGGCGTGACGACAAGCCGGCGATCGAGGTGGCGAATGCCGACGGCAGTCACGTGCGCCGCGTGAGCGCGGCGACCACGCCGGGCAGCTGCGCCGAATCCGGTATCGCCTGGGCGCCGGACTCGCGCCGGCTCGCCTTCATCGCGAACTGCCACGTCGACCTCACCAGCACCAAGGCGATGCAGAACGCGATCTACCTGGCCGACACGCGCGGCCACGACGCACCGACGCGGCTGGCCGTCCTGCCAGGCTACGTGCGTTCGCTGCAGTGGACCGCCGATGGCAAGTCGCTCGGCTTCCTCTACGTGGCCGGCGCCACCCGCCACGCCAGCGCGGTGGCCGCGGCCAAGCGGCCGGCAGGCGAGATCGGCGTCAGCGGCGTCGAAGTGCAGCGCGTGGCCAGCCTCGACGTGGCCGGCGGCGCGCTGCGCGAGCTGACGCCGGCCAACCTGTACGCCTACGAGTTCGACTGGTCGCCGGACGGTTCGCGCCTGGCCTACACGGCGGCGAAGCCGCCGGGCGACGACAACTGGTGGATCGCGAAGCTTTACGTGCAGGGCGCACAGGAAGGCGCCGCCGCCAGCGTGCTGCTCGATCCGGCCGATGCCGCCAGCGGCTCGCTGCACGGGCTGCAGATCGCATTGCCGCGCTGGTCGCCGGATGCCTCGCGGATCGCCTTCATCGGCGGCCTGATGAGCGACCAGGGCGCCACCGGCGGCGACATCTATGCGGTAGCGGCCGGCGGCGGCGCGCCGGTCGATCTCACGCCGGGCATCCGCGTCACGCCGGCGTGGCTGCACTGGACCGGGTCGCAATCGCTGCTGGTCAGCCAGGTCAGCAACGGCCAGAGCCAGCTGGCCGACTACGCGGTGTCGGCCACGCGCGCGCAGCAGCAGCGCGTGCACTTCACCGTGCCGGCCAGCATCGGCGACGGCAGCGCCTCGATGGCGATGTCGCTGTCGGCCGACTTCAAGCGCATCGCCTTCGTGCAGAGCTCGTACGCCGCCGCCAGCGAAGTGCACGCCGGCGCGCTGGGCAAGGGCGCGCCGCCGGCGGTGACGGCGTTCAACGCCGGACTCAAGCCGACGTGGGGCAAGGCCGAATCGGTGGAGTGGGACAACGAGGGCTTCCACGTGCAGGGCTGGTTGCTGTATCCGGCCCATTACGATCCGAAGAAGACCTATCCGATGGTGGTGGTGGTGCACGGTGGCCCGTCGAGCGCGGTGATCCCGCGCTGGCCCGGCGTGGGCTACGGCGCCGCGCCGCTGTCCGCACTGGGCTATTTCGTGTTCCAGCCGAACCCGCGTGGCAGCTTCGGCCAAGGCGAGAAATACGTGCAGGCGAACCGCAAGGACTTCGGCTACGGCGACCTGCGCGACATCCTTGCCGGCGTCGACGCGGTGGAAAGGAAGTTTCCGGTGGACGACAAGCGGCTCGGCCTCACCGGCTGGAGCTACGGCGGCTTCATGAGCATGTTCGCGCCGACCCAGACCCAGCGCTTCCGCGCCGTGGTGGCCGGCGCCGGCATCGCCAACTGGCAGAGCTATTACGGCCAGAACCTGATCGACCAGTGGATGCCGCCGTTCTTCGGCGCCAGCGTCTACGGCGATCCGGCGGTGTACGCGAAGAGCTCGGCGATCAACTTCGTCAAGCAGGTGAAGACGCCGATGCTGATCGTGGTCGGCGACCGCGACGCCGAATGTCCGGCGCCGCAATCGTTCGAGATGTGGCACGCGCTGCGCGCGCAGGGCGTGCCGACCTCGCTGGTGGTCTACCCCGACGAGGGCCACCACTTCGTCGACCCCGCCCACCAGCGTGACGTGTTGCAGCGGGCACTGGAGTGGTTCGGGAAATACCTGCCGGCCGCGGACTGAGTCCGCCGAGCTTCCCGCTCGTCATTCGGTGCGCGCCTCGCGCGTCACGATTCCGGCGGATCGCGCCGGCGCGTGTGCGTGACCGCGCCAATGATGCCGGCGCCCAGCAGGACCACGGCGCCGGCCACGATCCACTGGGTGGGCACGTGCAGCAGGTAGGCGACATAGACGAGGCCGCCGATCACCACGAGCATGCCGATCAGGTAAAGCGCGAATGAGGACATTGCGGTCTCCGTCGGGACGACGCCTTGCGCCGGCGACGCCCATTGGACAGGCGCGACGATCAGCGCCCCGTGAAGTGCGCCGCGCCGGCGCCCGGACGCATTGACGCGCCCTTGCCGCCGCGCACCCCATGCTGGGCGCAAAGCAGCGGAGGCAAGCGTGAGCGAATCGATCAGCCCGTCGCGGTACGCCCGGATCGGCGCCTTCCTGCTGCGCTATCGCAAGGCCGGGTTGTTCAACGGGCTGGAACTGGACCTGCAGGAGGCCGCATTGGCGCAGGACGCCCGGCCGGTGGCGCCGGGCCAGCCGGAGCAGTTCGTCGACGAGCTGGAGGCGCTCGGCCCCACCTTCATCAAGGTTGGCCAGGCACTGTCGACCCGGCCGGACATGGTGCCGCCGGCGTACCTCGATGCACTGGAGCGGATGCAGGACAACGTGGCGCCGGTGCCGGTGGCCGAGATCTGCACGGTGGTGGAGGCCGAGCTCGGCGCGCGCATCGGCGTGCTGTTTGGCAGCTTCGACGCGCAGCCGCTGGCCGCCGGCTCGATGGCGCAGGTGCACGCGGCTACCTTGCGCGATGGCCGCGAGGTGGTGGTGAAGGTGCAGCGGCCGCACATCGCGCAGACCCTGCGCGACGACCTGGCGATCCTCGAGAAGCTCGCCGGCGCCGCCGACCACCTCACCGAGATGGGGCGCCGCTATGGCTTTTCCGACTGGGTGCGGGAGCTGCGCCACAGCCTGGCCAACGAGGTCAATTTCGCGCTGGAGGCGGACAACCTGCGCCGCTTCGCCGCCAACCTGCGCGGCTACCGTCACCTCTACGTGCCGCAGCCGCTGGACGATTTCACCACCGCGCGCGTGCTGACGATGGACCGCGTGCGCGGCATCAAGGTCACCCACGTGCCGCCGGTGCGGCGGCTGGAACATCCGCTGCAGGAGCAGGCCCAGGAGCTGCTGCGCGCCTACCTCGACCAGGTGTTCGTGCATGGCCTGGTGCACGCCGACCCGCACCCGGGCAACGTGCTGCTGATGGACGACCACCGCCTCGCGCTGTTCGACCTGGGCATGGTGGCGCGGCTGCCGCCGCACACCCGCCACCACCTGCTCAAGCTGATGCTCGGCGCGATCAGCGGCAACAGCGAGCAGGTCGGCGAGATCAGCGAGACGCTGGGCACCGCGCTGCAGGATTTCAGCCACAGCCACTACCGCCGCTGCGTCGACCAACTGGTGTCCGGCTACGCCGGCCTGCAGGGAGCCAGTCGCCAGTTCTCCGAAGGCCGGCTGATCCTCGAACTGACCCGGGTCGGCGCCGCCTGCGGCCTGCGCCCGCCGCCGGAACTGACCATCCTGGGCAAGACCCTGCTCAACCTCGAAGCGGTCACCACCGCGCTGGACCCGGCGCTGGACACCCGCGCCGTGGTCGAGCAGCACCTGCAGCAGATGCTGCGGCGGCAGGCGCTGGGCTCGCTGTCGCCGGCCAACCTGGCCAGCGAATGGCTGGACCTGCAGGAACTGGCCCGGCGCACGCCGCAGCACATGGGCGCGATCCTGCGCACGCTGGCCGAGAACCGCCTGCGCGTGCGCATCGACGGGCTGGAAGAATCGCGCATGATGGAGAGCCTGCAGAAAATCGCCAACCGCATCGCCACCGGCGTGATCATTGCCGCGCTGGTGATCGGCGCCGCGCTCACCGCCCGCCTCCCCGGCGGCATCCGCCTGTTCGGCCTGCCGCTGCTGTCCGCCTTGTTCATCCTCGTCGCCGCCGTGCTCGGCGCCGGCCTGATCCTCAGCGCCCTGCGCCGCGACCGCAAGGTCGACCGAGCGGCGGACCGGATGCCGGATTGAAGGGGTTCAAAACAACTCCCCTTGCGGCGACGCCTTGCGCGGCGGCACGAAGCGCGAGGTGTCGAGGATGAGCTCGCGGACGCGGGTGAAACCGTGTTTGCGGCAGGCGAGTTCGAAGCGCTTGCGCAGGAGGTCGGAGAACACGCCTGCGCCATGCATGCGGGTGGCGAAATTGCTGTCGTAGTCGCGGCCGCCGTTCATCTGCTGCAGCAGGCTCATCACGTGTTCGGCGCGCTGCGGCGCGTGCAGGGCCAGCCATTCGCGGAACAATGCTTTCAGTTCCCACGGCAGGCGCAGCGTGGTGTAGCCGGCACTGCGGGCACCGGCAGCAAAGGCCTGCGCCAGCACCGCTTCCATGTCCTTGTCGTTGAGCGCGGGGATGATCGGCGCCACCAGCACGCCGACCGGCACGCCGGCGTCGGCCAGCGTGCGGATCGCCTTGATGCGCCGGTGCGGCGCGCTGGCGCGCGGTTCCAGCCTCGCGGCCAGACGGTTGTCCAGCGAGTTCACCGAGACAAGCACCTGCACCAGCCCTTCGCGCGCCATCGGCGCCAGCAAGTCGAGGTCGCGCTCGACCAGCGCGTTCTTGGTCACGAGGGTGCACGGATGATGGCATTCGGCCAGCAGTTCGAGTGCGGCGCGGGTCAGCCGCCACTTTTTCTCGACCGGCTGGTACGGGTCGGTGTTGCTGCCGATGTTGATCGGGCTGATCTTGTAGCCGGGCTTGGCCAGCTCGGCGCGCAGCACCTCGGCGAGGTTGGTCTTGGCGCGCAGCTTCGTCTCGAAGTCCAGCCCCGGCGAGAGGTTGAGGTAGCTGTGCGAGGGTCGCGCGAAACAGTAGATGCAGCCGTGCTCGCAGCCGCGATAGGGATTGACCGCCTGGCTGAAGGCAATGTCGGGCGAGTCATTGCGGGTGATCACGCTCTTCGCGCGCTCTTCGGTGACGCAGGTCTGCGGGCGTGGCGCTTCGTCATCCAGCAGCGCGCTCTGCCAGCCGTCGTCCTCGGCGTGGTGGCGGATGCTTTCGAAGCGGCCTTCCGGATTGGAGGCGGCGCCGCGGCCCTTGTGCGCGCGGACGGCGGGAAGCGACGGCGATGGCGGGAGCTCGTCCATCAGCGCAGTGTCGCGCGGGGCGATCTCAGCCGTCGCGACATCCTCGCGGCGGATGACCCGGCGCACACCCGGCGCACCAGCGCGACGCTATGATGCGGCCGACCGTCGTCGCCGACGGCGCGTTTCCACCTGTCGGGGCCACTCCATGCGCTGGCTGCTGCTTGTCTGCACCGTGTTCGCGTTCGTGCTGTGCTTCACCCGCCACGGCGCCGGCGCCTGGGGCTTCTGGCTGCTGGTCGGACTGCTCGGCGTGTTCGCCACCGCGCTGGCCTTCGTGCAGGCGCGCATCGCCGGCAGCGCACGCGGGGACAGCCTGTCCGAGTACGACCTGAAGCGGCTGCGCGAGGGCAAGGACCCGCTCAAGCACGATCGCCTGGCCCGGTAAGTTGCCACGGGCAGGAGCGCGCCGAAGTGCGCGATGCTCTCCCGCCACGCAAAGAAGCGCAGCGCGCACTTCGGCGCGCTGCTACAGGCCGAGCTCGGCGACCATCGCCTCGCGCATCAGGTACTTCTGCACCTTGCCGGTCACCGTCATCGGGAACGCGTCGACGAAGCGCACGTAGTGCGGCACCTTGTAGTAGGCGAGGTGGCGGCGGCAATGATCCTGGATCTCCGCTTCGCTGGCGCCGACGCCCTCGCGCAGACGGACCCACGCGCACACCTGCTCGCCGAATTTCGCGTCGGGCACGCCGAACACCTGCACGTCGAGCACCTTCGGGTGGGTGTACAGGAACTCCTCGATCTCGCGCGGGTACACGTTCTCGCCGCCGCGGATGATCATGTCCTTGAGCCGGCCGACGATGCGGCAGTAGCCGTCCGCATCCAGCGTGGCGAGGTCGCCGGTGTGCATCCAGCGCGCCGCGTCGATCACCTCGCGGGTGCGCGATTCGTCCTCCCAGTAGCCCAGCATCACCGAGTAGCCGCGCGTGCACAGCTCGCCCGGCGTGCCGCGCGGCACGATACGCCCGCGCTCGTCGACCAGCTTCACCTCCAGCTGCGGCTGGATCCGCCCCACGCTGTCCACGCGGCGCTCCAGCGGGTCGTCCGGCACGGTCTGGAAGCTGACCGGGCTGGTCTCGGTCATGCCGTAGGCGATGGTGATCTCGGCCAGGTGCATCTCATCGACCACCCGCCGCATCACCTCGATCGGGCACGGCGAGCCGGCCATGATGCCGGTGCGCAGGGTCGACAGGTCGAACTCGGCGAAACGCGGGTGTTCCAGTTCGGCGATGAACATGGTGGGCACGCCGTGCAGGCCGGTGCATTTTTCCTCCGCCACGGTCTCCAGCGTGGCCAGCGCGTCGAAACCCTCGCCGGGGATCACCATGCAGGCGCCGTGGGTGACGCAGGCGAGGTTGCCCAGCACCATGCCGAAGCAGTGGTAGAACGGCACCGGGATGCACAGCCGGTCGTGCTCGGTCAGGCGCATCGCCTCGCCGATGAACCAGCCGTTGTTGACGATGTTGTGGTGGGTCAGCGTGGCGCCTTTCGGCGCGCCGGTGGTGCCGGAGGTGAACTGGATGTTGACCGGGTCGTCGAAGCCCAGCTCGCGTTCCACCTCGTGCAGCCGGGCCAGCGCGTCGGCATCGCCGCGCGCGGCCAGCTCCCGCCAGCGGCGCGTGCCGGGCGCCGGCTCGTCGTCGAGCAGGACCACCTCGCGCAGCGCCGGCAGCCGTGCCGCGCGCAACTCTCCCGGCGCGCTGGCGGCCAGTTCCGGCGCCAGCTCGGCCAGGATGTCCAGGTAGTGCGAGGTCTTGAAGCGACGCGGCAGCACCAGCGCGCGGCAAGCCACCTTGTTCAGCGCGTACTCCAGCTCGTGCGTGCGATAGGCCGGGTTGATGTTGACCAGCACCAGCCCGGCCTTCGGCGCGGCAAACTGCAGCAGCACCCACTCGGCGCGGTTCGGCGCCCAGATGCCGATGCGCTGGCCCGGTTCGAGGCCCAGCGCCAGCAGCCCGGCGGCGATGCGTTCCACTTCGGCGTGGAATTGCCGGTAGTCCAGCCGCACGCCCTGCGCGCGCACCACCAGCGCCGGCCGATCGGGGTGCGCGGCGGCGATGCGGTCGATCAGCGAACCCACGGTGTCGCCCAGCAGCGGCTGCTGGCTGGCGCCGTGGACATAACTTGCTGCCGCCTTCATGCAGGTCCTCCCGTATCCGTCGCTTGCCGGATGGCCACCGGCATCATGCCTCCGCCTCCGTCACGGCGGCTGCACATTCGCTGCACGCCGGATCCCCGACGCTGACCGCGGCCTGGGCGAGCAACGCGCGAACCCTGCCTCTTTGCCCAAACCGGGAGTACATGATGACTGCAAGTGGCCTGATCATATTCCTCGTCATCGGCGCGATCGCCGGCTGGCTGGCCGGGCTGATCGTCCGTGGTTTCGGCTTCGGCCTGCTCGGCAACATCGTGGTCGGCATCATCGGTGCCTTTCTTGCCGGCTGGCTGCTGCCGGCGCTCGGTGTCGGCTTCAGCCTGGGCAGCCCGATCGTCACCAGCATCGTCTACGCGATGATCGGCGCGATCGTGTTGCTGGTGGTGATCGGCCTGGTCAAGCGCGCCTGACGGCACATCCCGTTCTCGCCGCCAAAAAAAACGCAGCGGCACGGGCCGCTGCGTTTTTGGTGGCGCACGCCGGTTCAGGCGTGCAGGTCGACGTCCTTGGTCTCGCGCACGAACAGCATGCCGATCACGAAGGTCATCGTGGCGATCACCACCGGGTACCACAGGCCGGCGTAGAAGTTGCCGGTGGCCGCGACAATGCCGAACGATACCGAGGGCAGGAAGCCGCCGAACCAGCCGTTGCCGATGTGGTAGGGCAGGCTCATCGAGGTGTAGCGGATGCGGGTGGGGAACATCTCCACCAGCCAGGCAGCGATCGGCCCGTAGACCATCGTCACGTAGAGCACCAGGATGGTCAGCAGCAGGATCACCATCGGCGTGTTGGTCTGTGCCGGGTCCGCCTTGGCCGGGTAGCCGGCGTCGGCCAGTGCCTTGCCGACGCTGTCGCCGAACGCCTTGCTCTGCGCGGTGAAGTCGGCCTTGGCCAGGGCGCCGCCCTCGAACGAGGGGAACTCCTGGCCGCCCACCGAGACGACCGCCAGCGAGCCCGGCGCCGCGGCGACGTTCGCGTACGGCACGCCGCGCTTGGCCAGGTAGCTCTTGGCGACGTCGCAGGAGCTGGTGAACACCTTCTTGCCGATCAGGTCGATCTGCACGCTGCAGCCGGCCGGATCGGCCAGCACCTTGACCGGCGCCGTCACGCTGGCCGCCTCGATCGCCGGATTGCCGTAGTGGGTGAGGCCCTTGAAGATCGGGAAGTAGGTCACGGCGGCGAGCAGGCAGCCGGCCAGCACCACCGGCTTGCGCCCGATCTTGTCCGACAGCCAGCCGAACACCACGAAGAACGGCGTGCCGATCACCAGCGCCGCGGCGATCAGGAGCTGGGTGGTGGTGGCGTCGATCTTCAGCGTGCTGCCGAGGAAGTACATCGCGTAGAACTGGCCGCAGTACCACACCACGGCCTGGCCGGCGGTGGCGCCGAGCAGGGCCAGGATCACCAGCTTCAGGTTGCCCCAGCGCGCGAACGACTCGGTCAGCGGCGCCTTCGACTGCTTGCCCTCCTCCTTCATCTGCTTGAACACCGGCGACTCGGCCAGCTGCAGGCGGATGTACACCGAGATCGCCAGCAGCAGCGAGGACAGCAGGAACGGAATGCGCCAGCCCCAGTCGTTGAACTTGTCGCCCAGCATCCACTTGCAGCCCAGGATCACCAGCAGCGACAGGAACAGGCCGAAGGTGGCGGTGATCTGGATGAAGCTGGTGTAGAAGCCACGCTTGCCGTGTGGTGCATGCTCGGCGACGTAGGTGGCCGCGCCGCCGTACTCGCCGCCGAGCGCCAGGCCCTGCAGCATGCGCAGCAGGATCAGGATCACCGGCGCGGCCAGGCCGATCGAGCCGTAGCTGGGCAGCAGGCCGACGAAGAAGGTGGACAGGCCCATGATCACGATGGTGATCAGGAAGGTGTACTTGCGCCCGACCAGGTCGCCGACCCGGCCGAACACCAGCGCGCCGAACGGGCGCACCGCGAAGCCGGCGGCGAACGCCAGCAGGGCGAACACCAGCTGGCTGGCCTCGTTCAGGCCGGAGAAGAACTGGTGGCCGATGATCACGGCGAGCGAGCCGTACAGGTAGAAGTCGTACCACTCGAACACGGTGCCCAGGCTGGAGGCCAGGATCACCCGCTTGTGGCTGACGTCGAGCGCGTTGTCAGCCTGGTTGCCGATGGAGCCAATGGCATTGCTGGCCATGATGTTTCCCCTCCCGAATGGTGTGAGATGCCTCTGCCCGGAACGCTGGGGAGAAGTCGGAAGGTGCGGACCGTCCCTTGCCCCGGC
>NZ_MWIO01000049.1 GCF_004799035.1 Rhodanobacter lindaniclasticus
CGCCGCCATGAGCCTCAGAAGCGATAAAGCGCGTTGAGGCTGAACTGGTTGCCGGTGGTGGTCTTGCGATCCGTGCCGTCGCTGGTGGAGTCGAGCTTGTCGTGCATCCATTCGGCGCTGAGGTCATACGAACCGGCGGTGTACTGCAGGCTCAGCGCGGTCTGGCGGTTGCGCAGCAAGCCGGTCGAGCCGTTGCCCATCCAGGCGATCACGTCCTTGCTGTCGGGCCTGCTGTAGGCATAGAACGCATAAAGGCTCCAGTTCGGCGTGAAGCCGTAGCCTGCCTGCACGAAGCCGCCGCTCTCCTTGATGTCGCCGAACTGCGACATCGCGCCGAAGATCTCGCCCAGGCCGTTGCCGGTATAGGCCAGCCCCTTGAAGGTCCACGGGCCGGGTTTCCACTGCCCGCCGATTTCGTAGCCGGTGCTGTTCACGCTGGACTGGATCGGCGTCGGTGCAGTGCCGCCCACGCCGCGCAGGTCGACCTTGCTGTAGTGCGCCGAGAAGTACGCCAGCCAGGTCTTGTCCTGCACGTGCAATCGCGCCTCCACCTGCGGGCGGAAGCCGACGCTGCCGGCGGTGAGGTAGTTGACGTTGTTGCCCGGTCCGCTCCAGGTGCCCTCGAACGCGCCCACGTCGAGCCGCCACTGTGCGCCGGTGCTGCCGTGGTTGAGGTCCTGCATCACCACCACGCCGGGGAAGCGCCAGCCGCCGTAGCCGGAACCGAAGCCGAGCGGGAACGCGATGTGCGCCAGCGAAGTCGGCGAGTTGTCGACCGGGAACATCAGGTCCCACTGCTGGCCGATGCGCACCGTGGTGCCGCTCTCGGGGTTGGTCAGGTCCATGTAGGCCTGGCGCAGGCGCGGGGTCGGCTGCTGCTGGCTGTACGCGCCGGTGCCGTTGAAGCCGCCGAAGAAGTCCATCTCGATGCGCCCGCCGCCGCTCCAGTTGCCGGCGAACTGGGCGCCCTTGAAGTCGAGCCAGAAGCGCGTGTTGCGCACGTCGACGCCGGACAGCGAACCCTTCGAGCCGGGGATCGGGAACAGCGCATTCTGGCCGTTGCCGTAGGTGAAGCTCTTGTCCTGGCTGAACGCGCTGGCGCTGACGAAGCCGTGCAGCGCCACCGAGACGCCCGGCGCGCTGCTGAACACCGGTGCCGCCGGTGCCGGCGCGGCGGCCACGGCCTGCGCCGGTGCCGCGGGCTGGGCGGGCGCGGCCTTCTGTGCCTGGATCATCGCCTTCAATTCGTCCAACTGCTGCTCGAGCTGGGCCACGCGCTGTTCGAGTTGCTGCTCGCGCGTGTCGTTCTGCGCGTGCGCCGCCAGCGGAAACATCAGCGCGCAAGCCACACTCAGGGCAAGCGCGGAACGGTGGTGGGTCTGTCGCGTGGCCATGCGTGCGTCTCCCCGGAAGTCGATGACGGACCGAGCATGGCCATGCTGCAGCGCGCGCGACTATTCGCCATTGGTCGAAGTTCGACCAAAGTCGAGCCGGTGGCGCGGCACCACCTCCGCGACGATCGGGCTACACTCGAATTCCGCACGTCGCCGGGCGTCGAGGCCCGCCGCGACACCCCGCCTCGTCCATCGCGGCACCCGCCAGCAGGAGCCCAGCCATGTCCAAGGTCTACCCGGTCGATCCCTCGTTTGCCGCCGCCTCGCGCCTGCGCCACGACGACTACGAACGCCTCTACGCCGAGTCGGTGAGCGACCCGGAAGGCTTCTGGGCCCGCGTCGGGCAGCGCCTGGACTGGACCAGGCCGCCGACGAAGATCAAGAACGTCTCGTTCGACAAGAACGACCTGCACATCCGCTGGTACGAGGACGGCGAACTCAACGTGTCGGCCAACTGCCTCGACCGCCAGCTGGAAAAGCGCGGCGACAAGGTCGCGATCATCTTCGAGGGCGACGACCCGAAGGACTCGCGCAGGATCACCTACCGCGAGCTGCACGCCGAGGTGTGCAAGTTCGCCAACACGCTGAAGCACCTGGGCGTGGTCAAGGGCGACCGCGTGGCGATCTACCTGCCGATGATCCCCGAGGCGGCGGTGGCGATGCTGGCCTGCGCGCGGCTGGGCGCGATCCACTCGGTGGTGTTCGGCGGCTTCTCGCCCGACTCGCTGGCCGGACGCATCGTCGACTCGCAGGCCAAGGTGGTGATCACCGCCGACGAAGGCCTGCGCGCCGGCAAGCACATCCCGCTCAAGGTCAACGTGGACGCGGCGCTGGAACGCCCCGGCACCAACAGCGTGGAAACCGTGATCGTGGTGCGCCACACCGGCGGTGCGGTGCACATGCAGTCGCCGCGCGACCGCTACTGGCACACGCTGATGGACGGCCAGTCAGCCGATTGCCCGCCGACCCCGGTCGAGGCCGAGCACCCGCTGTTCGTGCTGTACACCTCCGGCTCCACCGGCAAGCCGAAAGGCGTGCAGCACTCCACCGGCGGCTACCTGGTGTTCATCAGCTACACCCACGAGCAGGTGTTCGACCTGCGCGAGGACGACGTCTACTGGTGCACCGCCGACGTCGGCTGGGTCACCGGCCACAGCTACGTGGTGTATGGCCCGTTGTGCAACGGCGCCACCACGGTGATGTTCGAAGGCGTGCCGAACTACCCCGACCACAGCCGCTTCTGGCAGGTGATCGACAAGCACCAGGTCAGCATCTTCTACACCGCGCCCACCGCGATCCGCGCGCTGATGCGCGAGGGCGAGGCGCCGGTGAAGAAGTGCTCGCGCCAGTCGCTGCGCCTGCTCGGCTCGGTCGGCGAGCCGATCAACCCGGAGGCGTGGGAGTGGTACTACCGCGTGGTCGGCGAGGAGCGCTGCCCGATCGTCGACACCTGGTGGCAGACCGAGACCGGCGGCATCATGATCTCGCCGCTGCCCGGCGCGATCGCCACCAAGCCGGGCTCGGCCACGCTGCCGTTCTTCGGCGTGAAGCCGGCGATCGTCGATGCCGAAGGCACCGTGCAGGAAGGCGTGGCCGAGGGCAACCTGCTGATCACCGACTCCTGGCCGGGCCAGGTGCGCACCATCTACGGCGACCACCAGCGCTTCATCGAAACCTACTTCAGCGCCTACCCCGGCAACTACTTCTCCGGCGACGGCGCGCGCCGCGACGAGGACGGCTACTACTGGATCACCGGCCGCGTCGACGACGTGATCAACGTGTCCGGCCACCGCCTGGGCACCGCCGAGGTGGAGAGCGCACTGGTGGCCCATCCGAAGGTGGCCGAGGCCGCCGTGGTCGGCTGCCCGCACGACATCAAGGGCCAGGGCATCTACGCCTACGTCTCGCTGGTGGCCGGCGAGACCGGCAGCGACGAGCTGCGCACGGAGCTGGTGGCCTGGGTGCGCAAGGAGATCGGCCCGATCGCCACGCCCGATTACCTGCAATGGGCCAGCAACCTGCCCAAGACCCGCTCGGGCAAGATCATGCGCCGCATCCTGCGCAAGATCGGCGAGAACAGGCCCGACCAGCTCGGCGACATCACCACCCTGGCCGATCCCGGCGTGGTGCAGAAGCTGGTCGACGAGCGGTTGATCAAATGAGGTGCTAGCAGGAGCGCACCCTGTGCGTGGTGCTTCCCGTCACGTGACGACGAGCGATCACGTACAGAGCGCGCTCCTGCCGTTCCCACGAACCCCATGACCGACATCCTGATCGCCGACGACCACCCGCTGTTCCGCGACGCGCTGCAGCGTGCCGTGCTGACCGCCGTGCCGCAGGCGCGCGTGCACAGCGCCGACAGCGTGCATGCCCTGCTCGGCCTGATCGAACAGTTTCCGGACGCCGAACTGCTGCTGCTCGACCTGCACATGCCTGGCGCGCGCGGCTATTCCGCGCTGGCGCACATCCGCGGCCAGCACCCCGGCCTGCCGACGATCGTGGTGTCCGGCCACGAGGAGGCGCAAGTGGCGCGTCGCGCCCTGGCCCACGGCGCGCTGGCCTACATCCCCAAATCCAGCTCCGGCGAAGAGATCGTGGCCGCCGTGCGCGCCGTGCTCGACGGCGATACCTGGCTGCCGTCGCGCCTGGTCGGCGCCGCCGGTGAACTGGAATCCGGCGAAGCGGCTGCGGCTGCGCAACTCGCCGCGCTGACCCCGCAACAGTTCCGCGTGATGACGATGATCGCCGAAGGCCTGCTCAACAAGCAGATCGCCTGGGAGCTCGGCGTCTCCGAAGCGACCGTGAAGGCGCACATGACCGCGATCATGCGCAAGCTCGGCGTCAACAACCGCACCCAGGTCGCGTTGATTGCCAGCCAGCTGGCCATCGAACCGGAGACGATGCAGCCGCTGCCAGGTGACGAGGACTGAGGTTCGGGATTCGAGGTTCACGACAAGCTGGCGGGCGGTGACCGCCGCTTTTCACCAGGTTCGAAGCCCTGGATTCGCGAATGCACACCACGCACGGCAGCTCTACGTCGTGCTCTTGTCCTCCCGCCTGCGCACCAACGCGGTCAGCAGCGCCCGCAACGCGGCCGGACGCACCGGTTTGTGCAGCAGCGGGTAGCCGAGCGAGCGGGCGCGCTGTTTCAACTCGCTGCTGCCGTCGGCGGTGATCATTGCCACCGGCGGCAGGTCGCCCACGGCGGCGCGCAGTTGTTGCAGGGCCTGCACGCCGTCGAGACCGTCGGCGAGGTGGTAGTCGGCCAGGATCAGGTCCACCGGCCCGCGGGTCAGCACCTCGATCGCCTGCGCCACGTCGACGGCGACGCGGCAATCCACGCCCCAGCGACCGAGCAGGGCACGCATGCCGTCGAGGATGGCCGCGTCGTTGTCCAGGCACAGCACGGTCAGCGGCAACTGCTGGTCGCTGCCCCCATGCTGCACGTGCCGGTGCCGCGGCGGTACCGCGGCGCTGCGCGGCACACTCACCGCGAAGCAGCTGCCGCGGCCGACCCGCGAATGCAGGTCGAGTCGATGATCGAGGATGCCGGCCAGGCGGTCGCAGATCGACAGGCCCAGGCCCAGCCCCTTCTCGCCCCACGGCGACGGTTGTTCCAGTCGCTGGAACTCGTCGAAGATGCGCGCGCGCTGCTCTTCCGCGATGCCGGGGCCGGAATCCCACACCTCGATGCGCACCGTGTCCGCGCCCACCCGCCGCGCGCCGAGCAGCACGCTGCCGGTGCTGGTATAGCGCAGCGCGTTGGAGAGGAAGTTCTGCACGATCCGGCGCAGCAGCTGCGGGTCACTGCGCACGGCCAGCGCGGTCGGCACCACGCGCAGGCGCAAGCCGCGCTGCCGGGCGACCAGGGCGAACTGCGCCTGCAGCGAGTCGAACAGTTCGGCCAGCGTGAACGTGCCCACGTCCGGGTGGTAGCTGCCGGCGTCCAGCCGCGAGACGTCGAGCAGCGCGTCGAGCAGATCCTCGGCGGCACGGAACGAGGCATCGATGCGTTCGGCCAGCCCGCTGGCCTCCGCATCCAGCCCGGGATGCTGGCGCAGCGCCGAGGTGAACAGGCGCGCGGCATTCAGCGGCTGCAGCAAGTCGTGGCTGGCCGCGGCGAGGAAGCGGGTCTTGGAAATGTTGGCGGTCTCCGCCGCGCGGCGCGCCTGCGCGGTGGCCAGCAAGGCGTCGGACAATTCCGCGGTGCGTTGCCCGACGCGCTGCTCCAGCGTCTCGTTCGCCTCGATCAGTGCCTGCTCGGCGTGCTTGTACGCGGTGACGTCGGTGTAGGTGGTGACGTAGCCGCCGCCGGGCAGCGCGCGGCCGCGCATCTCGATCACGGTGCCGTCCGGGCGCACGCGCTGGAACAGGTGCGCCGAGCCGGCCTGCATGTACTGGATGCGCTTGGCCACGTGCGCCTCGACCTCGCCCGGGCCGCATTCGCCGCGCTCGGCGTTCCAGCGGATCAGCTCGGCCACCGGCACGCCCACGTGCACCATGCCGTCGGGGTAGTCGAACAGCTCCAGGTAGCGCCGGTTCCACGCCACCAGGCGCATCCGCGCGTCGACCACGCTGATCCCCTGCGAGACGTTTTCCAGCGTGGTGGACAACAGCTCGCGGTTGAAGCGCAACTCCTGCGAGGCCTCGTCCAGCAGCGCCATCGACTCGGCCAGGTCCAGGCCGCTGCCGGACAAGGCGCTGATCAGGATGCGCCGCGCGTTCGCCGCGCCCACCGCCGAGGCGAGCAGCCGCTCGGTGTACTGGATCAGTGCGCGGTCGGCTGCCTCGCCGGGCTGCAGCGGCTTGCCGCGCCGCTGCGCGTATTCCTCGAACGCACGCGCGCTGCTGCGCTCGCCCACGATGCGCTCGGCGATGGTGCGCAGGTCGGCCACCGCCACCCGGCCGCGCCAGTCGCCGCCGCCGCCGCCGTGGGCCGGGTCGGCCTCCATGAACATCGCCGCGTGCAGGCGCTCCTCCAGGCTGGGCCGCAGGCGCAGCGAGACGAACACCAGGCAGCCGACGTTGACCAGCAGCGACCAGAACGTGCCGTGCATCACCGGGTCCCAGCCACTCAGGTGGAACAGTGCCTGCGGGCGCAGCCAGTCCCAGCCGAACGGGCCTTGCCGCAGCCAGCCATGTGAGCGGATCAGCGCCGGCAGCAGCAAGGTGTACAGCCACACCGCGAAGCCGCCGGCCAGGCCCACCATCACGCCGCGCCGGCTGGCGCCGCGCCAGTACAATGCGGCGATCAGCGCCGGCGCGAACTGCGCCACCGCGGCGAACGCGAGCAGGCCGGTGGCCGCGAGATTTTCCGCGTTCGCGGCGGCCCGGTAGTACGCGTAGGCCATCACCGCCAGCAGCACGATCGCCACCCGACGCACGCCCAGCACCAGCTGCGACAGATCGCTGCGCTGCTCCAGCCGCAAGGCACGGATGCGCAGCAGCGCCGGCATCACCAGATCGTTGCTGATCATCGTCGACAGCGCCACGGCGGCCACGATCACCATGCCGGTGGCCGCCGAGAAGCCGCCGATGAAGGCCAGCAGCGCCATGCCGCGGTCGCCGTACGCCATCGGCAGGGTCAGCACCCAGGCGTCGGCAGCGCCGTCGCGCACCTGCGGCATGTGCGCGCCGGCCGCCACGATCGGCAGCACCGCCACGCTGACGATGACCAGGTACAGCGGCACCATCCAGCGGGCGCGGCCGAGGTCACCGGTGTCCTCGCATTCGACCATGCCGATCTGGAACTGCCGCGGGAGGCAGAACATCGCGCAGAACGCCAGCATCGTCTGCGCCAGGAAACCCGGCGACAGGCCATGGCTCAGCTGGGCAACCGGCAGCTGCACGGTATCGGCCAGCCCCGGCCCCTGCCACAGCGCGTAGCCGGCCAGCGCCACGAACGCCAGCAGCTTGATCAGCGACTCCAGCGCGATCGCCAGCATCATGCCGTGGTGGTGTTCGGTGGCGTCGATGCTGCGCGTGCCGAACAGGATCGCGAACACCGCCAGCAGCGCCGCGCACCACATGGCGCTGTCGATGCCGCCGGCGGTCACCATGCCGTGCCTGGCGCCCCCCAGCACGCCGAACGACATCGCCACCGCCTTGAACTGCAGCGCGATGTACGGCACCACGGCGACCACCGCGATCACGGCCACCAGCGCGGCCAACCCGTGCGACTTGCCGAAGCGCGCGCCGATGAAGTCGGCGATCGAGGTGATGTTGCGCTGCCTCACCGTCTGCACCAGCCGGCGCAGCAGGCCGAAGCCGAACACGAACAGCAGGATTGGCCCGAGGTAGATCGGCAGGTAGGCCAGGCCGTCGCGCGCAGCAGTGCCGACCGCACCGTAGAACGTCCACGACGAGCAGTACACCGCCAGCGCCAGGCTGTAGACGATCGGCCGCAGCCGCGGCTGGCGCGGGTACAGCGGCCGACGATCGCCCGCGTAGGCCACCACGAACAGCAGCCCGACGTACAGCAGCGACACCAGCAGCAGCATCCACCCCTGAATCAATCGAGCGCCTCCGCGGGCAAGCGCCGTACCGGCCGGTACGGCCAGACCACGCTAGCAGAGCCACCGGCCGAAGACGAGAACTGCCCGCTGCCAGCCGGGTTCGCCGCGCGGGCACCCGGGCGGCGGGCCGGCGCCCGGCATCGGCTGCCGGCCACGACGCGCCATTCCAAACGGCCATATAGACGGCCATTTGATTTTGCTTGCGTCTCTTTGCTGCATCGCACTATAGTCGGGACACCCCCTTGTTCCTGGAACCGACCATGGATCAGCCGCGCGCGCAGGGTTTGTACGATCCACGGCACGAGCACGACGCCTGTGGCGTGGGCTTCGTGGCGCACATCAAGGGGCGCAAGAGTCACCAGATCATCGCGCAGGGCCTGCAGATCCTGTGCAACCTGGACCACCGCGGCGCGGTGGGCGCCGACCCGCTGATGGGCGACGGCGCCGGCATCCTGATCCAGCTGCCCGACCAGCTCTACCGCGAGGAGATGGCGCAGCAGGAGATCATCCTGCCGCCGCCGGGCGAGTACGGCGTGGGGATGATCTTCCTGCCCAAGGAACACGCCTCGCGGCGTGCGTGCGAGCAGGAACTGGAACGCACCGTGCGGGCGGAGGGCCAGCGCGTGCTGGGCTGGCGCGACGTGCCGGTCGACCATGCCATGCCGATGTCCGAGGCGGTCAAGGCCAGCGAGCCGGTGATCCGCCAGCTGTTCATCGGCCGCGGTCCGGACGTGATGGTGCCCGACGCGCTGGAGCGCAAGCTCTACGTGATCCGCAAGACCGCCAGCCACGCCATCCGCGCGCTGAAGCTCAAGCACGGGCGCGAGTACTTCGTGCCGTCGATGTCCACCCGCACCGTGGTCTACAAGGGCCTGCTGCTGGCCGGCCAGGTCGGCACCTACTATGCCGACCTCGCCGACCCGCGCGCGGTCTCCGCACTGGCGATGGTGCATCAGCGCTTTTCCACCAACACCTTTCCGGCCTGGGAGCTGGCCCACCCGTACCGCATGGTCGCGCACAACGGCGAGATCAACACGGTCAAGGGCAACGTCAACTGGCTCAACGCGCGCACCGGCGCGATCTCCTCGCCGGTGCTCGGCGAGGACCTGGCCAAGCTGTGGCCGCTGATCTACCCGGGCCAGTCCGACACCGCCTCGTTCGACAACTGCCTCGAACTGCTGACCATGGCCGGCTATCCGCTGGCGCACGCGATGATGATGATGATTCCCGAGGCATGGGAACGTCACACGCTGATGGACGACAACCGCCACGCCTTCTACGAATACCACGCGGCGATGATGGAACCGTGGGACGGCCCGGCCGCCATCGCCTTCACCGACGGCCGCCAGGTCGGCGCCACGCTGGACCGCAACGGCCTGCGTCCGGCGCGCTACCTCATCACCGACGACGACCTGGTGATCCTCGCCTCCGAGGCCGGCGTGCTCGCCGTGCCCGAGCCGCGCATCGTGAAGAAGTGGCGGCTGCAGCCCGGCCGCATGCTGCTGATCGACATGGGGGCCGGCCGCATCATCGAGGACAAGGAGGTGAAGGACCAGTTGGCCAACGCGCGGCCGTACAAGCAGTGGATCGAACACATCCGCATCCGGCTGGACGACCTGCCGGTCGGCCACGTCGAGCCGCCCGCGGGCGAGCAGCTGGTGCAACGCCAGCGCGCGTTCGGCTACACGCTGGAGGACCTGAAATTCCAGTTGCTGCCGATGGCGCACGACGGCCAGGAGGCGATCGGCTCGATGGGCAACGACACGGCGCTGGCGGTGCTGTCGGAGCAGAACAAGTCGCTGTACCAGTATTTCCGCCAGCTGTTCGCCCAGGTCACCAACCCGGCGATCGACCCGATCCGCGAACAGCTGGTGATGTCGCTGGTGTCCTTCATCGGGCCGAAGCCCAATCTGCTGGACATCAACAACGTCAATCCGCCGCTGCGGCTGGAGGTGGCCCAGCCGATCCTCGACGTCGCCGACATGGCGAAGATCCGCAAGATCGGCCGCTACTCCAAGGGCAAGTTCCGCAGCTTCGAGCTGGACATCACCTACCCGGCGGCGTGGGGCAAGCAGGGCATCGAGGCGCGGCTGGCCTCGCTGTGTGCGCAGGCGATCGACGCGATCGGCCAGGGCCACAACATCCTGATCGTGTCGGATCGCCACGCCGATCGCGAGCGCGTGGCGATCCCGGCGCTGCTGGCCACCTCGGCAGTCCACCAGCACCTGGTCAACCGCGGCCTGCGCACCAGCACCGGCCTGGTGGTGGAGACCGGCTCGGCGCGCGAGGTGCACCACTTCGCCCTGCTCGCCGGCTACGGCGCCGAGGCGATCCACCCGTACCTGGCCATGGAGACGCTGGCCCGCCACGCGGCCGACAGCGGCACGATCACCGCGGAGCAGGCGATCGCGCACTACATCAAGGCGATCGGCAAGGGGCTGCAGAAGGTGCTGTCCAAGATGGGCATCTCCACCTACATGTCCTACACCGGCGCGCAGATCTTCGAGGCGGTGGGCCTGAACAGCGAACTGGTGGAGACGTATTTCAGCGGCACCGCCAGCACGATCGAGGGCATCGGCCTGTTCGAGCTGGCGGCCGAGGCGCTGCGCCTGCACGAGACGGCGTGGACCGACGACGCACGTCAGGCACTCGATGGCGGCGGCGAATACGCCTGGCGCGCCGATGGCGAAGCCCACCTGTGGACGCCCGATTCCATCGCCAAGCTGCAGCACGCCACCCGCGCCAACAGCGCGACGACCTATGCGGAATACGCCCGGCTGATCAATGACCAGACGCGCCGCCAGCTGACCTTGCGCGGGCTGTTCGAATTCCGCATCGACCCGGCCGCCGCGATCGCGCTGGACGAGGTCGAGCCGGCGGCGGAGATCGTCAAGCGCTTCGCCACCGGCGCGATGTCGCTGGGTTCGATCTCCACCGAGGCGCACGCCACGCTGGCGGTGGCGATGAACCGCATCGGCGGCAAGTCCAACACCGGCGAAGGCGGCGAGGACGAGGCGCGCTACCGCGACGAGGCGCGCGGCATCGCCATCGGCGAAGGTGCAACGCTGGGCAGCATCCTCGGCGCCGGGCGCATCGAGAGCGACCTCGCCCTCGAACCCGGCGATTCCCTGCGCTCGCGCATCAAGCAGGTGGCCTCCGGCCGCTTCGGCGTCACCGCCGCGTACCTGGTCTCGGCCGACCAGATCCAGATCAAGGTCGCGCAGGGCGCCAAGCCCGGCGAAGGCGGCCAGCTGCCCGGCCACAAGGTGTCCGACTACATCGCGCAACTGCGCTTCTCGGTGCCGGGTGTGGGCCTGATCTCGCCGCCACCGCACCACGACATCTACTCGATCGAGGACCTGGCCCAGCTGATCCACGACCTGAAGAGCTGCAATCCGCAGGCGTCGATCTCGGTGAAGCTGGTGTCCGAGGTCGGCGTGGGCACGGTCGCCGCCGGCGTGGCCAAGTGCAAGGCCGACCACGTGGTGATCGCCGGCCACGACGGCGGCACCGGCGCCTCGCCGTGGTCGTCGATCAAGCACGCCGGCACGCCGTGGGAACTGGGCCTGGCGGAGACCCAGCAGACCCTGGTACTGAACCGGCTGCGCGGACGCATCCGGGTGCAGGCCGATGGCCAGATGAAGACCGGCCGCGACGTGGTGGTCGCCGCCCTGCTCGGCGCCGACGAGTTCGGCTTCGCCACCGCGCCGCTGGTGGTGGAAGGCTGCATCATGATGCGCAAATGCCACCTCAATACCTGCCCGGTGGGCGTGGCCACGCAGGACCCGGTGCTGCGGCGCAAGTTCGCCGGCAAGCCCGAGCACGTGGTGAACTTCTTCTTCTTCGTGGCCGAGGAGGCGCGCGCGATCATGGCGCAGCTTGGCATCCGCCGCTTCGACGAACTGGTCGGCCGCACCGACCTGCTGGACGTGCGCCAGGGCATCGCGCACTGGAAGGCGCGCGGGCTCGACTTCAGCCGCGTGTTCCACCGCCCGGCGGTGCCTGCCGACGTGGCCTGGCGCCACATCGACGAGCAGGACCACGGCCTCGCCCGTGCGCTCGACCACGCGCTGATCGACAAGGCGCGCGCTGCGCTGGAGCAGGGCGAACGCTGCAGCTTCATCGTGGCGATCCGCAACACCGACCGTTCGGTCGGCGCGATGCTGTCGGGTGCGCTGGCGCGCCGCCACGGCCACGCCGGCTTGCCGGACGACAGCATCCACGTGCAGCTCGACGGCGTGGCCGGGCAGAGTTTCGGCGCGTTCCTGGCGCGCGGCATCACCTTCGACCTGGTCGGCGAGGCGAACGACTACGTGGGCAAGGGGCTCTCCGGCGGCCGCATCATCGTGCGCTCGCCGAACGACTTCCACGGCTTCGGGCCGGAACACATCATCGCCGGCAACACCGTGCTGTACGGCGCCACCGGTGGCGAGGCGTTCTTCAACGGCGTGGCCGGCGAACGCTTCGCCGTGCGCAACTCCGGCGCTACCGCGGTGGTGGAGGGCGTCGGCGACCACGGCTGCGAATACATGACCGGCGGCACCGTGGTGGTGCTGGGCGAGACCGGGCGCAACTTCGCTGCCGGCATGTCCGGCGGCGTGGCCTACCTGTACGACCCGGACGTGCAGTTCCAGACCCGCTGCAACCTCGCGATGGTGGCGCTCGAACCGCTGCTCTCCACCGTCGAGCAGGAACTGCGCGTGCCGCGCGAACTCTGGCATGCGCCGGTGCGCGGCGCCTCCGGCGAGACCGACGAGGCGATCCTGCGGCGTCTGCTGGAAGCCCATTTCCGCGCCACCGGCAGCTTCCGCGCCAAGGCGATCCTGCACGACTGGATCAATGCGCGCACGCACTTCGTCAAGGTGATGCCGCACGAGTACCGGCGCGCACTGGGCGAAGCAGGCCGGGCAGCAGTGGCGCCCGGCACACGAGCCATCACGGCCTGAGCGGCCGGGGAGACAGCGATCATGGGCAAGATCACCGGCTTTCTCGACTACCCCCGCGTGCCGGAACCCGGCGAGGCGCCGAACCTGCGCAAGCGCCACTGGCGCGAGTTCACCCCGCAACTGGATGATGCCGCCGCGGCGATCCAGGCCGCGCGCTGCATGGATTGCGGCATCCCGTTCTGCCACCAGGGCTGCCCGGTCAACAATGTGATCCCGGACTTCAACGACCTGGTCTACCGGCAGGATTGGCAACGCGCGATCGAGGTGCTGCATTCGACCAACAACTTTCCCGAGTTCACCGGCCGCATCTGCCCGGCGCCGTGCGAGGCGGCGTGCACGCTGAGCATCAACAGCGACGCGGTGGGCATCAAGTCGATCGAGCACAAGATCATCGATAAAGCGTGGGAGGAAGGCTGGGTGCGCCCGCAGCCGGCGGCGCGACGCACCGGCTGGAGCGTGGCCGTGGTCGGCTCCGGCCCGGCCGGGCTGGCCGCCGCGCAGCAGCTTGCGCGCGCCGGCCACGCCGTCACCGTGTTCGAGAAGAACGATCGCATCGGCGGGCTGCTGCGCTACGGCATCCCCGACTTCAAGTTGCAGAAGGAACACATCGACCGCCGCCTCGAGCAGATGCGCGCCGAGGGCGTGCAGTTTCGTCCCGGCGTGTATGTCGGCAGCGTCGCCGACGCGAAGAGCGGGCAGAGCGCGCTGACGCCAGGGCAGTTGCAGCAGGAGTTCGACGCGGTGGTGCTGGCCGGGGGTGCCGAGACCCCGCGCGACCTGCCGCTGCCGGGCCGCCAACTGGACGGCGTGCATTTCGCGATGGATTTCCTTCCGCTGCAGAACCGCGTGCTGGCCGGCGACACGCTGGCCTCGCAGATCCTCGCCACCGACAAGCAGGTGGTGGTGATCGGCGGCGGCGACACCGGCTCGGATTGCGTGGGCACCTCCAACCGCCAGGGCGCCGCGGCGATTACCCAGTTCGAGTTGCTGCCGCAGCCTCCCGCGCAGGAGAACAAGCCGTTGACCTGGCCGTACTGGCCGGTCCGCCTGCGTACCTCCAGCTCGCACGAGGAGGGCTGCCAGCGCGACTGGGCGGTGGCCACCAAGCGCTTCAACGACGACGGCAAGGGCCGCGTGCGCAGCCTGACTGCGGTACGCCTGCAGTGGCACGAGGGCCGCATGAGCGAGCTGCCGGGCAGCGAGTTCGAGATCGAGGCGGATCTGGTCCTGCTGGCGATGGGCTTCGTCTCGCCGGCGCAGGCCGTGCTCGACGCCTTCGGCGTGGACAAGGACGCGCGTGGCAACGCCGGCGCTGCCGTCGACGGCAGCGCCGCCTACCGCACCAGCATCGACAAGGTGTTCGCCGCCGGCGACATGCGCCGTGGCCAGTCACTGGTGGTCTGGGCGATCCGCGAAGGTCGCCAGTGCGCGCGCGCGGTGGACGAATTCCTGATGGGGTCGTCGAACCTGCCGCGTTGACGACCCGGCAAAGGCACCGGGCGCTTGTGGTGCCGCGCGGCGGACCGCACCATGCACAAGATGACCAGCCCGCTCCCGCCCGACCCCGTCGCTGCCGCCGCACAGCTGGATGACCAGGCGATCCATGTCTGGCATCTCGACTATCGCCGCGGCCCGGGTCGACGCCCGCTGCTGCGGTTGCTGGCGATGTATCTCGGCGTCGACGCCGGCGAATTGAGCCTGGTGGAGGATGCGCACGGCCGCCCAAGGCTCGATCGACGCCACGGCCAGGTGCTGGATTTCAACTGGTCGCACAGCGGCGAGCATGCGCTGGTGGCGATCGCCCGCGGCATCGCGCCGGGGATCGACATCGAGCGCCGGCGGGCCCGGCCACGGGCGCTGGTACTGGCGCGGCGCTTCTTCGACGAGGCGGAGGCGGCGGCGCTGGCCGCCTTGCCCGAAGGCGCGCGCGACGAGGCGTTCCTGGCGTTGTGGACGGCCAAGGAGGCCGTGCTCAAGGCCCACGGACGCGGCATCGGCTATGGTCTGCAGCGATTGCGCGTGGCGGTACCGCCGCAGCGATTGCAGCTGTTGCACTTCGAGAACGAAGACATCGCGGCCTGGCAGTTGCAGCCGCTCGATGTCGCGCCGGGGCTGATCGCCGCGCTGGCCTGGCGAGGCGCGCCGCGCGAGGTGCACTCGGCCACCGTCCCGGCCGGCATGCTTGCCGACACCGCGTGATCGGCGCACTGTCACGGGTCGGCGCGGCGCGATCCCGTGCCGGCCGGCCGAAACCCCTTGTCCCGGAGTGGCTCCCGCGATGACCCTGCTCAGCGTCAACCTCAACAAGATCGCCGTCCTGCGCAACTCCCGCGGCGGCAGCAGTCCCGACATCTGCCGTGCCGCGCAGACCTGCATCGAGGCCGGTTGCGGCGGGATCACCGTGCACCCACGCCCGGACCAGAGACACGTGCGGCCGGACGACGTGCTCGCGCTGGCCGCGATGCTGCGCGGGCGGGTCGAGTACAACATCGAGGGCAATCCGTTTGCCGCGGCGCGGGGCGACTACCCCGGCCTGATCGAGCTGGCACGCCGGGTGCGGCCCACCCAGGTGACCCTGGTGCCGGACAACGATGGCCAGATCACCTCCGACCACGGCTTCGACCTGCGCCAGGACATGGCCCGCCTGCGACCGCTGGTCGGCGAATTGAACGAACTGGGTTGCCGGGTCAGCCTGTTCGTCGACGCCGGCAGCCAGGACTTCGACCTCGCCGCGGTGATCGGCGTGCAGCGCATCGAGATCTACACCGGGCCCTACGCCCGGGCTTTCGCGGACGGCGATCCGGCCGCGGCGCTGGCAGCGTGCGCGAGCACCGCCCGGCGCGCGCAGCAGGCGGGTCTGGCGGTGAACGCCGGACACGACCTCAGCCAGGCGAACCTCGGCACCTTCAGGGCGGCAATCCCCGGTCTCGCCGAGGTGTCGATCGGCCACGCGCTGATCGGCGAAGCCCTGTACGAGGGACTCGCCACCACCGTGCGGCACTACCTGCAGATCCTGCGCTGAGCGTATTCGGCTGCCGTCAACAAGCAAAAGGCCCCGTCGAAGCGGGGCCTTTTGCTTGCATCGTTGTTGCGCTGGAGGTCAGCGTGCTTCGTTGAAACCGATCTTCA
Organism: Rhodanobacter lindaniclasticus; assembly: GCF_004799035.1. Taxonomy (GTDB): domain Bacteria; phylum Pseudomonadota; class Gammaproteobacteria; order Xanthomonadales; family Rhodanobacteraceae; genus Rhodanobacter; species Rhodanobacter lindaniclasticus. The sequence continues at coordinate 15,985 of NZ_MWIO01000049.1, forward strand.
CCAGGTTGTAGCTCTTGGCGTCGGCCAGCACCCGGGCCACGTACTCGTAGGCCACGTGGTCATCGGCGGCGATCTGGATCTCCGGCTGGTTCGGCAGCGACTGCTGACCGATCACCGCCAGCTGCGCCTTCAGCCCCAGTTCGTCAACCGGCGTACCGTTCCAGTAGAACGCACCGCTCTGATCGATCTTCAGATTGATCGGGCTGGGCGGATTGGAGGGCGGGATCACGTCCTTGTTCGGCTGCGGCAGATCGACCTCGATCTTGTGAGCCAGGATCGGCGCGGTGATCATGAAGATGATCAGCAGCACCAGCAGCACGTCGACCAGCGGCGTGACGTTGATTTCCGCCATCGCACCTGCGCTGGCCTTGGTTGAAATGGCCATCTCAATTATCCCTTCGGTGCGTCGGTGGTCATGAAGGCGACGTGCACCATGCCCGAACCCTTCGCATCGCTGATGATCTTCTTCACCACCATGAACTGCACTTCGCGATCGGCACGGATCTGCAACTGGGGCTGCGGCGTCAACTGCGCTTCCACCAGCAGCTTGGCGCGCAACTCGGCATCCGTCACCGGCTGATCGTTCAGGTACATGCTGCCGTCTACCTTGATCGCCAGGTCCAGCGGCGGCGTCTTCAGATCCGGCGTCTTGGCGTTCGGGTTGGCGATGGGCAAATCGATCGTGACCGAGTGCGACATCAGCGGAGCGGTGATCATGAAGATGATCAGCAGCACCAACATCACGTCGACCAGCGGCGTGACGTTGATTTCCGACATCGGACCCGTGGAATCACCACCTAGGCTTACGGCCATGGGTCAATCCCTCACTTCGTGCTTTCGATGCGCGAACCGGTTGCAAAGAAATCATGCAGGTCGTTCGCGAACTCGTCGAAGCGGGCGTAGACCACGCGGTTCGAGCGATTGAAGAAGTTGTACGCGAACAATGCCGGGATAGCCGCGAACAGACCGAAGGCGGTCATGATCAGCGCCTCGCCCACCGGGCCGGCCACCGCGTTCATCGAGGCGTTGCCGGTGGCGGCAATGCCGATCAGGGCGTGGTAGATGCCCCACACCGTGCCGAGCAGACCGACGAACGGCGCCGCCGAACCCACCGTGGCGAGCAGGGTCATGCCGCCTTCCAGACGCATGCTCTCGCGAGCCACGGCCTGGCGCAGGGCGCGGTCGATGAACTCCGAGCGGCTCAGCGACTCGGCCAGGCGACCGGTGGTGCCGGTGGTGCTCTGCTGGTGATGCGCCATCGCCGAAGCGGCTTCCAGAGCGATCTTGGAGAACGGCTCGCTCTTGGGCTGTGCTTCCAGTTCACGGATGGCGTCCTGGGTCGAACCATTGCCCCAGAAGCCATCGATGACCTTGTCGGCCCGTGCCTTCACGGTGGCATTGCGAATGCCGTTGGCAATGATGAAGTACCAGGACAGGAACGACATGGCGACCAGGGTCACGAAGACCACCCAGCCGAGCCAGTCGAAGTTCTGCATCAGGTTCTCGAAGCCCATCTGTTTCATGGCTTCGGCGTTGGTGTTGCCGGTTGCAGCAGGAGTCTGAAGGAACATAACGCTACCCTAGAAAAGTCAAGCGTGAACTGTGACCGTAATCGACTGTAGCCCGATTACAGCGGGTTGAAGTGGTTATCTCTAGCCACTGAGATTGAAGTTGATGGGGACACGAGCATAGCCCTCCACTTTCTTGCCGGCCTTCACCTCCGGATTGAACTTCCAGTGGCGCATGACCCAGTCCTTGGCCGCTCGATCCAGCTCGCGATAGCCGCTGGATTTCTCCACCTCGACGGACTTTGGCGATCCGTCCAGGCCAACCAGGATCAACAGGACCACCGTGCCCTGATGGCGCTGGCGGGCAGCTATCGGCGGATAGGGCGGGCTCGGACGGGTGCCGTAGCTCAGATCCGAACCGGCCGCGATGTCCGGCGGCGGCGCCGGCGGCGCCGGCGGCGCCGGCGGCGGGGCCTGCACCGCATTCGCGGAAACCTCGGTCACCGGCGGCGGTGGGGCCGGCGGTGACCGAGGTTTCCGCGAATGCGGTGCAGGCC
>NZ_MWIO01000005.1 GCF_004799035.1 Rhodanobacter lindaniclasticus
CGAGTAGCACTGGCGCTGCTCCAGCACGCGGTAGGTCAGTAAGAAACATAGCACCGCGCCGCCGACGTGGCCCAGGTGGTTCAGGGTCGGCCGGATGCGGCGCACCACCGCACGCGACAGGTCCGTGGGTTCGGCGACCTCGGACAGACTCGCGCTGGTCAGCTCGCGATCGAATGCGCGTAGCACCTGGAGCCCGAGCGCCAGCGATTGCACGTAGTCCGCGCTGTCCTCGAATGCTGTCGATGCCATGCGTTGGCGGCCTCCATTGACAGGCCGAGCGTAGAAGGTTTCCAATGGGTTCGCAATACGAATTGTTGTGCGATTACCGCACAAACCGGATCGAGGGGATCGGTGTGGCGAGCGAACGCGACAGTGTGCTGCACAGCTGGTGCGTGCAGTCGGCATGGCGGGCACCGACCGTGGTCGGCGGCAGTGGCGCGTACCTCGAACTGGAGGACGGCCGGCGCATCCTGGACATGAGCAGCCTGGCCGAATGCAGCAACCTCGGCCACCAGCATCCGGCCGTGGTCGCGGCGATCCGCGAGCAGGCGCAGCAGCTGTGTTTCGTCACCTCGGCCTGGGGCGCGCGGTCGCGCGCGGCGCTGGCCGAGGCGCTGCTGGAAAAATCCGGCTTCGACGGCGGGCGCGTGTTCTTCACCCTGGCCGGCGCGGACGCCAACGAGAACGCGGTGAAGTTCGCGCGCCAGACCAGCGGCAAGCCGCGCGGGCGCATCGTGACGCGCGACCGCTCCTACCACGGCGCCAGCTACGCCTGCATGGCGCTTTCCGGCGACACGCGCACGCGCACCCAGGTCGACCCGGAAGCGTTCGGCGTGCTGCACGTGCCCCCACCGGACAGCTATCGCTGCCCGTTCGGCAGCGAGGATGCGCGGGACTGCGGCGAGCGCGCGGCCGCCGCCGTGGCGCAGACGATCGACCATCACGGTGCGTCGTCGGTCGCCGCCGTGTTGATGGAAGCCAACGCCGGCAGCAACGGCATCGTGGCACCGGACAACTACTGGCCCGGCCTGCGCGAGGCGACCCGCGCGCGCGGCGTCTGGCTGATCGCCGACGAGGTGATGAGCGGCTTCGGCCGCTGCGGCGAGTGGTTCGCCTGGCAGCGCCACGGCGAGGCCGGCCGGCCCGACCTGATGACGCTGGCCAAGGGCCTGACCGGCGCGCACCTGCCGCTGGGCGCGGTGGTGCTGTCGGCCGAGGTGGCCGCCCGGCTGCAGCACGAGATGCTCTACACCGGCCTGACCTACTGCGGCCATCCGCTGTCCTGCGCGGCCGGCCTGGCGGCGCTGCGCGCGTACGAGGACGAAAACCTGATCGCGCGCTCGCGCGCGCTCGGCGCGCGCCTGCTGGCCGAACTGCAGGCGCTGCAGTCGCGCCATGCGGTGATCGGCGACGTGCGCGGCGGCCACGGCCTGTTCGCGGTGGTCGAGCTGGTCGCCGACCGCGCCACCCGCGAACCGCTGGCGCCGTGGCCGCAGACACCGCCCGCACTGAACGCACTGGTCGACGCGGCGATGGCCGAAGGCGTGTCGTTCGCCTGCCGCGGCAACCTGATCCTGCTGGCGCCGCCGCTGGTGATCGACGAGCACGCGCTGGCCGATGCGCTGGCCCTGCTCGACCGCCTGCTGGCGCGCTTCTTCCCTGCTGCTTGCTGAGGATTTCCGATGAGCTTCCGTCTCACCTACGCCACCATGTACAACCCGCCGGAGGCGATGCACGAACGCTTCGAGGCGGCGCTGGCGCGGGTCGAGGCCGCGCTCGGCGCGCGCCATCCGCTGTTCGTCGCCGGCGCCGATCGCGACGCCGCGCAGCACGCCGAGCGCCATGCGCCGTTCGACACCGCGCTGCGGCTGGGCGAGTTCGCGCTGGCCGACCGGGCCGACGTCGACGCCGCGATGGCCGCGGCGCACGCGGCCTACCCGGCCTGGCGCGCGGCGCCGGTCGTCGAGCGCGCGCGCCTGCTGCACCGCGTCGGCGAACTGCTGGAGGAACGCGTCTACGAGATTGCCGCGGCGATGGTGCTGGAGGTCGGCAAGAACCGCATGGAAGCGCTCGGCGAGGCGCAGGAGACGGTCGACTTCTTCCATCACTACGCCGACGATTTCGAAAGCCATGCCGGCTATGCGCACGTGCTGCCCGACGATCCGGTCGAAGGTTTCGCCTCGCACAACGCCAGCGTGATGCGGCCGTACGGCGCGTGGGTGGTGATCGCGCCGTTCAACTTCCCGCTGGCGCTGGCCGGCGGGCCGGTGGCCGCGGCGCTGGTCACCGGCAACACCGTCGTGCTCAAGGGCGCCAGCGACACGCCGTGGTCCGGCCGCCTGCTCGCCGACTGCATCCGCGACGCCGGCCTGCCGCCGGGCGTGTTCAACTACCTGTCCGGCTCCGGCCGCGAGATCGGCGAGGCGCTGGTGCAGCACCCGCTCACCGCCGGCATCACCTTCACCGGCTCGGTGGCGGTCGGCCGTCAGTTGATGCAGCAGATGGCCGGCGGCGCGTATCCGCGGCCGTGCATCGCCGAGATGGGCGGCAAGAATCCGTGCATCGTCACCGAGCACGCCGACCTGGACCGCGCCGCCGCCGGCATCGTGCGCTCCGCCTACGGCATGGGCGGGCAGAAATGCTCGGCGCTGTCGCGGCTGTACGTGCACGAGCGCGTCGCCGACGCGCTGATCGGGCGGCTGCAGGCGCAGATCGCCGCCATCCGCATCGGCGATCCGCGCCGGCGCGAGCACTGGCTCGGCCCGGTCGTCAACGCCGCGGCCTACGACAACTATCAGCGCCATCTCGACGCGCTGCGCAGCGGCGGCGCCAGCCTGCTCGCCGGCGGCGCCCGGATCGGCGCGGGCAGCGAAGGCCGCGCGGCGCTGGCGCGCGGCTATTACGTGGAGCCCGTGCTGGCCGAAGCGCCGCTGGCCCATCCGCTGTGGCAGCACGAGATGTTCCTGCCGATCCTGCTGCTGCACCGCTACCACGACCGCGAGGAGGCGATGCGGCTGGCCAACGACAGCTCGATGGGCCTGACCGCGGGCTTCTTCGGCGGCGCCGACGAAGTGGCCTGGTTCCACGACCGCATCGAGGCCGGCGTGACCTACGCGAACCGCCCGCAAGGCGCGACCACCGGCGCCTGGCCGGGCTACCAGCCGTTCGGCGGCTGGAAGGGCTCCGGTTCCACCGGCAAGGCGATCGCCTCGTTCCATTACCTCGCGCAGTACCTGCGCGAGCAGTCGCGCACGGTGGTCGAGTGAGCATGCTGCTGCCGCTTGCCGAGGCGATCGAACGCCATGTCGCCGACGGCGCCAGCGTCGCGCTGGAGGGCTTCACCCACCTGATCCCGTTCGCCGCCGGCCACGAGATCATCCGCCAGCGCCGGCGCGACCTGCACCTGATCCGGATGACGCCGGACATCATCTACGACCAGCTGATCGGCATGGGCTGCGCGCGCAAGCTGACCTTTTCCTGGGGCGGCAACCCCGGCGTCGGCTCGCTGCACCGGCTGCGCGATGCGGTGGAGCACCAGTGGCCGCAGCCGCTGGAACTGGACGAGCACAGCCACGCCGGCATGGCCGCGGCGTTCTGCGCCGGCGCGGCGCGGCTGCCGTTCGGCATGCTGCGCGGCTACGCCGGCACCGACCTGCCGGCGCACAACCCGAACATCCGCCGCGTGCAATGTCCGTTCACCGGCGAGATGCTGGCGGCGGTGCCCGCGCTCAACCCCGACGTCACCATCCTGCACGCGCAGCGCGCCGACCGCGCGGGCAACGTCGCCATCGACGGCATCGTCGGCGCGGCGCGCGAGGCCGCGCTGGCGGCGAAGACGCTGATCGTCACCGTCGAGGAGATCGTCGACGCGCTGCCGCCGGCGATGAACGCGATCGTGCTGCCGCACTGGGTGGTCAGCGCGGTGGCGGCCTGCCCCGGCGGCGCGTATCCGTCCTACGCGCACGGCCACTACGTGCGCGACAACGCGTTCTACCGGCAGTGGGACGCGATCGCGCGCGAGCGCTCGAGCTTCCTGGCCTGGATGGAGCAGCACGTGCTCGGCACGCGCGACCATCGCGCGTTCCTCGCCGGCCTGCAGCAGGAGGCCGCATGAACGCCTGCACGCGCGACGAGTGGATGACGATCGCCGCGGCGCGCCTGCTGCCGGACCGCGGCGTGTGCTTCGTCGGCATCGGCCTGCCCAGCGCCGCCTGCAACCTGGCGCGGCTCACGCACGCGCCCGGGATCGTGCTGATCTACGAATCGGGCGCGATCGGCACGCGCCCGGACGTGCTGCCGCTGTCGATCGGCGACGGCGAGCTGGCCGAGACCGCGGCCTGCGTGGTGCCGCTGCCGGAGGTCTTCAGCTACTACCTGCAGGCCGGCCGCATCGACATCGGCTTCCTCGGCGCCGCGCAGATCGACCGCCACGGCAACCTCAACAGCACCGTGATCGGCCCCTACGACGCGCCCACCACGCGCCTGCCCGGCGCCGGCGGCGCGCCGGAGATCGCCCAGCACGCGCGCCAGGTGTTCGTGATGGCGCGGGCATCGAAGCGCAGCTTCGTCGAGCGCCTGGATTTTCGCACCAGCGCCGGCTACCTCGACGGCCACGGCACGCGCGCGCGCAGCGGCGCGCCCGGTGGCGGCCCGCGCGCGGTGATCACCGACTTCGGCATGCTGGCGCCGCACCCGCAGAGCGAGGAACTGCAGCTGGTCGCGCTGTTCGCCGGCGCCAGCGTCGAGGAGGCCCGCGCCGCGATCGGCTGGCCGCTGGCGGTCGCCGACCACCTCGACACCATCGCGCCGCCGAGCGCGCACGAGCTCGACACCCTGCGCGCACTCAACGCCCGCACCCGCGAGGCGCACGCGCGCCCCGTCCGCATCCCCCTCTGAACCGGAGCATTGCCGTGAACGCGACGCCGAACCCCGCCCACATCAAGACCGCCCTGCCCGGCCCGAAGGCGCAGGCGATGATCGCCCGCGACGCCGCGGTGATCTCGCCCTCGTACCCGCGCGACTACCCGTTCGTGATGTCGCACGGCCGCGGCACCGAGGTATGGGACGTGGACGGCAACCGCTTCCTCGACTTCATGGCCGGCATCGCGGTGTGCGCCACCGGCCACGCGCACCCGCAGGTGGTCAAGGCGGTGCAGGACGCCGCGGCGAAGTTCCTGCACATCTCCAGCGACTACTGGCACGAGGAGATGACCGCGCTGGGCGAGCGCTTGGCCGCGATCGCGCCCATGCAGACGCTGGCCGGCGAGCCGGCGATGAGCTTCATCTGCCAGTCCGGCACCGAGGCGGTGGAGGGCGCGCTGAAGCTGGCCCGCTACGTCACCGGCCGGCCGCGCTTCATCGGTTTCCTCGGCGGCTTCCACGGCCGCACCTTCGGCTCGCTGTCGTTCACCTCCAGCAAGTACACCCAGCAGAAGGGCTTCTCGCCGACGCTGGCCGGCGTCACCCACGTGCCGTACCCGAACCCGTACCGGCCGCTGTTCGCCGGCGACGACCAGGGCGCGGCGGTGCTCGACTACATCCGCATGCTGTTCCAGCGCAGCGTGCCGCCGAGCGAGGTGGCCGCGATCCTGATCGAGCCGATGCAGGGCGAAGGCGGTTACCTCACGCCGCCGGACGGCTTCCTCGCCGGCCTGCGCGCGCTGTGCGACGAGCACGGCATCCTCTTGATCTTCGACGAGGTGCAGTCGGGCATCGGCCGCACCGGCAAGATGTTCGCCTGCGAGCACTGGGGCGTGGCGCCGGACATCCTCACCTCGGCCAAGGGACTGGGCTCGGGCCTGCCGATCGGCGCGGTGATCGCGAAGAAATCGATCATGGCGCAGTGGCAGCGCGGCGCGCACGGCAACACCTACGGCGGCAATCCGATCGGCTGCGCGGCGGCCAATGCCACCCTCGACCTGGTGCGCGGCGGCATGGTGGACAACGCCGCGCGCGTGGGCGAGCACTTCATGGCACGGCTGCGCGAACTGCAGAAGGACTTCCCCTGCATCGGCGAGGTGCGCGGCAAGGGCCTGTGGATCGGCATGGAGCTGGTGGAGAACGACGGCAAGAAGACGCCGGCCAGCGCGCTGTGCGAGGCGGTGGTCCGGCGGGCCTTCCACAACGGCCTGCTGCTGCTCTCCTGCGGCACCAGCACGGTACGCTTCATGCCGCCGCTGAACGTCAGCGTCGGCGAGGTCGACGAGGCGATCGCCCTGCTGCGGGCGAGCCTCGACCAGGCACTGACGGGGAGCTGACGCCATGCCGCGCCGCCTGACCGCCCTGCTCGCCTTGTTCCTCCTCGCGGGCGCGGCGCAGGCCGCGCGCGAGCCCGTGCTGAAGCAGGTCGACCTGCCGCACAGCTACTACTGGCGCGAGCTGTACCTGCCGCAGCTGACCACCGGGCCGTCGTCGGCGAGCTTCCTGCCCGATGGCGACACGCTGATCTACAGCATGGCCGGCTCGTTGTGGCGGCAGCGCGTCGACGACGCCACCGCCACCGAACTCACCCACCCTGCGCGCGCCTACGACTACCAGCCGGACGCCGCGCGCGACGGCCGCAGCGTGGTGTTCGCGCGCTACGACGGCAACGCGACCGAGCTGTGGCGGCTGGATCTGGCCAGCGGCCGCGAGCAGCGGCTGACCACGGGCGGCGCGGTCAACGTGGAGCCGCGGCTGTCACCGGACGGCAAGCGGATCGCCTGGGTCTCGACGCAGGGCAGCGGCCACTTCAACCTGTTCGTCGCCGAACTCGACGCGGCCGGCCTGCACCACGCGCGGCCGCTGCTGGGCGAGCGCAAGAGCGCGCTCGACCGCTACTACTATTCCGCGTTCGACCACGCGATCAATCCGTCGTGGTCGCCCGACGGCAAGACGCTCTACTACGTCAGCAATCCGGAGATCGGCTGGGGCACCGGCGACCTCTTCGCCGTGGATGTCGACCAACCCGCGCAGCGCCACCGCGTGCTCGGCGAGGAAACCAGCTGGAGCGCGCGCCCGGAACCCGCACCGGACGGCAGGCGCCTGCTCTACGCCAGCTACCACGGCCGCCAGTGGCAGCAGCTGTGGCTGACCACGCCCGACGGCGCCGCGCCGCTGCCGCTGAGCTTCGGCGAGTTCGACCGCCGCAACGCGCGCTGGTCGCCCGACGGCAAGCGCATCGCCTACATCGACAACCGCGACGGCAACACGGCGCTGCGCGTGATGGATGCGCTCGGCGGCGCCACCCGCGACGTGGTGGCGACGCACCGCGTGACCCGGCTGCCGCAGGCGCAGCTGGTGCTCGACATCGTCGACGAACACGGCGCGCGCACGCCGGCGCGCGTGGCGGTGCTGGCCAGCGACGGCCGCGCCTATGCACCGGATGCGGCCTGGATGCACGCCGACGACGGCTTCGACCGCGCGCTGCAGTCGGCCGAGACGCACTATTTCCACTGCGCGCCGCCGTGCACGCTGGACCTGCCCGCCGGACGCGCGCAGCTGTGGGTGCAGCACGGCTTCGCCTACGCGCCATGGCGGCAGGCCGTGAACCTGGCGGCGGGCCGCGCGACGCCGCTGCGCGCGCAGCTGCAGCCGCAGCGCCTGCCCGACGCCTACGGCCGCTTCATCAGCGCCGACCTGCACATCCACATGAACTACGGCGGCCACTACCGCAACACGCCGGCGCATCTCGCCGCCCAGGCGCGCGCGGAGGACCTCGACCTGGCCTGGGACCTGGTGGTCAACAAGGAGGAACGCTTCCCCGACATCGCCGCGTTCCGCACCGATCCCGATCCGGCCAGCACGTCGCGCACGCTGGTGCTGCACGGGCAGGAGTACCACACCAGCTTCTGGGGGCACCTGGGCCTGCTCAATCTCGGCGACCACCTGCTGATGCCAGGTTTCTCCGCCTACTGGCACACCGCGATGGCGAGCCCGTACCCGACCAACGGCGCGATCGCCGACCTCGCCCACGCGCAGGGCGCGCTGGTCGGCTACGTGCACCCGTTCGACACCCTGCCCGACCCCGCGCACGATGCGGTGCTCAGCAATGAACTGCCGGCGGACGTGATCCAGGGCAAGGTCGACTACATCGAGATCGTCGGCTTCTCCGACCACAAGGCCACCGCGCAGGTCTGGTATCGCCTGCTCAACCTCGGCTTCCATCTGCCCACCGGCGCCGGCACCGATGCGATGGCGAACTACGCCTCGCTGCGCGGCCCGGTCGGCCTGAACCGCGTGTTCCTCGACACCGGCGGCCAGCACGACCGCGCGGCGGCGATGGCCGCGCTGAAAGCCGGCCACGGCTTCGCCAGCAACGGGCCACTGCTCGGGCTGCTGCTCGATGGCGCCAAGCCCGGCGCGCAGCTCGCCCCGGGTCGCCACCACTACCGCGTGGCGCTGCGTTCGCCGGTGGCCGTGGATCACCTCGAACTGGTGCACAACGGCCAGGTGGTGAAGGCCTTCACCCTCGGCGGCGACCGCCGCCATCTCGACGCCGAGGGCGATCTCGACCTCGACGGCGGCTGGGTGCTGCTGCGCGCCTGGAACGACGGCGCCGATCCCGAGGTGCTCGACCTCTACCCTTACGCCACCACCAACCCGGTGTGGCTGGGCGACCACGTGCTGGTGCCCAGCGCGCGCGCCGATGCCGCGTGGTTCGCCAAGTGGATGGACCGCACCATCGAGGCCGCCGCCGCGCGCGACGACTACAACACCGCGGCGGAGAAACGCATGACGCTGGACTACCTCGGCAAGGCGCGCGACGCCTACCGCGCATTGGCCGCCGGCAAACCGTCGACGACGACCGCGGAGACTGGCCGATGATCCGCCGCCTGCACCATCTGGCCTGGATCGCGCTCGGCCTGCTGCCGCTGGCGGCCTCCGCCGCCGGCAAGACACCGTTCACTCCGGCCGACATCAGCCGGCTGGCCGTGCTCGCCGACCCGGCGCTGTCGCCCGACGGCCGCTGGCTGGTCTACACCGTCACCACCACGAATGCCGAGCGCGACCAGCCGCAGTCGGATCTGTGGCGGGTGGGCTTCGATGGCCGCGCGCGCACCCAGCTCACCCACACGCCTGACACCGACGAGTCGCAGGCCCAGTGGTCGGGCGACGGCCGCTTCATCGCCTTCCTGTCCGACCGCAAGCCCGCTGACGGCAAGGACGACGAAGACACCGGCACGCAGGTGTGGACGATGCCCGCCGACGGTGGCGAAGCGCGGCAGGTGACGCAGCTTCCCGCCGGCGTGGAAGAGTTCGCGCTGTCGCCGGATGGCAAGCAGCTGGCCGTGATCGCGTTCGATCCCGAGCGTCCCGCCGGCGCGCCGAAGCCGAAGAACCCGCCGCCGATCGTCACCGACCGCTTCCAGTTCAAGGACGACGACTCGGGCTGGTTGGGCGCGCGCCACAAGCACCTGTACCTGGTCGACCTCGCCAGCGGCGCGGCCACCTTGCTCACCCCCGGCACGCACGACGAGCAGCTGCCCGCGTGGTCGCCGGACAGCCGGCAGATCGCCTACGTCACCCGGCGCGGCGCCGACCCGGACCGCACCCTCAACTTCGACATCTACGTCATCGACGCCCGCGCCGGCGCCACCGAACGCCAGCTCACCCGCTTCCCCGGCTCCGACCTCGATCCGTACTGGGCCTCGCGCCCGGCCTGGTCGCCGGACGGCAAGCGCATCGCCTACCTGCAGAGTGGCGAGGACAAGTGGATCTACTACGCGCCCTGGCAGCTGGCGGTGATCGATGTCGCCAGCGGCAAGGCGTCGATCCCCGCGCCGATCGACCGCTGCTTCACCCATCCGCACTGGTCGCCGGACGGGCGCAGCGTCTATGCGCTGGTCGAGCAGGCCGAAGTCACCCACCTGGCGCGCATCGACGTGGCCAGCGGCAAGCTCACCGAGCTGACCCGCGGCGACCGCTTCGACGTCGATATCTCGGTGGCGCGCAACGGCCGCATCGCCGTGCTCGGCGGCGATGACCTGCACCCCTACAACCTCGCCGCGCTCGACGGCGACCACCTGCGCCCGCTTGCCGACCACAACGAATGGCTGGCCGGCAGGCAGCTGGCGAGCACCGAGACCTTGCACTTCACCGGCGCCGACGGCACCGCACTCGACGCGCTGCTGGTGAAGCCGGTGGGCTACGTGAAAGGCCAGCGCTATCCCACCATCGTGCGTGTGCACGGCGGGCCGGTGTACCAGTTCAGCCACGAATTCATGGAGGACTGGCAGGTCTACGCCGCCAACGGCTACGCCGTGCTGGCGGTGAACCCGCGCGGCAGCTCCGGGCGCGGCTTCGATTTCGCGCGGGCGATCTACGCCGACTGGGGCACCAAGGACACGCAGGATGTGCTGACCGGGGTCGAGCACGCGGTACAGCTGGGCATCGCCGATCCCGACCGCCTTGGCATCGGCGGCTGGAGCTACGGCGCGATCCTCACCGACCAGATCATCGCGCGCGACACCCGCTTCAAGGCGGCAATCAGCGGCGCCGGCACCGGCAACACCTACGGCATGTACGGCGACGACGAGTACACCCGCGAGTACGAACTGGAGCTGGGCACGCCGTGGGCCAATCGCGAGGCGTACGACCGCGCCAGCTACCCGTTCCTGCACGCTGACCGCATCACCACGCCCACGCTGTTCCAGTGCGGCCAGATCGACTTCAACGTGCCGTGCATCGGCGCCGAGCAGATGTACCAGGCGCTGCGCTCGCTGGGGATCCCCACGCAGCTGGTGGTCTATCCGGACCAGCACCACGGCATCACGGTGCCGAGCTACCTGCGCGATCGCATGCAGCGCAACCTGGCCTGGTACGACCGTTTCCTCAAGGCCACAGGCAGCGCGCCGTGAGCCGGGCGACCTCAATGCGGCGGCTGGTAGCGACCGAAGCGCTTGAGCAGCGCGACCAGTTCCGCATGGGGGATCGCCTTCGCGCAGTGCCCGCCCTGGCCGCACATGTCCTTCGCCGCGATCATCGCGTTGACGATCGCCTCCTCGCTGGCCTGCACGGTGGCCTCGAACAGCGGGTCGATGTGGTCGTTGCCGATGAAGCCGGCCTGCTGCAGCGGCCGGTCGTGCAGCGCGTCGGCGTTGGCGGTGGAGAACGCCACGAAGATGTCGCCCGAACCGTTGCCGGAATAGCTGCCCATCCGCGCCAGACCCATGCCGGCGCGCTTGGCGATGCGCTTCAACTGGTGCGGCAGCAGCGGCGCATCGGTCGCCACCACGATGATGATCGAGCCGGTGTCCACCGCCGCCGGGTTGGTGGCGCTGTACAGGCGGTCCTCGCGCAGGTACTGGCCCACCGGCACGCCGGCGATGCGCAGGCTGTCGCGCAGGCCGTAGTTGGCCTGCACCAGCACGCCCAGGGTGTAGTCGTGCCCGCCGATGCGCACGCGCCGCGAGGCGGTGCCGATGCCGCACTTGAACTCGTGGCAGATCATGCCGGTGCCGCCGCCGACGTTGCCTTCGGCGACCGGCCCGCCCGTCGCCTCGTGCAGCGCGCGCGCGGCGTCCGCGGAATGCACGTGGAAACCGTTGATGTCGTTCAGCTCGCCGTCCCAGGTCTCGGCCACCACCGGCAGCGACCACCAGTAGCCCGAGGCGTCGGCGCCGCCGGCATGCACGCGCTCGGCGATCACCGCGTCGCGCACCACGCCCACGCTGTGCGTGTTGGTCAGCATCACCGGCCCCTCCAACTGGCCGGACTCGTCCAGCCAGGCGGTGCCGGTCATCTCGCCGTTGCCGTTGAGCGCGAACCAGCCGCCGAAGGCGGGGATCTCGTAGCTGGCCTTGCCGCGTGGCAGGATCGCAGTCACGCCGGTGCGCACCTTGTGGCCATTGGGCAGGTCCTCGATCAGGGTGACCTGGCCCACGGTGACGCCGGCGACGTCGGTGATGGCATCGAGCGGCCCCGGGGTGCCGTCGAACGGAACGCCCAGGTCGCGTGCGCGGGGTCCGGCGGCATATGCCAGCCCGGCCAGCGCGCACAGTGCCAGCGTAAGCGTGAAACGGAACATGAGGCCTCCCCCGAAGCGACCGTTGTCGTCGCGCCAGTCTATTCCGATCGCGGAGCATTGCATGCCAGCTGAGACATCCCACCCCGGCCTCGACCGCGCCACCGCCCTGCCCGCCCGCTACTACGTCGGCGAGGCGATGCTGGCGATGGAGCAGCGCGCGGTGTTCGCGCGCAGCTGGCAACTGGTGGCGCACCAGGGCCAGCTCGCCGAGCCCGGCGACCACGTGGTGGAACAGGTCGGCCACGTGCCGGTGATCGTGGTGCGCGGCCAGGACGGCGTGCTGCGCGGCTTCGTCAACGTCTGCCGTCACCGCGCCGGCCCGCTGGCGCTGTGCAACGGCAAGGGCGCCAAGGCACTGCACTGCAAGTACCACGGCTGGACCTACACGCTGGAAGGCCAGCTGCGCAGCGCGCCGGAAATGCAGGGCGCGGCGGATTTCGACGTGTCCGCCATCCGCCTGCCGCCGGTCCGCGTGCACGAGTGGCAAGGCCTGGTCTTCGTGGCGCTGGACGATGCCGTGCCCGCGTTCGACGCGGTCTACGGCGGCATCGCCGAGCGCATCGCGCCGATCGACCTCTCCGCCATGCGCTACCTGCGCCGCGACAGCTACGAGATCGCCTGCAACTGGAAGGTCTACGTCGACAACTTCCTCGAGGGCTACCACCTGCCGCACGTGCACCCGGGACTGTCGAAAGTGCTGGACTACCGCGCCTACGACACCGAGCTGTTCGACTGGCATTCGCTGCAGTCCTCGCCGCTGCGCAACAGCGCGGACATCTATGGCGACGGCGAGGCGTTCTACTACTTCGTCTACCCCAACGTGATGCTCAACATCATGCCCGGCCGCATGCAGACCAACCGCATCGTGCCGCTGGGGCCGGACCGCTGCCGCGTAGAGTTCGACTACTACTACGCGCAGGATGCCGCCGCGCAGGCGCGCATCGCCGCCGACCAGGAATTCAGCGACGAGGTGCAGCAGGAGGACATCGACATCTGCGTCGCCGTGCAGCGCGGCCTGACCTCCGGCACGTACGAGGCCGGCCGGCTGTGCCCGAAGCGCGAAAGCGGTGTCTGGCACTTCCACAACCGGTTGCGCGCGGCCTACGCCGCCGCGGGAGAGCGCGCATGAAGAAGGCCCTGACTGCATGGCTGTTCACTGCGGCCATCGTCGCCCCGGTGCATGCGGCCGACCGCACCGTGGTGCATGCCGGCCACCTGCTCGACGTGGACAGCGGCAGGATGCTCACCGACCAGGCCGTCACCCTCGCCGACGGCAAGGTGGTCGCGGTGCAGCCGTGGTCCGCCGATGCGGCCAAGGGCGCGCGCGTGCTCGACTGGAGTGCCTGGACCGTGGTCCCCGGCCTGATGGACATGCACACCCACATCTCCGAGGAGGCGGAAACCGCCGACATCGCTGCGCCGCTGAAGATCAGCCCCGCGCAACAGGCGTTCATCGGCGCGATGAACGCGCGCAAGACGCTGCAGGCCGGCTTCACCACCGTGCGCGACGTCGGCGTCTACCGCGGCTTCGCCGACATCGCCCTGCGTGACGCGATCAACGCCGGCGAGATTCCCGGCCCGCGCATGTTCGTCGCCGGCGCCTACATCACCGCGCCCGGCGGTGGCGGCGAGATCACCGGCCTGCCCGCCGGCACCGTGGTGCCGCCGGCATTCCGCCAGGGCGTGTCAAAGGGCGTGGACGACGTGCGCAAGCACGTCGACTTCATCCTCGACCACGGCGCCGACCAGATCAAGGTGATCGCCACCGGCGCCGTGCTGGCCAACGGCACCGAACCGGGCAAGCCGGAATTCACCGAGGCGGAGATCCACGCCGCCGTGGTCGAAGCGGCCAGGCGCGGCAAGTTCGTCGCCGCCCACGCCCACGGCGCCGAGGGCATCAAGCGGGCGATCCGCGCCGGTGTGCGCTCGATCGAGCACGGTTCGCTGATCGACGACGAAGGTATCGCGCTGCTCAAGCAGCACGGCACCTGGCTGGTGGCCGACATCTACGACGGCGACTACATCGAGGAAATCGGCACCCGCGACCACTGGTCGCCGGAGATCCTGCGCAAGAACAAGGACACCACGCTGGCCCAGCGCGAAGGCTTCCGCAAGGCGGTGAAAACCGGCGTGCACCTCGCCTTCGGCACCGACGCCGGCGTCTACCCGCACGGCCAGAACGCCCGCCAGTTCGCCTACATGGTGCGCTACGGGATGACCCCGCTGCAGGCGATCCGCTCGGCCACCATCGACGCCGCGCGCCTGCTCGGCAAGCAGAAGGAACTCGGCTCGATCGCCCCCGGCAAGGCCGCCGACCTGGTCGCGGTGGGCTGCGATCCATTGCATGACGTGGACTGCCTGCGGCAGATCCGCGGCGTGATCAAGGCCGGCACGCCGGTTTCCCTCGACCGATGAGCATGACCACGCCCGTGAGCAACCAACGCAAGATTGGCTTCTGGACCTGCACCGCACTGGTGGTGGGCAACGTGATCGGCATGGGCATCTTCCTGCTGCCCGCGTCGTTGGCTCCGTACGGCTTCAACGCGCTGATCGGCTGGACCGTCACCCTGCTCGGCTGTCTCGCGCTGGCTCGGGTGTTCTCCTACCTGGCGCATGCCCTGCCCGACGCCGACGGCCCCTACGGCTACATCCGCCGTACCCTCGGCGAGCTGCCCGCGTACATGGCGCTGTGGGCGTACTGGGTGTCGCTGTGGCTCACCAACGCGGCGCTGGCCACGGGTGCGGTGGGTTACATCACGGTGGTGTTCCCGGCGCTGCAGGCGATCCACCCGGCGGTGTTCGCGCTCGGTCTGCTGTGGTTGTTCGTGGCGATCAACCTGCTCGGCGTGCGCGCCGGCGGCAGCGTGCAGATCGTCACCACCGTGCTCAAGCTGCTGCCGATGATCGCCATCGCCGTACTCGGCGCGTGGGTGCTGCTGCACGCGCCGGCGAGCTACACCGCGCACCTGCCGAGCACGCCGATCAGCCTGAGGGACACCATGGCCGCCGGCACCATCGCGCTGTTCGCCATGCTCGGCATCGAGTCGGCCAGCGTGCCGGCGGCGCAGGTGAACGACCCCGGCCGCACCATCCCGCGCGCCACCATGGTCGGCACCGTGCTCACCGCGGTGATCTACATCATCGTCTCCACCGTGCCGCTGCTGCTGATCCCGCAGCTGGAGCTGGGCAACGCCAGCGCGCCGTTCGCGCTGCTGATGGACCGCTTCGGCGGCGCCGGCTTCGGCCGCTGGCTGTCGCTGTTCGTGGTGGTCAGCGGACTGGGCGCGCTCAACGGCTGGACGCTGCTGGTGGGCGAGCTCACCCGCACCATGGCCGCCAACGGCGTGCTGCCCAGGGTGTTCGTGCGCGACAACCGCCGCGGGGCACCCGCGGTGGCGCTGGTGGTCACCGGCGCGCTGGCCTCGGTGATGGTGTGGATGAGCTACAGCAAGTCGCTGGTGTCGGCCTTCACCTTCATCACCCGCGTGGTCACCGCCGCCAACCTGCCGCTGTACCTGTGCTGCTCGCTGGCGCTGATCGTGCTGTGGCGCCAAGGCACGGTGCGCGGCGCAGTGCTGCCGGCCGCCGTGCTCGGCGTGCTGTTCGTGGTGTTCGCCTTCATCGGCATCGGCCACGAACCGCTGGTGCTCGGCCTGGGCCTGATCGCCGCGGGCCTGCCGCTGTACGCGTTCATGCGCCTGCGCCGCCGCAAGGCCGCCCAACCCGCCAAGGCCTGAGCCGATGAGAGATTCGCGCCACGACATCCTGTTCGAACCGGTGAAGATCGGCCCGGTCACCGCGAAGAACCGCTTCTTCCAGGTGCCGCACTGCAACGGCATGGGCCACGCGATGCCGCTGGCGCACGCGGCCATGCGCGAGATGAAGGCCGCGGGCGGCTGGGCGGTGGTCTCCACCGAGGAATGCGAGATCCACCCCAGCGGCGACCTTACGCCCTACGTCGAGGCGCGGCTGTGGGACGACCGCGACATCCCCGCGCTGGCGCTGATGTGCGACAAGGTGCACGCGCACGGCGCGCTGGCCGCGCTGGAGCTGTCGCACAACGGCCCGACCGCCTCCAACCTGTATTCGCGCGAGGTGCTGATCGCGCCCTCGCACCAGCCGACCAAGTACGGCTACCCGCACCAGGCGCGCGCGATGACGAAGCACGACATCCGCGAGTACCGGCGCTGGCACCGCGAGGCGGCGATCCGCGGCAAGCGCGCCGGCATGGACATCATCTACGTCTACGCCGCGCACGACCTGTCGCTGGCGATGCACTTCCTGCAGCGCCGGCGCAACCAGCGCGGCGACGAATACGGCGGCTCGCTGGAAAACCGCGTGCGCCTGCTGCGCGAGGTGCTGCAGGACACGAAGGAGGCGGTCGGCGACAGCTGCGCGGTGGCGCTGCGCTTCGCCGTCGAGGAAGGGCTGGGCCCCGGCGGCGTGGAGCTGGCCGAGGCGCAGGACATCGTCGGCATGCTGGCCGAGCTGCCCGACCTGTGGGACGTGAACCTGGCCGCCTGGTACAACGACTCGGTGCCCTCGCGGTTCGCCGGCGAAGGCGCGCAGGAGCCGTTCATCGCCTTCGTCAAGCAGGCCACCAGCAAGCCGGTGGTGGGCGTGGGCCGCTTCACCTCGCCGGACACCATGGTGGCGCAGCTCAAGCGCGGCGTGCTGGACCTGATCGGCTGCGCGCGCCCGTCGATCGCCGACCCGTTTTTGCCGAAGAAGATCGAGGAAGGCCGCAGCGACGACATCCGCGAATGCATCGGCTGCAACGTCTGCGTCTCCGGCGACATGACCATCTCGCCGATCCGCTGCACGCAGAACCCGACCATGGGCGAGGAGTGGCGCAAGGGCTGGCACCCGGAGCGCATCGCGCCGAAACGCAGCGCTGCGCGCGTGCTGGTGGTCGGCGCCGGTCCGGCCGGACTGGAAGCCGCGCGCGCGCTCGGCCAGCGCGGTTACGAGGTGAGCCTGGCCGAAGCACGCAAGGAACTCGGCGGTCGCGTGACCCGCGAGTCGCGCCTGCCGGGGCTGGCCGAATGGGCGCGCGTGCGCGACTGGCGCGTGGGCCAGATCCACAAGCTGGCGAACGTGGCCGTCTATCTCGATTCGCCGCTCAGCGCGCAGGACGTGCTCGACTTCGGCGCCGAGCACGTGGTGCTGGCTACCGGCTGCCACTGGCGCCGCGACGGCGGCGGCCGCAGCCACGGCAGCGCCATCGACGGCTTCGCCGGCAACCCGCAGGTGTTCACCGTGGACGACCTGATGGACGGCCGCCTGCCGGAGGGCAAGGTGGTGGTGTTCGACGACGACGGCTACTACCACGCCAGCGTCGCCGCCGAACTGCTGCGCCGGCGCGGCAGCGGGGTGATCCACCTGACGCCCGAGGACGGCCTCGCGCCGTGGACGCTGAACACGCTGGACTACCGGCACATGCGCAAGCGGATGGCCGAGCTCGGCATCGAGGCGCTGGTCGCGCACGACATCGTCGGCTACGCCGGCAGCACGCTCACCGTCGAGGACGTGTGGACCCACCGCCAGCGCGAACTGGCCTGCGATGCCGTGCTCACCGTCACCGCGCGCCTGCCCGACGACGCGCTGTACCAGGAACTGCAGCAGCGCGAGGCGGAGTGGACGGATGCCGGCATCCGCAGCGTGCGCTGCATCGGCGACGCCGAGGCGCCGGGCTTGATCGCGCACGCGGTGTACGCCGGCCACCGCTATGCGCGCGAGCTGGAGGAACCGGCTGTCGGCGAGGTCGCGTTCAAGCGGCACTTCCACAGCGCCAACGCCGACGACCTGCTGCGCGAGACGCCGGCGCCGCAGGCTCGGTGAACACCGCCACGCGCGGCGCCGGCCGCAGCTAGCGGAACTGCCGCTCGCGCTGGCCGG
>NZ_MWIO01000050.1 GCF_004799035.1 Rhodanobacter lindaniclasticus
GCCTTCTCCTGGGGCTCGGGGATGTGTAAAAAGACCAGCGGCAGGACGGGGCGGGGGCGCGGGCGAACGGCGTGTCGCCCCTGATCGCGATCTCCGTTTCCCCCGTCGGCGTGGCGGCGGTGTTCGGCGTGTGCCTGGCCTGGTTGGCCTACCCGTGGTGGCCGCCATTGGCGCTGCGCCAGCCGCGGCCTTGCGCCTGCAGGCAGAGGATCAGGAACGCCACGCCGACGAAGGACAACCAGACCCCCGCCGCCAGCACCGCCAGCGGATCGGCCAGCAGGATCGCGATCAGCGCCAGCGCCAGCGATTGCGCCCCGCTGCTGCCGCGCCGGCTGCAACGCGCCAGCGCCACCACCGCGATCATCAGCAGCGTGCGCACGGTGGGCAGGCCGAACCCGGCCAGCGCGCTGTAGACCACGGCGAGCAGCAGCGCCGCGGCGGCCTGCGCCTGCGGCCGCGGCAGGCGCAGCGCCAATGGCGGCCACATCGCGTAGGCCAACCAGGCCAGCCACACGCCGAACACCGCCGCCACGCCGACGTGGAAGCCGGAGATCGCGATCAGGTGCGACACGCCGTTCGCCCGCGCCACCGCCCAGTCCTGCTGGCCGAGGCCGCGCGTGTCGCCGACGGCGAAGGCGCGCAACAGCGCGGCATCGTGCGGATCGCGCACCCGCGCGGCAATGCCGCGGGCGATCGCCGCGCGCGCGCCATCCACGCACCAGCGCGGACCGGACAGGCGGCGGTTGCCCTCGTCCTCGCGCACGTAGCCGGTGGCGACGATGCCGCGTTCCAGCGCCGAGCGTTCGCTGTCGGCGCTGCCCGGATCGAGCAGCGCGCGCGGGCGCTTCAGGCGCAGCAACAGGCGCCAGCGCGTGCACGGCGCCAGCGGCGGCGCACCTTCGTACCACGACACGGTAACCAGGCCGTGCAAGGCCAGCGGCTGCCCATCCAGTTCGGCGTTTTCGACCCGCAGGGTGAAGCGGCTGGCATCGGTGCGCGCCAGCGGCAATCCGTCGAGGCTGCCGACGACGAGTACGTCGCGGCCTTCCAGCGTGCGCGGCAAGCGTGCCTGCATCGCCTGCGTACCGCACCACAGCGCCCAGGCGACGCCAAGCGGCAGGCAGCACAGCCAGCGCCAGCGCGGACAACGCCATGCCCAGGCCAGCGCCAGCACGACGAGCGGCACGCAGATCCACGTCGACGGCAGGCGCGGCCACGCCTGCACCAGCAACACGCCGGCCAGCAAGGCCAGCGCCGCCGTGATCGTCCCGTGTCGCGCCATGCCGCCGCCGCCCGTTCCGTCCTGGAAGCTTTCGAGCCTAGCGCGCGGACGGCGCCGGCGACGCTGAAAGTGCTGTAGGCGCACGCCGCCCGCGGCGGCGGCAAGGCTCAGGCCGGCACGGCGTCGCGCAACGCACCGTTGTGCAGCACCAGGGTGCGATCCATCTTCGCGGCCAGGTGCGGATCGTGCGTGACCAGGATGAAGCTGGTGCCGATCTCGCGGTTGAGCTCCAGCATCAGCTCGTAGACCTGGGCGGCGTTGGCCTCATCCAGGTTGCCGGTGGGCTCGTCGCCGAGCACGCAGGCCGGCCGGGTCACCAGCGCACGCGCCACCGCGCAGCGCTGGCGCTCGCCGCCGGAGAGCTCCGACGGCTTGTGGTGGGTGCGCGCCCCCAGGCCAACCCGCTCCAGCAAGGCGATCGCCTGCCGCTGCGCCTCGGCGATCGCGGTGCCGCGGATCAGCAGCGGCATGCACACGTTCTCCAGCGCGGTGAACTCGGGCAGCAGGTGGTGGAACTGGTAGATGAAGCCCAGCGAGCGGTTGCGCACGCGGCCACGCTCGGCGTCGGAGAGTTTTGACAGCACGCGCCCATCCACCTCCACCTCGCCGGCGGTCAGCGTGTCCAGTCCGCCGATGATGTGCAGCAAGGTGCTCTTGCCCGAGCCGGAGGCGCCGACGATGGCCATCGTCTCGCCGCGTTTCAGGGTGAGACTGACATCGCTCAATACGTCGGTGCGAAGGCCACCTTCGGCGTAGGTCTTGGCGACGTGGCTGGCACGCAGCACGTTTTCGCGGGTCGGGGCCATGGATTTCTCACTCATAACGCAGGGCCTGCGCCGGCTGCGTGCGCGAGGCGCGCCAGGCGGGGTAAAGGGTGGCCAGCAGCGCGAACACGAAGGTCAACAGCGCGGTCCAGCCCACGTCCTGCCAGTCCAGCCGGCTCGGCACCTCGCTGATGTAATAGACGTCAGGGGACAGGAAGGTGACGTGGAAGGTGTGCTCGATCCACTTGATGATGCCCGGCAGTTTCCACGACAGCAGCGCGCCGAAGCCCACGCCGAAGCCGATGCCGACGAAGCCCACCAGCAGGCCCTGCACCATGAAGGTGCCCATGATGCTGCGCGGTGTGGCGCCAAGCGTGCGCAGGATCGCGATATCCGCCTGCTTGTCGGTGACCAGCATCATCAGCATCGAGATCAGGTTGATCACCGCCACCAGCACGATCAGCGACAGGATGATGAACATCACCAGTTTTTCCATCGACAGCGCGTGGAACAGGTTGGCGTTCTCGTCCATCCAGGTGCGCACGCCGTAGTACTGGCCCAGCTGATCGGCTAGTTCGCGCGCCACCGGGCGGGCGCTGAACAGATCGTCCAGGCGCAGCCGGATGCCGGTCGGACCGTTCAGGTCGTTGAGCTTCTCGGCATCGCGCATGTTGACCAGGGCCAGGCCGGAGTCGAACTGCTCCATGCCGAGCTGGAACGTGCCGGTGACGTGGAAGCTGCGCATGCGCGGGATGCCGCCCATCGGCGTGGCGCGCAGCTCCTGCACCGCCATGGTCACGCGGTCGCCCACGCCCACCCCGAGCTGCATCGCCAGGTCGCGACCCAGCACGATGTTCCAGTCGCCGGGGCGCAGGTCGGCAAGCGAGCCTTCGATCATGTGCTGGCCGATGTCGACCACCTTCGGCTCCTGCGCCGGGTCGATGCCGCGCACCCGCACGCCGGCCGAGCGCTGGCCGATCAGCATGGCCTCGGATTCGACGAACGGCGCCGCGCCCAGCACGTGCGGATTGGCCTGCGCGACCTGCAGCGCACGCGGCACGTCCCTGATCGGACCGTCGACACTGGTGATCGTCGCCTGCGATACCGCGCCCAGGATGCGCGAGCGCATCTGGTAGTCGAAGCCGTTCATCACCGACATCACCGTGATCAGCGCGATCACGCTGATCGCGATGCACACGATCGACACGGTGGAGATGAAGGAGATGAACTGGTTGCGACGTTTGGCGCGCGTGTAGCGCAGGCCGATGAAGAGTTCGAGCGGTCGGAACATGGGCGATTCGCTTGTGGTGATGACACGGGGCGGGCCGCCCGGACCGGCATTATCGGCTATTCGCTCGGACCGCGCCGAATCGACGAAGTTGCTTCACCAGCGCGGCAGCGCCTCACCCGGCTGCAGCGTCGCCAAGCGCATGCGCAGGCGGCGGCGGATATCGGCGTCGCTGTTGTCCGGCGCCAGCAGCAATACGCTGATGCCGTGCTGCGCCGAGTGCATGCGCAGCCACACCAGATCGCCCAGCACGCGGAACGAAGCCAGGCTGGCGGGGTGGTCCTCGCCATCCACGGTATGCAGGGTCCAACCCGACTCGGCGCTCCAGCCGGCGGCGGCCACGACGGTGCTCCTCAAGCGGTGACACGCCTGCCAGGTCGCCAGAGCCAGCGCAACCACCGTCACCGCGCGCAGCCAGGCCGGCAAGGCGCTGACCAGCACGGCGATCGCGGCGAGCGTCGCCACCAGCAACAGGCAGCGCGGCAGCAGCCGCGACGGCGAATAGTCAAAGCCGATGGCGGGCGCGGATGTCATCGATGATGACCTGCCAGTCCGCTCGGTCGGGACGGGCGTGGCCCATCATCCAGTCCCACAGCTCCGGATCCTGCACGTCGAGCAGTTCGTCGAACGCCTGCCGCTGCGCCTCCTCGGCCTGCTCGAAACGCTCGTCGAGCCAGCCGCCCAGCATGGCATCCAGTTCACGCGTGCCGCGGCGGGCACGCCAACGCAGGCGGCTCTTATCCATGACAGTTGGCGCGAAGCGCCGCGTTCGCCTCCTCTCCCCTCGGGGAGAGGATTGAGGTGAGGGGGACAATCTTGCGCCGAGCCATCATCAAGAACGCTCTCCGATAAATTTCCCCGCGAGCACCGGCCCCTCATCCGCCCTTCGGGCACCTTCTCCCCAGAGGGGAGAACGAATCACGACGAACGCCGCTCCACCATCAGCTTCTTGATCTCGGCGATCGCCCTGGCCGGGTTCAGCCCCTTGGGACAGGTGCGGGTGCAGTTCATGATGGTGTGGCAGCGGTACAGCTTGAACGGGTCTTCCAGATCGTCCAGGCGCTCGCCGGTGGTTTCATCGCGCGAGTCGACGATCCAGCGATAAGCCTGCAACAGGATTGCCGGGCCAAGGTACTTGTCGCCGTTCCACCAGTAGCTCGGGCAGCTGGTGGAGCAGCAGGCGCACAGGATGCACTCGTACAGGCCATCGAGCTTCTTGCGGTCTTCCGGAGACTGCAGGCGCTCCTTGCCCGGCGCCGGGCTCTGCGTGCGAATCCACGGCTTGATCGAGGCGTACTGCGCGTAGAAATGGGTGAGGTCGGGGATGATGTCCTTGACCACCGGCATGTGCGGCAGCGGGTAGATCTTCACGTCGCCGCTGGCGACGCTGTCGATCGCGCAGATGCATGCCAGCGTGTTGGTGCCGTCGATGTTCATCGCGCAGGAGCCGCAGATGCCTTCGCGGCAGGAGCGACGCAGCGAGAGCGTCGGGTCGATCTCGTTCTTGATCTTCAGCAAGGCGTCGAGAACCATCGGGCCGCATGCGGCCAGATCGATTTCGTAGGTATCGATGCGCGGATTCTTGTCGTCGTCCGGCGACCAGCGATAGATGCGGAAGGTCCGCGGCTTCTTTGCATCCTTGGCCGGGTAATGCTTGCCGGGCTGGATCTTGGAGTTCCGTGGCAGCGTGAATTCACCCATGGGATTGCCCTTCCATATTCTCGAAAACGGGACGTGACATCGAACGCAACGACTCAGTAGACGCGCTTGGCCAGGGGGACCGAAGCCACCTCGTCGGTCAAGGTGTTGAGGTGCACCGGGCGATAGTCGAAGCGGGTGCTGCCTTCGCGATCGACCCACACCAGCGTGTGCTTGAGCCACTGCTCGTCGTCGCGCTCCGGGAAATCCTCGCGGGCATGCGCGCCGCGACTTTCCGGTCGCTGCGCGGCCGAGTGCATGGTCGCCACCGCCTGCTCGAGCAGGTTGGCGAGCTCCAGCGTCTCGATCAGGTCGGTGTTCCATACCAGCGAGCGGTCGCTGACCTTGACGTCCTCGAACGTCTTGAACACCTCGGAAATCTTCTGGCTGCCTTCGCCCAGTGTCTCGCCGGTGCGGAACACCGCACCGTAGCGCTGCATCGTGCGCTGCATGTTGAGCCGGATCGCCGCGGTGGGTGTGTTGCCGTTCGCGTTGCGCAGGCGGTCGAAGCGCTCCAGCGCCTTGTCCAGCGCGGTGGCCGGCAGGTCCTTGTGCGGCGTGGCCGGCTTGATGATCTCGGCACAGCGATTCGCCACGGCGCGGCCGAACACGACCAGGTCGAGCAGCGAGTTGGAACCCAACCGGTTGCCGCCGTGCACCGATACGCACGCCGCTTCGCCGATCGCGAACAGCCCGGGCACCACGGCATCCACGTCGTCGCCGCGCTTCTGCACGACTTCGCCGTGATAGTTGGTGGGGATGCCGCCCATGTTGTAGTGGACGGTCGGCAACACCGGGATCGGCTGCTTGCTGACGTCGACGCCGGCGAAGATGCGCGCCGACTCGGCGATGCCGGGCAGCCGCTCGTGGATCACTTCGGGGCCGAGGTGCATCAGGTTGAGGAAGATGTGGTCCTTGTGCTCGCCGACGCCACGGCCCTCGTTGATCTCCACCGTCATCGCGCGGCTGACCACGTCGCGCGAAGCGAGATCCTTTGCATGCGGCGCGTAGCGCTCCATGAAGCGCTCGCCCTCGGAGTTGGTGAGGTAACCGCCCTCGCCGCGCACGCCCTCGGTGATCAGGCAGCCGGCGCCGTAGATGCCGGTCGGATGGAACTGCACGAACTCCATGTCCTGCAGGGCCAGGCCCGCGCGCAGCACCATGCCGCCGCCGTCGCCGGTGCAGGTGTGGGCCGAGGTGGCACTCAGGTAGGCGCGGCCGTAGCCGCCGGTGGCCAGCACCACCGCGTGGCCGCGGAAGAAGTGCATGGTGCCTTCGTTCATGTCCAGCGCCAGCACGCCGCGGCACACGCCTTCGGCATCGAACACCAGGTCGATCGCGAAGTACTCCACGAAGAAGGTGGCGTCGTGCGCCAGCGCCTGCTGGTACAGCGTGTGCAGGATCGCGTGGCCGGTGCGGTCGGCGGCCGCGCAGGTGCGCTGCGCCGTACCCTTGCCGTAGTGCGTGGTCATGCCGCCGAACGGGCGCTGGTAGATCCGCCCGTCCTCGGTGCGCGAGAACGGCACGCCATAATGCTCGAGCTCGATCACCGCTTCGGGTGCGTGCTTGCACATGTACTCGATGGCGTCCTGGTCGCCGAGCCAGTCGCCGCCCTTCACGGTGTCGTAGAAGTGGAAGCGCCAGTTGTCCTCGCTCATGTTGCCGAGCGCGGCGGCGATGCCGCCCTGCGCGGCCACGGTGTGCGAGCGCGTGGGGAAGACCTTGGTGATGCACGCCGCCTTGAGGCCCTTCTCGGCGAGGCCGAAGGTGGCGCGCAAGCCGGCGCCGCCGGCGCCGACCACGATCACGTCATAAAGATGCTGCTGAACCTTGTAGCTTTCCATGGATCCCGGCCTCGCGTTTCGTCTCAGGGGGTCAGCGCCACGCGCAGCACGGCCAGCACGCCAGCCAGTGCGCCCAGTACCGCAAGGAACTTGATCGCCACGAGCAGCACGACCTCCTTCCAGCGGGTGTGCACGTAATCCTCGACCACCACCTGCAAGCCAAGCACGGCATGCCAGAACATGGTCAGCACGAACACGATCAGCAACAGCGCATTCCACGGCTTGGCCACCGTCGCATGCGCCGTCGCGTAATCCGCATGCAGCAGGCCGAGCACGGTGATCACGAACCAGATGCCCAGCGCCACCAGCGCGGCAGCGGTCAACCGCTGCACCCACCAGTGCTCCACGCCGGATTTCGCCGAACCGAGCCCGCGGGCGAGCTTCATCGGATTGCGCAGCTGGCTGCGGACGTCGTCGGTTCCCACACGCAGGTTCATGCCGCACCTCCGGCCATCACTACCCAAGCCCAGGTCGCGGCGGTCAGCACGATGCTGCCGACGACCGACAGCCAGCTAGAACGCACGAACTGGGGAATCTCGTAACCGAGTCCGGCATCCTGGATCAGATGCCGGATGCCGTTGCAGAGGTGGTAGAACAGCGCCCAGCTCCAGCCGAACAGCAGCACCATCCCGACCGGGCTGCCGATGATGCCCTTGAAGCGATTGAAGCTCTCTTCGCCGGCAGCAAGCTGCAGCAGGCCGCAGGCCACCAGCAAGCCGCCGACCGCGAGCGCGATGCCGGTGGCGCGATGCGTGATGGAGGTCATCATCTGCACCTGCCTGCGGTAGATCTGCAGATGCGGGGAAAGCGGTCGTTGCTTCTCTGCCATGGCGGCTATCCTCTGTGGAATCGCTGATGTCCCTGCTGCATTCGCCCCTTGATGCCGCGCCCCGTGCCGGGCGCCCCGCTCAGAAGTCGATGCAGCGGCCGTTCTTTTCCCAGTCGCCGTAGCGCGTGGGGTCCGGAGCCGGACGCTCGACGGCTGCCTTGTCGGGCGGCGGATCGACCGGTTTGGCGGTCGTCTCCGGCTTGACGGGGGCAGGCGTGCTTTCGATGGGAACTGAGGTATTGGACATGGTGTTTGTCAGCCGCTGAAGATTAATACTTGCCCCCGGACAGCACAACCATCGACCCGCGGGCGCCGCACCGCATTGCGGCGATGCCACGCACTTGTGCCACGGCGCGACTGCCCCAAACTTGCTCCACCATGCACGCATCCCCGATCGCCGAAACACTGTTGCTCGAAGGTCCGGAAGCAGGCGCGTTCGCGCATGCGCAGTTCAGCAGCAGGGTGGATGGCCTCGCCGTGGGCCACTGGCAATTCAGCGCATGGCTGGACGCGAAAGGCCGGGTGCGCGCGCTGTTCCACCTGGCACGACTGGAAGAACAACGCTACCTGCTGCTGCTGCGCGGCGGCGATGCCGCGACGATGGTCGACGGACTGCAACGATTCGTGTTCCGCGCCCAACTCCGGTTGACCGCGCTGCCGGCGCGCAGTTTGAGCACCGGCCCGATGCAAGCGCTGCATGCCGTGACGATGGAAGACGATGTCGTCTCGCTGGGTTGCGGCTCGCATGCCCTGCTCGTTTCCACGGCCACCTCCACGGACGATGCGTGGCGCGCGCTGCAGTTGTGCGAAGGCTGGCCGTGGCTGCCGGCACCGGTGCTCGGAACATTGTTGCCCGCGGCCTTGTCGTTGCAGCGGCTCAATGCGGTGGCGGTCGACAAGGGCTGTTATCCCGGCCAGGAAATCGTGGCGCGATTGCATTTTCGCGACGGACACAAACGTCACCTGCACTGCGGCACGACGTCGCAGTCAGTGCACGCTGGCGAGGCGTTGCGCATCGACGATCGCGAGGTCGGTTGCGTACTGGACGTCGTGGATGGCGGCAGCGGTTTCAACGTGCTGCTGGTGCTGGACGACGACGTTGCAACGCAACT
The DNA here is from genome assembly GCF_004799035.1 of Rhodanobacter lindaniclasticus. Taxonomy (GTDB): domain Bacteria; phylum Pseudomonadota; class Gammaproteobacteria; order Xanthomonadales; family Rhodanobacteraceae; genus Rhodanobacter; species Rhodanobacter lindaniclasticus. The sequence continues at coordinate 8,818 of NZ_MWIO01000050.1, forward strand.
TCGCGCGGGCGCGACGCCATCATTCCAGGATGCGCTTGCACTGACGCTGCAGACGTCCTGGCCCGCGTGAACATGACATGCAGACACGCAGGAATTTTTTCGCGATGGCACTTGTCAACGGCACGTGAGTGCAAGTTAAATTCGCACATCGCGGCACTTGCCAGCGGCGCTTTCCGCCACTAGGCTCCGCCGATCGAATATCGCGGCACCCGATACACGGGGTGCCGATTGACGCGACGAACCGGATGAATTCCGTATCGGCGCGACCCGGCGGCAACGACGCCGGATGAGAACGGGCTTCGCCACCCTTCGAGGCAAAGCCGCCGGAAGCAACGCGACGCCCGCATGACGGCGCCGTTTCCGGCACAACTTTCTGACCGGCTTCGCAGAGCCGCTCGAATCGCCACAATCCCGTGGCAATGCGCCTTGGCCACAAGTTTCGGCCCGGGTGGCAGATCCAGGTGGAAACGGCCTGCCCGCCCGTCCACCGCAACGGCGCACGAAGCTGGAGACCCGGCTTCGCGCGTACAGCACGCTGGAGGCAGAACATGAAACTTTCCCTGCTGTTGTGGCTGACGACACTGATGCCCCAGCCGGTAGCTGACCAGGCCTGCCTGGCCACCACCGTCTATCTCGAAGCACGCAGCCAGCCCGCCGATGGCCAGTGGGCCGTGGCCGAGGTGGCGCTGCGCCGGCGCGATCGCGGGCACTACGGCGATACCGTGTGCAAGGTGGTCACGGCACCGCACCAGTTCGCCACCACCACCACGTCCGGATCGTTCGAGATCAGCAACCTGCCCGCCTTCGTGAAGGCGTGGGACGTTGCCGGCAACTCGATCCACAACTGGCAGCTGCCGCTGGCACAGCGGCGCATGCTGGTGCCGCACGCCGATCACTTCGCGACCACCACGATATCCCCTGCGTGGTCGCACAATCGTCCCAGCGTGACAATCGGCGACCACGCCTTCTACGCGGTGAACTGAGCGACGGATGCCGCAGACATGGAAAAGGCCACCGAAAGGTGGCCTTTTCTTTTGGACGTCCAGACGTCCGAACTAACGAGTGGATCAGCGTGGGTAGACACGGTCCCCGCGCACTTCGACGTAATCGCCCTGGCGCAGGCCGGGGTTCTCGCGCTGCGTCACGGTGGCATAGCGCCCGTCATCCAGACGAACCACGATGCGCCACGCCACCTGGTCGCTGCTGTTGCGCTTGCCGACCTGGTTGCCGACCACGCCGCCGGCCACCGCACCGGCCACGGTCGCCGCCTTGCGGCCATCACCCTTGCCGACCTGGTTGCCGAGCACGCCGCCGGCCACCGCACCGATGATCGCGCCCAGCGTGCCGCCGCTGCCGTTGTTTTGCAGGTATACCTGCTGGACCTCCTGCACCACGCCGCAGCTGTTGCAGCGAACCGGCTGGTTGCCGTAGGCCGACGACTGGCTTCCGTAGTAGCCGCTGTTGCTGTTGCCGTAGGGCTGAGTCGCGCAGCCGGCGAGGGCGAGGCCCATCGTCATGGCCGCGGCCAATGCAAGTTTTGCAGTGCGTGCAGTCATCAGGTGCTCCTGTGGGGTGGATTGGCTCAATGAGCGTCGGATACCACGGTCACGCCTTCCTTCACCTCAACGCGATCACCGGGGTCGTGATCCATGCGGACCGTGCGAGTGACACCGTCATAGACGTAGCGAACGTCGTAACCGACGATCTTGCTGCTGGTGTTGTTGACCGTCTCGCACTTGCGCTCGACGCTCGTGGTGACCTGGCCCTTCTGGTGTGCCGCCTCGATCCGGTTGCCGGCGTAGCCGCCGCCGACCGCGCCGGCCACGGTGGCCAGGGTCTTGCCCTTGCCGCCGCCGACCTGGTTGCCGACCAGGCCGCCGACCACGGCGCCGATCGCCGTACCGGCGATGCGATGCTGGTCCTTCGGTGGCGCGGTGTGCGTGACGGTCTCGTCATGGCAGACCTGCTTGGGGTTGTTCACCGTCGTGCGGATCGGGTCGACGGAGACGACCTTGCCGTACTTCACTCCGGCATCGGCGCTCGCAGCCATGCCGTCGGTTCCGGTCGAGCCGGCGTCCGCACTGCGGTTGCAGGCGGACACTCCCGTCACCAGCGCCGCGGCGATCGCCGCCTTGAGTACATTGACCATCAACGTATTCATCACTTCCTACTCCTCTGTTTGAGCGCAGCCTATCGCCCGTGATGTGCAGCGGACGTAACAACCTGCGCAGTCAATTGAACCGATGCCAGACTGAATCGCAGCTAGCTTGAAGTTATGACATGGTTTTCACGCACTTACCGTGCCGCCGCGCCCACATTCACGGATCCTCCCCATGCAACTGCTCATCGACAGCCACGTGCATCTCGATCTGGCGGCATTCGACGCCGACCGCGCCGCGGTGATCGCGCGGGCCGGTGCAGCCGGCGTTCGCCAGCTGGTGGTCCCCGCCACCGACGCCGAAAGCTGGCCACGCATCCACGCCTTGTGCTGTGACCGACCCGACATCCATCCCGCCTACGGCCTGCATCCGCTGTTCATGCACCAGCACCGGCCCGAGCACCTAGACCGCCTCGGCGACTGGCTGGGCGACCACCCCGCGGTAGCCGTGGGCGAGATCGGCCTGGACTACCACGACGAAGGGTCCGATCACGAGCTGCAGCAACGCTGTTTCGAAACGCAACTGCGCCTGGCGCGCGAGCTGGACCTGCCGGTCATCGTGCACGCACGCCACGCCCTGGAAGAAGTGAGCCTGACCCTGCGCCGCTGTCCCGGCGTGCGCGGCGTGGTGCACAGCTTCTCCGGCAGCGAACAACAGGCAGCGAAGCTGTGGGACATCGGCTTCCATCTGGGTATCGGTGGCCCGGTGACCTACGAGCGTGCGCAGCGCCTGCGGCGCATCGTGGCTCGCATGCCGATCCAGTTCCTGCTGCTCGAAAGCGACGCGCCGGACCAGCCGAACGCGGCCCATCGCGGCCTGCGCAACGAACCGGCACGCCTGGTCGAGATCCTGCGCTGCGTGGCCGAATTGCGCGGCGAGAGCGAGCAGCACGTGGCACAGGCCACCACCGCCAATGCCCGTCGACTGTTCGGCCTTGATTGATACCCCTGACATTTGTCACTTGCCCGGAGCCGTCGACGCCTGCTAGTTTATTTCACTGGTGAATTATCAATCAGTGAAATGGCGACTCTCGCAAACTGCATCGTGATGATGGACGAGGGCATCGACCGGGTCGGCGAGCTCGTCCCGCAGATGCCCGCGGCGGAAGCGCGGATGTGCCGGCTCATGCTGATGCTCGGCGCCACCATCGACCGCGAGCTGGAGGCGAAGCTCAAGCCGAACAAGCTAAACCACAGCGAATTCCTGACCCTGATGATCCTGTACAGCCGGCCGGACGGCAGCTCCACGCCCGGCGAGCTGTGCGAGTTCACCACCCAGGGCGCCACCAACATGACGCGCATCGCCAATGCGCTGGTCAAGCGCGCCCTGATCACCCGTGGCAGCAGCAAGGACGATCGCCGCCGCGTGCTGATCCGCATCACTCCTGCCGGGCGGCGCTTCGTGCAGAAGGTGCTGCCGCCGATGTTTCCGCAGGTGGGCGCCATGTTCACCGGCTTCAGTGCCGGCGACATGCGTCAGTTCGACCGGTTGCTGCGCAAGCTCGCCGGCAACCTCGACCAGTTGGGCGAACAGCGCCTGCCATGAAGGATTCCCGCATGAAGCACGCCTCGTCGGGCGGCCGCGCGATGCTCGCCGCCCTGATTGCCCTGACCCTGGCCGCCTGCGCCGCGCCGGCCAGGCTGCTGGCACCGGACCTGCGCAACGACGTGCCGCTGGCCGGGCTGCAGGCGCCCGAGCGCGCCGGCTGGCCCGCGGCACGGTGGTGGCGGCAATACCACGATCCGCAGCTGGACGACCTGATGGATCGCGCCACCCGCCAGTCGCCGGACCTCGCCGTGGCGCAGAGCCGGGTGGCCCAGGCGGAGCAGTCCGCCAGGCTGGCCGCGGCGCAGCTCGGCCTGTCGGTGAACGGCAGCGCGCAGGTAGCGCGGCAACGGCTGAGCGACCACGGGCTGATCCCGAGCCAGTTCCTCGGCTTCAGCTGGTACAACCAGGCCGATCTCGGCGCGCAGCTGAAATACGACTTCGACTGGTGGGGCAAGAAGCGCGCCACGCTGGAAGCGGCACTTGACCAGGCGCACGCGGCCGAAGCGCAGCGCAGCGCCGCGGCGCTGGCGCTGCAATACGCCGTGGCCGACACCTACTTCGGCTGGCTGGCCGACCAGGCGCGCCTGCAACTGGCCGATCAGGCGCTTGCCACGCAACGCCAGTTCAGCCGCATCGCCGATCTGCGCGTCAAGCAGGGCGTGGACTTGCCGGACGAAGCGCAGAAGGCGCGCGCGCAATTGGCTGCCGTGCGGGAGATGCGCGTGGCGTTGGAAGGCTCGGCGAAGATCCGCCGCGTCTCGCTCGCCTCGCTGCTCGGCGTGGCACCGGAGCAACTGCCCGAGCTGCAGCCGCGACCGTTGCCCCGCGTCGACGAAGGCATTCCGGCGAACGCCGCATTGGACCTCATCGCGCGCCGCCCGGACATCGCCGCCAGCCGCTGGCAGGTCGAGGCCGCGCTGCGCCAGACCGACGCCGCCCGCGCCGAGTTCTTCCCGGATTTCAGCGTCAGCGCGATGGCCGGGCTGTCGAGCATCGACATGGGCAAGCTGTTCACCGCCGGCAGCCGCACCTTCGCGCTGACCCCGGCGCTGCACCTGCCGATCTTCAATGGCGGCGCGCTGAAGGCGAACTACGGCGTCAGCAAGGCGCAACTCGACGCGGCGATCGCGCAGTACGACAGCACGGTGCTGGCTGCCGCCCGTGAAGTCGCCACGCAGGCGCTCGGCGCACAACAGATCGCCGCGCAGCGCGTGGTCCAGCGCACCCGCGTGGATGCGCAGCGGCAACTGCTGGCCAACGCGCAGGCGCGCGCCACCCAAGGCGTGCGCGACGCCCGCGAAAGCCTCGGGGCCAAGGCGCAATGGCTGCAGCAACGTGATTCGGCCGTGCAGTTGCAAGCGCAGGCCGTGGCAACCGACCTCGCGCTGGTCAAGGCGCTGGGTGGCGGCTATCGCGATGCCTCCACCGCCGACCGCAACGCCGATTCCACCTCTTCCGTTACCGCTGGAGCCCGCCCATGAGCGCCACTGAAACCGACCGGCCGTCTGTCGACGCCAACGACAGCGGCATGGCCGCGAAGGACCCGGCCAAGCGTCGGCGCGCGCTGCTGATCGTGGCCGCGGTGTTCATCCTCGCCGGGCTCGCCTGGTTCGCGCTGTGGTTCTTCGTGTTCTCCACCCGGGTCAAGACCGACAACGCCTACGTCGGCGGCAACCAGGTGGCCATCTCGGCCCAGGTGCCCGGCACGGTGGTGGCGATCCTGGCCGACGACACCCAGCGCGTCGAAGCCGGCCAGGTGCTGGTCCGGCTGGACCCCACCGATGCCAAGGTGCGTCTGGAGCAGGCGCGCAGCGCACTGGCCCAGGCTGTGCGCGGCGTGCGCCAGCAGACCAGTTCGGCCAGCAGCGCCGACGCCCAGGTCGATGCGGCCCGGCTCGCCGTGCAGAAGGCCGACGCCGACCTCAAGCGCCATCTTCCGCTGCTGGCAGCGCACGCCGAATCGCCGGAAATCGTGCAGCACCTGCGCGACGGCCTGGCGCAGGCACGCGCCGCACTGGCCGGCGCGCAGGCCCAGTCGGCCGCGGCGCATGCCGCGATCGAAGGCACCGACGTGGCGCGCAACCCCGGCGTGATGCAGGCGCGAGCCAACTTCAGCGCCGCATGGATCGCCGCGCAGCGCAACGCGATCTACGCACCGGTCTCCGGCTACGTGGCCCAGCGCAGCGTGCAACTGGGCAACAGCGTGCAGCCCGGGCAGCAATTGATGACCGTGGTGCCGCTGCATGACCTGTGGGTGGAGGCCAACTTCAAGGAAAGCCAGCTGCGCCACATCCGCATCGGCCAGCCGGCGACGGTCGTCTCCGATCTCTACGGCGGCGACGCGGTGTTCCACGGCAAGGTGATCGGCCTGGGTGCGGGCACCGGCAGCGTGTTCTCGCTGCTGCCGGCGCAGAACGCCACCGGCAACTGGATCAAGGTGGTGCAGCGCGTGCCGGTGCGCATTTCGCTGGACAACACCGAGCTGGACAAGCATCCGCTGCGGGTGGGCCTGTCGAGCGAAGTCACCATCGACATCACCAACGACAAGGGCAGCGTGCTGGCTACCACCCCGACGCAGCAGCCGGTGGCGCAGACCGACGTCTACACGCAGATGGCCGCCAAGGCCGACGCCGAGGCCGCGCGGGTCATCCGCGCCAACCTGCCCCGCGATGCCCGCTGAGCCGAACCGATGGCCGCCACGCCCGACGACGCCACGCCCCTGAAGCCGCTGCAAGGCAGCGCCCTGGTCCTGCTGACCATCGCGGTCGCCTTCAGCACCTTCATGGAGGTGCTGGACATGACCATCGTCAACGTCTCGGTGCCGCACATCGCCGGCAGCCTCGGCGTGAGCCCCAGCGAGGGCACCTGGACGATCAGCTCCTACGCGCTGGCCAGCGCGATCATGCAGCCGCTGACCGGCTGGCTGGCGCGACGCTTCGGCGAAGTGCGCACCTTCATCAGCTCGGTAACGCTGTTCGTGGTGTTCTCGATGCTCTGCGGCATGGCCACCAGCATGCCGATGCTGGTGATCTGCCGCCTGCTGCAGGGCGCGGGCTCCGGCCCGATGGTGGCGCTGTCGCTGGCCCTGCTGCTGTCGAGCTACCCGAAGGCGAAACAGGGCATGGCGCTGGCGCTCTGGGCGATGACCGTGGTGGTGGCGCCGATCTTCGGACCGATCCTCGGCGGCTGGCTGACCGACAACTTCTCGTGGCCGTGGATCTTCTACATCAACGTGCCGGTCGGCGCGCTGGCGGCGCTGATCACCTGGGTGCTGCTGCACAAGCGCGAGACGAAAACCTTCAAGATGCCGATCGACGTGATCGGGCTGGTCCTGCTGGTGGTCGGCGTGGGTGCGCTGCAGTTCATGCTGGACAACGGCAACGACCACGACTGGTTCGCCTCGCCGATGATCCTGACCCTGGGCATCATCGCGCTGGTCTGCCTCACCTTCCTGATCGTATGGGAACTGCACGCCAAGCATCCGGTGGTCGAGTTGGCGCTGTTCAAGCGACGCAACTTCACCGTGGCGGTGGTGGCGCTGTCGCTGGGCATGATGGCGTTCTTCGGCATCAACGTGGTGTTTCCGCTGTGGCTGCAGATCGATCTCGGCTACACCGCCACCTGGGCCGGCCTGGCCAGCGCGCCGGTCGGCGTGCTGGCCTTCCTGATGGCGCCGGTGATCGGCGCCAACATCCAGCGGCTGGAGCTGCGCGCGGTGGTGACGTTCGCCTTCATCGTGTTCGCGGTGACCTCGTTCTGGTTCGCCAGCTTCGACAGCTCGGCCTCGTTCGGCACGCTGGTGCTGCCGCGCTTCGTGATGGGCATCGGCATCGCCTGCTTCTTCATCCCGCTCAACCAGATGTACCTGTCCGGGCTGAACCCGGACCAGGTCGCCAGCGCCTCGGGCCTGGCCAACTTCTGCCGCACGCTGGCGTCGAGCGTCTCCACCGCGGCCACGGTGACGCTGTGGCAGCATCGCGGCGAATACCACCATGCCGTGCTGACCGAGCACATCACGCCGGCGGCACCAGCCGCGACCAGCTTCCTGCAACGCCTGGAGCACGGCGGCTTTTCCATGCGGCAGGGGCTGGATGTCGTCGACCAGCTGATCACCCGCGAGGCGCTGACCTTGTCGGTCAATGACGTCTACCTCGTTTGCGCCGTGCTGTTCCTCGCCATGATCCCGCTGCTGTGGCTGGCGCGCCCGCCGTTCGGCAATGCCGGCGGTGCCCCGGGGCACTGAAACAGGCGAATTTGCTGCGCCCGGATGCCGCAGCATGAAACGGCGGCGCCGACTGGTGCGCCGCAATATCTTCTGCTAGCTTGTGGCGCATGGCACAAACCAAACGCATCATCAAGAAGTATCCGAACCGGCGTCTCTACGACACGGAGATCTCCAGCTACATCACGCTGGAGGAAGTCCGCCAGCTGGTGCTGGACAACGAGGATTTCGAGGTCCGCGACGCCAAGAGCGGCGAGGACCTGACCCGTTCGGTGCTGCTGCAGATCATCTCCGAGCACGAGGACAAGGGGCAGCCGATGCTTTCGCCGCAGCTCCTCAGCCAGATCATCCGCTTCTACGGCGATTCGCTGCAGGGCTTCATGGGCCCCTATCTGGAGCGCAGCCTGCAGGTCTTCCTCGACCAGCAGACCCAGTTTCGCAGCCAGCTCAACAACCTCATGGGGCAAACCCCATGGAACACGCTGAACGACCTGACCGAGCGCAACATGGCGGCGTTCCAGGCGATGCAGCGCGGCCTGATGGACACCGCCGCCAAGGTGATGCCGACCCCGCCGCCGACCGGCACACGTGGCGGCAAGAAGTCCGGCTGACCCCCGCGCCGTGACGGCCCCGCTCCGTCACCGGCGCCCCACCCCTTCCCGGACGCTGCAGCACAACATGTGCTGCCATGCAGCGTGAGCCGGCCAGCGAAGCGATCCCGATGAATCAGACCAACACTTCACGACGCGTTGCCATCGTCACCGGCGGCATCGGCGGACTGGGCACCGAAATCTGCCGCCACCTCGCCCGCGCCGGGCGTCAGGTGGTGGCGCTCGACCTGGCCGCACGCAGCGAACGGGTCGCCGCCTTCCACGACGAACTGGCCGAATTCGGCGACGCGATCGGCTTCGCGCCGCTCGACGTCAGCAATTTCGACAGCTGCCAACAGGCGATCGCGCAGATCGAAAACCGGTACGGCAGCGTCGACATCGTGGTCAACGCCGCCGGCATCACCCGCGATGCCAGCCTGCGCAAGATGACCCCGCAGCAATGGCACGAACTGATGCAGGTGAACCTGGACGGCGTGTTCAACATCTGCCGCAACGTGGTCGACGGCATGAGCGCGCGCGGCTTCGGCCGCATCGTCAACATCAGCTCGGTCAACGGGCAGACCGGCCAGTTCGGCCAGACCAACTATTCGGCGGCCAAGGCCGGCGTGCACGGCTTCAGCATGGCGCTGGCGCGCGAGACCGCGCGCAAGGGCATCACCGTCAACACCGTCTCACCCGGCTACTGCGACACGCCGATGGTGGCGGCCGTGCCGGACGACATTCGCGCCCAGATCATCGCCGGCATTCCGGTCGGCCGGCTCGGCGCACCCGCCGACATCGCCCGTGCGGTGGCTTTCCTCACCGCCGACGACGCCGGCTACATCACCGGCGCCAACCTGCCGGTGAACGGCGGTTACTTCATGAGCTTCTGAGCCTCCCGGCTCAGCCCGCGCGGCGGGCGGCAGCCAGTGCCTGGCGCCGCGCCAGCCACACACCGCCGGCGGTCAGCGCCAGCGCCAGCGCCTGGGCGAGCAAACCCTGCAGCGTCGGGTGGATACCCAGCAACGGGATCGAGACGAACGACACGGCATCGGCGCCGACCACGCCGGCCTCCTGCAAGGCGGCAATGCCGTTGCCGGCAAACACCACCGCCAGCAGCGCCAGCAAGGCCGAGGTCGCAGTGAAGAACGGCCCGATCGGCAGGCGCACGCTGTACTTCAGGATCGCCCATGCCACCAGCGCCAGCAGCAGCGCCGCCGTGAGCATGCCGGCGATCACGTAGTGCTGTCCCTCGCTGCCCACCTGCACCCACAGCGTCTGGTAGAACAGCACGATCTCGAACAGCTCGCGGTACACCGCCAGGAACGCCACCCCGGCCATCGCCCACAGGGTGCCCTTGCCCAGCGCGGCATTCACCCGCGTGCGGATGAATGCGCTCCACGCCTGCGCATACGACTTGCTGTGCAACCAGTAGCCGACGTACAGCAGCATCGCCGAGGCGATCAACGCGGTGACGCCTTCGGTAACCTCGCGGTTGGCGCCGGAGATCGCCAGCAGATAACTCGACACCACCCACGTCGCCGCGCCCAGCAAGATCGCCGCCATCCAGCCGAAGTGAATGTACGGCATCGCATCGCGGCGCCCGGTCTTGTGCACGAACGCGATGATCGCCGCCAGCACCAGGATGGCTTCCAGACCCTCGCGCAGCAGGATCAGCAGCGCGCTGAGGAAGGCCGTCAGCGGCGACAGCTCGCCCGCCGCGAGCTCCTGTTCGGCACGGTCGAGCAGGCCATCGATGCGCTTGACCTGCGCCGCGACCTCGGCCACCGGCGGGCCCTGGGCGATGGTCGTGCGCAAGGCCATCATTTGAGTCTCCACCTCGCGCCGCAGCGGGGCGTCGACGTTGTCCAGGCTGGCCTCGATCAGTTCGAAACCCTCCAGGTAGGCACTGATGGCCAGTTGGCGCGCCATGTCGCGATCGCCGTGGCGATACGCCTCGAGGCTGGCGTCGAGCTTGCCGCGGGTGATTGCCAGCGGCGCGGGCGCTGCCGCCTGGATCGACGCCGGATGCGCAGCCAGATAAGCCTGAACCGCCACCAGTTGCGCGCCTTCGCGCTGCGCCACTTCATTTGGCGCCTTCGTCACGAGGTCGCCGAAGTCCTTGAACAGCGCCTTGCCGATGCCTTGCTGCCAGGCCGTGGCGCCCACTTGCAACTGTGCGGGCGTGGTGCGCAGGCCGGCGACGTAGAACGCCAGTGACCAGCGCTCGGTTTCGGACAGTTCCGGGAACGGCCGCATCGGCGTGCCGGCCACGCCCAGCGTGATGGTGTTGTACAGCCCATAGATGCTGCGCGCATCCATCCGCGCGGCATCATGGAAATTGCTGGGCATCGGATCGAGCCCGGCAGCCAGTACGCCGTCGCCATGGCCGCTGACACCGTGGCAGGCGGCGCAATCTGCGGCGTACAGGCGCGCTCCCGCGGCAAGATCCGGCGGCTGCCGTGGCGCCACGCTCAGCTGCCAGACGCGGATGATGTCCCAGCGCAACGCATTGGCCGCTGCGGTCACTGCCTTGCCCTCGGCCTTCGCCGCAATCGCCTCGCGCAGCGCCTGCGCCTTGCCCACCAGCTCCGCCTGCCCCGCCTGCGTCGGCAACTGCTGCAGCAAGGCTACCGATTGCGTGGCGAATTCGAGCTGCTCGGCGTACTCGCTCTGGTCGAGCACCCTGCCGTCGCGCACGAACTGGGGGTAGTCCACGCTGATGTAGTCGAGCATGTGCACGATCGTCTGCGCCTTGTCTGCGGCGGACGCGGGTGCGGCTGCCATCGCCGTGGCCGCGACGACGAACATGCCCAGGCCCAGCAGCCAGGCGAGGCAGAACGAAGATGGACGACGACAACGCGTATGCATGGCGAAGCGGATTCCAGGCAGCGCCCGGCCAGGGGCGACGAGATACTAAGGAAGGCGCCATTGTCGCGAATGAGCGCATTAACCGCAAATGAGAATGATTCACGCAAATGCCGCATCCCTGTCCCGCCACGATCGCGTCGCCCGGCCGAAACTTCCTGCGCCGCGACACCGCGCCCGCGCAGCGTTGCAACCCGATCCATTGACCGGAAATGACAACAAGTCGTGGCTTCCCGCGATCCGGTCGCCGTCTGTCCTGGGGGGGACTCCTCGCGCACCGGACTGCAAAATGCACCTGCAGGAAAAATCTGCCGGGCATCTTTTCGAATCACGAGGTGGGGAAACGATCACCCGGTCCGGTTCCACCTGCACCATGCAGAAACCGACGTGGCGACCCACAACATGGCCGGCAGCACGCGCAAGGGCGCGCTGCGGAAACAAGGCGTCTTGCACGCTGGCCAAGTCGTCAAACTGGAACACGAAGTAGGCGTTCGAGGTCTTCGCGCACGCCAACGCGATGTACTGGACGGCTACCTCCACGTTCCACGCCGGCGCCTGCGGCGTGGAAAGCGCCGCGGGCGGCTACGGCTACTCGCGCAGCGATGTGGTGGCGGCGTTCAATGCCTTCGGCGATCTGCCAGTAAGCAACAAGGCAAACGCGTGACGAGCAGGCCGACCCTTCTTGGCGTCTTCGGGAAATGGCGGCGGCACACGCGAACACCTGGCACGGCAACGCCCCTGCAGCACGAAGTGGGCTGCCCGGGATTGCAGTCCCGCCTCGCTTGCGGAACAGTGGGCGGATTCCCTTGCCGGATCGCAGCATGGCGCAGCAACCCATCTCCCTCATCGGCGGCGGCCTGGTCGGCGCGCTGCTGGCGCAGCAGCTGGCCGGACGCGGCTTTGCCGTCGACGTCTACGAGAAACGACCTGATCCGCGACTGGCCGGCTTCACCGGTGGTCGCTCGATCAACCTGGCGCTGGCCGAGCGCGGACTGCAGGCGTTGCGCACGGCCGGCCTGGCCGACGACGTGCTGCAGCGCGCGGTGATGATGCGCGGGCGCATGGTGCACGATCGCGACGGCCACAGCGCCCTGCAGCGCTACGGCGTGGACGACAGCGAGGTGATCTGGTCGGTCTCGCGCGGCGCGCTGAACATGCTGCTGCTGGATGCGGCCGAGGCGGCCGGCGCGCGCTTCCACTTCTGCCAGTCGCTGGTCGGCGCCGACTTCGACCGGCAGCGCATCCGGCTCGCCGACGAGGCCGGCGCGCAACGCGAGCAGGACGCCGGCCTGCTGCTCGGCGCCGACGGCGCCGGCTCCGCGGTGCGCGCGGCAATGAACGCGCAGGCGCCGCTGGGCGAGCGGATCGAATCGCTCGGCCACGGCTACAAGGAACTGGAGATCCCGCCAGCTGGCGAGTTGCCGGCCGCGGTGCTGTCGCACAGCGGCGGTCACGAGCAGTTCGCGCTGGAGCCGCACGCCCTGCATATCTGGCCGCGCGGCAGCTACATGTGCATCGCGCTGCCGAACACCGAAGGCAGCTTCACGGTGACCCTGTTCCTGCCGGCGCAGGGTGCCGCGCCGAGCTTCGCCACCCTGCCCGACGCCACGGCCGCGGCCGCGTTCTTCCGCGAACAGTTTCCGGGCCTGCTGCCGCTGATCCCGCGCTTCAGTGAGGATTTCGACGGCCATCCGGTCGGCACGCTGTCCACGCTGTACCTCGAGCGCTGGCACCTGGACGGCCGTGCGCTGCTGCTGGGCGACGCCGCGCACGCGATCGTGCCGTTCCACGGCCAGGGCATGAACTGCGGTTTCGAGGACACCGTGGTGCTGGCGAACCTGCTGGCCGAGGCGCCGAACGACAGCGCCGACGTGTTCGCCGAATTCCAGCGCGTGCGCCAGCCGAACGCCGACGCGATCGCCGCGATGGCGCTGGAGAACTACGTGGAGATGCGCGACTCGGTAGCCGACCCGCATTACCTGGCCAAGCGCGAGCTGGGCGCCCTGCTGGCGGCGCGCGCGCCGACGCACTACATGGCGCGCTACCGGCTGGTCACCTTCACCCACGTGCCCTACGCCTACGCGCTGGAACGCGGCCGCGCGCAGGATGCCTTGCTCGAACAGCTGCTGCGCGACGCCCCCGCGGTGCGCGACATCGACCTCGACGCCGCGGCGCGGTTGTTCGAAACCACGCTGCCGCCGCTGCCGGCCTTGCGCCATGGATGAGTACCTGCGCGAGGCATTCCGCGACACCGCCTATCTGGTCAACCTGGACACGGTGAGCTGGGCGACGATCCGCATCGATCTGCCGCTGCCGGCAGAGCTGCATGAACTGGTCGGCATGCAACCGTGGGCCTTCATCACCGCGTGGAACCCGCAGGCTCGCCGTCGCGCGCAACCCGAGAACCTGGTCGCGCAGCGGGAACTGCTGGCTGCGCTGCAGGCCCTTCCGGAGATCGCCGTGCGCCCCGCCATCGGCGTGGGCAACACCGGCTGGAGCGAGCCCAGCCTGTTCGTGATCGGCGCCGACGCCGCCACACTTGACCCGCTGGCCCGCCACCACGGCCAACGCGCCTATGTACACGGTCACGGCGATGGCGTCGCCCTGCTGCGCTGGATGGAATAGCGCCGCGACAGCGGCAGTGCGCCACATGGACAAGCGCCACCGCCATTGCGGACAATCACGGAGATGACCGCCACGCCCGCCGCCGCGCCCCTGCTCGAAGCACGGGGCTTGAGTTTTCGTCGCCAGGACGAGCCGGTGTTCGCGCCGATGGATTTCCAGCTGCACGCGGGCGAGCTGGCCCTGGTCGAGGGCGACAACGGCAGCGGCAAGACCACCTTGCTGCGCATGCTGGCCGGCCTGCTGCATGTCGGCGAGGGCGAACTGCGCTGGCGCGGTGCGCCGCTGCAGCGCGACGCCACTGCCGGCGACATCCTGTTCCTCGGCCACCAGCTGGGATTGAAGGCAGACTTCAGTCCGCGTGAAAACCTGCGCGTGGCGGCCAGCCTGCATGGCTGCCGCGACGGCACCAACGCTGCGTCCGTACTGGCCCGGATCGGCTTGCGCGGTTACGAGGACGAGCCGGTGCGACGCTTGTCCGCCGGCCAGAAGAAGCGCGCGGCGCTGGCCCGCCTGCTGCTGCTGCCGGCCACGCTGTGGCTGCTCGACGAGCCCTACGCCAACCTGGACCGCATCGGCATCGCGCTGGTCAACGAACTGCTGGAACGCCATACCGACGCCGGTGGCGCGGCGATGGTCACCAGCCACGGAACCGTGAGTTTCCACGGCGGCGAACCGCGACGGATCCGCATGCATGGCTGAGGTCGGCAACTCGCTGCGTGGCCTCCGCCTCCTGTTTGCAGGGCGCGGAGCACAACGATGAACCGGCCGGGCCTTGGCACTGCCTGCGCCGCGATGCTGCGCCGCGACCTCGCGCTCGCCTGGCGCCGCCGCGGCGACATCGCCATGCCGGTGCTGTACGCGGTGATCGTGGCCACGCTGTTCCCGTTCGCGCTGGGCCCGGAAGACACCCTGCTGCAGCGGATCGCCGGCGGCGTGGTGCTGGTCACCGTGTTGCTGGCGATGCTGCTGGCGCTGGATGCGATGTTCGCCAGCGACATCGAGGATGGTTCGCTGGAACAACTGGTGCTCTCGCCGCAGCCGCTGGCCCTGCTGCTGGGCATGAAGATCCTCGCCCACTGGCTGGCCACGGCGCTGCCGCTGATCGTGATCGCGCCGCTGCTGGCGGCGATGCTGCACCTGCCCGGCACGGTGATTCCGGTGCTGCTGCTGGCGCTGCTGCTGGCCACGCCGCTGCTCAGCCTGCTCGGTGCCGTGCTGGTGGCGCTGACGGCCGGCACCCGGCGCTCTGGTATGCTGCTCGCCTTGATGCTGCTGCCCTTGTGCGTGCCGGCCGTGATCTTCGCCGCCGGCGCGGTGGCGGCCGCCCAACAGGGGCTGCCGTGGCTGGCACCGATCGCCTGGCTGGCTGCCGCCCTGGTGCTCGCCGTGGTGCTGGCGCCGCTGGCCTGCGCGGCCGCTCTCCGCATTGCTCTGGACGCATGATGTCTGACTGGATTCCGCTCTGGTTGCACAAGCTCGGCTCGCCGCCGACGTTCTACCGCTTCGCCGGCAAATTGCAGCCGTGGGCGATGACGCTGGCGCTGCTGCTGGGTGCGGTCGCCCTGTATGGCGGCCTGCTGCTGGCGCCGGCCGATTACCAGCAGGGCGACGCCTACCGGATCATTTTCATCCACGTGCCCAGCGCATGGATGAGCATGTTCATCTACGCGGTGATGGGCGTGGCCTCGTTCGTCGCGCTGGTGTGGCGGATCAAGCTGGCCGAGGTGGTGGCGATGCAATCGGCGCCGATCGGCGCGGCGTTCACCTTCATCACCCTGGTCACCGGCTCGCTGTGGGGCAAGCCGATGTGGGGCACCTGGTGGACCTGGGATGCGCGGTTGACGTCCGAGCTGGTGCTGCTGTTTTTGTATCTCGGCGTGATCGGCCTGTACCACGCGTTCGAGGATCGCCGCCAGGGCGCACGCGCCGCCGGTTTCCTGGCCATCATCGGCGTCATCAACGTGCCGATCGTGCATTTCTCGGTGAACTGGTGGAACACCTTGCATCAGGGCAGCACGGTGAACGTGTTCGGCCAGTCGAAGATGGCGTGGGACATGCTGTGGCCGCTGCTGACGATGACCCTGGCCACCAAGTTCTATTACGCGGCCAGCCTGTTCCGCCGTGCGCGAACCGACCTGCTGGACATGGAGGGCGGCAAGGACTGGGTACGCAAGATCGCCGAAGACGAGGCCGACCGATGAGCGCGCTGCAACACTTTCTTGCGATGGGCGGTTACGCGGCGTACGTATGGCCGGCCTACGCAGTGTTCTTCGTCGTGCTGATCGCCGACAGCATCGCGCCGGCCCTGCGCCGCCACCGCGTGCTGCGGGAACTTCGCGCACGACTGGCCCGTCAGAGTGCCCGTCAGCAACGTCAACCGCCTCCTGCCACGCCGTCCGCCTGACCGGCGCAGACCTGCCATGCCCATGAACCCGACCCGCAAACGCCGCCTCGTCATCGTCCTGCTGATCCTCGCCGCGGCCACCATCGCCACGGTGCTGGTGGTGGTCGCCCTGCAGAACAACATGAACTACCTGCTCACCCCAAGCCAGGTGCAGTCGGGCCAGGCCAGCAGCTACAAGACGTTCCGCCTCGGCGGCATGGTCAAGGCCGGCTCGATCCAGCGTTCGAACGATTCGCTCAAGGTCACCTTCACCGTGGTCGACGCCGGCGGCGCGATGCCGGTGGAATACACCGGCATCCTGCCCGACCTGTTCCGCGACAACCAGTCGGTGATCGCCACCGGCCACATGGACGGCGCCCGCTTCGTCGCCACCGAAGTACTGGCCAAGCACGACGAAACCTACATGCCCAAGGAACTGAAGGACGCGATGGCCAAGGCGCATGAGGGAAAGCCGGGAATAGAGAGTCGGGAATAGGAAAAGCCATGCGCGCCACCCTTTGCCACAAGATCCCACCTCGAAGCGCACTAGCTTTGCCTTTGCCTATTCCCTGTTCCCTATTCTCTATTCCCGGCCAAAACCCATGACTCCCGAACTCGGCCAACTTGCCCTCATCCTCGCCCTGCTGCTGGCGCTGGCGCAGGGGGTGCTGCCGTTGATCGGCGCGTGGCGCGGCAATCGGGCGCTGATGGCGGTGGCGCGGCCGGCCGCGGCGGGCCAGGCGGTGTTCGTGGCGTTCGCCTTCGGCATCCTGGTATGGGCGTTCCTGCATTTCGATTTCTCGGTGCAGTACGTGGCCGACAACTCCAACCTGGAGCTGCCGTGGTACTACCGCATCGCTGCCGTGTGGGGTGCGCATGAGGGTTCGCTGCTGTTGTGGATCTTCATCCTCAACGTGTGGACGGTGGCGCTGGCCGCCTTCAGTTACAAGCTGCCCGAGGTGTTCGCCTCGCGCGTGCTCGCGGTGATGGGCTTGATCGCGGTGGGCTTTCTCGCCTTCATCGTGTTCACCTCCGATCCGTTCGGCCGGCTGCTGCCGATGCCCGGCGACGGCGCCGATCTCAACCCGGTGCTGCAAGACCCGGGCATGGCGTTCCATCCGCCGGTGCTCTACACCGGCTACGTCGGCTTCTCCGTGGCCTTCGCCTTCGCCATCGCCGGCCTGCTCGGCGGCGAGCTGGAACAAGCGTGGGTGCGCTGGGCGCGGCCGTGGACCAACGTGGCGTGGGCGTTCCTCACCCTGGGCATCGTCGCCGGCAGCTGGTGGGCGTATGCGGAGCTCGGTTGGGGCGGCTGGTGGTTCTGGGACCCGGTGGAAAACGCCAGCTTCATGCCGTGGCTGGTCGGCGCGGCACTGATCCACGCGCAGGCGGTGACCGAGAAGCGCGGCTCGCTGCGCGCGTGGACGATCCTGCTGTCGATCTTCGCCTTCTCGCTGTCCCTGCTGGGCACCTTCCTGGTGCGTTCGGGCGTGCTGACCTCGGTGCACGCGTTCGCCTCCGACCCGCGCCGCGGCGTGTTCATCCTGGCCTTCCTGACCATCGTGGTCGGCGGCTCGCTGTTGCTCTACGCGCTGCGGGCACCGAAGGTGGCCGGCGGCAAGGCGTTCCAGTTGCTGTCGCGCGAGACCGTGCTGCTGATCGGCAACCTGATGTTCGCGGTGGCCGCCGCGATGGTGCTGCTGGGCACGCTGTTCCCGCTGATCGGCGACGCGCTGAACCTGGGCCGGATCTCGGTCGGCCCGCCGTATTTCGGCTTCCTGTTCCCGCTGCTGATGCTGCCGGTCGTGCTGCTGATGCCGTTCGGGCCGTTCCTGCGCTGGGGCAAGGGCGAATCGCCGCTGCTGAAGCAGATCCTGCTGCGCGTCGGCATCGCCGCGGCGGCGTGCGCGATCGTGGCGGCGTTCTTCGTCGATGGCAAGCTCAAGGCGATCGTCGGCGTCGCGGCGCTGGCGTGGCTGGGCGTGGGGGTGCTGCTGTATGCCTACAAGCGCTGGCGCGACGTGCCGCGCGGCCGCCGTTATCCGGGCGAGATGGCCGGCATGCTGCTGGCGCATCTTGGTGTGGGGGTGTTCGTTGCCGGCGTGCTGCTGACCGAATCGCTCAGCGTGACCCGCGACGTGCGCATGGCGCCGGGCGAAACGCAGCACATCAGCGGTTACGATTTCCGTTTCGATGGCGTGCACCGCACCACCGGCCCGAACTGGAAAGCCGACCAGGGCGTGATCACGGTGACCCGCGACAGCAAGCAGATCGCGGTCATGCACCCGCAGAAGCGCACCTATCCGCGCGGCCAGGTGCAGACCGAATCGGCGGTCGACGCCGGCGTGTTCCGCGACCTGTACGTGGCGCTGGGCGAGCCGATGGACGCCGGCAACATCGAAGGTGCGTGGGCGCTGCGCCTCTACTACAAGCCGTTCGTGCGCTGGATCTGGGGCGGCGGCTTGCTGATGATGCTGGGCGGCTTCGTGTGCGCTGCGGACAAGCGCTTCCGGCTCAAGCGCACGGCTGCCGCCACGGCCCCGGTGGACTTGCAGCCACAGGAAACCCGCGCATGAATCGCCTGCTGCCGTTCATCGGTTTCATGCTGCTGGTGGGCCTGTTCGGGTTTGGCATCTGGTGGAACACCCGCCACGATCCGAACGCGATCCCCACCCCGCTGCTGAACAAGCCTGCGCCCGCGTTCGACCTGCCCAAGCTGTACGAACCGACGCAGACGGTAAGCAAGGCCGACCTGCTCGGTCAGCCCTACCTGCTCAACGTGTTCGCCAGCTGGTGCATCGAGTGCGGCGTGGAACACCCGGTGCTGACCGCCGCGGCGCCGAGCCTGGGCGTGAAGCTGGTCGGCTACAACTACAAGGACGCGCCGGCCGATGCCAAGGCCTGGCTGGCCGCGCACGGCAGCCCGTACGCGCTGCTGATCGCCGACGAATCCGGCCAGACCGCGATCGACTTCGGCGTCTACGGCGCGCCGGAAAGCTTTCTGATCGATGCGAAAGGCGTGATCCGCTTCAAGCACATCGGGCCGATCACGCCGGAGGTGCTGGCCACCAAGGTGAAGCCGGCGATCGCCGCCATGCTGAAGGAGACGCCCTGATGCGCCTCGCCCCTGGTAGGAGCCCGCTCGCGGGC
>NZ_MWIO01000051.1 GCF_004799035.1 Rhodanobacter lindaniclasticus
CCGCCGTTCCAGCACGTGTCCAGCGCCATCCATCGCGCACACCGAAAACACGCTCTTCGCCAAGTCCACACCCAGGGTTATAGTGCTCATGGAGACTTCCTCTTCTGCTGACGGTTGTGTCGCAACACCATCATGGCCCTCGAGGCCGTAAGGGGAGGAAGTCTCTTTTTACTCATTCAAGCGGACGGCTCCGCCGCCGCTTAACTCCAGCGTTAGATTGCCTTCACATGGACGCTCTGATCCTTATCGATAAGTTGCGGACTCTTCTGAGCACGGCGCCGCCGTTGGAAGGCCGGGGTCCGTACGGCCAAGAGCAGTTTGCCTGGCTAGGCCACGCCTCCGCGTTGATCTCGACGTGGGACCGTACGGAGGCCATCTTCTTCAAGACCGCCGTTGACGGCATGACCGGCAACTTCAATCGGGCCGCGAATCATGGCAACGTCTTCACCACGATTTACAGGGCAATCGCCTCGCTGGAAGAGCAGTTGCCGCGCCCAGCGGGGCAGGCCTTCGGTCCCGGAGCAGCGTACGACTTCTTCAAAGCGCTTCGTGAGCTCGTTCTTTCGACCGAGGCGAGCCTTTTTCTAGTAGACCCCTATTTGGACGCTGAGGCATTCGACGGCTACCTCGGGGCGTTAGCTCCGGGACGACACGTCCGACTACTCTGCGCGAGGTATGCAGAAGAAGTCCGCGTAGCTGCGGGGAAGTATTCCCTCCAGCAACAGTGCAGGATTGAGGCGCGTAGGAGCAGTGCCATTCACGATCGCATCATTTTCGTCGACGGCGCGCAGTGCTGGGTTTTGGGTTCTTCGGTGAAAGATGCCGCGGCAAAGAAGGCCACTTACTTGGCTCCACTGTCCGCAGATATCGCTGCCCAGAAGATCCAAATCTATGAGGGCATTTGGAATGCTGCCACGGCAATCTAACAGGTCGTTCGACGCGGACACGCAGCGGCATTGCGCCGGTCAACTCCGACGTTAGGCAGCGGTATGAAGTTCTCCGAATGCTCCGACGCACAATTCTTCGATCCCGCGACCTTTCTGTGCGCGACTGAAGAAATGCTGCGAAACGTGCTTCCGGAGAACGGAGCGCATGCAGCGGCTGCGCTGCGAACCAGAGCGGGGCGAGAAGTTGAGGAAGACCGGCGCTGCGCCATTCTGTGTTACGGGTTGGCGGTCGCATCAGGAGCAGCCTTCCACTTCTGCAACCTAGAGCGATCCGACTACGATTACGTCCTTGCAGTGCAAAGGGACAACATCAGCGGCCTCATCCCGCTGCAGATGAAGCAGCTGGTGCCAAGCTCCGTAAACTTGCGCACGTCACTCCAATCCGAGATAGACAAGCTAAAGCGCAAATACCCCACGTCATCCGATCTCTGCGTCGCAATCCACATCAACCGTCTCGTCCGCGTCGCTCCCAAGGAGCTCGATCTTGCCGGGCTGAAGATTGGCGAACTCTGGCTGTTCGGAGTCGAAGATCACAGCGAACGGCGCTGGCGAATCATCGGGAACCTGATGAATGAACACTGCGGCTCATTCACCTACACGCTGCCCGCAGCCTGACAATTCCTTACAATAAAAAGGAATGCGGCCAATTAAATAGACTAGATTGGCCACGTCCCTTTTAGTGACGGCCCTTCGTCGAAGCCTCCCGCGACGATCGGTCGGCGGCGCCGACCAGGCAGGCGCGGTCAGCTCCCCCGCGGCTTCGCCCGATGCGTAGCCTGCGCCGTCCACGGGTCGTCGGGCCAGGGATGGCGCGGGTAGCGGCCCTTGAGTTCCTTTTTCACCTCGGGGTAGGTGCGTTCCCAGAAGCCGCGCAGGTCCTGGGTCACCTGGATCGGGCGGCCGGCGGGCGAGAGCAGGTGCAGGGTGACGGGGATGCGGCCGCCGCCGACGCGCGGGGTGTCGGCCAGGCCGAACAGTTCCTGCAGTTTCACCGCCAGCACCGGCGACTCGGCGCCGGCGTATTCCAGGCGGCGTGACTGGCCGCTGGGTACCACGACTTGTTCCGGTGCCTGCGCATCGAGCAGCTGGCGCTGCGAGTGGTCGAACAGCGACGCCAGCGCCTGCGACAACTCCTCCGCGCCCAGGGCGTCCAGCCGATGCTTGCCGTGCAGGTACGGCGCCAGCCACTGCTCCAGCGTGGCCAGCAGGTTTGCGTCGGAGACGTCGGGCAGGTCCCGCTCGGGCAGCCACGCGTGCACGGCCTGCATGCGCGCGCGCAGGCGGCGGGCGTGATCGCTCCACGGCAGCGCGTCCAGTCCGCGCGCGCGGATGGCCGCCAGCATCGCGGGCAAGGCGTCGGCCGGGTGCACCGGCACGCTGTGGCGACTCAGCACGATGGCGCCGAAGCGGTGCTCCTCGAATGCCTCGGCCGCGCCGCGCTGCTCGTTCCAGCGCAGGGTGCGTTCGCGGCTGAAATGCGCGGGGAAATCGCGCTCCAGCGTGCGCGGATCCAGCGGCGCGGCGCTGAACACCAGGCTGTCGCGCGATTCCAGGCGCAGGTCGGTCACCACCAGCCACGGTTCGCCGAGCAGCGCGGTGTGTTCGTGCAGGCGGGCGCCGCGACCGTTGGCCAGCACGTAGCGGCGCGGATCGTCGCCGTCGCAATGGGCGATGCGGTCGGGGAAGGCGTGCGCCAGCAGGTCGCCCACCGCATGGCTGTCGGGCACGCCGGTGGCCGCGGTGCGGACGTCCAGACGTCTGCGCCAGCCCTTGCTGGCCTGTTCGATCGCGGCCAGTACGCCGGTGTCGACCTCGCCGCGCGGCGCGCCGCCGCGGCGGTCGCGCCAGGCGTGCAAGGCGGCCAGGCGCACGCGCAGATCGTCGTTGCGCGCCTGCGTGCCGCGCAGCGGCGAGCGTGCCTCCAGCAGGGCCAGCAGATCGGCGACCACGGCACGCTGCTCGTGCGGCGCGCGCAGCGCGGCGGCGGCCAGCCGCGGGCTGGTGCCCAATTCCAGCATGCGCCGGCCCAGCGCGGTGATGCGCGCATCGCGGTCCAGCGCATCGAGCGCCTGCAGCATTTCGCGCCCCTGGGCCAGCGCGCCGGGCGGTGGCGGATCGAGCCAGGCCAGGCCACCGCCATCCGTCGCGGTGACGCCCCAGGCGGCCAGCTCCAGGGCAAGGCCGGACAGCTCCGCCTGCGCGATCTCCGCACTGCGGCTGCGCTCCAGCCGGCGGCTCTGCGGCCACAGCCGATAGGCCACGCCCGCCGCCACGCGACCGGCGCGGCCGGCGCGCTGGTCGGCCGAGGCCTGCGAGATGACGACCGTCTCCAGCCGGGTGAAGCCGGAGTTGGGATCGAAGCGCGGCTCGCGCGCGAGGCCACTGTCGATCACGGAGCGGATGCCGGGCAAGGTGATGCTCGATTCGGCCACGTTGGTGGCCAGCACGATGCGGCGCGTGCCGGGTTCGGCCGGGGCCAGCGCGTGTTGTTGTTCGGTGAGGGAGAGTTCGCCGTGCAGGGGTACGACGTCGATGTGGGCGCTCTCCCTTCTCCCTGCGGGAGAAGGTGCCCCGGCAGGGGCGGATGAGGGTACGGCCGGAGCGGAATGCCGCGCTTCGCCCGTACCCTCACCCCCAACCCCTCTCCCTCCGGGAGAGGGGAGCAGAGCTTCGAGCACGCGCTGCGCCTGCGCGATCTCGCGCCGGCCGGGCAGGAACACCAGCACGTCGCCGTCGGTGTCGTCGAGCGCCTGGCGCACGGTGCGGGCGAGGTGGTGTTCCGGGGTTTCCTGCGCGCGCACGGGCGGATGCTCGATGCGTACCGGGAAGCTGCGACCGGGGCTGGTGAGGCGCGGCGCGTCGAGCCAGGCGGCGATGCGTTCGCCGTCCAGCGTGGCCGACATCAGCAGCAGGCGCAGGTCCGGCCGCAGCGTGGCCTGCACGTCGAGCGCGAGCGCAATGCCGAGGTCGCCGGCCAGATGCCGCTCGTGGAACTCGTCGAAGATGATACCGCCGACGCCGGCCAGTTCGGGATCGGCCTGGATCAGCCGGGTGAGGATGCCTTCGGTGACCACCTCGACGCGGGTGGCGACACTCACCTTCGACTCGAAGCGGATGCGGTAGCCGACCGTCTGCCCGACCGGCTCGCCCAGCTGCGCCGCCATGAACTGCGCGGCGGCGCGCGCGGCGAGGCGACGCGGTTCCAGCATCACGATCTTCTGCCCGGCCAGCCACGGCGCATCGAGCAGGGCCAGCGGCACCTGGGTGGTCTTGCCGGCGCCGGGCGGCGCCTCCAGCACCAGCCGCGGCTGCGCCGCGAGCGCGGCGCGGATCTCGGGCAGCAGCGGGGTGATCGGAAACGAAGGCGGCACGCTCATCGTGCCGATGATAGCCGGCGGTGCTGGCGCGGCCGCCCCGGCATGGCGCCGGGGCGGCGGTCGATCAGGGCTTGGCTTCGGCCGGGGCCGCCGTGCGCAGCGGCGCCAGCGACTCGAACTTCTCCTGGTATTCGTCGGTGACCTGTTTGGCCTCGTCGCTGTTGCGGATGATGCGCGGGGTGATCAGCACGATCAGTTCGGTGCGGTCGCGGTTGCGGTTGGTGCTGCCGAACAGGCGACCGATGACGGGGATGCGGTTGAGGCCGGGAATGCCGGTGTTGGTCACGCCCTCGTCCTGCTGGATCAGGCCGCCGAGCAGCACGGTCTGCCCGCTCTGCACCGCCACCTGGGTGGACAGCGCGCGCTGCGAGATCGACGGGTTGCCGTTGACCAACGGCTGCGCGGCATCGCGCTGGCTGACCTGCTGGCTGACGTCCATGTAGACCAGGCCGCCGGGATTGATCCGCGGACGCACGCTGAGGATCACGCCGGTGTTGAGGTATTGCACCGAGCTGTAGCTGGTGTCCGTGCCGATGTTGGTGTTGACCGTGGTCTGGTTGATCGGAATGCTGTCACCGACCTGGATCTTGCCGATCTGGTTGTTCATCACCACCATCGAGGGCGCCGACAGCGTCTTGGTGTTGCCGCTGGTTTCCATCGCGCGGACGGCCACCTGCAGGTTGTGGTTGAGGAAGGAGTAGAAGAACGGCTCGCCGCCGTATGCCGGCCCGCCCTGCCCCAGCGCGCCGTACTGGCTGGCGGTGGTGGAGCCGGGGATGAACTTGCCGTTGCTGTCCACCGTGCTGCCGATGAAGCCCTTCAGGTACCACTGCACGCCGAACTGGAACGCACCGGTGAGCTTGACCTCCAGGATGCGCGTCTCGATCTGCACCTGCATCGGCACGTTGTCGAGCTTGTCGATCGCGCGCTTGATCTCCTCCCACTGCGAGGGCCGGGCGCGGATCAGCAACTGGTTGTTGCTGTCCACCGAGCTGATCCGCACGCTGCCGTCGCTGGAGGCGTATTGCTGGCTGGTTTCCGTGCTGCCGCCGGCGTTGCCGAAGCCCGTGGTCGTGTTGCCGGACATCACGCCGGGCTGGCCGTTGCCGCTGCCGTCGCGGCTCTCGCCGCCGCTGTTGAAGCCGCTGCCGACGGCGCCATTCATGCCGCTGCCCATCGCGCCGGTGCCGGTGTTGCCGAAGCTGCCGGCAGTGCTGCCCAGCGGGTTGGCGTTGACGTTGTCGGCGCTGCCCAGCGTGCCGCTGCCCAGCCCCGGCCCGACCTGGCCGCCGCTGTCGCCGCCGCTGCCGGCGCCGTTGGTGTAGATCTGCGCCAGGTAACGGGCCAGGTCGGAGGCCTTGAGGTTGCGCACGTCGTAGACGAACAGCTGCGGCTGGTTGCCGCCGCCGGCGTCGATCTTGCCGATCCACTCGCCCACTTCGCGCAGGTAGTCGGCCTGGGTGCTGATCACCACCAGCGCATTGGTGCGCTCGATCGGAATGAAGCGCAGCATGCCGGCCAGCGGCGTGCTGCCGTGTTCGCCGAACAGGCTGTCGAGCTTGGGCATCAGCTCGGCGACGCGGGCGTACTGCAGGTTGAACACGCCCACCGAGGTGCCGCGCAGCCAGTCCACGTCGAAGGTGCGGATCATGCGTTCGTCGTCGGCCAGCTCCTGCGGCGTGCCGGCCAGCACCAGCAGGTTGCGCGAGGGGTCGACCAGCAGTACCGCGTCCTTGCCCACGAACGGCTTGATCAGCTTCTGCATCTCGGTGGCGGAGATGTAGCGCAGCGGAAACAGCCGCGCCTGCAGGCCGCCGCCGGGCGCGGCCGCGCCGAGGCTGGGCACCAGGTTGCCGGCCACCGCATCCTTCGCCGGCAGCACCACGTAACCGCCCGCGCGCCTGACCAGCGCGTTGTGGGTCCAGCCCAGCAGGGTTTCCAGGATCGGCAGCGCCTGCTCCTGCTCGACCGGCTCGGCGGTGGAGAAGGAGATGTTGCCCTCCACTCCCGGCACGATGGTGTAGTTCTGCTTGAGCAGGTCGCCGAGGATGGCCTTGACCACCGCCTGCACCGGCTGGTTCTCGAAGTTGAAGGTGACCGCATCCTTGCCGGC
>NZ_MWIO01000052.1 GCF_004799035.1 Rhodanobacter lindaniclasticus
CCCTCTCCCCGCAGGGGAGAGGGAGATCACGTATCGATCACTACCTCGTCGGCCTCGTCGCGCAGGTTGTAGTGCGAGGACATCACCTTGCCGTAGGCACCCGTCTGCGCGATCAGGATCACGTCGCCCTCGGCCGCCTCGGGCAAGCGGCGGTCGGTGCCGAGCACGTCGCCCGACTCGCAGATCGGGCCGACCACCTGGTACAGCGCGGTGGCCGGTTCGCCGAGCCGGGTGAGGTTGACGATCTTGTGCCAGGCGTCGTACAGCGCGGGGCGGATCAGGCTGTTCATGCCGGTGTCCACGCCGAGATAGCGGAAGCCGCCCTTGTCCTTCAGCTGGGTCGCCCGCGTCAGCAGCACGCCGGCGTCGGCGACCAGGTAGCGGCCCGGCTCCATCCACAACTGGTACTGCGGATAGGCTGCCTTGACCTCGCGCAGCGCGCGGTCGAGCGCGGCGACGTCCAGCGGCGCCTCACCCGGGTGCGCCGGCACGCCGAGGCCGCCGCCGATGTTGAGGAACACCACGCTGGCGATGCGCTCGGCCAGGCTGGCCAGCTGCGCGTAGACCTCGCCCCAGTGGCCCGCGTCAAGCACACCCGAGCCCAGGTGCGCGTGCAGGCCGCGCACGCTGACCCCATGCATGTCGGCCAGTTGCAGGAACACCGGCAACTGATCCAGCGGCAGGCCGAACTTGCTGGCGCTGCCGCCGGTGCGCACTTTTTCGTGATGACCCAGGCCGCGGCCCAGGTCGACCCGCAGCACGATCTCGCGACCGCGGAACAGCTCGCCCCAGTGCTGCAGCGGATGCAGCGCGTCCAGCGTGACGCTGGCGCGGGTGGCAAGCGCCTGGACGTAATCCCTGCGCGGCGCGAAGTTCGGCGTGAACAGCAGCGGCACCGACGCCGGCACCGCCGCAGCGACCGCTTCCAGCTCGCCCGGCGACACGCACTCGAACGCGAAGCCTTCCGCCGCCAGCGTGCGCAGGATCGCCGGGTGGGTGTTCGCCTTCACCGCGTAGTGCAGCCGGTCCACCGCCGCCAGCGACTTCAGCTCGCGTGCCTGCTGGCGCACCGTGGGCAGGTGGTAGACGTAGCGTGGCGTGGCCTCGGCGGCCAGCTGCAGCAGGCGCGGGCGCTGCGCGACGCGCCACCACGCCGGCACGGCGGGAACGACCTCGCCGCCGCCGTACAGCATCTGCCAGCTGGGGCCGAACAACGCGCTGTCGTCGGTGCGCAACGCGCCGGCGCCGATCAGCAGGTCGTGCAGGTGCGGCAGCAGCGCATCGACCACTTCCTCGTCCACCACGAAGGTGAGGTTGAGGTTGTTCGACGACTGCGAGATCAGGTGCACGCGCAACTGACCGAACTCGGCCAGCACGCCGGACAAGGTGTGCAGCAGCGAGCGCATGCCGCGGCCGACCAGGGTGATCGCGGCGCACGGCGCGATCACCTTGACCCGGCACACCTTGGCCAGGTCGCTGGCCAGCGCGGCGATCGCGTCGGAGTCGAGCAGGTTCTCGGTGGGATCGAGCGACACGGTGACGTTGGTCTCGGCCGAGCCGATCAGGTCCACCGACAGGCCATGGGTCTTGAAATGCGCGAACACGTCGGCGAGGAAACCGACCTGCTGCCACATGCCCACCGACTCCATCGAGACCAGGGTGATGCCCTTGCGCGCGCTGATCGCCTTGACGCTGGGCGCGTGCGCGCGCACCTCCGGGCCGATCACGGTGCCGTCGAGCTCCGGCCTGTTGGTGTCCTTGATCAAGAGCGGCACGCGCGGCTCGCGCAACGGCGACAGACAGCGCGGGTGCAACACCTTGGCGCCGGTGGAGGCGATTTCCTGCGCCTCCTCGTAATCCAGCCGCTGCAGCAGGCGCGCGCCCGGCACCTGGCGCGGATTGGCGCTGAACATGCCGGCCACGTCGGTCCAGATCTCCACCCGCTGCGCCTTCAGCAACGCGCCGAAGTAGGCCGCCGAGGTATCCGAGCCGCCGCGCCCGAGCAGCACGGTGCGGCCATGCGCCTCGCGCGCGATGAAGCCCTGGGTGATGAACACCTCGCCGAGTGCGGCCAGGCGCGCGTTCAGTGCCGGATCGGGCTTCGCCTCGACCATCGCCGACAGCAGCCGGGTGCGTTCGTTCTGGTTCGGCAGCGCCACCGCCGCCAGGCACTCGCGCGCGTCCAGCCACTGCGTGGGCAGGCCACTGTGGCTGAGGAAGGCGGCGCCGAGCGCGCTGGACATCAGCTCGCCCTGCGCCTGCACCTGCGCCTGCCAGGCCAGCTCGCCGCGCGCCGCGGGACCGTCCTCGGCCAGCCGCGCCAACTCGCCCAGCCGCTGGCCGAGCGTGTCCGGCAAGGTCAGCTGCATGTGCTCCAGCAGGTCGTAGTGGCGTTGCGCGATCGCGCCGGCCGCCGCCTTGCGCTTGTCCTGGTTGCCCTCGCCGCACAGCTGCTTCAGCGCGTCGGTGATGCCGGTCAGCGCGGAAACCACCACCAGCACGCGCGCCCCTTCGGCGCGGCGGCTGGCAACCAGCTCGCGGATGTTCTGCCAGCGGGGCAGCGTGGCGACGCTGGTGCCGCCGAACTTCATCACGATCCAGGAGGCGTCCGCGGGCAGCGGCACGGGATTGGGCGGGGTCACGGTGATTCGCTATCGGGTGATGGGCATTCGGTCAGTGTTGCGCCGCGGCATTGGAATTGCAAATGGTTTTGCATGCGGTTCGTTTGGACGTATGGACGTCCGAATGGCCGATACCGCCGGACCGGCAAAGAAGGAGCCTGCGATCGGGACTCCCTCCCCTGCCCGCAGGGGAGGGCTGGGGCGGAGTGCTCTTGGGTTTTGATCCTGGCTGGCGAGATTGCCTTCCGTATCGGGCGCCTGCATGGCGCTTTCGGGACTTGGCGGTGACCCTGCGCCACCCCTCCTCAATCCTCCCCTGGCAGGGGAGGAGGCAAACGCTTGCGCCGACACGCCTCCATGCCGGATCGCGCAAGTCTCGCACCCTCTCCTCAATCCTCCCCCGGAGGGGGGGAGGCGATGGCGTGCGCTGCGCGCACAGATCTTTATTGAACAAAGACGGGGATCTTGCCGATCCTCGACTGCCACTCGCGCGGGCCGGTCTGGTGCACCGAGCTGCCGCCGGCGTCGACCGCCACCGTCACCGGCATGTCCTCGACGGTGAATTCGTAGATCGCCTCCATGCCGAGGTCGGCGAAGCCGACCACGCGCGAGGCCTTGATCGCCTTGGAGACCAGGTAGGCCGCGCCGCCCACCGCCATCAGGTACACCGAGCGGTGCTTCTTGATCGCCTCGATCGCGGCCGGACCGCGCTCGGCCTTGCCGACCATGCCGAGCAGGCCGGTCTGCGCCAGCACCTGTTCGGTGAACTTGTCCATGCGCGTGGCGGTGGTGGGACCGGCCGGGCCGACCACTTCCTCGCGCACCGGGTCGACCGGGCCGACGTAGTAGATGAAGCGGCCGTTGAAATCCACCGGCAGCGGCTCGCCGCGGTCGAGCATCTCGACCATGCGCTTGTGCGCGGCATCGCGGCCGGTGAGCAGCTTGCCGTTGAGCAGCAGAGTCTCGCCGGGCTTCCAGCTGGCGACTTCTTCGCGCGTCACCGTGTCCAGGTTCACCCGGCGGCCCTTGGAAGCGTCGTAGGTGAGCTTGGGCCAGTCCTCCAGCGATGGCGGGTCGAGCATCACCGGACCGCTGCCGTCCAGCACAAAATGCGCGTGGCGGGTGGCGGCGCAGTTCGGGATCATGGCCACCGGCAGGTTCGCCGCGTGGGTCGGGAAATCCTTCACCTTGACGTCGAGCACGGTGGTCAGGCCGCCCAGGCCCTGCGCGCCGATGCCGAGCGCGTTGACCTTCTCGAACAGCTCGATGCGCAGCTCCTCGGCGCGATTGGCCGGGCCGCGCGCGATCAGCTCCTGGATGTCGATCGGCTCCATCAGCGCCTCCTTCGCCATCAGCATCGCCTTCTCGGCGGTGCCGCCGATGCCAAGCCCCAGCATGCCCGGCGGGCACCAGCCGGCACCCATGGTGGGCACGGTCTTGAGCACCCAGTCGACGATGGAGTCGGACGGGTTGAGCATGGCGAATTTCGACTTCGCCTCGGAGCCGCCGCCCTTGGCCGCCACGATCACCTCGACCGTGTCGCCCGGCACGATCGACATATTCACCACCGACGGCGTGTTGTCCTTCGTGTTGACGCGCTTGCCGGCCGGGTCGGCCAGCACGCTGGCGCGCAGCTTGTTGTCCGGGTTCAGGTAGGCGCGGCGCACGCCTTCGTTGGCCATGTCCTCCAGACTCATGGTGGCGTCGTCCCAGCGCACGTTCATGCCCACTTTGAGGAACACGGTGACGATGCCGGTGTCCTGGCACAGCGGCCGGTGGCCCTCGGCGGCCATCCGCGAGTTGATCAGGATCTGCGCCATGGCGTCCTTCGCGGCGGGCGATTCCTCGCGCTCGTACGCGGCGGCCAGACTCTTGATGTAGTCGACCGGGTGGTAATAGCTGATGTACTGCAGCGCGTCGGCGACGGACTGGATCAGGTCGGCTTGCTTGATGGAGGCCATGGGTTCGCTGTGGGCAGGCGGGGAAAAACCGCCATTGTGTCGCACCTGCCACCGACGGCAAAACCCGGCCGCGCACGGCGCAAGTCGACCGGCAGATGGAGGCGCCCGGGTGTCTTTATCTCGGCAGGCACTTGGTACTAATCTCCCGCGAGCGGCGCAACGCCGGTCGTCAGGGGGAACTGACGACGTCGCTGGGGAAGTTGCAGTTCACACGTGAAACGCCGGGCCAAGCTCCAAAGCGCCGCCACCTTCCGTTTTTTGCCTGTCGAAAGTGCAGCCGCTTTCCAGCCTGCCCTGTCCACTCCAGGGAGAAACACTCATGCACTTCAGATTGCGCAGGAAAGTTCTCGCCATCAGCCTGGCGGCCATGCTGGCCGGCACGGCCACCTCGGTCTCCGCCGCAGGTTTGCAAGCCGTCACCGACCAGGGCCTGGCACCCACCGACCAGAGCGTCACCGTCAGCCTCGTGCTGCGGTTGCGCCACGAGGCCGAGCTTGAAAATTACGTTCGCCAGACCGCCACGCCCGGCAGCGCGAACTTCCAGAAGTTCCTCACCACGGCGCAGTTCGCCGAGCGCTACGGCGCCACCGATGCGCAGATTGCCAAAGTGCAGGGCTACCTGGGCCAGCATGGCTTGCAGGGCGAGCTGCTGGACAACCACATGGTGATCAGCGTGCGCGGCACGATCGGCCAGTTCAGCCAGCTGTTCGGCACGCCTGTGCACAACTACGTGTCGCGCAAGACGGGGCAGCGCTTCCATCGCCCGGCACGTCCGCTGGTGATGCCGGTCGGCCTGGGCGACAACGTGATCCTGGCCAGCGGCCTCAGCAACGAATGGCATTACGTGCCCCACCACACGTCGAAGCTGCCGGTGACCAACCTGCAGCTGGCCAACCCGCCGACCACACTGTCGGCGCAGGCGCGCACGGCAGCGGCCGGCAACCCCACCGCCACCGGCGTGCCCGGCCAGTACACCGTGGGCGACGTGGCCAACATGTACAACATCAATCCGCTGTACCAGCGCGGCATCACCGGCAAGGGTTCGACCCTGGCCATCGTCACCCTGGCCACCTTCGACCCGGCCGACGCGGAAGATTACTGGGCGGCGATCGGGCTCGACACCAAGCCGAACCGCATCACCCAGGTGCATGTCGACGGCGGCGGCGGCACCAATGGCGCGGACGAGACCACGCTCGACGTGCAGCAGGCCGGCGGGCTGGCGCCGCAGGCCAACATCATCGTCTACGATGCGCCGAACGCCGGCTCCGGCTTCGTCGACGCGTTCGCGCGCGCGGTCTCCGACAACCAGGCCGACAGCATCTCGGCCAGCTGGGGCCTGGGCGAGATCTTCAACTTCGCCGCGCTGAACGTGGACGGCGCGCGCAACACCGACACCACCGACGTCGGCGACCTGCGTGCCTATCACCAGATCTTCCTGGAGGCGGCCGTGCAGGGGCAGTCGATGTTCGCCGCCAGCGGCGACTCCGGCGCCTACGACACGGTGCGCGCCCTCGGCACCGGCGACGGACCGGGCGACTTCAACGCTCCGCTCACCGTCGATTCCCCGGCGTCGGATCCGTACATCACCGCCGCCGGCGGCACCACGGTGCCGGTGAAGTTCGTCAACTCCTCCGGCCAGGTGGTGCTGTCGATCGACCAGGAGAGCGTGTGGGGCTGGGATTACCTGCTGCCGTTCGTGCCCAGCCGCGACTACGTGTTCTCTGTCGGCGGCGGTGGCGGCGTCAGCGTCTACTGGCGCCAGCCGATGTACCAGCTCTTCACCAGCGGCACGGAGCGCAGCGAGAAGAAGCAGACGCTGACCTACAACGACCCGGCCACCGGCCCGTACACCTACCTGAAGCTGCCCGGCAACTTCCACGGTCGCAACCTGCCGGACATTTCGCTCAACGCGGATCCGGAAACCGGCTACCTGCTGGTGTTCCAGGGCGGCCTGTACAGCTCCGGCGGCACCAGCTTCGTGGCGCCGCAGCTGAACGGCATCACCGCGCTGCTGCGGCAGAGCACGGGCCATCGCATCGGCCTGTGGAATCCGCACATGTATCTGCTGCAAAACCTGTTCGGCTACGGCAAGTGGTCGGCGTTCAACCGCATCAGCGCCGGCAACAACTGGTTCTATGCCGGCAACGGCCACTACAACCCGGGTGCCGGCATCGGCACGCTGAACGTGGAGAATTTCGACACGTTCCTGCGCGTGGGCTTCTGAGCGAACACCCGGCCCGCGTCCAGTGCGCGGGCCGGTTCGCCGGCTTGCCGGCGATTGCCATCAATGCGATGTTCCGGTGACTCCCTTTCCCGGAATCGCCATGCCGCCGCGTCGCTTCCTGCAACTGGACGTCTTCGCCGATCGATTGTTCGCCGGCAATCCGCTGGCCGTGGTGGTGGACGCCGAGGGGCTGGATGGCGCGAGCATGCAGCGCATCGCGCGCTGGACCAACCTCTCCGAAACCGCGTTCCTGCTGCCGCCGACGCAGCCGCAGGCCGACTATCGCGTGCGCATCTTCACTCCGCGGCAGGAGCTGCCGTTCGCCGGCCACCCCAGCGTGGGCAGCGCGTATGCGGCGATCGAGGCGGGGCTCATCGAGCCCGGCAAGCGCGCGCTTATCCAGCAGTGTTCCGCCGGCCTGCTGCCGGTGCGCGTGAACGGCGATGGCGCGGCGCGGATCATCCACGTGCAGGCGCCGCCGGCCCGCTGGCACGACACCGACGACGCCTTGCGCGCGCAGCTTGCGACGGCGCTGCGGGTGCAACTCGCGCGTGACGATGTCGCGGTGGTCGACAACGGCCCGCGCTGGATCGTGTGCAACCTCGGCGAGGCGGGACCAGTGCGCATGCTGCAACCGGACATGGCGGCGCTGGCTGCACTGTGCCTGCGCCTGGAGGCGGTGGGCGTGAGCGTGTTCGGGCGTGAACACTCCGGCGTCGCGGCCATGGCGGTGCGCGCCTTCTGTCCCGCCGACGGCATTCCGGAGGACCCGGTCACCGGCAGCGCCAACGCGGCGATCATGGCCTGGCTCGGTGCACGCGGCGATCGCGACGGCTATGGCCTGGCCTATCGCGCCAGCCAGGGCCGCGAAGTGGGTCGCGACGGTCTGGTCGACGTGACCCGCGACGCCACCACCGGCGCCGTCACCATCGGCGGCGCCTGCGTCATCGGCGTACGCGGCGAATTGCAGTTTCCCGCCACCGATTGATCGCCGCCGTCTTGCCGAACGCGCAACGCGCCGCCATGCTGTCGCGCCGCCTCTTCCGTGACCCGACCGATGTCCCCAGCCAACCCCTCCGGCAGCTACCTGCGCAGCCTGCGCCCATGGGACGCGGCGCTGGTCGTGGTCGGCGGCATCATCGGCGGCGGCATCTTCCTCAACCCCGGCACGGTGGCGCAGCGCACCGAGTCGGGGCTGGCGCTGCTGCTGATGTGGGCCGCCGCCGGCTTGCTCACCCTGGTCGGCGCGCTGTGCTACGCCGAGCTGGGCGCGCGCCGGCCGCATGCCGGCGGCACCTATGTCTACCTGCGCGAGGCGTTCGGGCCGCTGGCCGGGTTCCTGTTCGGCTGGACCATGCTGCTGGTGATCTACTCCGGCTCCAGCGCGGCGGTGGCGACCATCTTCGCCAGCTATGCCGCCGCCCTGTTCGGACTGCCGGCCACCTGGGCGCTGCCACTGACCGTGGGTGGCCTGGTCTTCGTCAGCGGCATCAACCTGTTCGGCATCCGCCTCGGCGCGCAGATCCAGAACCTGTTCGCCCTGCTCAAGCTGCTGGCGGTGGCGGTGCTGGTGGCCTGCGGGCTGTTCTTCGCCGGCGCCGGCCACGGCCAGGTGCTGGCGGCCGATCCCGCGCGCCAAGGCGTGGGCTTCATCGGCGCGGCATTGCCGGTGCTGTTTGCCTACTCGGGCTTCACCTACCTCAACAACCTGGCCGGCGAGGTGCGCGAGCCGCAGCGTACGTTGCCGCGCGCGCTCGCGCTGGGCATGGGTCTGGTCATCGTCGCCTACGTGCTGGTCAACGTTGCCTACCTGGCCGTGCTCGGCCACGCGGGACTGGCGGCCAGCACCGCGCCGGCGGCGGACGTGATGCAGCAGGTCGCCGGCCCGGTCGGGGCGAAGGTGATCGCGCTGGGCGTGGCGATCTCCACCCTGGGCTTCTGCAACATCACCCTGGTCGCCGGCGCGCGCGTGCTGCAGGTGATGGGCGAGGACGGCTTGTTCTTCCGCACGGTGGCGCGGCTGCACCCGCGCTGGCGCACGCCGAACACGGCGCTGTTGCTGTTGTCCGGCTGGGCCATCGTGCTCGCGCTGTCGGGTAGCTATGGCCAGCTGCTGGATTACGCCACCTTCGGCGACTGGCTGGCCTGCGCGGTCGGCGTGGCCACACTGTTCTGGTACCGCCGCCGGGACGCCGCCAGCCCGGGCTTCCGGGTGCCCGGCTACCCGTGGCTGCCGTCGATGTTCATCGCGGCGGTCGGCGCGGTGGTGGTGGCCACCTTGCTCGACAACCCGCGCAACGCGGGCATGGGCCTGCTGATCATGGCCGCGGGCATCCCCGTGTACGGCATCTGGCGCCGCCTGGGCGAGCCGCGCCAAGGCGCATGAAACCGCCGGCGTCACCCGATCACTGTCATCCACGATGAACGGCCCGCGGCTGCGGGGCTGCCGCGACCACACGGCAATGCCACAATAGGCAGACGATCCGCGGAGAACCCCCGATGCTCCAAGCTCACGCCCTGCCGGCCGAACCGGCCAGCACCATCGTGCCCGAGAAGGCGCGCGAGGGCATCGACGTGCAGATCAACGGCGAGTCTTTCCACCACACCGGCGACCCGCAAATGCCGTTGCTGTGGTATCTGCGCGACGTGTTGCGGCTGACCGGCACCAAGTACGGCGGCGAGCACGGCGAGAATGGCGCCGATCTGGTACTGGTGGGAGACACGGCGGTTTCCGCGGTCACCGTGGCGATGCACACGCTCGCCGGCAAGTCGGTGACCACGGTGGAAGGGCTGGCTGCCGGCGACGGCAGCCTGCATCCGCTGCAGCAGGCTTTCATCGACGAGGACGCGATCGGCTGCGGCTACTGCACGCCGGGCTGGCTGATTGCCGGCGTGGCGCTGCTGCGGCGCAAGCCCAAACCCGACGACGGTGACATCGACCAGTTGCCCAACCTGTGCCGCTGCGGCTGCCAGACGCGCGTGCGCCGTGCGATCAAGCGGGCCGCGGCCGGCAAGGCGGGCCAGTCGTGAGCAACGAGCGCGGCAACTCCACGATCCGGCTCGGTCGCCGTCGATTCCTGCAGGTACTGGCCGGCACCGCCGGTGCGCTGGTGGTCGGCATCCGCCTGGCCGATGCCGCCGACGCGCCGTTGCCGCCGGCCTTGCTCGGCGACGATTTCCACGACCTCGGCGCCTACGTGCGCATCGACGCCGACGGCCTGGTGCTGATCGGTGCGCGCGACCCGGATACCGGCACCGGCGTGGCCACGGCGTTGCCGCGGATCATCGCCGATGAACTTGATGCCGACTGGGAGCGGGTCCGCGTGGTTGCATTGGGGCTCGGCGTCCGCAACGACAACGGCCAGCCCAAGTGGACCTACGGCCACCAGCTCGGCGGCACTGGCAATTCCATCCCCGCCGCGTGGCGCGACCTGCGCCAGGTCGGCGCACTGGCGCGTTGGCTGCTGTTGCAGGCGGCGGCGCGGCGACTCGGCGTTTCCGCCAACCGGCTGCGCTGCGATGCCGGCACGGTGATCGCACCGGACGGCCGCCGGGCCACCTACGGCAGTCTGGCCGCCGACGCCAGCCAGGTCGCGCTGCCCGCGCAGGCGCCGCCGGTGAAAGCCGCAAGCAGCTACCAGCTGATCGGGCGGCCCGCCGGCGACGTCGACGCGCACGCCATCGTCACCGGCCAGGCGCGCTACGCGATCGACGAACATCTCGGCGATGCGCTGGTCGCCGTGCTGGTGCACTGCCCGTGGCCGGACGGCACGCTCGCTCGCATCGATACCGGCGACGCGCTGGCGCAGTCCGGCGTAGTCAAGGTGATCCAGCTCAAACCCGAGCCGGGTCAGCCGCACGGGATGACGGTGATCGCCCCGGCCGTCGCCGTACTGGCCACCGACACCTGGGCCGCGCTGCAGGGCCGCGCCAGACTCAAGCTCGAATGGAAACCCGGCCCCAGCGCCGACGAAAGCAGCAGCGGCCTGGAGCAGCAGGCGCAGGCCATCCTGGCCGGCACGGCCGCACCGACGACGCGGGTGCGCGACGATGGCGATGTCGACGTGGCCGGCAAGAAGGCCTCGCGCCGCCTCGAAGCCACCTACGTGCAACCGTGGCTGGCCCACGCCACCGCCGAACCGATGAACTGCCTGGTGCGGCTGGACAAGGATCGCGCCAGCCTGGTGGTGCCGACCCAGGCGCCGCAGAAGGCCTGGGCGGTGGTGCAGCGCCTGACCGGGTTGCAGCCCGCGCAGATCGATATCCGCGTGCCGCGCGTGGGCGGCGGTTACGGCCGCCGGCTGGATCACGACTTCGTCGCCGAGGCCGTCATCCTGGCTCAGGCGGTCGGCAAGCCGGTGCGCCTGCTGTGGACCCGCGACGAGGATTTCGGCCATGACTTCTACCGCTCCGGCTGCGTGCACCAGCTGCGCGCAATCGTCGACCGCAAGCGCCAGTTGATCGGCTGGAACCAGCGCATGGTGAGCGCCTCGGCGGGCAGCCTGCGCGGCGTGCCGGAGGATCGCCTGTGGCGCTCCGAGCTGCGCGCCGACCAGCTGCCTGCCGGCCTGGTGCCGAACTACCGCAGCGACTGGTACGCGCAGGCCTCGGCGATGCCGCGCGGACCGTTCCGCGGCATGCCGCACCTCAGCAACGCCTTCGCGGTGGAAAGCTTCATCGACGAGATCGCCCACCAGCTGCGCGAGGATCCGCTGAAGACCCGCCTGCGCATCCTCGGCGAACCGCGCGAGCTGGCCCTGGGTGGCGGCACCTCGCTCGATGTCGGTCGCCTGCGCAACGTGCTGCAACTGGTTGCCGATCGCATCGTCTGGAAGAACTGGCTGCACAGCATCAACGGCCTGGGCCTTGCCTGCTGGCACGTCGATGGCGCCTACGTGGCGCACGCCGTCGAAGTCGCGTTGCAGGGCCAGACGCTGGTGGTCCGCCGCGTCGCCTGCGCGATCGACGTGGGCCGCGTGGTGAATCCGCTGGGTCTCGAGGGGCAGATCGCCGGCGCCACGCTGGACGCCTTGTCGCTCGCGCTGCACCCGGCGATCACCTTCAAGGACGGCCAGGTCCAGCAGCACGGCTACAAGGATTACCCGCTGGCCACCATGACCGAGCTGCCGCGCGACGTGGAAGTGATCACCGTGCCGGGCGACCGCGAACCGTGTGGCGCGAGCTTCCTGGCGATGCCCAGCGCCGCGCCCGCGCTGGCCAACGCGGTGTTCCGCGCCAGCGCCGTGCGCGTGCGCCGGCTGCCGCTGATGAAGGAGTTGATGCGGCTGCTGTGAGGCGTCAGGGCGTCGGCACGCCCGTCACGGTCACCACCACCCGGCGCCGGTGCGCAGCGTGGCGATGTTCCCACAGGTAGATGCCCTGCCAGGTGCCCAGCGTCAACGTACCGTTGCCCACCGGCAGGCCGAGACTGACCCCGGTGAGGATCGAACGCACGTGCGCGGGCATGTCATCCGGTCCTTCGGCGTCATGCCGGAAGATCGGATCGCCATCCGGCACGGCGCGGGCGAACCAGCGTTCGAGATCGGCGCGCACGGTCGGATCGGCATTCTCCCCGAGCAGCAGCGAGCAACTGGTGTGTGGCGTGAACACCAGCGCGGTACCAATGCTCACCGCGCTGGCCGCAACCACATCGGCCACCTCGGCGGTGATGTCGCGGAAGCCGCGGCCGCGGGTGTCGACCACGAACTCGCGCTGCACCACCACCGGCGCGCTCACGGGTACAGCATCCGGGACGTCCAGGTCTGCCCGTGGCGGCTCCAGCGCACGCGCTCGTGCAGGCGGAACTCGGCGCCATACCAGAACTCGATCATGTCCGGCTCCACCAGGTAACCGCCCCAGTGCGGCGGCCGGCTGACCTCGCGCCCGGCGAACTCCTCCTCGTAGTGCTGCACGCGCCGCTCGAAGGTCTCGCGGTCGGGCAGCGTCTGCGACTGCAACGAGGCCCACGCGCCGATCTGGCTGCCGCGCGGGCGGCTGGCGAAGTAGGCGTCGGATTCGTCCTCCTGCAATTTCCGCGCGACTCCTTCGACGCGCACCTGCACGCCCTGGCGCACGTGTTTCCAGTGGAGGCACAGCGCGACCTGCGCGTGCGCCTCCAGCTGGCCGCCCTTGTCACTCAGGTAGTTGCTGAAAAAGCGGAAACCGCGTTCGTCCACGCCCTTCAGGAGCACGATGCGCGAGGCGACCCGGCCGGCGCTTTCCGCGGTGGCCAGGTTCATCGCCGTGGGTTCGGGGTCACCGCTGGCCTTGGCCTCCTCCAGCAGCTGGATGAAAGTGTCCAGGATTTCAGGTTTGAGCATGATGTGTGAAACTTCCCTTTTGCGTCGTGGCCAAAGCGCGCCATCATGGAGCGAATGAAACTGTCCGATGATAGTGCAATGAACCCTGCACCCCGCGTTTCGCCCCCCCCGGCAACGGCGCGATCCTTCTCCACGCCGGGTGAAGGCGACGGCAATGGCCGCGGGCCTGCCCGCCTTGGCACCACCGGGGCGTGCCGGTGCGGGAGCGGATGCCGATGACGAGCCTGGCGCAACAGCAGAACGAGGCGTTGGCCGGGCACCTGCTGGACCAGTACGCCGGGCGCATCGCGCGCTCCCGCCGGCCGTATATCCTCGGCCTGTCGGGCCTGCAGGGCAGCGGCAAGAGCACCCTGGCGCGAGTCATGAAGGCGCAGGCCAAGGCGCGCGGCTGGGACACCGAGGTGCTCTCGCTGGACGACTTCTACTACGCGCGCAGCGAACGGGAGGCGCTGGCGCGCGACGTGCACCCGCTGCTGCGCTCCCGCGGCGTGCCGGGCACCCACGAGATCGAACTGCTGCTGTCGGTGCTGGCGGCGGTGCCGCACGCCTCCGACCGGCTGGCGGTGACCCATCCGCGCTTCGACAAGGGCCGCGACACGCGCCTGCCGCCCTCGCGCTGGCCGCGCATCACCCGCCGCCCCGCGCTGGTGATCGTGGAAGGCTGGGCGCTGGGCATCCGCCCGCAGCCGCTGGCCGCGCTGACCCGGCCGATCAACGCGCTGGAACGCGACGAGGATCCGGACGGCACCTGGCGGCGCTGGGTCAACAAGCAGTTGCGTGGCTACCAGCCGCTATGGCGCAAATTCGACGCGCTGATCGTGCTGCAGGCACCGAACTGGGACATCGTGCGCCGCTGGCGCGGCGAGCAGGAGGAGGAGCTGGTGGCGCGCCACGCCCCGCTGGCGATGGACGCGGCCAGCATGGGCCGCTTCCTGATGCACTTCGAACGCCTCAGCCGACACGCGCTGGCGACGCTGCCCGCACTGGCCGACACGGTGGTGGAATACGACGACGACCGCCACGTGACGGGGCTCACGCACGGCTGACAGGGCAGCGCCGATGCGCCGCCCTGAGGCCGCATGCGCTCAGTCGACGACGAAGTTGACCTTCATGTTGACCCGCCACTCGGTGACGCTGCCGTCGTCGGCGGTAACCACCTTGATCTCGTTGACCCAGGCGCCCTTGATCTTCTTCACCGATTCGCCGGCCTTGCGCAATCCGTGCTGCACGGCGTCCTCGATGCCCTGCTTCGACGACGCATTGATTTCGATGACCTTGGCTACTGACATGGCGTGAATCTCCCGTCGGTACGTGCAAGCGGCACGCGGCGCTCCCTGTCCCGAAGCCCGAGTCTGGTCCGCGCGCGCGACGCGGCACAAGCCGCACTGCGTCATGCACTCAGGCGGGCTGCACCTGCACCGCCGTGCCATAGGCGAGCACTTCGGTCACGCCCTGGGCCACGTCGTTGGCGTCGTAACGCATCGCCACCACCGCGTTGGCGCCCATCGTGGCGGCGTGCTGCAACATCAGCTCGAAGGCTTCCTCGCGCGCCTTCTCGCACAGGTCCGTGTAGATCGAGATGTTGCCGCCGACGATGGTCTGCAACGCGGCACCGAGGTTGCCGACCACGCTGCGCGAACGCACGGTGATGCCGCGCACGATGCCGAACGAACGCACGATGCGACAACCGGGGATGTCGTTGCCGGTGCTTACCTGGTGATGCGGGATGGATGCAGTCATGGGACTCTCCTGGGTAACGGGTGGGACGAAGGTCGGGTGTCCAGCAACGCCGCGTAGCCGGCGCGCGCATCCGGCCAGCGCGGCACGAAGCCGCTGGCGCGCAGTCGCGCATTGCTCAGCCGCTTGCTGCCGATGCCCGGCGGCGGTGCACCGGCGGCTGGCGCGGGCACGCCGAGCAGGCGCGCCAGATGATCGTGCAGCACGTCGAGCGGTAGCGGCGTGTCGTCCACGCCGAGATAGCACGCCTGCGGATCGGGCAGCGCCAGCAAGTGCGCAATGGCTGCGGCCGCATCATCGACATGGATGCGATTGGCCCAGTGCGGCGTGGCGCGCGGCACCTGCACCGTGCCGGCGCGCAGGCGCTCGAACAGCTGGGTTCGCCCGGGCCCGTACAGCCCGGCCAGGCGCAGCACGACCGAGCGCAGCGGCTGCCCCGCCAGCCAGCGCTCGGCCTCAAGCAGGGTTGCGCCGTTGAAGCCGGGTGGATCCGGCGGCGTGTCCTCGTCCACCCACTCCCCGCCGTGCGCGCCGTACACCGCGCTGGAGGACACCAGCAGCACGCGCTGCAACACGCTGCCGTCGAGTACCGCCAGCAGATGGCGCAGCCCGTCGACGAAGATCGCTCGATAGGCTGTCGCATCGCGGCGGTCGGGCGTGGGCAGGTAGACCAGCCGCGTGAACGTGCGCGGCAAGGCGGCAAGGCTGTCCGGCCGGGTGAGATCCGCCTGCAGCCAGCGGATGCCCGGCTCGCCCGCCGCGGGCGGCTGCCGGCGCAACGCCCACACCTCGTCGCCGCGCTCGCGCAGCCGCTGCGCCACGCGCAGGCCGAGATCGCCGCAACCGGCCAGCAGTACCCGTTCGCTCACTGCGGCCCTCCTCCGGCGCCTGTTAGCATCAAGCCATGAATCCGTCGTGCAACCTGTTCATCGTCGGTCCGACCGGTGCCGGCAAGACCTCGGTCGGCCGGCGGCTCGCCGTGCATTATGGGCTCTCGTTCATCGATCTCGACCAGGAGGTCGAGCAGCATTGCGGCGTGGATGTCGGCACGGTGTTCGAGGTCGAGGGCGAAGCCGGCTTCCGCCAGCGCGAAAGCGCGCAGCTGGACGCGCTGAGCCAGCGCTCCGGCGTGCTGCTGGCGACTGGCGCGGGCGCGGTGCTGGCGGCCGACAACCGCCGCTGGCTGGCTCGGCGCGGTTTCGTGGTGTGGCTGCAGGCCAGCATCGAGCAGCAGCTCGAACGCCTCGAACGCGATCATCGCCGCCCGCTGCTGGCCGTGCCCGACCGCGTCGCGCGGCTGCACGCGATGGCCGCCGCGCGCGAGCCGATCTACCGCGAACTTGCCGACCTCGCCGTGCCCGGCCACCATGGCAGCGTCGGCGCCGCCAGCGAACGCTGCATCGAGCTGATCGACGCGCACTGGGAGCGCGAATCCCCTTTTCCATCCGCGCACCACGCATGAACAAGCCACCCCTGCACAGCATCAACGTCGCGCTCGGTCTGCGCAGTTACCCGGTATGGGTCGGCAGCGGCCTGCTCGACGATCCCGCGCGCTGGCGCCCGCTGCTGCGCGGGCGCCACGCGCTGGTGGTCAGCAACACCACGGTGGCGCCGCTGTATCTGCCGCGGGTCGAGGCGGGACTGGAGGGTTTGCACTGGTCGTCGTTCCTGCTGGACGACGGCGAGGTGCACAAGAGTTTCGCCAATGTCGGCCGGGTGCTGGACGCGCTGGGCCGGCTCGGTGCCACCCGCGATGCCTGCGTGATCGCGCTGGGCGGCGGCGTGGTCGGCGACCTCGCCGGCTTCAGCGCCGCCTGCTGGATGCGCGGCATCGACTTCATCCAGATGCCGACCACCTTGCTGGCGATGGTCGACTCCTCGGTCGGCGGCAAGACCGGAGTGAACCTGCCGGTGGGCAAGAACCTGGCCGGCGCCTTCCACCAGCCGCGCGCGGTGATCGCCGACATCGACACGCTCGCCACCCTGCCCGCACGCGAGTACCGCGCCGGCCTGGCCGAGGTGGTCAAGGGCGCGGCGATCGGCGACGAGGCGTTCTTCGTGTGGCTGGAACAGCACGCCGACGCGCTGGCCGCGCGTGATGTCGAGACCGTGCTGGAGGCCATCGCACGCAAGGTGCAGTACAAGGCCGGCGTGGTGGCGCGCGACGAAACCGAACAGGGCGAGCGCGCGCTGCTCAACTTCGGCCACACCTTCGGCCACGCGCTGGAAACCGCGGGCCACTACACCAGCCTGCTGCACGGCGAGGCGGTGGCGATCGGCATGCTGCTGGCCGCGCAATTGTCCGAGCGTTCCGGCATGAGCGAACCCGGCGACACCGCGCGGCTGGAACAGCTGCTGCACGCGCTCGGCCTGCCGCTGGCGATCCCGCCGGGCATGGACACGGAGCAACTGCTGCAGTGGATGCGGCTGGACAAGAAGAACACGGCCGGCCAGTTGCGCCTGATCCTGTGGCGCGGCATCGGCCGCGCCGAGATCGTCGGCGCCGTGCCGGAACGCGAGGTCGCGGCGACGCTGGATGCCGCCATCGCGAACGGACGGCAAGTCCCTGCCACCTGAGCGCGCCGGGTTCGCACGGAACCCGGCGCCGGCAAGTTACTGCACGCTGATGGTGCCCTTCATCAGGGCCGCATGGCCCGGGAAGCTGCAGAAGAACACGTACGGGCCACCGCTCTGGATCTTGCTGACCGGGAAACTCACCGAGGTGGTCTCGCCGCCACCGATCAGGCTGGTGTGCGCGATGACGCGCGGATCATCGGCCTTGACGTAGCCGGAGGCTGCGCCCGCGGCCATGCCGTCGGCATCCACCGCCTGCAGGTCGGATTGTTTGGTGACCACCACGTCATGGCCCATCGCGGTGACCGGCATGGTGCCGGTGTGCTTGAGGGTGATCTTGAAGTCCTTGCACGACGAAGGCACCACGATGGAGGACACGTTGTACTGCATCGCGTCCGAACCCTCGATCTCGGTGGCGCAATCGGTAACCACCGCCATGCCCTTGCTGGTGTCCATCGCCGCCGCGGGCGCGGCGGC
>NZ_MWIO01000053.1 GCF_004799035.1 Rhodanobacter lindaniclasticus
CCCACCGAGGCTGCATGCCCCCGCACCCGCCCGCCGCCGATCCGCCCAGCACTCCGGCCAGCACGCTGGCCGCCGCCATGGCGAGCGCGTGGAATGCGGGCGATGCGGAACGCGTCATCGAACTCGCGGCGCAGGCGACGGAGGGCGCCGGTGACGACGAGGGCGCGCTCGTCCTGCTCGGCGTGGCGCAGCAGGCCACCGGCCGGTACGCGCAGGCGGCGACCACGTTCGGCCGCCTGTGCCGGTTGCGACCGGCCGTCTCGGCCTACTGGAACAACCTCGGCGTGGCCTCTCGCCTGGCCGGTGACCTCGCCGCATCAGGGCAGGCCTTGCGCCAGGCCCGGCAGCTCGCGCCGCGCGATGCGGAGGTGCACTACAACCTCGGCCTGCTGTACACCCAGCAACGCGACTGGCCGGCGGCACGGCAGGCACTGCTGGAAGCGGCCAGCCTCGCCCCGTCATTCATCGAGGCCCGCCTGCAGGCGGCCTACGCCTGCTACGTCTGCGGCGACAATGCAGCGCAGGAGGAAATGCTCGACGGCGCCGGCGAGTGGCCCCCGCAACCGGCCGAACAGGCGCTGATCTTGGCCGCCATGCTGTCCGTGCAGGGGGCCTCCGAGGCGGCCCTGCGCACACTCGCGCGCGCGCAGTTGCCGCCGACAGAGGCTGCCGCCGCCCCGCTGCGCCTGCGCATCGCCGCCCAGCGCGTGGTGTTGCACGAGCGCAGCAACCAGGTCGAACGCGCGCAGGAGGAACTGCAGCAGCTGCCGCTGGCCGCGATCGACGCCCTGCCGCCGGACGCCGTGCAGGCGCGCGCCGACGGTTGGCGCGCGCACGCCGCGATGGCCTCGCGCAACGGCGCGC
The DNA here is from genome assembly GCF_004799035.1 of Rhodanobacter lindaniclasticus. Classification (GTDB taxonomy): domain Bacteria; phylum Pseudomonadota; class Gammaproteobacteria; order Xanthomonadales; family Rhodanobacteraceae; genus Rhodanobacter; species Rhodanobacter lindaniclasticus. The sequence continues at coordinate 865 of NZ_MWIO01000053.1, forward strand.
ACGCCGAGGCAGCGGCGCTGTACCGGCGCGTGCTGGCGCTGCCGCTCGACGACGAAAGCCGGGCCAGCGTCGGTTTCGGCCTCGCCATCGCCTGCGACCGGCTGGGTCGCCACGACGAGGCATGGGACGCGCTGGAGGCGGCGCACGCGGCACAACTGGAGATTGCCCGCCAGGTGATGCCGGAGCGACTGGCGGCGGACAGCCAGCCGCTGCCGCTGGCGGACTGCGTGGTCGAACCGCACGACTACGCCCGCTGGACCGAGCTGCGCGCCCCGGGCCCGCGGGAAAGCCCGGTCTTCGTGGTCGGCTTTCCGCGCTCGGGTACCACCTTGCTGGAACAGATGCTCGACGCCCACCCGGATTTCCAGTCCATGGACGAGCGCGCCTACATCCATGAGCTGATCGAAAGCATGGAGCGGGTCGGCCAGCGCTATCCCGCCGATCTCGCCTCATTGAGCCAGGACGATGCCGATGCCCTGCGCCGCAGCTACCGCCGGCGGGTCGCGCAAGTGCGCCCTGACCTTGGCGCGCGCCGGCTGGTCGACAAGAACCCGCTGAACATGCAGTGCCTGCCGATGATCATGCGGCTGTTTCCGCAGGCACGGATCATCCTCTGCCTGCGCCATCCCTGCGACGTGTTGCTCAGCTGCAGCATGCAATCGTTCCGCTCGCCGGCGTTCATGGTGCTGTGCTCCTCCCTGCCGCGCCTGGCGCATGGCTACGCGCGCGCCTTCACCCAGTGGCAGCGCGATGTCGAGGTGTTCGCGCCGCAGGTGCTGGAGTGGCGCTACGAATCCGTGGTCGAGCAGTTCGGCGACCAGGCGACGCGACTGGCGCAGTTCCTGGACCTGGCTGACGCCGTGCCCCTGCGGCGCTTCGCCGAGCATGCACGCGAGAAGCACATCAGCACGCCCAGCTACGCGCAGGTCACCCGCGGCGTCTACCGCAAGGCAGTGGGGCGCTGGCGCGACTACCGCGAGCACTTCGAGCCGGTGCTGCCCGTGTTGCAGCCATGGCTCGAACGCTTCGGCTACGACGGGTAGGAACCGGCTCGCGGGGGCAGCGTCTGCGACTCGCAGACTCCGCACGCACGACGACAGACGATGCCGCGTTGTCGTCGTGCGGAGCGGGATGCTCAGTGCGCCGGGCTGCTCGCGGACGGCGCGGGAGTGGATACGCTGGCCAGTGCGCGCGGCGAGAACTTGCCGCCGTAGGGCAGCACTTCGCTGGCCAGCTTCGGGTCGGCCTTGATCATGCCGATCGCGTCGAACAGGATGTGCGCGGTTTCCTCGAGCTGCGGGTCCTTGGCGTTCTTGGCGTCTTTCTCTTCCTTCAGCTCGCTCTTGATGCTGCGTTCGTTCGGGTTGAGGCCGTCGTCCAGGTTGCTGCCGGCCTCGGGCAGGGCCGCGTCGCTGCCGTCGATGGCGACGTGCCGCGCACGGAACGCCGCCTGCATCTGTTCCTGCTGCTTGCGTTCGGCTTCGCGGGTGGCCAGGTTCAGCGAGATCGAGGTCATGTCGCGCATCTTCTTGTACTGCGCCAGCTCGTCCAGCATCAGCTTCCAGGCCGGCGATTGCGCCGCGCGCTGGTCGTGCTGCTTGAGCAGCTGCGGCAGGTAGGCGGAGAGGTTCGCCACCGGCTCGTAGTCGGCCGGCGGAATCTGCGTCCACGGCAGCGCGTTGTCGTAAGTCGATTCGCCGAAGTCCTTCTCGTCGCCGTTCTTCGGGAACCCGATGTCGGGGGTAACGCCCTTGAGCTGGGTGGAACCGCCATTGATGCGGAAGAACTCCTGGATCGTCATCTTCAGTTCGCCCAGCTGCGGTTTCTCGCTGTCGCCGGAGGCGAACTTGTCCAGGTCCACCAGGGTCTGCACGGTGCCCTTGCCGAAGGTCGGCTCGCCGATGACCAGGCCGCGGTGATAATCCTGGATCGCCGCCGAGAAGATCTCCGAAGCCGAGGCCGTGCCGCGGTTGACCAGTACGGCCAGCGGGCCGCTCCAGCTCAGGCCGGCATCGTCGTCGCCCTGCACCTGCACTTCGCCGTGCGAGCCACGCACCTGCACCACCGGGCCCTTGTCGATGAACAGGCCGGTCATCGAATCCGCCTCGGCCAGCGAGCCACCGCCGTTGTTGCGCAGGTCCACCACGATGCCCTGCACGCCTTCCTGCTTGAGCTCGGCGATCAGCTTGGCCACGTCGCGGGTGGTGCTGCGGAAATCCTTGTCGCCGGCGCTGCGCGCGCCGAAGTCGGAGTAGAACGAAGGCAGGTCGATCACGCCGATCTTGCGGGTGACCCCGCCGTCCTTGATCTCGATGACCTTCTTGCTGGCCGCGGCGTCCTCCAGGTTGATCTTGTCGCGCACCAGGGTGAGCAGCTCGTGCTTGCCGTCGGGGCCGACATCGGCGGGCAGCACTTCCAGCCGCACCACGGTGCCCTTCTTGCCGCGAATCAGCGCGGTGACGTCGTCGATGCGCCAGCCGACCACGTCGACCATCGCGCCCTTGTCGCCCTGGCCCACCGCCACGATGCGGTCGCCCGGCTTGAGCTTGTGCGATTTCATCGCCGGGCCGCCGGCGATCAGCTTGACGATCATGGTGTAGTCGTCGCGCGACTGCAGCTGCGCACCGATGCCCTGCAGCGACAGACTCATCGCGATGTCGAAGTTGGCCGCCGCCTCCGGGCCGAGGTAGTCGGTATGCGGGTCGGTGGATTCGGCGTAGGCGTTCATGAAGGTCTGGAACGCATCGGCGCTGTTGATCTGCCGGATGCGGTCGATGTAGCCGCTGTAGCGCTTGTCCAGCGTCTTGCGGATGTCGGCGTCGTCCTTGCCGGCCAGCTTCAGGCGCAGCCAGTCGTTCTTGGTGCGCTTGCGCCACAGGTCGTCCGCCGCGGCCTTGTCCTTCGGCCACGCGGCGTCCTTGCGGTCGACGTCGTAGCTCTCGTCACGGCTGAGGTCGAAGCCGTCCTTCAGCAGGCTGCGGGCATAGGTCATGCGCTGCACGGCACGCTGCACGTACAGGTTGAAGACGGCGAAGGGAGCGGACAGGTCGCTGTTCCAGATCGCGTCGTCGAACTTCGTTTTCAGCGGCGCGAACTTGTCCATGTCGGCCTGGGTGAAGAACACCTTGTCGCCATCGAGCATCTTCAAATACGCCTTGTAGATGCGCGCGGACATCGCGTCATCCAGCGGCTGGGCGTCGTAATGGAAGCGGGTCAGGAAGCGCGCGGACAACTGCGCGGCCTGGGCCTGCTCGGCGGTGGGCTCGAGCGGCCAGGTGGCCGCCTTGCGGGGCTTGGGACCGGCGCCCAGGTCAGCCGCGGACTGTGCGTAGACGCAGCCGGCGGAGAGGGCGAACAGCAGGACCAGTGCGGGGCGAAGTTTCATGGATGCTCTCAGGCGAATTCGGTGACACCGGCTGCATGGGCCTGCAGGTCGGCGTGATAGGACGATCGCACCAGCGGGCCGGAGGCGACGTGATGGAAGCCCATGGCCTCGCCGGCCTGGCGCAACGCATCGAACTCATCCGGCGTCCAGTAGCGCAACACCGGATGGTGGTGTGGCGTGGGCTGCAGGTACTGGCCGATGGTGATCATCTCCACGTCGTGGGCGCGTAAATCGCGCAGCGTCTGCAGCACCTGTTCCTGCGTCTCGCCCAGGCCAAGCATGATGCCGGACTTGGTCGGCACCTCCGGGTGCTGCGCCTTGAAGCGCTTGAGCAGGTCCAGCGACCACTGGTAGTCGGCGCCGGGGCGCACCTCGCGGTAGAGGTGCGGCACGGTTTCCAGGTTGTGGTTGAACACGTCCGGTGGATACGCCTCGAGTATCTCCAGCGCACGTTCCATGCGGCCCTTGCCGCGGAAATCCGGGGTGAGGATCTCGATGCGGATGTTCGGACTGGCGTGGCGCACCGCGCGGATGCAGCTGGCGAAGTGCGCCGCACCGCCGTCGCGCAGGTCGTCGCGGTCGACCGAGGTGATCACCACGTACTTCAGCCGCATGTCGGCGATGGTCTGCGCCAGGCGCGCCGGCTCCAGCTCATCCGGCGGCTGCGGCCGGCCATGCGCCACGTCGCAGAACGAGCAGCGCCGCGTGCACACCTCGCCGAGGATCATGAAGGTGGCGGTGCCGTGGCTGAAACACTCGTGGATGTTGGGGCAGGAGGCCTCCTCGCACACGGTGACCAGCGCGTTCTCGCGCAGACGGGCCTTCAGCTGCTGCACGGCGTTGCCCTGCGGCAGCCGCACGCGGATCCAGTTCGGCTTGCGCAAGGTCGGCACGCTGGTGTCGAAACCGGCGCGGTTCAGCGCGATCTTGTCGCTGCCGAGCTGTTTCTCCACCGCGCCGGTGCCGGCCACGACCTGGATCGGAATGGATTTGGACAAGGGAACGCCGGTTTCGCTCATGGGTGAGGGTTCAGACCGCTGCACGCGCGGGGAGTTCGGGGATCAGGGGGGCAGCGGGAACGGCGGCGAAGCCGAACTGGCGACAAAACTCCTCCGCCAGGACCGTCTCGACGTCCGCCAGCTGCGACGGACCACCCAAGTCTAGCAGTTGTGTGACCGCCAAACCCTTGTAACCGCAAGGGTTGATGCGCCCGAACGGCTCCAGGTCCATGGCCACGTTGAAGGCCAGTCCGTGGAAACTGCAACCCCGGCGCACGCGCAGGCCGAGCGCGGCGATCTTGGCCTCGCCCACGTACACGCCGGGAGCGCCTTCGCGCCGTTCCGCCGCGACCTGCCAGTGCGCCAGCGTGTCGATCAGCGCCTGCTCGATCCGCCGCACGAGTTCGCGCACGCCCACGCCGGCCCGGCGCAGGTCGATCAGCGGGTAGCCGACGATCTGGCCGGGCCCGTGGTAGGTCACCTGGCCGCCGCGGTCGACCGGGATCACCGGGATGTCGCCCGGCGCCAGCACGTGTTCCATCTTGCCGGCCTGGCCCAGGGTGAACACCGGGTCGTGCTCCAGCAGCCACAGCTCGTCCGGCGTGTCCGCCGTGCGGTTGTCGGTGAATGCGCTCATCGCCTGCCACGTGGCCGCGTAAGGCTGGCGGCCAAGATGGCGGACGCGCAGTGGCGGGCGTTCGGGATGCGGGATGGGGGAATCGGGTGTCACGCGAACTTGCTGCCTCGCACTGCTTCGGGATGGAGCGCCGCCGGGTTCATGCCGGCGCGGGGATTCGGGACGCGGCGGCGGCGAATCCCCGATGCCGCATCCAGGACCCCGGCTTCACAACGTGTACCGGATATCCGCATCGGCGCGCAGCGCGTGATGCGCGGCCTCGTACTGCTCGCGGTTGTCGCAGCGGAAGGTGACGGTGACCGAGACGAAATTGCCTGCGCCGGAGTGGCGGTGGCGCACGGTTTCGTGCAGCACGTGCAGGCCGGCCCGTTCGAGCAGTTGCGGCACGTGGCGGGGCAGGTCGGCGCTGGCGCTGCCCACGGCGGTGATCTCGAACTCGCCAGGGAACTGGAAGCCCTTGCCTTGCTGCTTCGCCTTGTCGAAGTCGATCGGTTGCATCACTTGGCGCTCGGCGCCTGCTCGGTGTTGCCGGTGTCCTTGTGGAACCACAGCAGGATGCTGTCCCACAGGCGCGAGAAGAAGCCGCCCTGCGGCGCGTCGGCCAGCGAAATCAGCGGCACCGTCTGCAGCGCCTGGCCATCCAGGCTGATGCGCAGGCTGCCGATCTGCTGGCCCTTCTTGAACGGCGCGATCAGGGTCGAGGGAATGTCCATGACCGCCTTGAGCTTGTCGTACTGGCCAGTCTTGACGGTGACCAGCACGTCGTTGGCCACGCCGATCGGCAGCGTATCGGCCTCGCCCTTCCACAGTCGCGGCGTCGCCAGCGGCTTGCTGGTGTCGTACAGCTTGTGCGTCTCGTAGAAGCGGAAACCGTAGTTGAGCAGGGCCATTGCCGAATCGGCGCGCGCCTTGTTGGAGCTGGCGCCCATCACCACCGCGATCATGCGCTCGTCGCCGTGCTTGGCCGACGCCGCCAGGCAGAAACCCGCCTCCGCGGTATGCCCGGTCTTGATGCCGTCCACCGCCGGATCACGCCAGAGCAGTTCGTTGCGATTCTGCTGCTTGATGCCGTTCCACTCGTACGACTTGATGGCCGATATCGCGTAATCCTCGGGGAAATTGTGGATCAGCGCGCGTGACAGGATGGCGATGTCGCGCGCGGAGCTGTAGTGGTTCTCCACCGGGTAGCCGGAGGCGTTGGAGAAATGCGTGTTGGTCATGCCCAGCTGCTTGGCGTAGGCATTCATCAGGCTGGCGAAGGCATCCTCCGAGCCGGCGGTGTGTTCGGCCAGCGCGATCGCCGCGTCGTTGCCGGACTGCACGATCATGCCCTTGAGCAGGTCCATCAGCGACACCTGGCTGCCCAGCTTGAGGAAGCTGGTGGAGCCGTCGGTGCCGGCGCCGCCGCCGCGCCAGGCATGCTCGCTGATGGTGATCATGTCGCCGGCATGGATGCGCCCGTTGGCGAGCTCGGCCGACACCGCGTAATCGGTCATCACCTTGGTCAGCGACGCCGGCGCGCGGCGTGCATCGGGATCCTTCGAGGCGAGTACCTGGCCGGTGGCATAGTCCATCAGCACCCAGCTGGCGCCGTCGACTTCCGGCGGCGGCGGCACCGGTGCGGCCGGCATCGCCGGGCGCGGCACGGGCGACGGGTGGGGCGGGGTCTGCGCCATCGCGACGCCGACAAGCAGGACGGCAGTGGCGGCAAACGGCATCAGGGTGCGTCGAAGAAGGTTCATCGTGTTTTCGAGTCCGGTTTTTCAAGGATCGGCGTGGCGCGCGCCGAAGTGACAAGGAAGCCTGCGCAAATCCTGCTCAGTCTACCGCGACCTGCGGCGAAGGCAGACCCATGCGTTCGATCCGGCGACTGACTTCGTCGGCGCGATCGACGCTGTCCAGCGGGCCCACCCGCACGCGGCGCAGGCGCTGGCCATGCACCACGCCGTCGATCACCTGCACCGTGCCGAGGTCGGCCGCACGCAGACGCCGGGCCAGGCGATCGGCGTTGGCCATGTCGGCGAACGCACCCACCTGCAGGTAGATTCCCGGATGTCTGCCTGAGACCGCCTCCGGCGGCGGCAGTTCCTGCGCGGGACGCGCCGGGTCGATGCCGCGCACCTCGACCAGGCCGGTGCCCTTGGGCCAGATGCCGATCTTCACCGCGGCGGCGTAGGACAGGTCGATCAGCCGGTTGTCGTGGAACGGGCCGCGATCGTTGACCCGCACGGTCACGCTCCTGCCGTTCTCCAGGTTGGTCACCCGCGCGTAGCTGGGCAGCGGCAGCGTGGTGCTGGCCGCACTGAACGCGTACATGTCGTAGGTTTCGAGGTTGGAGGTCTTGTAGCCATGGAACTTGTTGCCGTAGAACGAGGCGATGCCGCGCTCGTCGTAGCCGCGCGCCGTGGACAACACCCGATAGGTCTTGCCGCGCACGGTATAGGGCGACTTGTTGCCATAGCGCGAGTGCGGCTCGGCCTTCGGCACCGGCTCGGGCAACTTGCTGACGTCGATCGGCGGCGGCACGCTGTCGTTGCCGTCGCGATAGCGGCTGGACTGCGGACGGCTGAGGTCATCGCGGATGCCGCCCTCACCGGCCGGGGATGTCGTGCCGGACACTCCGCGATGAGCCGCACCGGCCGACCCCGGCCGGCTGCGCGACCCGCTGCACGCCGCGAGCAGCAGGCCGGCCACGAGCACGGCGGTGACGGCAACGAGCCTCACCGCGCCGCGTCCGCCTGCGCCACGCCGGCAGCGATCGCCTGCGCCAGCTGCTCCACGGCCATCGCGTACAGCGGGCTGCGGTTGTAACGGGTGATCACGTAGAAATTCTGGAAGGTGAACCAGTACTCCGGCCCGGTGGGGCCTTCGAGTTGCTGCAGGCTGGCGGGCCGGCCCGGATCCAGCCGCTGCAGCGGCGCATAGCCCCAGGCCTCGTACTGTTCCAGCGGATGCTTCGGCGTGAGCTCGTTGAGGTCGTTCGCGTGCGCCCTGGCATCGGGTTGCGCCCGCGCGACCACCGGGGCGTCGCACTCCCAGCCGTGCCCATGCAGATAGTTGGCGACACTGGCCAGGATGTCGGCGGCCGAGTCATGCAGGTCGATGCGGCCGTCGTGGTCTTCGTCGACCGCGTAGTCGCGGATGCTCGAAGGCATGAACTGGCCCCAGCCTTGCGCGCCGGCATAGGAGCCGAGCAGGCTGTCCAGCGGCCCGGCCAGCTGGCTGGCGGGCAGCTCCAGCAGGGCCTTCAGCTGTTCACGGAAAAAGGGCGCGCGCGGCGGGTAGTAGAACGCCAGCGTCACCAGCGCATCGAGCACCTTGTAGCGGCCCACGATGCGCCCGTAGTTGGTCTCCACGCCGATGATCGCCACGATGTACTGCGGTGCCACGCCGTACTCGGTCGCGATCCGGTCGAGCAGCGCACGATGCTGCTGGTAGAACGCGACGCCGCCATCGATGCGGGCGTCGGTGAGGAAGATCGGGCGGTAGTCCTTCCACGGCTTGGCCTCGGCCGGGCGGCTGATCGCATCGAGGATGGACTGCTGCATGGTGGCGCCGTCGAGCAGTGCGTTGAGCGCCGCCGGACTCTGGCCGGTGTCGCGCGCCACCTCCCGCACCAGCTCCGCCTGGCCCGGATGGGCGGCCAGCGCCGTGTTCGTTCCAGCCATCCAGAACAGCAAGACCAGCAGACAACAGGACAGACGGGACACGGGATGCACGGACATGCAAGGCCTTCGCTGGGGAAAAATCGGGTTCATCGAAAGCCTACCATGCGAGCCGCGGCGACTTCGGACCATCGCGTGGCACGCACGTGGCGCGATTCAGATGTGACTCTTGCGGTTTGCATGGATCGACATCAGCACGCCGAAACCGGTCAGCAGGGACACCGCCGACGTGCCGCCGTAACTGATCATCGGCATCGGCACGCCGACCACCGGCAACATGCCTGCGACCATGCCGCCGTTGACGAACACGTAGACGAAGAAGCTCATGCCGATCGCGCCGGCCAGCAGGCGCGAATACGTATCGCGCGCCTCCATCGCGATCCACAGGCAGCGGCCGATGATGAATGCGTACAGCGCGATCAATGCGCACACGCCGACCAGGCCGAACTCCTCGGAGAACACCGCGAAGATGAAATCGGTGGTGTGCTCGGGCAGGAAATCCAGCCGTGACTGCGTGCTGTGCAGCCAACCTTTGCCGAACACGCCGCCGGAGCCCACCGCGATCTGCGATTGGATGATGTGCCAGCCGTTGCCCAGCGGATCGGATTCCGGATTGAGCAGGGTCAGCACGCGGTCGCGCTGGTACTGGTGCAGGAAGTGCCAGCCGATCGGGATCATGCCCACCACCGCGCCGACCAGCAATCCGATGCGCCACCACGCCATGCCGGAGAGGAACAGCGCGAACGCGCCGGCCGTGGCCACCAGCACCGCCGTGCCGAGATCCGGCTGCTCGGCGATCAAGCCGGCGGGAATGGCGATCAGGATGCCGACCACCGCGATGTCCTTCCAACCCGGCGGCAGCTGCCGCGGGTGCAGGTACCAGGCCACCATCATCGGCGTGGTCAGCTTGAGCAGTTCGGACGGCTGGAAGCGCATCACGCCAAGGTCGAGCCAGCGCATCGAACCGCGCCCTTCGCCGAGGATCGCCACCACCACCAGCAAGGCGACGCTGACGGCGTAGAGGCCCGGCGTCCAGCTGCGCAGCACCGATGGAGGGATGCGCGAGACCAGCAGCAGCAAGGCGCCACCCAGCACGAAACGCGCGGCCTGGCCGCCGACCAGGGCAAGGCTGCGATCGCCCGCGCTGTACAACGTGGACAGGCCGATCAAGGCCAGCAAGAACAGGCCGGCGGCCAGCGGCAGGTCGATCCGCCGCCGGGTCATCACCCGGTGCGCGAAGCGGCGCAGGCGCACGCGCAGTACACCGATCATGGCTGCACCCCGCTGCTGGCGGACACCGGCAAGTCCTCGACGACCGACCCGGCCGGCGCCGGCGTGCCGGACGGCAGCGCGGCGGCATCCGGCAGCCGCTCGGCGCCGGGCAGCACGCCATGGCGGGTGGCCAGCCATGCATCGAGGATCCTGCGCACGATCGGCCCGGCCGCCGAAGCGCCCCAGGCACCCTGCTCCAGCACCACGGCCACGGCGATCTGCGGGTGGTCGGCCGGCGCGTAGGCAATGAACCAGGCGCGATGGCGGGTGGCCAGATACGCGGTGCTGCGATTGGTGTCGTACGCGTCGCTGGTGCGCGAATAGCGCTCGGCGGTGCCGCTCTTGCCAGCGATCGCGTAGGGGAAGCCGTCGTTCAGCCCCCTGCCGGTACCGTCGGTGATCACCGCGCGCATGCCTTCGTTGATCACCGCCCAGTCGCCGCGCTGGCGGATCAGGGTGGCACCGGGTGGATTGGGCAGCGGCTGGCGCTGCGCCTCGCCCACCGTGCTGGTGGCCAGGCCCAGCCGCGGCAGGTACGGCACGCCACCGCCGGCCAGGGTCGCCACCGCGTGGGCCAGCTGCAGCGGGGTAACCGCCCAGTAACCCTGGCCGATGCCGGCGATCACCGTTTCGCCGGGATACCAGGGCTGCTTGCTGCTGGTGGCCTTCCACTGGCGCGAAGGCAGGATGCCGTCGGACTCGCCGATCAGGTCGACGCCGGTCTTGCGCCCGAAGCCGAAGCGGCCCATCCACTGGCTCAGCCGGTCGATGCCCATGTCCAGCGCCAGCTTGTAGAAATAGGTGTTGGTCGACTTCTCGATCGCGGTGACCATGTCCACCGTGCCGTCGCCGCCGCGCTTGTCGTCGCGGTAGCAGCGCGTCTGCCCCGGCAGGCAGAACTGGCCGTTGGAGAACACCGTATCCGACGGCTTGCGCAGGCCCAGTTCCAGCCCGCCGAGTGCCAGGAACGGTTTCACCGTCGAACCCGGCGGATAGACGCCGCGCAGCGCGCGGTTGTACAGCGGCTTGTCCGGGTTGGTGGTCAGCGCGCGGTAGTCGGCCTGGCTGATGCCGTTGACGAACAGGTTGGGGTCGAACGTGGGCACGCTGACCATCGCCAGCACCTGGCCGTTGCGCGGGTCGATCGCCACCGCCGCACCGGGGCGCCCTTCGAACGCTGCCTCGGCGGCCTTCTGGATGCGCACGTCGATGCTCAGGTAGAGGCTGCGGCCGGGCGTGGGCGCATGGGTTTCCAGCACGTGCTGGGTACGGCCATCGGCGTTGACCTCCAGCAGTTCGTAGCCGGGTTTGCCGTGCAGCAGATCCTCGTAGGAACGCTCCACGCCGCTGCGCCCGACATGGCTGGTGCCCTGGTAGCGGTCCGGATCCAGCCGCTGCAGGTCGTCCGCATCGATGCGTCCCACGTAGCCGACCACGTGGGCAAACAAGGAGCCGAACGGATAATGCCGGGTCAGGTAGGGCACCACGTCGACGTTGGGAAAACGCCAGCGATTGACCGCGAAACGGTCGATCTCGTCCTCGGTCAGGTGCATCTTCAGCGGCACGCTGTCGAAGCGCCGGCTCTGCCGCAGCTGCTTGTTGAACGCGTCGATGTCGTCCTGGTCCAGCGGCACCACCTGGCCCAGCCGCGCCAGCAGCGCGGGCATGTCCTTGACCTGCTCCGGCACCACTTCCAGCCGGAACGCCGGCACGTTGTCGGCCAGCACCACGCCGTTGCGATCGTAGATCAGGCCGCGCGCCGGCGGGATCGCGCGCGGCTTGACCCGGTTGTTGATCGAACGGGTGGCGAACTCGGCGTGCCGCGTGACCTGCAGCACCATGTAGCGCCCGACCAGGCCGACCAGGCCGAGCAGGATCAGCACGAAACCCACCAGCGCGCGGCGGCGGAACAGCGCGGTCTCGTCACGGACATTCTTGAGCGCGCGGCGACTCTTCATCTCACCGGCTCATGCTCACTGGATCATGCTTCATTGGATCCGCAGCCGCGCGCGCAGGTCGTCGAGCAACAGGAACAGGAACGGCCACAGCGCCGCACCGACGAACGGGGAAATCCACCAGCTCGCCGGCGGCAGCGAGGCGCCGGCCAGCATGCGCACCAGCAGCAGCAGGATGCGGTCGTTGAGCAGCAAGGCCAGCACTGCCAGCGCCTGCTGCCACATCGGAAAGAAGCGCAGCCGCGAACGGAAGTGCACGGTGATGAAGACCAGCGCGCACAGGCGCAGCGCCTGCTCGCCCAGCAGCACGCCATCGAGCAGGTCCGCAAACAGACCCACGCCGAAGGCGAGGCCCAGGCTCACCCGGTCTTCCGATTCCAGCGCCCAGTACAGCAGCACCAGCGCAGGCCAGTACGGCTTGAACGGCTCCAGCACGCCGGGCAGCGGCACCAGCATCAGCAGCAGCGATGCGGCCAGCGTGCCGATGAACCACCACTGGCTCAGCCGGGCGCGGCTCATCGCAGCGCTCCGCCGGCCGGGCCCGTGCGCACCGCCGGCGCCGACCCGCTGGCCGAAGCGGCCGGCGCGAGGTCCTGCGGCGGTCCCGCCGGGAGGGGAAGGTCGGGCGGTCCCTTGGGTTCGGCCTGGTCGTGCAGCAGCAGCACATCGGTGCTGCGATCGAGGTCCGCCGCCGGCGTGGCCAGGGCGACCTGGAACATGCCGGTGGGCGCCGGCGCTACGCTGTCGATCCGGCCCACCGGAAACCCCGGTGGAAACCGGCCGCCGATGCCCGAAGTGAGCAGCTTGTCGCCCACGCGCACGTCGGCCGCCAGCGGCAGGTTGGGCAGGCTCAGCTGGTCGCCGTCGCGCGAACCGTAGGCCACCGTGCGCAAGCCGGTACGCGCGATCGTCACCGGGATCGCATGCGAGGGGTCGGTGATCAGCATCACCACGGCGGTGTGCGGCAGCACGGCCTTCACCTGCCCCATCACGCCGTGGGCGTCGATCACCGGCTGCCCCGGTTCGACACCGTCCCGCGAACCCATGTTCAAGGTCAGCTCGTAGCGGTACGCGCCCAGATCCACGCCGATGACCCGCGCCAGTTGCACGTTGAGTTTCAGGCTGTGCTGGGTATCGAGCAGCCGCCGCAGCCGTTCGTTCTGCTCGGCAACCGCCGCCATGCGGTTCAACTTGGCGTTGGCCAGCAGCAGGTCCTCGCGCAGGCGCTGGTTCTGCGAGGTCAGCAGCTGGCGATCGGCAAAGGCGACGCCGAGGGTACGCACGCCGGCCGCGGGCAGGCCGGCCAGCCGATAAACCGGTTCGACCACCGCCGATGCAGCCGAGCGCAACTGCCACAGCCAGCCATTGCGCTGGTCCAGCACCATCAGCACCACCGCCAGCGCCAGATAGACGATCAGCCGCAGCGTGCCGGCCGCGTTGCCGGCAAACAGGGGGGAAGAACCTTCGCGTGCGCGCGCCATCGCGGCCCCCGTTGCCGCGCGCTATTCGGGCGAGAAGAAGTCGCTGCCATGCTGATCGATCAGCTCCAGCGCCTTGCCGCCGCCGCGGGCCACGCAGGTCAGCGGGTCGTCGGCCACCTGCACGTGCAGGCCGGTTTCCTCGGAGATCAGCCGGTCCAGGTCGCGCAGCAGCGCGCCGCCGCCGGTGAGCACGATGCCGCGCTCGGCCACGTCGGAGCACAGCTCCGGCGGGGTCTGCTCCAGCGCCGATTTCACTGCCGCCACGATGCCGGCCAGCGGCTCGTGCAACGCCTCGAGAATCTCGTTGGAGTTGATCGTGAACATGCGCGGCACGCCCTCGGCCAGGTTGCGCCCGGAGATCTCGATCTCCTTGACGTCGTCCTGCGGAAACGCGCAGCCGATCTGCAGCTTGATCCGCTCGGCGGTGGATTCGCCGATCAGGGTGCCGTGGTTGCGCCGCACATAGTTGATGATCGCCTCGTCGAAACGATCGCCGCCGACACGGGCGGACTGCGAGTAGACGATGCCGTTGAGCGAGATCACCGCCACCTCGGAGGTACCGCCGCCGATGTCCAGCACCATCGCGCCGCGCGCCTCGTGCACCGGGATGCCGGCACCGATCGCCGCGGCCATCGGCTCCTCGATCAGGAACACGTCGCGGGCACCGGCGCCCTCGGCCGATTCCTTGATGGCGCGGCGCTCGACCTGGGTCGAACCGCACGGCACGCAGACCAGCACGCGCGGGCTCGGGCGCAGGAAGCGCGACTTGTGCACCTGCTTGATGAAGTGCTGCAGCATCGCCTCGGTCATGGTGAAGTCGGCGATCACGCCGTCCTTCATCGGCCGCACCGTGGCGATGTTGCCCGGCGTGCGGCCCAGCATGCGCTTGGCGTCGCCGCCTACCGCCGCGATCGTGCGCGGGCCGCCGGGGCCGCGATCCTGCCGGATGGCCACCACCGAGGGCTCGTTCAGCACGATGCCCTGCCCACGCACATAGATCAGCGTGTTGGCCGTGCCGAGGTCGATGGAAACGTCGTTGGAAAAGATGCCGCGGAACTTCTTGAACATGGGTCCGCCGTAGGTCGGCCAGGCTAAACAGACAAGCTCGCCAGTCTAGTCAGGCCCACCCCTCCGCGCAAGGAAAAACAAGTTAAGAAACCCTTGTACAACACGGCCATAAGCGATTTTCCTGCGCCGTGAACTGAACTGCGACGCAGGTCGCGAAGTCGCCAGCGCGGGCGGATGGCGGTACGATGACGGCCTTTGGCTGCAGGGACCCGGTTCCGCCCGCCCGGGCGCGCGTCCGCAGCCTCCCATTCACACCGGGGGTTTTCTCGCACCATGCCTGCCGTCATCTGCGGATCGCTGGCCTACGACACCATCATGGTGTTCCAGGATCAGTTCAAGAACCACATCCTGCCCGACCAGATGCACATCCTGAACGTGTCGTTCCTGGTGCCGGCCATGCGGCGCGAGTTCGGCGGCTGTGCCGGCAACATCGCCTACAACCTCAAGCTGCTGGGCGGCGATCCGCTGCCGGTGGCAGCGGTGGGCCAGGACTTCGCGCCCTACCGGCAGCACATGGAAGACTGTGGCATCCGGCTCGACGGCGTGCGTGTGTTCGACGAACAGTTCACCCCGCAGTGCTTCATCACCACTGACCTGGACAACAACCAGATCACCGCCTTCCACCCCGGCGCGATGTCCAGCGCGCAGGAAAACCACGTGCGCGACATCCCGCAGATCGACTTCGCGATCGTGGCGCCCGATGGCCGCGAGGCGATGCTGCAGCACGTCGACGAGTTCGCCGCGCGCGACGTACCGTTCATCTTCGATCCCGGCCAGGCGATGCCGTTGTTCAATGGCGACGAGTTCCGCTCGATGATCGCCAAATCCACCTACGTGATCGTCAACGACTACGAATCCCAGCTGCTGCAGACGCGCACCGGCTGGAGCGCGGCGGAAATCGCCAGCCAGGTCACCGCCTATATCGTGACCCAGGGCCCGCGTGGCTCGATCATTCACGTTGGCGATGAAAGCCACCACATCCCGCCGGCGCGCGAGCGCGTCATCGTCGACCCGACCGGTTGCGGCGACGCCTACCGGGCCGGTCTGATGTTCGGCATCATGCGCGGCAAGGACTGGCCCACCACCGGCCGGATCGCCTCGCTGATGGGCGCGCTGAAGGTCGAGCACCCCGGCACCCAGAACCAGCGTTTCAGCTACGCCGAGTTCGCCGCGGAGTTCGCCGACCAGTTCGGCTACGCGCTGGACTGAGCGCAGATCAGCTCGCGGGAAATCCCATCGTGGCTTGCACCGCCGCCTGCCAGCCGCGGTAGAGGCGCTCACGACGCGACGCCTCCATCGCGGGATCGAAGCGGCGATCCTGCTGCCACAACCGCGCGATCTGCTCGCGGCTGTCCCAGACGCCGACGGCGAGGCCGGCCAGGTAGGCTGCGCCCAGCGCGGTGGTTTCGGTGATGCGCGGCCGCAGCAGCGGCACGCCCAGCATGTCGCTCTGGAACTGGGCCAGGAAATCGTTGCCGATCGCGCCGCCGTCGGCGCGCAACTCCTTCAGCGCGATGTCGGCGTCGGCCTCCATTGCGGCCAGCACGTCACGCGTCTGGTAGGCCATCGACTCCAGCGCGGCACGAACCAGGTGCTCCCGGCTGGTGCCGCGAGAGAGGCCGAAGATCGCGCCGCGCACGTCGCTGCGCCAATACGGTGCGCCCAGCCCGGCGAAAGCGGGCACCAGGTAGACGTCTTCGGTGGAATCCACGCTCTCGGCGCTGGCCTGCGATTGCTCGGCCCGATCCAGCAGGCGCAAGCCGTCGCGCAACCACTGCACCACGGAGCCGGCCACGAAGATGCTTCCCTCGAGCGCGTATTCCACCTCGTCGCCCAGCTTCCAGGCCAGTGTGGTCAGCAGGCCGTGCCGTGACGGCACCGCCTTGGCTCCGGTGTTCATCAGCATGAAGCAGCCGGTGCCGTAGGTGTTCTTGGCCATGCCCGGCTCGAAGCAGGCCTGGCCGAACAGGGCGGCCTGCTGATCGCCCGCGATGCCGCAGATCGGCACGTCGCGACCGAAGAAATACTTCGGCTCGATGCGTCCGTAGATTTCGCTGCAGCCGCGCACCTGCGGCAACATCGAGGCGGGCACGCCGAACAGGGCCAGCAGGTCTTCGTCCCAGCCTTGCCGATGGATGTCATACAACAGCGTGCGCGAGGCGTTGGTCACGTCGGTGACGTGGGTGCGACCGCCGGTGAGGTTCCACACCAGCCAGCTGTCGATCGTGCCGAACAGCAATTCACCCCGCTGCGCCCGTTCGCGCACCCCCTCGACGTGCTCGAACAGCCATTTCAGCTTGGTCGCTGAAAAATAGGCATCCAGCAGCAAACCGGTACGCTCGCGCACCAGCGCGTCGACAGCCTCGCTGCGCATGGCCTCGCACAGTTCCGCCGAATGCCTCGACTGCCACACCAGCGCGTTGTACACCGGCTCGCCGCTGGCGCGATCCCACACCACGGTGGTTTCGCGCTGATTGGTGATGCCGATGCCGGCCACCGCCGACGCCTCGATCCCGGCCTTGTGCATCGCCTCGGTCAGGGTGACCTGGACGCTGGTGAGGATGTCGCGCGGGCGATGCTCGACCCAGCCCGAACGCGGAAAGATCTGCTCGAACTCGCGCTGCGCCGAGGACACCACGCCGCCCTGTGCGTCGAAAATCATCGCGCGCGAACTGGTGGTGCCCTGGTCGATGGCTACTACGAAAGGACCCTTCGCTTTCATGCCGATCGCGCCCCCGCTGCCTGCGCCGTGGCGTCCACCAGCAGCGGAACCATCCGGGCCACGTAAGCCTGTACCTGGTTGCGCTGCCCGGAACTCAGGCGCAAACCCAGCTTGGTGCGTCGCCACAGCACGTCGTCGCCACTGCGCGCCCACTCCGCACGGATGAGGTAATCCAGTTCGAGCTGGTAGAGGTCGGCGCCGAAGTGTTCACCCAGATCACCCACGGCGCGCGCTTCGCCGAGCAGGGTTTCGGTGCAGGTGCCGTAGTGCCGCAACCACCGTCGCGCCAGTGCGGAGGGCAACCAGGGCCAACGCTGCGACCAGGCTGCAAGCAGTCGTTCGGCATCGGCAAAGTCGCCGCCCGGCAAGGGGTCGCCGTCAGCGGTCCACGCCGCCCGCTCGGGCTGCAGGACCTCAGCCAGGTGATCCACCGCTTCCTCGGCAAGCCGCCGGTAGGTGGTGATCTTGCCGCCGAAGATGCTCAGCAACGGCGCACCCTGTTTGTGGTCCAGCGTGATGCGATAGTCCCGACTGACCGCGCTGGCATTGCCATCCTCGTCCAGCAGCGGCCGCACGCCGCTGTAGCTCCACGCGACATCCGCCGGCTGCACCGGCGTGCGGAAATAGCGGTTGACGGCGTCGCACAGATAGCGGACCTCGTCCGTACCGATCACGACGTTCGCGGGGTCGCCGGTATAGTCGAGATCGGTGGTGCCCACCAGGGTGTAGTCATCCTCGTAGGGGATCGCGAACACGATGCGTCGATCGGGCTGCTGGAAGATGTAGGCGTGGTTGTGCTCGAACACCCGGGGCAGCACGATGTGGCTGCCCTTCACCAGCCGCACGCGTGGATGGCGATCGCAGCTCAGCACGTCACCCAGGAAGCGCCCGGCCCACGGGCCGCACGCATTGACCAGCACCTTGGCACGGCAGAGGCGCGCCTGCCCATCGGCACCAAGCAGTCGAGCCTGCCACATGCCATCTTCGACGCGAGCGGAGACGCAGCGCGTGCGCACCCGGACATCGGCACCGAGCCGGCGCGCATCCATGGCATTGAGCACGACCAGGCGCGCATCCTGCACCCAGCCATCGGAATACACGAAGCCACGTGCATACATGCTTTTCAACGGTACGCCGCTGACATGGCTGCGCAAATCCACGGCGCGCGAATCGGCCAGCGTCCGATGTCCGGCCCCCAGACTGTCATACAACAACAGGCCGAGCCGGATCATCCAGGCCGGCCGCAGATGCGATTCGTGCGGAAGGACAAACAACAGCGGCCAGGAGATATGCGGCGCAAGCCGCATGACGACCTCGCGCTCGGCCAACGCTTTCGCCACCAGCCGGAACTCGTACTGTTCCAGGTAGCGCAATCCGCCGTGGATCAGCTTGGTACTCGCGCTGGAGGTGTGCCCGGCCAGATCATCCTGCTCGCAAAGCGTCACCGAAAGTCCGCGGCCAGCGGCATCACGTGCTATCCCCGCACCGTTGATGCCGCCACCGACGATCAGGATGTCCGTGTCATGCTCCGCCATCATCGCCCTCGCCTGCGCCGAGCCGGCAATCGCATGACACGCTAGCACGCCGCCCTTGCGGCCGGTCGGCCCGTGTCGTGAAGCGCGACGGCCGACAAAACGCAACGAACCTCGTGTCGCGCCCGGAGGACGAACTATCGACCGGCGTCACGGAGCTGCCCGAGCACCCAAAAGAAACGCCCCCACCGTTTCCGGTGAGGGTGTTCGGGGTAAGGCCCCTGGCGGTGACCTGTTGCTGCGACGATCGGCAATCGTCGCAGCAACAGCCGACCAAGAAAAAACCCCCACCGTGTCGGGTGGAGGTTTTTGGGATAAAGCCCCTGGCGGTGACCTACTCTTGCATGGCAAAGCCACACATAACTTTCACTTTTTACAATCTATAGACTGCGAGAAATACGAAGAGACTATGAACAGAGGG
>NZ_MWIO01000054.1 GCF_004799035.1 Rhodanobacter lindaniclasticus
CCGCCCGCCGGTTCGTCCCTTGCCGCGAGAGCGGCGGGCAGTGCCCGCCCTACGTTCCGGCCACGTTTGCGCCTACGGTGGGGTGTCCAGCACCGCGCCGTTGCTTTCGATCACCTGCGCGTACAGCTTTGCGCTGGCCTTGGCCGTGCGTTGCTGGGTGGCGAAGTCGACGTGGTATAGGCCGAAGCGCTTGGAGTAGCCCAGCGACCACTCCAGGTTGTCCAGCAGCGACCAGGCGTAATAGCCGCGCACGTCCACGCCCGCGGTGATTGCGGCATGCAACGCGCGCAGGTGCTTGCGCAGGTAGTCGCAGCGCAGCGGGTCATCCACCACGCCGCCCTCGGCGACCGGCGGGTCGTAGAAGGCGGCGCCGTTCTCGGTGATGTACAGCGGAATGTCGCCGTAGCGCTGCTTGAACCAGACCAGGGTGTCGGTCAGTCCCTGCGCACAGACTTCCCAACCGGTTTCGGTGTGGGTGCGGTTGGGCTGGCGCACCGACACCGCGCGCAGCGGATACGCGTCCGCGTCGTGGCGGACCACTGCGCGCGTGTAGTAGTTGATGCCGACGAAATCGACGCGCTGGCGGGTCAGCGCGAAATCCTCTGCCGGGAAATCCGGCCATGCCTCGCCGAAAATGTCCTTGAGCTGGTCCGGATAGCTGCCCAGCAGCGCAGGGTCGGCGAACTGCCGGTTCATGTAGGCGTGCGCGCGGGCGGTGGCGGCCATGTCCTCGGCGCCTTCGGAGTACGGGTACTTCGGCTCGATGTTGAACACCACGCCGATCTCGTGCCTGCCGTGCGCGCGATAGGCCTGGATGCCGGCGCCGCTGGCGCGCATCAGGTTGTGCGTGACGATCGGCGCCTCGTACTTGTTGCGGTGTCCCGGTGCCAGCGCGCCGTGCAGGTAGCCGCCGTCGGTGACCACCCACGGCTCGTTCAGGGTGCTCCAGCGCGGCACGCGATCGTCCAGCGCCTTGAACATCACCTCGGCGTACTCGGCGAACCAGTGCGCGCTGTCGCGGTTCAGCCAGCCGCCGCGATCGTCCAGCGCCGCCGGCAGGTCCCAGTGGAACAGCGTGGCGTTCGGCACGATGCCGTGTTCCAGCAGCTCGTCGACCAGTCGCGAATAGAAGTCCAGCCCCTTCGGATTGACCCGCCCGGTGCCCTCGGGCAGCACGCGCGCCCAGTTGATGCTGAAGCGATAGCCGTCGAGGCCCAGCGCCTTCATCAGCTGCACGTCTTCACGGTAACGGCGGTAGTGGTCGCAGGCGACGTCGCCGGTGTCGCCGTTGGCCATCATCCCCGGCGTGTGCGCGAAGCGCTGCCAGATGCTGGGGCCGGCGCCGTCGGCCAGCGGCGAGCCTTCGATCTGGTAGGCGGAAGTGGCGGCGCCCCAATGGAAACCGTCGGGGAAAACGAATCGGGGTGCGGTCATGGGGTTCCCTGAGAGGTTGTGCTTTTTCAACCTTGAAGCCCGGCCATGGATGGCCGGACGCGGATCGGGCACGCAAGTGCCTGATTCGCGTGAGCGAGTCCGGGCGTGTACCGGACTCGCGATAGAAGAAAACCACAGGAAGTGGTTTTCTTCACAAGCTCTGAGGCCCGCGCTTTGATGTAAACGCTTACATGGGCAGAATAGCCCAATGCCCGCCGGCCTGCGAAGGGCGCCGGCCATGCGGCCGACCGGCCGCCGCTGCGGAGATGCCGATGGCCGAAGTTCAGCTCGATCGCCTGCGCAAGGTCTACCCGGACGGCCACGTCGCGGTGGCCGGCGCCAGCTTCACCGTGGCCGACGGCGAATTGCTGGTGCTGGTGGGGCCCTCCGGCTGCGGCAAGACCACCTTGCTGCGCATGATCGCGGGGCTGGAATCGATCAGCGACGGCACGCTGCGCATCGGTGGCCGCGTGGTCAACGAGGTGGCGCCGAAGGATCGCGACATCGCGATGGTGTTCCAGAACTACGCGCTGTACCCGCACATGACGGTGGCCGAGAACCTGGGCTTCGGGCTGAAGCTGCGCGGCCGGCCGCGGGCGGAGGTCGCACGGAAGGTGGCGGCGGTGGCCGAGTCGCTGGGGCTGCAGTCGCGGCTGGCCGCCCGCCCGGCCGCGCTTTCCGGTGGCCAGCGCCAGCGCGTGGCGCTGGGCCGGGCGCTGGTGCGCGAGCCGCGGGTGTTCCTGCTCGACGAGCCGCTGTCCAACCTCGACGCCCGGTTGCGCCTGTCGATGCGGGTGGAGATCGCCCGGCTGCATCGCCAGCTCGGCACCACCATGATCTACGTGACCCACGACCAGATCGAGGCGATGACCCTGGGCCAGCGCATCGTGGTGCTGGATGGCGGCATGATCCAGCAGATCGACACGCCGATGGCGCTGTACGACAAGCCCGCCAACGTGTTCGTGGCCGGCTTCCTCGGCAGCCCGGCGATGAACCTGCTGCGCGGCACCCTGCACCGGCGCGACGGCTGGCGGCTGGCCTGCGCCGCAGGCGAACTGGCGCTGGGCGATGCCCTGCCCGACCAAGCCTGGGCGGCCTGGCGCGATCGCGAGGTGGTGCTGGGCGTGCGCCCGGAACACCTGCAACCGGCTGCCGAGGGCGCGTCCTTGCAGGCGCGGCTGGAAGTGGTCGAACCGGTGGGCAACGAGATCTTCCTCAACCTGCGCTTCGGCGAGCTGCCGCTGGTGGCGCGGGTTGCGCCGCGCAGCCTGCCCGAGCCCGGCAGCCTCGTCGCGCTGGGCCTGGCCTCGCCGCACCTGCACCTGTTCGACGGCGCCAGCGGTACGCGGATCGGCGCCTGAGGCTGGATGGCCCCGGACCGTGATCCCCGCCGCAACCGGCGGCAAGCCGGCCTGGCCGGGGCAGGCACGGGGGGGCGGCAATGCTAATCTAGCCGTCCTTCGCGAACGGAAAGTCCTCGATCCATGGCCCGCATCATCGCTGTCGCCAACCAGAAAGGCGGCGTCGGCAAGACCACCACGGCAGTCAACCTGGCCGCCGCGCTGGCTGCGGCCAAGCGCAAGGTATTGCTGGTGGACCTGGATCCGCAGGGCAATGCCACCATGGCCTCGGGCATCGACAAGCGCCAGGTCACGCTGAGCGGCTGCGAGGTGTTGCTGGAAGAAGTGGAGATCAGCGCCGCGATCGTGCCCACCGACGCGCACTACGACGTGCTGCCGGGCAACGGCGACCTCACCGCCGCCGAGCTGAAGCTGATGGATGCGCTGGCGCGCGAGCATCGCCTGAAGGACGTGCTGGCCAAGGTCGCGGACAAGTACCACACCATCCTGATCGACTGTCCGCCCTCGCTCAACCTGCTCACCCTCAACGCGCTGACCGCCGCCGACGGCGTGCTGATCCCGGTGCAGTGCGAGTACTTCGCGCTGGAGGGCCTGTCCAGCCTGCTCGACACGGTCAAGGCAGTGCGCCACCGGCTCAATCCGAAACTGGAGATCGAGGGCCTGCTGCGCACCATGTACGACGTGCGCAACAACCTCGGCAACGAGGTTTCCGCACAACTCACCCAGCATTTCGGCGACAAGGTGCTGCGCTCGATCATCCCGCGCAACGTGCGCCTGGCCGAGGCGCCCAGCCACGGCCAGCCGATCCACCTGTACGACCGCAGCTCGCGCGGCGCGATCGCCTACATCGGCCTGGCCGGCGAGGTGATCCGGCGCGAACGCGGGCTGCCGCCGCGCGCCGAGCCGGTCGACGAGGTCGACTCCGCCGCGCATGGCGACCACAACGGCGTGCTGCTCAAGGCACCCGCCGCCAATCATCAGGACTGAGGCATGGCAGCAGCGAAAAAACGTGGATTGGGACGCGGGCTGGACGCCCTGCTCGGCGGCGACGGCGAAGGTACGCCGTCGGTGCTGGCACAGGAGGGCGAGCTGCGCACGCTGCCGATCGAGCAGATCCAGCCCGGCAAATACCAGCCGCGGCGGCACTGGAACGACGAGGCGCTGGACGAACTGGCCGCCTCGATCAAGGCGCAGGGCCTGATCCAGCCGGTGGTGGTGCGCGAGCTTGGCAAGCACCGCTACGAGTTGATCGCCGGCGAACGCCGCTGGCGCGCCGCGCAGCGCGCGCAGCTGGGCGAGATCCCGGCGCTGATCAAGCAGGTGGCCGAACAGGCCGTGCCGGCGATGGCGCTGATCGAGAACATCCAGCGCCAGGATCTCACTCCGCTGGAAGAAGCCGATGCCCTCAAGCGCCTGATCGAGGATTTCGAACTCACCCACCAGCAGGCCGCCGACGCGGTGGGGCGCTCGCGCGCCTCGGTGTCCAACCTGCTGCGGCTCACCGAGCTGCCCGAGGCGATCAAGAAACTGCTCGACGACGGCAAGCTGGAGATGGGCCACGCCCGCTGCCTGCTCACCCTGGACGAGTCCATCGCCGTGCCGCTGGCGCGCCAGGCCGTCACCCTCGGCTGGAGCGTGCGCGAGCTGGAGGAAGCCGCCCGCCGCGCGCAGACCGCGCCCAAGGGCAAGGCCAGGCACGCGCCGGCACGCGACCCGAACATCAGCGCGCTGGAACGCGAGCTGGGCGAGCGCTTCGCCACCCGCGTCGAGCTGGCCCAGGGCAAGGGCGGCCGCGGCAAGCTGGTGATCCACTATCACAGCAACGACGAGCTCGACGGCATCCTCGGCAAGATCCGCTGACCTTGGTGAAAGATGAAACGCTCCGGGCCGGTCTATCTGGCAGTGAGTTCCCGACAACGTCAATTCGAGGCGCTGACCCGCGCGCACGCCGGCGACCTGTACCGCTTCGCCTACTGGCTGTGCGGGCAGGACGCGCTGGCCCAGGATCTGGTGCAGGAGACCTTGCTGCGCGCGTGGAAAAGCCTCGACGCGCTGCGCGAGGCCGAGTCTGCCAAACCGTGGCTGCTGACCATCCTGCGTCGCGAACACGCGCGCCTGCATGAGCGCAAGGCGCTGGATACCGTCGAGCTGGAAGACAACCTCGCCGAGGACGCCGCCTGGGCCAGCCCCGAGCGCCACGGCGATGCCGCCGAACTGCGTGAAGCCATGTCCCGATTGCCGCACAAATATCGCGAACCGCTGCTGCTGCAGGTGCTGGGCGGCATGAGCTGCGACGAGATCGCCGCCGAGCTTGACCAGCAGCCCGGCGCGGTGATGACCCAGTTGTTCCGTGCCCGGCAGAAGCTGAAATCCATCCTGCAGGGCGGCCGCCCGGAGGCGCAGCATGGACTGCCTTGAGTTCCGCCGCCGCCTCGGCGCCGAGCCGCACTCGCGCGCGGCCGAGCTGCTCGCCCATCGTGACCGCTGCGCCGCCTGCGCCGCCGCGTGGGAGCGCGCCCAGGCCTTCGAGCGCGAACTGCACGCCGCGCTCGAGGTGTCCGTGCCCGAAGGCCTCGCCGAGCGCGTGCTGCTGGCCCAGGCCACCGGCGAGCGCCGCCAGCAGACCCGTCGCCGCCAGCTGGCGTTCGCGCTGGCCGCCTCGCTGCTGCTCGCGCTCGGCCTCGGCGGCTACGGCTGGAAGCAGCTGGATGCGCGCTCGCTGCCGGCGCTTGCCGTCGCGCACATGCCCGACGAAATCCACTCGCTCGACCTCGTCCAGCCCATCGGCGCTCCGGCCATCGTCGACGGCTTCGCGGTGCGCGGCGTCAGCCTGCGCGGCCCCGCCCCCGCCGACGTCACCTACGTGCACGACTGCCCGGTCGGCCCCTACAAGACCGTGCACCTGGTCAGCCGCGTCGGCGGCACCCCGGTCGCCGTGCTCTACCTGCCGCACAAGCAGGTGGCGAAGGCCAGCGACTTCCAGCGCGACGGCTGGCATGGCCGCATCGTGCCGCTGCAACACGGCACCCTGGTGATGCTCACCGACCGTGGTGGCGCACGTCCGTTCGACGCGGTGGCGCGCCACTGGCGGGTGGCGATAGATGGAGAGGGCGGCGCGCGGACGGCGCAGCGCCGTGCGGTCAACGAGGCGCCGGGCTGGTTGGCACCCTGAGGCTTACCGGCAGCCGATCACGAAGGCTTGCTGCTGCTGGCTGGCGTTCGTGCCCTTTCTTCCGCGCTGCCACGACGGGCATGGGAAGTCCCGTCATCGGAACCGCCGGCTCACCACGGCGTCCAGCGAAATCCGCCCTGCTCCGAGCGCCACCAGGGCCAGCAGCATCAGCCCCCAGGCCTTGTGGTCGTTGAAGTCGCCGCCGATCAGGCCGGCCCAGAGGCCGTTCGGCCACAGCGCGGGATAGGAGACCACGGCGACGATGTTGTAGACGAACAGCACGGCGGCGACCACGCGGGTGCCGAGGCCGAGGGCGAGAAACCACGGCAGCACCAGCTCGGTCCAGGTGGCGAGCGTGGCGGCCAGCGCGGGGGCGAGCAGGGGCACCTGGTATTCGTTGTCGAACAGGTAGGCGGTACCGCTGGGGTCGTCCCACTTCACCGTGCCGGCGCGCCAGAACGCGAGCGCCACGAACACGCGGAACAGCAGCAGGGCAAGCGGGGTAAGCACGGCGAGTTGCGCGGTGAGGCGCGACCAGCGGGCGATGGCGACGGTGGTGTTCATGCGGGCGATTCCTGGCAGGGTGGATGACGGATCACGCGGCGAGCAGCGCGTGTTCGAGCAGGGGGCGCAGCAGGGCTTCAGGTGACGCCTGCGGGTCGATCAGCTGTGCGGCGGCGAGCGCCAGGTCGAGCGATGATCCGCGCCGCAGCGCGGCCACGAACGCGGCCTGCGCAGGTGCGATGGCACGCATCGCGACCTGGCTGCCTTCGCGCCACAGCAGCACGGATTGCGGCGCGGCGGGGTCGATGGCGTCGTGTTCCGGCGCCTGTGCATGGCGCCACAGATCGAGCACCGCCCAGGCGCAGGACAGCACGCGCACGCAGGGCCGCAGGTGCGGCGGGTGGTCCGCGTCGGCCAGCGCGGCGACCAGGGCCGCGGCATCGGCGGGCGCGGCATCGGCGGCCAGCGCCACTTCCTGGCGCAGCCATTCCAGCCGCGCCACGTCACCCAGCCAGGGCCAGAGCGCGGTTTCCGGCTGCGCGGCCACGAACGCGGCGAAGTCGGCACCGTAGTCCTGCAGGTTGCCGCTGCGGTTGCCGCGATACGCGGCGTGGCGGGTGGCGAGGCCGTCGAAGCAGTCCTCGCCGAGCAGGCGCTGCAGCGCGGGAAAACTGGTGGCCAGCGCGTCGACATGGATCGCGAGGTTGGCGTTTCGATAGATGCGCAGGCGGGCGGCCGGCGCGATGCCGCGCGCGGCGATCCACGGCTCCAGCGCGGGCGCGGCGCCGTCCACGATGGCGCCGGCGAACGCGTGCTGCAGCTCACGCAGCGAGGGCGGCGACGACATCGAGATGCTCCGTGGCGAGCCGTGCCTCGTCTTCCAGCACGGCGAAATCGGGCAGGTGCTGGTCCCATTCGATCAGGGTGGGCCTGGCCCCGAGGCGGGCCAGCGTGTCGCCGTACAGCGCCCACACGGCGGCATCGACGCGCTGGTCGTGCGAGTCGATCAGCAGGTCGCCGCCCAGCCCCTGCTTGCGGGTGAAGCCGGCCAGGTGCAGTTCGCCCACCGCGTCGGCGGGGATGCCGTCGATGAAGCGTTGCGCGTCGAAGCCGTGGTTGACGCTGTTGACGTAGACGTTGTTGACGTCCAGCAGCAGGCCGCAGCCGCTGCGCGCGGCGAGTGCGGCAAGGAACTCCCACTCGCTCAGCGCCGAGTGGCTGAAATGGATGTAGCTGGAGACGTTCTCCACCAGCACGCGGCGGCCCAGCGCTTCCTGCAACTGGCCCACGCGCGCCACCATCAGCTCCAGCGCTTCCTCGGTGTAGGGCAGCGGCAGCAGGTCGTTGTAGTGGCGCCCGCCGATGGCGCCCCAGCACACGTGCTCGGACACCAGCGCGGGCTCGGCGCGTTGCACCAGTGCGCGCAGCGCGGCGAGGTGGGCGGGATCGAGCGGATCGGCCGAGCCCAGCGACAGGCCCACGCCGTGCAGGCTCACCGGGTAGTCGCGGCGCAGCGCGTCGAACGCATCCCACAGCGCACCGCCGGCGCAGAACAGATTCTCGCTGTGCAGCTCGAAGAACGGCACGGCGGGCCGGTGTTGCAGCACGTGCGCGACGTGCGACGGCCGCAACCCGATCCCGACGCTCGTCGGGATCGGCTGCGCACGCACGGGGCGTGACGAGGGCACGGCTGTCAGCTCTTTTTCATCATGGCGTCGTGCGACATGGCGGCGTGGGGCTGCAGCGAACCGCCATCGAGCTTGGCGCACAGGCCGGCGGGCACCGCCACGAAGGCCTGCGGATCGCGCGCCTTGCTGTCCTGGCCGGCGCAGGAATGGCCCGGGGACTGGCAGTCGTTCTTCATCGCGGCGTTGACGCCGTAGCACTTCTGGGTGGCGCTGGCGGCCATCTTGTCGGCGGCATGGGCGGTCGTGGCGGCGCCGAGCGCGCCGGCGGCGAGCAGGCTGAGCAAGGCGGAGCTGAGGATGGTCTGGGCTTGCATGGGTCTCTCCCGTGGATGCCGGACAATTCCGGCTGCGGTAGATGACCCGGTGGACGTGGATTTCCTTACAACGGGTTTCGCGCCCGCTGCCGACGGTTCGTGCCGGCAGGCATTAAACTGCGCGTTCGCCGCCCTGCGCGGCGCCCGTTTCCGCTGAAAGGCCCGCCCCATGCCGCAACTCTCCGTCGTCGTCCCCGTATTCAACGAGCGCGACAACATCCCGCCGCTGCTGGCCGAGATCGCCGCCGCGCTGCGCGGCGCGGTGGATTACGAAGTGATCTACATCGACGACGACTCCAGCGACGACAGCCGCGCTGTGCTCGAGGCGCAGAAGGCGCTGCACCCCGAGCTGCGCGTGCTGCACCACGTCACCCGCAGCGGCCAGAGCACCGCGGTGTGGAACGGCGTGCGCGCGGCGCGCGGGGCGTGGATCGCCACGCTGGACGGCGACGGCCAGAACGATCCGGCCGACATCCCGAAACTGCTCGCCGCGCGCGACGGCGCCCCGGCCGGGGTGAAGCTGTTCGCCGGCTGGCGCACCACCCGCCGCGACAGCTTCAACAAGCGGATCTCCTCGAAGATCGCCAACGCGGTGCGCTCGCGCATGCTGCGCGACGCCACCCCCGACACCGGCTGCGGACTGAAGCTGTTCGAGCGCGAGGTGTTTTTGCGCCTGCCGTACTTCGACCACATGCACCGCTACCTGCCGGCGCTGGTCAAGCGCGCCGGTTTCCAGAGTACCAGCGTGCCGGTGGGCCATCGCCCGCGCACCGCCGGGGTTTCCAAGTACGGCATGCTGGACCGGCTGTGGGTGGGGCTGGCCGACCTGCGCGGCGTGGCCTGGCTGATGCGCCGGGGCAAGGTGACCGAAGTGGAGGAACTCTGACCCGGGTCAGGCGGCGTCGCCGCGCCAGTCGTATGCTTGGACGGTTTCATTGCAGGAGAACGCCATGACCCTCGCGATCAAGCGTGCATACGAAGCGCCCGCGAAAGACGACGGTTATCGCGTGCTGGTGGAGCGGCTGTGGCCGCGCGGCATGAAAAAGGAAGAGGTGCCGCTGGACCAGTGGGCCAGGGAGCTGGCGCCGTCCACGGCGCTGCGCAAGTGGTTCGGCCACGACCCGGCGCGCTGGGACGGCTTCCGCCATCGCTACGCCAGCGAACTGGACGGCCTGGCCGAATACTGGCAGCCGCTGGCCGAACGCTCGGCGCGGCACAAGGTCACCCTGATCTACAGCGCGCGCGACGAGGAGCACAACGGCGCCCTCGTGCTGCGCGACTACCTGCAGCACTGGCTGCGCACGCACGGGCCGCGCTGAGCGCGCCGCTCAGCGCGCGCGCAGCGGCCGGTCCGGGCGCGACCACCCGGCCAGCGCATCGCGCGCCTGCAGGCGGCCGCGCTCGATCAGCTCGCGGGCGCGGTAGAACTCGTAGACGCTGGCGATGTTGCGCGGCAGGGTGATCAGCAGGTCCGGTTCGTAGGCGGCCAGGCGCAGCCGCGACAGGTTCGCCTGCATCAGGTCCATGGCCTGGTTCAGGGTGTCGAAGGTGCCCGGCTCGCGCGGCTGCTCCTCGCCGCGCGGGATCAGCCGGCCGATGAATTCGCCGATGCGGTGGCGATAGCCGGCGTCCTGCTCGGTGGCGCTTTCCTCCACCGGGGCGGTGGTCGCCTCGGCCAGGCCGTCCACGCTGACCGCCACCAGGTAGTCGGCCTCCACGCCGATCAGCGGCGTGACCGGCACCGGGTTGAGCAGGGCGCCGTCGACCATGCGGTGGCCGTTGAGGTGGTGCGGGCGGAACACCGTGGGCACGGCGATCGAGGCGCGGATCGCGTCGAACAGGTTGCCGCGCGACAGCCACACCTCGCGGCCGCGGTCCAGGTCAGTCGCCACCGCGGTGAAAGCCAGCGGCAGCTCCTCGATCAGGGTGTCGCCGATCAGCCCGCGCAGCGTGCCGATGATCTTCTCGCCCTTGATCAGGCCGCCGCCGGAAAAGGTCCAGTCGACCAGCCGCAGCACGTCGAAGCGGGCCAGCGCGCCGACCCAGTCGCGGTAGACATCGAGCTTGCCCATGGCATGGATGCCGCCGATCAGCGCGCCCATCGAGCTGCCGGCGATCGCCACGATGCGGTAGCCCTGCGCCTCGATTTCCTCGATCACGCCGATGTGCGCCAGCCCCTTGGCGCCGCCGGCGCCGAGCGCCAGCGCCACGGTGGGCGCCCGCTCGCCGGCAGGCGCCGGCAACGGGTCCGCGGATTCGGATTCGGGGGCCTTCATGGCCCCATTCAATCACGAATCGTGGGCGCCGCCGCGCGCAAGCTGCGCCACAGGCGAGCGGCTGGCGGCGTGGCTGGTTAGTATGACCGGTGCCGTGGCAGCAAGCGGCGCCCATCCACCCCCGCGGAAACCTGCATGGCTCCATTCCGATCCACCGCGCCGTCCAGGCCCGCCCGCCCGCTTGCGCCGGGGCGCGTTGCATGAGCTGGCAGGCATGGGCCACGGTCGCGGTGATCGTGCTGGCGATGGCGCTGTTCGCCAGCGAGAAGCTGCGCATCGACCTGATCGCGCTGCTGGTGCTGGCCAGCCTGGTGATCCTGGGTATCGTCACCCCGGTGGAGGCGCTCAGCGGCTTCAGCAACGAGGCCACGGTGACGGTGGCAGCGATGTTCGCGCTCAGCCTGGGCATCGAGCGCTCCGGCGCGCTCGATCCGCTGAGCCGCTGGCTGATGCGGATCAAGCGGCCGTGGGTGCTGACCCTGGCGCTGATGCTGGCGATCGCGCCGCTGGGCGCATTCGTCAAGAACATCGCGCTGGTGGCCACCTTCCTGCCGCTGGCGTTGCGCGTGTGCCAGCGCACGCACACCTCACCCGGTCGCGTGCTGATGCCGATGGCCTACGCCGCGCAGATGGGCGGCGTGTGCACCCTGATCGGCACCTCCTCCAACCTGCTCGCCGACACGCTGGCGCAGAAGCACGGGATGGTGGCGTTCGGGGTGTTCGAGTTCACCCGCATGGGCGCGGTCCTGGCCGTGGTCGGCATCGTCTACCTGATGCTGGTCGGCCGCTGGCTGCTGCCGCGCGAGATCGACACCCAGCTGCCGGTGCAGGAGGAGATCGGCAAATACGTCACCGAGCTGGAGGTGACCGAGCAGTCCGCGCTGGTCGGCGGCAGCATCGCCGATGCGAAGCTGGGCGAGCGTTATGGCGTCTATCCGCTGGAGCTGCTGCGCGGCGAGCGGCGCATGTGGTCCCCGCGCAGCCAGGAGATCGCCGTCGGCGACGTGCTGCTGGTGCGCGGCGACTGGGAGAAGATCGAGGATTTCCAGCGCCGCGCCGGCCTGCGCAACGCGCCGGACCGCCGCTACGCCACCGGTGACGCCCGCTCGCGGGTGATGGTGGAACTGATGATCGCGCCGGCCAGCCCGATGGAGGGCCGCCAGTTGGAGGAAACCGGCCTGCACTGGCGCTACGACGCGGTGGCGCTGGCGATCCATCGTCGCGGCCAGCTGCTGCGCGACAAGCTCAGCGATGTCCGTCTGGCGGTGGGCGACGTGCTGCTGGTGCTGATCGACGACGAGGCGCTGTCCAACCTGCGCAACGATGAGGCCTTCATCGTGCTGAGCGAGCGCGAGGAAGCGCACCGCACGCCGCGCAAGGCGTTCTATGCCGCAGCGATCATGGCCGGCGTGGTGGTGGCTTCCGGCCTGCACTGGCTGCCGATCCCGATCGCGGCGATCTGCGGTGCGGTGGCGATGGCGCTCACCGGCTGCTTCGGCCGCAAGGACGTCTACGAGGGCGTGGACTGGAAGATCATCATCCTGCTCGGCGCGATCCTGCCGCTGGGTATCGCGATCGAACGCAGCGGCCTGTCGCAGGAACTGGTGCGGGCGGGGTTGGGCGTGGTCGGCGAGCACGGCCCGCTGGCCGGCCTGCTGATGGTCTACCTGCTGACTGCCCTGCTCACCGAACTGATGGGCCACAACCCCTCGGTGGTGCTGATGGTCGGCATCGCCGTGTCGGTCGCCCACGCCATGCACGTGGACCCGCGCCCGTTCGTCGTCGCGGTCGCCTTCGCCGCCGCCACCTCGTTCGCGACCCCGGTCGGCTACCCCACCAACACCATGGTCTATTACGCCGGCGGTTACCGCTTCACCGACTTCATGAAGGTCGGCATCCCGCTGATCGCCATCTTCTGCGCGCTGTCGATGTGGCTGATTCCGAAGTTCTGGCCGTTTTGATGAAATAAAGCGCCTCTTGCGTTCGCTCCCTCCCCCCCGCGGGGGGGAGGGTCGGGGAGGGGGCTCACGGATTCATCGACGCTTCATCGGAGCGGTCTTCGAACAAGTTTCGTCGCACGCCGGCCCCTCACCTCAATCCTCTCCCGAGGGGAGAGGAGGCAAACGTGCCGTGCGGGTTGGTGCCTTCGTGCATCAGGGCGTCGGGAAGCCCGTCGCCTTGATGGAGGCCCATTTTTTGCTGTCAGGCATAGCCTGACAGCGCCAGCTGCAGCAGGATCTTCATTTCCTCGCGCAGCGGCAGCGGGGCGATGACCTCGGCGTCGGGGCCGTACTTGAGCACGTCCATCAGCAACTCCTTGGAGTTGGAGTAGGGCAGCTTCAGTTCGTAGCGGCCGTCGGGGAGCCATTCGCCCTGTTGCTGCGAGTGCCAATGTTCGTCGGAAACCCAGCGCGCGGCATGGGCGGAGAAGCGGATGGTGGCCCAGGCCTTGGGCTTGCCGGCGAAGATGCCGTAGCTGGAGGCGAGCAGTTCGTTGAGCTCGCTGTCGGTGACGTCGCGCGCGGGCGCGTCCTGTGCCTGCGCCTCGGCGATGCGGTCGACCGCGAAGCTGCGCAGCGCCTCGCGGTCGTGGTCCCACACGTCGAGGTACCAGTTGTCGCGGTAGTGGGTCAGCCGCTGCGGCGAGACCAGCCGGCGGCTGTCGGCATTGGTGGTGCGCGCGCGGTAGCGGAAGCGCAGCTGGCGCCGCTCGAGCACCGCGCCGGCGACCACGCGAAACACCTGCTGGTCGAGCTTGCGCTCGCCCCACGGGATCACCCGGATGCGCTCGATCGGCAGCGCCTTGCCGCTGCCCTGGTGCGACAGCAGGCCCTCGATGCGCGCCTTGAACGGCGCCAGCGTGCCGGCCAGCACGCCGGGGCCGGAGCGACTGATCAGTTCGTTGAGCGCCAGCAGCGAGGCCAGTTCGTCGGAGGTGAGCCACAAGCCGGGCAGTTCGAACTTCTCGCCTTCGCCGGCTTCGTAGCGGAACGCCGCCTGGTCGGTGCCGGCGCTCTCGAGCGGCGCGCCCAGCGCATCGCGCAGGAAGGCGATGTCGCGGTACAGCGTGGCGCGCGAGCATTCCAGCTCGCCCATCAGGCGCGACAACGGCACCGGGTAGTGCGCCGCTTTCAGCAGGCGATGCAGGGTCAATATCCGTTCGTAGCGATCCATTCGGGACGTCTCGGGCAGGGCGCGTCCTAGCATGGTGGCGCACCCTGGCGGCTGCAAGTCGCCCCCGGCACGGGCGGCATTCACTGGGAGTTCAAGCCGCCAAGTTAAGGTACGCTGTTACCAATCTTTAACAAATGGATATCGGCATGAACAAGACCCTGATCGGCGGCCTGCTGCTGGCCGGTTTCGCCAGCTTCGCCGCCCACGCCCAGGACGCAGCCAATCGCGGCGGCTGGAGCGGTTCGGGTGAATTCGGCTTTGCCTCCTCCACCGGCAACTCGCGCTCGGAGAACATCAACGCCAAGCTCGGCCTGAGCCAGGAGAACGACCAGTGGAAGAACAACTTCTTCATTGACGCGCTGCGCTCCAAGAGCGAGCAGAAGATCGTGGATACCGCCGGCAACACGATCGAGCAGTTCAACACCACCGCCAACCGCTACGACGCCGGCGCCTCGGTCGGCCTGAAGCTGGACACGCGCAGCTACATCGTGGGCGCGGCCCGCTACGAGCACGACGACTTCGGTGCCAACCTGTGGCAGGGCACGGTCTCGCTGGGCTACGGCTACATCGCGCTGAAGGACGAGCGCAACGAGCTGTCGTTCGAAATCGGCCCCGGCTACAAGCGCTACCGGCCGGCCGACACCGAGGTACTGGTCGACGGCGTGCTCGTCCCCCAGCGCCAGCCCACCGAGGGCGAGGTGGTGGCCCGCGGCCTGATCAACTACAAGTTCAAGCTGAGTGCCAACACCGCCTTCGAGGACACGTTCCTCACCGAAGCGGGCTCCAAGAACACCTACATGCAGAACGACGCCGGCCTGGCCGTCAGCATGACCAAGAAGCTGGCCCTGAAAGTGGGCTTCCAGATCCGCCACAACAGCGACGTGCAGCCGGGCGTGAAGAAGACCGACACGCTGACGACGACGAATCTGGTGTACAGCTTTTAGAGCCGGGATTCGGGATTCGGGATTCGTGCAAGCGCCACGCTTCTAGCCCCTCTCCCTCCGGGAGAGGGGTTGGGGTGAGGGTACGGGCTGAGCGCGAAGCAGAAACTCGCCTGCAGCTTCAGCTATTCGCCTGCAACCACCGCGCCGCACCCTGCGCCAGCAACGCCTGCGCCACCTGTTCGCCCAGCGCCATCGCCTGGTCTGCCGGCGCACTCCCCTCGGCATGCAGCAACTGCCCGCTGGCGGCATCGCCGACCAGGCCGCGCAGATGCAGGCCGTGTTCGCCCAGCATGCACCAGGCCCCGACCGGCACCGTGCAGCTGCCGCCCAGCGCCTGGTTCATCGCACGCTCGGCGCTCACCGTGAGCCGCGTGTCGGCGTCGTCCAGCGCGGCGAGCAGGTCCAGCACCGCCGGCTGGCCCTCGCGTGCCTCGATCGCGATGGCAGCCTGCCCGGGGGCGGGCAACCAGTCCGGCGCGGCCAGCCGCGAGACGATGCGCGAGGCCAGGCCGAGGCGTTCCAACCCGGCGCAGGCCAGCACGATCGCGTCGTAATCGCCGGCATCGAGCTTGCCCAGCCGGGTGCCGACGTTGCCGCGCAGGTCGCGCAGCACCAGGTCCGGTCGCAGTGCACGCAGCTGCGCCTGCCGGCGCAGCGAGGAGGTGCCCACCCGTGCGCCGCAGGGCAGCGCGGCCAGCTCCGTGTAATGGTTGCTGACGAAGGCGTCGGCGGCATCGGCGCGCGGCAGGATCGCCGGCAGGGTGAAGCCGCTCTCCAGCTGCGCCGGCACGTCTTTCAGCGAATGCACGGCCAGTTCGGCGCGGCCTTCCAGCATGGCCACTTCCAGCTCCTTGAGGAACAGCCCCTTGCCGCCGATGGTGGCCAGCGGCTGGTCGAGGATCTCGTCGCCGCGGGTGGACAGCGGCACCAGCTCCACGTCCAGCCCGGGATGCGCCGCGCGCAGCAGCGCGGCGACGTGTTCGGCCTGCCACAGCGCCAGCGCGCTCTTGCGGGTGGCGATGCGCAAGGTGGAAGGGTTCATTGGAACTCCGCAACGGTCGGCAAGGTCTCATTGTAGTTGACCGGCCCGCTGCGACGTGACCGGCCCGCGACGTTTGGGCGCGGTGGCTGACACGGTCGTCGCGGGCCGGCTACGATGTCGACAACCCCCTCGGAGTTCATCATGCAAAGCGGTAATCCGGCACTCAACAAGAACACCTTCCTCGACGCCGCCAGCGGTGCGGTGGTGTCGCATGGCGACGAGGTGATGACCCTCAACGGCACGGTCAACAAGACCGGCCTGCTGCTGATCCTGGCGATCGTGGGCGCGGCCTTCAGCTGGGGCCAGTTCAACGGCGCGGAAAGCCTGCCGGCGATGGGCCCGCTGATGATCGGCGGTGCCATCGGTGGCCTGGTCCTGGCCCTGGTCACCGTGTTCAAGAAGACCTGGGCACCGGTCACCGCGCCGCTGTACGCGCTGGTGGAAGGCGTCTTCATCGGCGCGCTGTCGGCGATCTTCGAGATGCGCTATCCCGGCATCGTGATGCAGGCGGTGGGGCTGACCTTCGGCGTGATGGCGGCAATGCTGCTGGCCTACCGCAGCGGCCTGATCCGCGCCACCGAGAAGTTCAAGCTCGGCATCGTGGCGGCCACCGGCGGCATCCTGCTGCTGTACCTGGCCAACATGGTGATGGGCTTCTTCGGCCATTCGATGGGCTTCATCAACGGCTCCAGCGGCCTGGGCATCGCCTTCAGCGTGGTGGTGGTGGTGATCGCCGCGCTCAACCTGATCCTCGACTTCGACATGATCGAGCAGGGCGTGCACGCCCGCGCGCCGAAGTACATGGAGTGGTACGGCGCCTTCGCGCTGGTGGTCACCCTGGTGTGGCTGTACCTGGAGCTGCTGCGCCTGCTGTCCAAGCTGCAGTCGCGCGACTGAGCCCGGCAGTTCGAAGAAAGCCGGCGGCCATGGGCCGCCGGCTTTTCTTTGGCGCCGGGAAAAGCGGCGGGCGGTGCCCGCCCTGCCTGATGGAGCGCCGCGCAGGGCGGGCACTGCCCGCCGGCTCCTGCTCTTCGACTAGGCCACCACCTGCTCCGCAGCATCCCTCGGCCGTTCGGCATGGTGGTCGGCCGCCAGCAGCATGTAGAACGCCGGCACCACGAACAGGGTGAACACGGTGCCGATGGCCAGGCCGGTGGAGATCACCAGGCCCATGTTGAAGCGGCCCGCCGCGCCGGCACCGGCGGCGATCACCAGCGGCATCACGCCGAGCACCATCGCCGCGGTGGTCATCAGGATCGGCCGCAGGCGCACCGCCGCGGCGTGCTCGATCGCCTCGCGCTTGGACATGCCGGCACGCTGCGAGTCGTTGGCGAACTGCACGATCAGGATGCCGTGCTTGCTGATCAGGCCCATCAGGGTGACCAGGCCCACCTCGGTATAGATGTTGAGGCTGGTGAACAGGTTGACGAAGATCAGCGCGCCGAACAGCGCCAGCGGCACCGACACCAGGATCACGATCGGGTCGCGCAGGCTGTTGAACTGCGCCGCCAGCGCCAGGAACACGATGATGATGGCGAACAGCAAGGTGCTGCCGAAGCCGCCCGACTCCTGCATGAACTGGCGCGACTGGCCGGCGTAGTCCACGTTGTAGCCGGTCGGCGCCACCTCGTGCACCAGGTCGCGCAGGTAGGCCAGCGCGTCGCCCTGCGACATGCCCGAGACGCCGGAGATGGTGGCCGAGTTGAGCTGCTGGAAGCGGTTCAGCGACTGCGGCACCACCTCGTGGGTGACCTTGGCCACGGTGCCGGCCTGGATCACCGAACCGCCCGGCACGCGCAGGTAGTAGTCCAGCACCTGCTCCGGGTTGAGCCGGTCGGCCTGCAGCACCTGCGGGATCACCCGGTAGGAGCGCCCGGCGATCGAGAAGTAGTTGACGTAGCCGCCGCCCAGCGCCGAGCCCAGCGCGGCGCCGACGTCGGCCTGGGTCAGGCCCAGCGTGGCGATCATGTCGCGGTCCAGGTTCACCGTGGCCTGCGGCTTGTCCACCTTCAGGTCGGAGTCGATGAAGTAGAACTTGCCGCTGGCCTGGGCCTTGGCCAGCACCGCGCTGGCGACCTCGTTGAGGTTGGCGAACGGCTCGGTGGTGGTGATCACCACCTGGATCGGCAGGCCCTGCGCGCCCGGCAGCGGCGGGAACTGGAACGCGGCCACGTTTCCGCCGGCGATGCCGCTCCACTTTTCCTGCAGCACCTGCTGCAGTTCGTGCGCGCTGCGGTCGCGCTGGTCCCACGGCTTGAACAGCACGCCGCCGATGCCCTGGTTCACGGTCGGCACGCCGGTCAGCTGGAACATCTGCTCGTACTCGGGCAGCTCCCTGGACAGCTCGAACATCTGCGTGGCGTACACGTTCATCTGCTCCGCCGTCGCGTTCGGCGCGCCGACGATCTGGCCCACCACGATGCCCTGGTCCTCTTCCGGCGCCAGCTCCGATTGCGCGGTGATGCCCAGCGCGAAGGTGGCCAGCAGCAGCAGGCCGGCCATCGCGATCACCACCACCCAGGTCGACAGCACGTTGTGCAGCACGCGCTGGTAGCCGTGGTGCACGCGGTCGAACTGGCGGTCGATGAAGCGCACGAAGCGGCCGCCCTCCTGCTCGCTCTTGAAGAAGCGCGAGGTCAGCATCGGCGACAGCGTCAGCGCCACGATCGCCGACACCGTCACCGCGCCGGCGAGGGTGAACGCGAACTCGCTGAACAGCGCGCCGGTGAGGCCTTTCTGGAAGCCGATCGGCACGTACACCGCGACCAGCACCACGGTCATCGCCAGGATCGGCCCGCCCAGCTCGCGCGCCGCCATGAGCGCGGCCTGCAGCGGGGTCTTGCCCTCTTCCTTCATGTGGCGGTCGACGTTCTCCACCACGATGATCGCGTCGTCCACCACCAGGCCGATCGCCAGCACCAGCGCCAGCAGGGTCAGCAGGTTGATCGAGTAGCCCAGCACCAGCATCACGAAGAATGCGCCGATCAGCGCCAGCGGCATCGCGATCACCGGGATGATCACCGCGCGCAGGCTGCCCAGGAACAGGAAGATCACCAGGGTGACGATCACCAGCGCCTCGACCAGGGTCTTGATCACCTCGTTGATCGAGCTGTTCACGAAGTCGGTGCCGTCGTAGACGATCTTGCCGGTCAGCCCGTTCGGCAGCTGGTGCTGGATCTCCGGGAACGCATCGCGCACGCGCTGCGCCACGTCCAGCACATTGGCGTCCGGCGCCACCTTGACGCCGATGAACACCGAGCGCTTGCCGCTGAAGGCCACGTTGAAGTCGTAGTTCTCCGAACCCAGGCTCACCGTGGCCACGTCCTGCAACCGCACGATCGCGCCGTGCGCCTGGCGGATCACCAGCTGCTTGAACTCGTCCACCGTGTGCAGGCTGCTGTCGGTGGTCAGGTCCACCGACACCGCCTGGCCCTTGCTGGAGCCGACGGCGGCCAGGTAGTTGTTGGCCGCCAGCGCCGCGTTGACGTCGCTGGCGGTGACGCCGTGCGCGGCCATCCTGGCCGGGTCCAGCCACGCGCGCAGGGCGAACTGGCGCGCGCCGAGCAGCTCGGCGGTCTGCACGCCGTCGATCGCGTCGAGCTTGGGCTTGACCACGCGGGCCAGGTAGTCGGTGATGTTGTTGGTCGGCAGCACGTCGCTGTAGAAGCCGATGTACATCGCGTCGACCGTCTCGCCGGTCTGCACGTTGAGCACCGGCTGCTGCGCCTGCGGCGGCAGCTGGTTCTTCACCGAGTTGACCTGGGTGGTGATCTCGGTCAGCGCGCGGTTGGCGTCGTAGTTCAGGCGCAGCGTGGCGGTGATCGTGGACACGCCCGACACGCTGGTGGAGGACAGGTAGTCGATGCCCTGCGCCTGCGATATCGCCTGCTCCAGCGGCTGGGTGATGAAGCCGGCCATGGTTGCCGCGTCGGCGCCGTAGTAGGCGGTGGTGACGGTGACCGTGGCGTTCTGGGTCTCGGGGTACTGGCGCACGCTGAGGCTGCCGACGGCGCGCACGCCCAGCACCAGGATCAGCAAGCTGACGACGATCGCCAGCACCGGCTTGTTGATGAACGAGTCGGTGAATTTCATCGTGGCGGCTCAGTGTTCCTGTGGCGTGGGGTGCGCGGCGTCGGCCGGTTGCACCCGGTTGTCGACCTTGATCGGCGCGTCGTTCTTCAGCTTCACCTGGCCGCTGGTCACGACCTCGGTGCCGGCGGTGATGCCCTTGAGGATCGCCACCTGGT
The DNA here is from genome assembly GCF_004799035.1 of Rhodanobacter lindaniclasticus. Lineage (GTDB taxonomy): Bacteria > Pseudomonadota > Gammaproteobacteria > Xanthomonadales > Rhodanobacteraceae > Rhodanobacter > Rhodanobacter lindaniclasticus. The sequence goes on from NZ_MWIO01000054.1 coordinate 20,157, forward strand.
CGCCGCGGGTCTCGCCCACGGTGACGAAGGTCTGCTGCACGGTCGGCGGCAGCGGGTGGCCCTGTGCATCCTTGCCTTTGGACGGGTGCACCACGTACACGGTGTCGCCGTACGGGTTGTAGACGATCGCCGCCTGCGGCAGCGTCAGCCGGGGCTGGCGCTGGCCGACGTCGACCGCCAGCCTGGCGAACATGCCCGGGCTCAGCGCCTTGTCGTGGTTCGGCACGCTGGCCTCCACCTGCACGTTGCGCGTGCCCAGGTCGACCTTGGGGCTGATCGCGGTGAGCTTGCCGTCGAACTGGCGCCCCGCGTACGCATCCAGGCTCAGGTGCAGCGGCTGGCCCACCTGCAGCCGGCCCAGCTCGCTCTGCGGCACGTTGAAGTCGACGAACAGCGGGTCGAGCTGCTGCAGGGTCACCACCGTGGTGCCGGCGCTCACGTAGTCGCCCGGGCTGGTCGTGATGATGCCGGCGCGGCCGGCGAACGGGGCGCGCAGCTGCTTCTTCGCCACCACCACCTGCTGCTGCGCCACCGCGGCCTGGTTCGCCTTGAGCTCGGCGGCGGCACGGTCGTACTCGGCCTGGCTGATCGCCTGCGCCGCGAGCTGCTTGCGCGCGCGCTCGAAGGTCAGCTCGGAGAGCCGGGCCGTGGCCTGCAACTGCTGCAGTTTCGCCGCCTCGTCGCCGTCGCGCAGCTGCAGCAGCAGCTGGCCCTGCTTCACGTCCTGGCCGGATTTCAGCGGCACCGCGGTGACCAGGCCGGAGGCGTCCATCGCCAGCTCCGCGCCCTGCGCCGCGCGCAGCGTGCCGACCGCGTTCAGCGCGGGCTGCCACGGCTGCTCGCGGACGGTGGTGGTGCTGACCGTGGCCGGTGCCGGTTGCGGCATCGAGTGGATCATGCGCATCACCAGCAGCACCTTGATGCCGGCGATCACGGCGATCAGCAGCAGCACGCCGCCGATCATCCAGAGCATGCGCTTGGTGGTGCTGGGTTTGTTGTCAACGCGCGTGGGCATGCGCGGGCTCCTGTGGTGGGCATCGATTGATGCGATCCTCCCTGATCGCCAAAGATCAAAGAGCGGACATCCTGTCCGCACTCGTAGATAAAGCTATGGCTTCCGGATGGCTGCCTCGGTGCTGGTGTCACCGCGCCAGCTGCCGCCGAGCGCGGCGTACAGCGCGGCGGTATCGGCCAGCCGGGCGGTGCGCGCCTGGATCAGCGCGATGCGCGCGTGCTGGTGGTCGCGCTGCGCCTGCAGCAGGTCCAGATAGCCGGTGGCGCCGACCCGGTACTGCCGCTGGGCCAGCGCCAGGCGCTGCGCGGCGGCATCCTCGGCGGCGAGCTGGGCGGCCAGGCCATCGGCGTCGTATTGCAGCGCCTGCAGCGCATCGGCCACGTTCTGGAACGCCACCAGCACGGTCTGCTGCCAGTCGGCCAGCGCCTTGTCCAGGCCGGCTTCGGCGGCACGCTTGCGGTGGCGCAGTTCGCCGCCATGGAACAGCGGCTGGGTCAGCCCCAGCCCCAGCGACCAGGCGCGACTGCCGGCGGAGAACAGTTCGCCGGCATGCACCGTCTGCGAGCCGGCGCTGCCGGAAAGGGTGATCTGCGGCAGCATTGCCGCGGTGGCCACGCCGACCTCGGCGGTGGCGGCGTGCAGCTGCGCGGAGGCGGCGCGGATGTCCGGCCGCTGCGCCACCAGCCGCGACGGCAGGCTGACCGGGATGTCGCGCGGCAGCGCGATCGCATCCAGCGGCAGCGGCGCCAGTTCCAGTTGCGCCGGCGTGCTGCCCAGATAGGTGGCCAGCTGGTTGCGAGTGGCGGCGAGGCGTGCGCGCAACGGCGGCAGGGTGGCCTCGGTGGCGGCCAGCTCGCTGCGTGCGGCCAGGGTGGCGGCCAGCGAGGTCGCGCCGATCTGCTGCTGGCGCTCGGCAATGCGCACGCTGTCGCGCTGGCTGTCGGCGATCGCCTCGGTGGCGCGCACCTGCTCGCGCAGCGAGGCCTCCTGCAGCGAGGCGGTGATCACGTTGGCGGCGAGGGTCAGCCAGGTGGCGTCGGCCTGCGCCTGCTGCACGTCGGCCAGCGCGGCCTGCGCCTCGATGCCGCGGCGGGTACCGCCGAACAGGTCGATGCCGTAGCTGACGCTGACGCCGGCGTTGTACACGGTCAGCGGGGCGAAAGTGAAGGTGTCGCCGAACGCGGCGCCGGATTGCTTCTGGCGGGTGACGCCGGCGTTCGCATCCACCGCCGGAAAGCGCACCGCGCCCGCGGCCCGCGCGTTCTCCTGCGCCTGGCGCAACGCGGCTTGGGCCGCGGCCAGCGACGGGCTGTGGCGCAGGGCCGTGTCTACCCGGCGGTCGAGTTCGGCATTGCCGAACGTGGTCCACCACTGTTCGGGCATCGCGCCATCGACGACGAAACGCTGCGCCGCGCCCGCCACGCTGGCGGTGCCGGCGGGCAGCGGCTGGGCGGTGTAGCGATCCACCGGCGGCGCGTCCGGGCGGTGGTAGTCCGGACCGACCGCGCAGCCGGCGAGCAGCAGCCCCAGCAGCGGTGGCAAGGCGCGCAGGCGCAGGGTCGGCGAGAAGCGGAGCAGGTCGCGGGGCACGGGGGGAAGCCTGGGCAGGGGGAGCCGGCCCGGGACATTAACAGACTACAGAGTTCATATATATAGGTGAGAGGTCATCCGCGGCGATGCCGCGGTTACAGCATGCCGACGCTGCTGTCCTGCGAGGAGAAGCGCATCGGCAGCTCGCCGCTGAGGCCGTCCGGATGTCCCGGCGGCACCGCGAAACGCCAGCCCTGCACGCTGCGCAAGGCGTGCGCATCGAGGATCGGATCGCCGCTGGAGGCGATCACGCGCGCGTGCTGCACGCGGCCGTCGCCATCCACCCGCAGCTGCACGGTCAAACGGCCGTCCAGATGGCCACGCACTTCATCCCAGCGCTCGGCGGCAGCCGGCGTGGCCAGCGGCTGCAGGCGTATCGGTGCGGGCACCGCCGCAGCCTGCGCGACGCCCGCGCCGATCGCCTCCGGCACGGTTCGCCGGCGCACGGTCGGCACCACTGCATGGCGACGATGCCGCAGCGGGCGGGCCGAGGCCGAGTCACCGTGTGACACGGCGATGCCGCGCGGCGCGTCGGGCCAGCTGCCGGTCAGCGTGCTCAGCCAGCCGGTACCGGCGATGCCGATGGCCAGGGCCAGGACGCTGAGGCCGGTGGTGGTGCGCAGTCGCAGCATGGCCGTGCCTACGGCCGCTCGAGGATCGCGGTGACGCCCATGCCGCCGGCGGTGCAGATCGAGATCAGCCCGCGGCCGGAGCCCTTCTGTTCCAGCAGCTTGGCCAACGTCGCCACGAGGCGCGCGCCGGTGGCGGCGAACGGGTGGCCCACGGCGAGGCTGGAGCCGTGCACGTTGAGCCTGGCCGGGTCGATCGTGCCCAGCGGCGCGTCCAGGCCGAGCCGGTTCCTGCAGTATTCGGCCGATTCCCATGCGCGCAGCGTGCACAGCACCTGCGCGGCAAACGCCTCGTGGATCTCGTAGAAATCGAAATCCTGCAGGCTCAGCCCGTGGCGCGCCAGCATGCGCGGCACCGCGATGGTCGGCGCCATCAGCAGGCCTTCGCCGTGCACGTAATCCACCGCGGCGACTTCGGCGTCGCGCAGCCAGGCCTGGATCTTCAGCCCGCGCTGCGCGGCCCACGCCTCGCTGCCCAGCAGCACCGCGGCGGCGCCGTCGGACAGGCCGGTGGAATTGCCCGCGGTGAGCGTGCCGTGGCCGGAGCGCTTGTCGAACGCCGGCTTCAGCGTGGCGAGCTTCTCCAGCGTGGTGTCCGGACGCAGGAAGCCGTCGCGTTTGAGCCCGCGGAACGGCACCAGCAAGTCGTCGAAGAAGCCGGCCTCGTAGGCGGCGGCCAGCTTGTGGTGGCTGTCCAGTGCCAGCCGGTCCTGCGCCTCGCGGCTGATCTGCCACTGCCGGGCCATCTGTTCGCAGTGGTCGCCCATCGACTTGCCGGTGCGCGGCTCGGCCACACCGGGGAACGAGGGCTTGAGCTCGCGCAGCGAGAAGCCGCGCGTGGCGGCCTTGAACTTCTCCAGCGGGGTCTTGGCCCGGTTCATCGCCAGCAGGCGGCGGCGCAGGCGGCGGCCGTAGACGATCGGCACGTCGCTGGTGGTGTCCGAGCCGGCGGCGATGCCGGCCTCGATCTGCCCGCAGGCGATCTTGTTGGCGATGGTGATGGTGTTGTCCAGCGAGGTGCCGCAGGCGCGCGCTGTGGTGATGCCCGGCGTGGTCGGCGCCAGCCCGGAGCTGAGCACCGCCTCGCGCGCTAGGTTCCAGTCGGCGCTGTGCCTGATCACCGCGCCGGCGGCCACCTCGCCCAGCTCCACGCCGTGCAGGCCGAAGCGCTCGACCAGGGCGCCGAGCACCTTCACCGACATGCCGAAGTTGCCCACGTCGGCATAGGCGGTGTTGTTGCGACAGAACGGGATGCGTACGCCGCCGATCACGCCGACGCGCCTGTGCGTGTTTTCCATGCCCTGAACGATCCATCACACGAATGGCTTCAAGGCTAACCCGCCATGCCGCCGGGCGAAAGCCCAAGGGGCCGCCGGCGTGGCGCTCTGTTCAGCACCGTGTGGCAGGTCGTGCGCGGCGCGGCGGTAGAATGCGTGTTTTCCCGCTGCAAGATGGATCCATCGTGGAAGCGCAAACACTGCTCGCCCTGCCGGTACTGCTGGCCCTCGAACCGGTGGCCGGGCAACCGGCAGCGCCGACCACTCTGACCCGCGACGAGGCCGCCGAACTGGCGCAGCACGTGGCGACCGACCTGCTCGGCCTGGTGCCGCAGGTCGCCGGGGCGCGGCTGGCGCTGGCCGGTGCGCTGTTCGACCAGGTCGAACTGCTGCGACCCGGGTTCCCGGTGTGGGCGACGCTGGACGACCTGGCGCGCCGAGTGCCGCGCGGCACGCTGGAGCACGTGGTCGCCTTTGGCAGCCACGACGGCGTGATGCCGGCACCTGCGCTGCAGCCTTCGTCGGTGTACGCCGGCGGTCCGATGCGGCTGCTGCCGATCAGCCTGCTGGCCAGCCCCGATGCTGCCGACGAGCTCTCCACCCAACTGGAGATCCAGCTGGTCGGCCGCGGCGAAGCCGGCGCGTCCACCGCCGACTGGCTGATGCGCACGCTGGGCATCCGCCTCGAACACCTGCGCTACCTCAGCCGCAACGACCTGCTCGCGCTGACCTGCGTGCAGTACGAACACGCCAACCTGGCGCCGTTGTGGGCGCTGCTGGAAACGGCCCTGCTCACCCCGGACCGGCCCGAGACGACGATGAGCGCGCGCGGGCTGGCATTGCGCTACGCCGACGGCACCGTGTGGGTGCAGTCGCCGGCGCAATGGCTGGCCGCGCACGATGGCGATGCGGCGCAGCGCGCGCACGACTTTGCCGGCATCGTGTTCGAGTTGCGCCAGTACGCCGCCCTGCTGGAGGCGCACCAGCTGCCGTTGCGGTTGCAGTCGGACGCGCCGGCCGCAGCGATGGACGGCTATTTGCTGGAGCAGCTCGCCGCCGCGTCGGAGTCCTCGCCGGCGCCGCGCCTGTTCGCGCACGAGGCACCGGGGCTGGGCGTGGTGGCGGTCAGCGTGGCGCAGCCGCAGCCGGACGGCGCGCCGCGCATGCTGGCGCACGGCTACCCGCTGCAGCCGCAGGCGTTGGGCCCGTTGCTGCAGCAGCTCGCCGCGCAATACGGCACCGCCGCCGAACTCGACACCCGCGGCCAGGTGGTGCTGGATGCCGCCGGCGCCCTCGGCGCACCCTGAGCGGATGACATGCGGGAGCCGGCCGGCCCCGACATTTTCCTGGCCGGCAGCAGTTGTGCGGCGGCGAACGGTCGGCGCATGATGGCGTGGCGCTGATCAGGGGGCGCGCTCCAGCTGACGGAAACACCATGCGGCCGCCGAAGCAAGCCGAGGGAGTACCGACACCGACAGGGGGATCGCACTGGCCGCAACGGTTGTGGCATGGCGCCCCCGTGCTGCTCACCTGGCTCGATCTCGACCAGCGCTTCGGCCACGTCAACGACACCCACCGCCGCTGGCTCGGCATCGACCCGGCGCAGCTGATCGGCAAGCGCCTGATCGAGGTGATCGGCGTGGCCAACTACGAACGTGCCCGTACCGCCCTGGAGCAGGCTTACGCGGGCCACTCCTCCAGCTACGAGGGCGAGTTGTTCAATGGTCGCGAGCGGCGCTACGCGCACGGCAACTTCGCGCCCGATTTCGACGAGGATGGCCGCGTGCGCGGCGTGTTCACCGCGCTGGTCGACATCACCGAGCGACGCGAACTGGAACTGCGCCTGCACGAAAGCGAGCGGCGCTTCTTCAGCGCCTTCCAGCATGCCGCGATCGGCATGGCGCTGACCGGTCCGGGCGGGCGTTTCCTGCGCGTCAACGACGCGGTGTGCCACATGCTCGGCTACACCGAGGAGGAACTGCTCACGCTCGGCGTGGCCGACGTCACCCACCCGGACGACATGGCCACCGACGCCGAACAGATGCTGCAGCTGCTCTCCGGCCAGCGCGAGAACTACCAGCTGGAAAAGCGCAACCTGCACAAGGACGGCCACGTGGTGCACCTGCAACTGGCCGTGTCGCTGGTGCGCGACGAGGAGGGTGCGCCGCTGTACTTCGTGTCGCAGGCGCAGGACATCAGCCAGCGCAAGGCATTCGAGGACGCGCTGCAGCGCGAGCGCGAGCTGGCCGAGGTCACCCTGCGCTCGATCGGCGACGCCGTCATCATCACCGACCCGCAGTCGCGCATCCGCTCGCTCAACCCGATCGCCGAGGCGATGACCGGCTGGCGCAGCGCCGAGGCGCAGGGCTTGCCGGTGGAAGCGGTGTTCCAGCTGTTCGACGCCGTCGACGGCCGGCCGGTGGCCAACCCGCTGCGCACCGCGATCGACAACAACACCATCGCCGACCTGGCCGGCCGCACCCTGCTGCGCCATCGCCACGGCTTCGACACGCCGGTGGAGGATTCCTCCGCGCCGATCCACGACCACGCCGGCAACGTGGTCGGCGGCGTGCTGGTATTCCACGACGTCAGCGAAACGCGCGCCTTCGCGCTCAAGCTGGTGCACCTGACCCAGCACGACACGCTCACCGGCCTGCCCAACCGCAGCCAGTTGCAGGATCACCTGAGCCAGGCGCTGGCCAATGCGCGGCGCCGGCAGCAGCGCGTGGCGCTGCTGTACATCGACATCCACCAGTTCAAGCAGATCAACGACCAGCACGGCCAGACCGCCGGCGACAGCGTGCTGCGCGCGTTCGTGGCGCAGCTGCAGCGCAGCCTGCCCGCCGAGGCACAACTGGTGCGCTACGGCGGCGACGAGTTCGTGGTGGTGCTCTCCGCGCTGGACAGCACCAGCGAGGCGGCCAGCCTCGCCCGCGCCCTGATCGACCAGGGCGAGCAGACCCGGGTGGACGGCCTGCATGCGCTGGGCCTGCACCTGGGCATCGGCATCAGCGTCTATCCCGACGATGCGCTGGACCCGGAAACCCTGCTGCAGCATGCCGAGACCGCGCTGGTCGCGCTGCGCAGCCAGGACGTGCACGGCTGCCGCTTCTTCACCGCCTCGATGGACGAACGCGCGCGTGCGCGCCGCGGCATCGAGTCGGCGCTGCGCCAGGCCTTGCCGCGCGGCCAGCTGAGCCTGCACTACCAGCCGCGCATCGCGGCCTCCAGCGGACAGATCGTGGGCGCCGAGGCGCTGCTGCGCTGGCACGTGCGCGGACGCGAGCTGTACAAGCCCGACCAGTTCATCCCGGTCGCCGAGGACACCGGCCTGATCCTGCCGATCGGCACCTGGGTGCTGCGCCAGGCGTGCCGGCAGGCGCGCGCATGGCAGCAGCAGGGCCACCGCATCCCGGTCTCGGTCAACGTCTCGCCGGTGCAGTTCCAGCACGTCGATTTCCCCGACTGGCTGGACGACGCGCTGGCCGGCAGCGGACTCGACCCCGGCCTGCTCGAGCTGGAACTGACCGAACGCATGATGATGTCCGGCGGCGACGTCACCGGCAGCCTGCTGCAGCGCATCCGCCAGCGCGGCGTGCGCCTGTCGCTGGACGATTTCGGCACCGGCTATTGCAGCCTCTCCTACCTCAAGCATTTCCCGATCGACACGCTGAAGATCGACCGGGTATTCGTGCGCGACGTGATCGGCGACGCCGACACCGCCACCATCACCAGCGCGATCATCGCCATGGCCCAGCGGCTGGACAAGCTGGTGGTCGCCGAAGGCGTGGAGACCGAAGCGCAAGCCGCGTTCCTGCGCCAGGCCGGCTGCGCCGAACTGCAGGGCTTCCTGTTCGCCGCGGCGCTGCCGGTCGACGACTTCGAAAAGCTGCTGACCGAACCCGCCCGCGCGACGTAGGGCGGGCACCGCCCGCCGGCTCTTTCTCGTACCCTTGGCGCAACCCGGCGGGCGGAGCCCGCCCTACGCCGCCGGCTCGACCAGCGATGCCTCGCACATGAAGTAATGGCAGCGCTGCATGCCGAGGCCTTCGTAGGTGGCCTGGGCGCGCGCGTTCTCCGTTTCCACGTACAGCCGCAGGCCGACCGCACCGGCATCGCGCGCGCGCTCCGCCACGGCGGCATGCAGCGCGCGGAAGACGCCGCTGCGGCGCGCGGCGGGCACCACGTACACGCTCTGGATCCACCAGAAGTCGCCGCAGCGCCAGTCGCTCCACTCGTAGGTCACCAGCAGGCCGCCCGCCGCCGTGCCGTCCACTTCGGCAATCAGATAGAAGCCGCGCCGGGGATGCTCCAGCACCGCTTCGACGCCGCGGCGCAGGCGCTCGGGGTCCAGCCGCTTGTGCTCGGTCTCCCACGCCATCGCGACGTTCCACGCCACCAGGTCGGCGACATCGGCGGGGCTGGCGGTGCGGATCGACACGGTCATGGCGGGACTCCGGTGGCGGGACGCCGATCGTAGCGCGCACGCTCTTCACATGGGCCCGCGTACTGTCACGGCACGGCCGCTGGCCCCGCCGGCGACGTCCGGCTCTGCTGCCTGCGCGACGCGCGTGTCGTGCGGCGGCACCGTCCGCGCTCTTTCGATTTTCCCGGCAAGGAGCTTTGCGCTTGAACATCGGCAGCGTCCTGGATCGGCTCAAGCTGCGCCGGCTGCAGGCGTTCCGCCGCCGCCGCGTGGCTGCCCGCACGCGGCCGGAACAGGAGCCGGCCTTGCGCGCGGAGCTGTTCAGCGCCGAGCAGATGGAGCAGCACGGCCGCGAGCTGGCCGGCCAGCACCGCCTGCGCGAACGCTCCAGCACCGACCTGCTGCTCGGCCGGCTGGACGACAACGAGGCGGTCATCACCCACAGCTGCGAGCGGCTGACCCAGGCAACCCGGCGCAAGCAGCGGATCACGCCGGCGGGCGAGTGGCTGCTGGACAACTTCTACCTGATCGAGGAGCAGGTCCGCATCGCCCGCCGGCATCTGCCCAAGGGTTACAGCCGCGAACTGCCGCGTCTGGACACCGGCATCTCGGCCGGCCTGCCGCGGGTCTACGACATCGCGCTGGAGATCATCGCGCACGGCGACGGCCGCATCGACACCGCCGGCCTGCACCGTTTCATCCACGCCTACCAGGAAGTGACCCCGCTGAAACTGGGCGAGCTGTGGGCGATCCCGATCATGTTGCGGCTGGCGCTGATCGAGAACCTGCGCCGCGTGTCCGCGCGGGTGATGGCCGACTGGCGCCACCGCGGCCAGGCCGCGCGCTGGGCCGACGCGATGACCGCCACCGCCGAACGCCAACCCAATTCGGTAGTGCTGGTGGTCGCCGACATGGCGCGTTCCGACCCGCCGATGAACGGCCCGTTCGTGGCCGAGATGGCGCGCCGCCTGCAGGGCCAGAGCCCGGCGCTGGCGCTGCCGCTGAGCTGGATCGAGCAGCGCCTGTCCGAATCGGGCCAGAGCATCGAGCACCTGGTGCAGCGCGAGGCACAGCAGCAGGCCGCCGCGCAGGTGAGCGTGAGCAACAGCATCGGCAGCCTGCGCCTGCTGTCGGCGGTCGACTGGCGCGATTTCGTCGAGCGCGTGAGCCTGGTCGAGCAGCAGCTGCGCGAGGATCCGGCCGGCGTCTACGCGGCGATGAACTTCGCCACCCGCGACCGCTACCGCCACGTGGTGGAGCGGCTGGCCCGCCAGCATCGGCTGGACGAGGTGCGCGTGGCCGCCGCCACGGTGGAGCTGTGCCGCGCGGCACCGCCGACGGAACCGGCGCCGGCGCTGCCGCAGCACGTCGGCTGGTACCTGGTCGACCGCGGCCGGCCGCAGCTGGAACAGCACCTGGGCGTGCGCCCGCACCTCGGCGAGTGGCTGCGTCGCCACTTCGACCGCGCGCCGGTGTCGATCTACCTCGGCCTGCTGATCGCGCTGACCCTGGCCATCGCCGAGCCGCTGGTGCAGGCCGCGGTGGAGGACAACCTGGCCACCGGCTGGCTGCTGGCGATCGCCGCGATGGCGCTGGTCGTGGCCAGCCAGCTCGGCTCCAGCCTGCTCAACTGGATGGCCACGCTGGCGATCGCGCCGCAGCCGCTGCCGCGCATGAACTACGTCCACGGCATCCCGGCCAGCGCGCGCACCCTGGTGGCGGTGCCCAGCATGCTCGGCAGCGCCGGCGACGTGGAGGAACTGGTCGAGGCGCTGGAGGTGCGCTTCCTCGGCAACCGCGACGAGAACCTGCACTTCGCCCTGCTCACCGATTTCACCGACGCCGACAGCGAGACCCTGCCCGGCGACGAGGCGCTGTTGCGCCTGGCGCAGCGGCGCATCGAGGCGCTCAACGAGCGCTACGCCAGCGTCGAGTCCGACCGCTTCTTCCTGTTCCACCGGCCGCGCCGCTGGAATGCCGGCGAGCGCTGCTGGATGGGCCACGAGCGCAAGCGCGGCAAGCTGGCCGACCTCAACGCGCTGCTGCGCGGCAACGGGCACGACCGCTTCGCGCGCATCGTCGGCGACGTCGAGACGCTCGGTCCGGTGCAGTACGTGATCACCCTGGACACCGACACCGAGCTGCCGCGCGACGCGGCGCAGGCCTTCGTCGGCAGCATCGACCACCCGCTCAACCGCGCCGTGTACGACCCGGTGCGCCGGCGCGTGGTCAGCGGCTACGCGATCCTGCAGCCGCGCGTGGGGATCAGCCTGCCGAGCACCGCGCGCTCGCGCTACGCGCAGCTGTACGGCAGCGACGCCGGCATCGACCCGTACACGCAGATGGTCTCGGACGTCTACCAGGACGTGTTCGGCGAAGGCTCGTTCATCGGCAAGGGCATCTACGCGATCGACGCGTTCGAACGCACCCTGGACGGCCGCTTCCCGGAAAACCGCATCCTCAGCCACGACCTGGTCGAGGGTTGCCACGCGCGCTCGGGCCTGCTCAGCGACGTGCAGCTGTTCGAGGAATACCCGGCCGGCTACGGCGCCGACGTGCGCCGCCGGCATCGCTGGATCCGCGGCGACTGGCAGCTGCTGCCGTGGCTGCTGCCGTGGGCGCCGACCGCGAAGGACGGCTGGCGCCGCAACGCGCTGACCGCGTTGTCGCGCTGGAAGATCCTCGACAACCTGCGCCGCAGCCTGGTGCCGCCGGCCGTGCTCGGCCTGCTGGTGTGCGGCTGGCTGCTGCTCTCGCCGGTGCTGTCGTGGACCATCGCGGTGCTGGCGATGGTGCTGGTGCCGCCGCTGCTGTCGGCGCTGCTGGAGCTGGTGCAGAAGCCGAAGGACGTGCAGCTGGACCAGCATCTGCGCGCGGGCTTCGCCGACGGCATGCAGCACCTGGCGCGGATGGCGCTGGGCCTGGCCTGGCTGCCGCACGAGGCGCTCTACCACCTCGACGCGATCGTGCGCACGCTGTGGCGGATCACGGTCAGCCATCGCCACCTGCTGCAATGGCGTACCTCCAGCGAGGTGGCCCGGAGCAGCACCAACGCGCCCGGCGCCGTGTGGCGGCAGATGTGGATCGGGCCGGCGGTGGCGCTCGGCCTGGCGGTGGTGCTGGCGCTGCAGCGGCCGATGGTGCTGTGGCTGGCGTGGCCGCTGCTGGCGCTGTGGCTGCTGTCGCCGGGCATCGCCTGGTGGGTCAGCCAGCCGCGGCGGCCGGACACCTTCGTGCCGAACGCGGCGCAGACGCGCTTCCTGCGCACCCTGGCGCGACAGACCTGGGCGTTCTTCGACAGCCACGTCAACGCCACCGAACACTGGCTGCCGCCGGACAACCTGCAGCTGCAGCCCGGCCCGGTGATCGCCTCGCGCACCTCGCCGACCAACATCGGCCTGGCCCTGCTGGCCAACCTGGCCGCGTGGGATTTCGGCTTCATGGCCGCAGGCCGCCTGCTCCAGCGCAGCCGCGACACGCTGGCCACCCTGCAGCAGCTGCCACGCTACCGCGGCCACTTCTACAACTGGTACGACACCCGCACGCTGCAGCCGCTGACGCCGCTGTACATCTCGGCGGTGGACAGCGGCAACCTCGCCGGCCACCTGCTGACCCTGCGCCCGGGCTTGCTGGAACTGATCCACGCGCCGGTGTTCCGCCCCCGCGTGCTGCAGGGGCTGCTCGACACCCTGCAGCTGCTGCATGACGCGCTCGAGCAGGAGCACGAGTCGCTGCACCGCCTGCAGGCCGAGCTGCAGGAGGCGCTGGACGAACCGCCGACCACCACCGGCGCGGCGCTGGCGCTGCTGCAGCGCCAGCGCGAACAGGCCCATGCGCTGATGCCCGTGCTGGCCGCGGAGCCGGACAGCGACGCGGGCTACTGGCTCGAGGCGCTGTGCGCGCAGCTGGACGAGCTGTGCGAGGAAATCGCCCGCTTCCGGCTCGACCCGGTGGACGACGATGCCGACGCCCTGCGCGGCATCCCCACGCTCGCCGTGCTCAGCCGCATCGAGCCGCTGCGCTGGCCGGGCGAAGCCGGCGCCGAGGCGGTGCGCGAGCGCGCCCGCGAACGCATCGCGCTGATCGAGCAGCTCGCCCAGCAGGCCGACGAACTGGCGCGGATGGACTACCGCTTCCTCTACGACAGCGCGCGCGACCTGCTGGCGATCGGCTACAACGTCGACGCGCGCCGGCTCGACGCCGGCTACTACGACCTGCTCGCCTCCGAGGCGCGGCTGGCCAGCTTCGTCGGCATCGCCCAGGGCCAGCTGCCGCAGGACAACTGGTTCGCGCTGGGCCGCCTGCTCACCACGGTGGGGGGCGAACCGGCGCTGCTGTCGTGGGCCGGCTCGATGTTCGAGTACCTGATGCCGAACCTGGTGATGCCCGGCTACGAGGACACCCTGCTCGACCAGACCTGCCGCGCGGCGGTAGCGCGGCAGATCGAGTACGGCAACCAGCACAACGTGCCGTGGGGCGTGTCCGAGTCGGGCTACAACACGCTGGACGCGCACTTCACCTACCAGTACCGCGCCTTCGGCGTGCCCGGCCTGGGCCTGAAGCGCGGCCTCGGCGACGATGTGGTGATCGCGCCCTATGCCAGCGCGCTGGCGCTGATCATCGCGCCGGCGGCGGCCACCAGAAACCTGCAGCGGCTGGCCAGCGAGGGCGTGCAGGGCCGCTACGGCATGTATGAGGCGGTCGACTACACCCCGGCGCGGCTGCCGGTGGGGCAGAGCTCGGCGCTGGTGCGCTCGTTCATGGCCCACCATCAGGGCATGAGCCTGCTGGCGCTGGATTTCGCCCTGCTGGGCCGGCCGATGCAACGGCGCTTCGCCGCCGATCCGCAGTTCCGCGCCACCAGCCTGCTGCTGCAGGAGCGCGTTCCGCGCACTGCGGCGGAATACCTGCACGCCTCCGGCTTCCCCGGCAACGATTCCCACACGCCGGTCAGCGAGGCGCGGCTGCGCGTGTTCGGCGACCCCAACCGCCCGCGTCCGGCGGTGCAGCTGCTTTCCAACGGCCGCTACCACGTGATGCTGTCCAGCGCCGGCGGCGGCAGCAGCCGGCGCGGCGAACTGGCGCTGACGCGCTGGCGCGAGGACATCACGCGCGACCACTGGGGCATGTTCTGCTACCTGCGCGACGTCGCCAGCGGCGCGTACTGGTCCACCACCTACCAGCCCACGCGGCACAAGACCGAGCTGTACGAGGCGATCTTCTCCGAGGCGCGCGCCGAGTTCCGCGTGCGCGAGCGCGAGTTCGACGCGCACACCGAGATCGTGGTCTCGCCCGAGGACGACATCGAACTGCGCCGCACCCATCTCACCAACCGCGGCCGCCACGCGCGCACCATCGAGCTGACCAGCTACGCCGAGGTGGTGCTGGCTCCGCCGCTGGCCGACGCCTTGCACCCGGCCTTCAGCAAGCTGTTCGTGCAGACCGAACTGGTGCCCGCGCTGCAGGCGATCGTGTGCACGCGGCGGCCGCGCGCCGCCGACGAACACCCGCCGTGGATGTTCCACCTGCTGGCCGTGCACGACGCCGACATCGACGAGATCTCCTTCGAGACCGACCGCGCGCGCTTCATCGGCCGCGGCCGCAGCCTGGCCGACCCGCAGATGCTCGACCTGGAACAGTCGCGGCTGTCCGGCAGCGCCGGCTCGGTGCTCGACCCGATCGTGGCGATCCGCTGCCGCATCACCCTGCAGCCGGAGCAGACCGCCACCATCGACTACGTCACCGGCATCGCCGATCGCCGCGAGGGTTGCCTGCAGCTGATCGGCAAGTACCGCGACCGCCACCTCGCCGACCGCGTGTTCGACCTCGCCTGGACGCACAGCCAGGTGCTGCTGCGCCAGCTCAATGCCGGCCTCGGCGACGCGCAGCTGTACGAGCACATGGCCACCGCGCTGCTGTACCCCAACGCCAGCCTGCGCGCCGAGCCGGCGGTGCTGCGCGGCAACCGCCGCGGGCAGAGCGGGCTGTGGGGGCAGTCGATCTCCGGCGACCTGCCGATCGTGCTGCTGCAGATCGCCAGCGAGGCGCGCATCGAGCTGGTGCGCCAGCTGGTGCAGGCGCATGCGTACTGGCGGCAGAAGGGCCTGGCGGTGGACCTGGTGATCTGGAACGAGGACCGCGCCGGTTACCGCCAGCAGCTGCAGGACCAGATCCTCGGCCTGATCGCGTCCGGCAGCGAGGCCAGCCTGCTCGATCGCCCCGGCGGCATCTTCGTGCGCCCGGCGCAGCAGCTCTCCGGCGAGGACCGCATGGTGATGCTGGCCAGCGCGCGCATCGTGCTGGCCGACCACCGCGGCAGCCTGGCCGAGCAGATCGGCCGGCGCCAGCTGGAAACCCACGCGCCGCCGTTCGAGCCCAGCCGCGCCGAACGCCCCGTGCCGGCGCTGCCCGCGCCTTCGCCGCCGCCGGAACTGCAACTGCGCAACCCGCACGGCGGCTTCAGCGCCGATGGCCGCGAGTACGTGATCGTCACCGCCGCCGGCGACGCCACGCCGGCGCCGTGGTCCAACGTGCTGGCCAACCCGCATTTCGGCACGGTGATCTCCGAGAGCGGCGGCGCCTACACCTGGGGCGAGAACGCGCACGAGTTCCGCCTCACGCCGTGGCACAACGACCCGGTCGGGGACGGCAGCGGCGAGGCGATCTACCTGCGCGACGAAGACACCGGCGCGCTGTGGTCGCCCACCCCGCGGCCGTGCCGCGGCAGCGGCGCGTACGTCACCCGCCACGGCTTCGGCTACAGCGTGTTCGAGCACGTCGAGGACGGCATCCACTCGCAGCTGTGGATCTATGTGGCGCTGGATGCCTCGGTGAAATTCTCGGTGCTGAAACTGCGCAACGAATCCGGCCGGCCGCGGCGCATCAGCGCCACGGCCTACGTCGAATGGCTGCTCGGCGACTTGCGCGAGAAGACCGCGATGCACGTGGTCACCGAATCGGACCCGGCCAGCGGCGCGCTGTTCGCCCGCAACAGCTACAACGGCGAGTTCCCCGGCCGCGTGGCCTTCCTCGACGTGGACGATGCGGAGCGCGGCATCGGCGGCGACCGCGGCGAGTTCCTCGGCCGCAACGGCAGCATGCGCAAGCCCGCCGCGCTCGGTCGCAAGCAGCTCTCCGGCCGGCTCGGTGCCGGACTCGATCCCTGCGCCGCGCTGCAATCGAAGGTCGCGCTGGAGCATGGCGCCGAGCGCCAGCTGATCTTCCGCCTCGGCCTGGGCCGCGACGCCGCCGATGCCAGCGCGCTGGTGCAGCGCTTCCGTGGCACCGGCTCGGCCGCCGCCGCGCTGGAGCAGGTGCGCACGCACTGGCAGCGCGTGCTCGGCGCGGTGCAGGTGCGCACGCCCGAGCCGGCGCTGGACGTGCTCGCCAACGGCTGGCTGCTGTACCAGACCATCGCCTGCCGCATCTGGGCGCGCAGCGGCTACTACCAGAGCGGCGGCGCGTTCGGCTTCCGCGACCAGTTGCAGGATTCGATGGCCACCGTGCACGCCGCGCCGGAGCTCTCCCGCGCGCAGTTGCTGCTGTGCGCGGCGCACCAGTTCCCCGAGGGCGACGTGCAGCACTGGTGGCACCCGCCGCAGGACCGCGGCGTGCGCACCACCTGTTCGGACGACTACCTGTGGCTGCCGCTGGCCACCAGCCGCTATGTGCTGGCCACCGGCGACCGCGCCGTGCTCGACGTGCCGGTGTTCTACATCGAGGGCCGCGCGCTGCACGCCGGCGAGGAATCCTATTACGACCTGCCGCAGCCCTCGGGCCTGTTCGAGCCGCTGTACAAGCATTGCGTGCGCGCCATCGAGCGCAGCTTCACCCTGCGCGGCGAACGCGGCCTGCCGCTGATCGGCGGCGGCGACTGGAACGACGGCATGAACCGCGTCGGCGAAGGCGGCCGCGGCGAAAGCGTGTGGCTGGGCTTCTTCAGCTGCGAGGTGCTGCGGCGCTTCGCCGAGGTGGCGCGCGACCGCGGCGACGCGGCTTTCGCCCAGCGCTGCGAGAACGAAGTGGCCGCGTTGCGCGACGCGCTGGAGGCACACGCCTGGGACGGCGCCTGGTATCGCCGCGCCTGGTTCGACGACGGCACGCCGCTGGGCGCCGCCGGCAATCTCGACTGCCGCATCGACTCGATCGCGCAGAGCTGGTCGGTGCTCTCCGGCATCGGCGCGCCCGCGCGCCAGCGCCAGGCGATGGCATCGCTGGACGAACACCTGGTGCGCCGCGACGCCGGCCTGGTGCAGCTGCTGGACCCGCCGTTCGACCAGGCCCCCATCGACCCGGGCTACATCAAGGGCTACCTGCCCGGCGTGCGCGAGAACGGCGGCCAGTACACCCACGCCGCGATCTGGGCCACGATGGCCTTCGCCGAACTCGGCGACAGCGCCCGCGCATGGGAACTGCTGCGCATGATCAACCCGGTCAACCACGGCATCGACCCGGCGCAAATGGACGTCTACAAGGTCGAGCCCTATGTGGTCAGCGCCGACGTCTATGCGGTTGCCCCGCACGTCGGCCGCGGCGGCTGGAGCTGGTACACCGGTTCCGCCGGCTGGATGTACCGGCTGATCGTCGAATCCCTGCTCGGCCTGCGCCTGGAAGCCGGCCACCTGCGCTTCGCGCCGGTGCTGCCGGCGGAGTGGGAGGGCTTCGAACTGGACTATCGGCACGGCGACACGACGTACCGCATCGAACTGCGCCAGGGCGATGAGGACAGCCCGGCCCGCGTCCGCCTGGACGGCGAACCGCAACCCGGTGGCCGCATCCCGCTGCTCGACGACGGCGCCGAACACCGCGTCGAACTGAACCATCCGCGTTCCCGCTGACCGCCACATCACCGAGCCTCAAAAGCCCCTCTCCCCCCGGGAGAGGGGTTGGGGTGAGGGTACGGG
>NZ_MWIO01000055.1 GCF_004799035.1 Rhodanobacter lindaniclasticus
TCTGTCTGCGGTGTCATGAAAATCATAAGCCAGAGAAAGTCTTGTGTTGGCGTGTTGGCCTGCATTTTTTTCGATGTGTATCGGGAGCACCCGGAGTACAAGCCCTCTCTTTTCGTCGGCAGCGTCGAATGTATATAAAAGACAGTCGGAATCAGCCGCCTGCAGGTGGGATTGTTTGGTGACCACCACGTCATGGCCCATCGCGGTGACCGGCATGGTGCCGGTGTGCTTGAGGGTGATCTTGAAGTCCTTGCACGACGAAGGCACCACGATGGAGGACACGTTGTACTGCATCGCGTCCGAACCCTCGATCTCGGTGGCGCAATCGGTAACCACCGCCATGCCCTTGCTGGTGTCCATCGCCGCCGCGGGCGCGGCGGCCATGTTGCCGGCGGTCGCCGCCGGGGCGGGTGCCATCGTCACCGGCGCCTCGGCCGGGGTCGTGGTGGCGGACGGCGTCGGAGCCGACTCGGGTGCCGTCGGCGACGACGAGTTGTCGCTGCAGGCGGCCAGCGCCAGCGCACAGGCAGCCGCAAGCAGACTCGATTTCACGTTCATCGACAATTCTCCTTCGTTGCAAAGTCGCATCATCGACCCGCGCTGCTCTGCATCGTGTGAAGGCCCGCGCCCGGCATCGCGTGCGCGAGTGAGACCGACAGCCGGGATTCAGCGCAGCGCCTGCAGCAGCGCGGCCAGCACGATCGCGGCGAACACGCCGGCGATCACGTCGTCGATCATCACGCCGAAGCCGCCCTTCACGCGCCGGTCCAGCCAGCGGATCGGCCACGGCTTCCAGACGTCGAACAGGCGGAACAGCGCGAACCCGGCCGCCGGCATCCACCACGCGAGGCCACCCGCGGGCAGCAGCGCGCCCAGCAGCGGCAGCAGGGCCAGCCATTGGCCGATGAACTCGTCCCAGACCAGGCTGCGATGATCGTCCACGCCGAGCGCGCGGCCGGCGACGTCGCAGGCGCGCACGCCGACGGCGAAGCCCGCCAACAGCACCAGCGCGTAGCCCCATGCGGGCAGGCCGCGCAGCAGCAGCCACGGCAACAGCGCCGCCAGCGAACCGAACGTCCCCTGCGCCAAGGGCGCCAGCCCGGAACCGAAGCCGCAGGCGAGCCAGCCCCATGGCGTGGCCAGCAGGGCTTGCCGTTGCGGGGCGCTCAGGCGTTTTCTGTCATTCATGCGAAATGCTCCCAGCCCGGCATGCCGGGCTCCATCCAGCCGCCGTCGTGGCCGCGCACACGCACCCCCGTGCCCGCGACGATCCGGCCGATGCGGGTGACGCCGCAGCCGAGCCGGGACAGATCGGCCTGCACCTGGCTCAACCGGTCAGGTGGCACACAGAAACACAACTCGTAATCGTCACCGCCGCCCAGCGCAAAGTGCAGCGCGGTGGCGTCGTCGTACAGACCCAGCAGCGCCGACGAGCGCGGCAGCAGCGCGGCGTCGATCTCGGCCCCCACGCCGCTGGCGGCGCAGATGTGGCCCAGGTCGGCGAGCAGGCCGTCGGAAACGTCGATGCAGGCATGCGCCTGCTCGCGCAACGCAACGCCGGCGGCCAGTCGCGGCGTCGGCCGGGTCAGCCGTTCGACCAGGTAGTCGCGCAGCTTGTCGCGATCATCCTCGTCGCGGCGCAGTTGCTGCAGCACGTTCAGGCCGGCGGCGGCATCGCCCAGCGTGCCGGTGACCAGCACCGCGTCGCCCACCCGTGCACCGGCCCGGGTCAGCGCCTTGCCCGGCGGCACGAAGCCGTGCACCGCGACGCTGACGGTCAGCGGGCCGCGGGTGGTGTCGCCGCCGACCAGGGCCAGTCGATGTGCGCCGGCCAGCCGCGAAAAGCCGTCGACGAAGCCTTCGACGAAGGCGCGATCCGCCTGCGGCAGGGTCAGCCCCAGCAACGCCCAGGCCGGACTGGCGCCCATCGCCGCCAGGTCGGAGAGATTCACCGCCAGGGCCTTCCAGCCGATGTCCGCCGGATCGGTGCCGCGCGGAAAATGCACGCCTTCGACCAGCGTGTCGATCGCCACCGCCAGCTCCTGCCCGGCGGGCACGGCGAGCACCGCCGCATCGTCGCCGATGCCCAGGCGCACATCGTCGCGCGCCTGCACGGTGCGCTGCCGGATCAGCTCGATCAGGTCGAATTCCATCAGCGTCGCTCGCCTTTAGCTGCCGGACCCGTCAGCGCGTGAACAGCAGCACCGGGTCGCCCATGTAGGTGGTCTGCTGGCGCAGCGCGAAGCCGGCCTTGCCGGCAACGCGGATCGAGGCCGCGTTGTCCGGGTCGATGATGCACACCGCGGTATGCTCGCCCAGATGCGCCTGGCCCCAGGCCAGCACCGCCGCCAGCGCCTCGCTGGCGTAACCCTTGCCGTGGCTGTCCGCGGCCAGCACCCAGCCGAGTTCGGGCATGCCTTCGAGCGAGGGCTCGATCTCGCGCCGGAAATCGGCGTAGCCGATATCGCCGATGCAGCGACCGCTGGATTTCTCCTCGATCGCCCAGTAGCCGTAGCCGAGCACGCACCACAGGCCCGGATAGCGCAGCAACCGCAACCAGGCTTCCTGCCGCGTGGACGGACGACCGCCGATGTAACGCACCACGAGCGGATCGGACCAGATCGCCAGCAAGGCGTCGTGGTCGCCGGCGCGATGGCCGCGCAGGCGCAGGCGCGCGGTTTCGAGCGGAGGCACCGGATCGATGCCCGCAGGCACGACGGCGCGCTGCATCAAGCGCCCTTCTCGATCGCGCGCAGCTCGGCGGCGAGCTTGTCCAGCACGCCATTGACGTAGCTGTGGCCGTGGTCGGCGCCGAAGCGCTTGGTGACCTCGATCGCCTCGTTCAGCACCACGCGGTAAGGCACGTCGGGGCGATGCTTCAATTCGTAGGCGGCCAGCCGCAGCGCGGCGCGTTCGATCGGATCGACCTGCGCCACCTCGCGATCCAGGTGCGGACGCAGGCTGGCGTCAAGCTCGTCGACGTGCTGCTCGACACCGTGCAGCAGGTCTTCGAAATATTCCAGGTCGGCCACTTCCATGTCCTGCTCGTGGCGGAACTGCTCGATCACCGCGTTCATGTGGCTGCCGCTGAGCTGCCATGCGTACAGCGCCTGCAGCGCGCGGCGGCGTGCCCGCGAGCGCGCCTGCAGGTCGAGGCCGTGGACGTGTGCGCTCATCCGAGTTTCCGGTAGAGATTGGCCATCTCCAGTGCCGCCAGCGCGGCGTCGGCGCCCTTGTTGCCGGCCTTGGTGCCGGCGCGCTCGATCGCCTGTTCGATGGAGTCGGTGGTCAGCACGCCGAAGGCTACCGGCACCCCGGAGCCGAGCGCGGCCGAGGCCAGGCCCTTGGCGCATTCGCCGGCGACGAAATCGAAATGCGGGGTGGCGCCGCGGATCACCGCGCCCAACGCGATCACCGCCGCGTACTCACCCGAATGCGCCAGCTTGTGCGCCACCAGTGCGATCTCCCAGGCACCGGGCACACGCACCAGTTCGATCGCGTCGTCCGCCACACCGTGGCGCAGCAGTGCATCGCGCGCGCCGGCGACCAGCGGTTCCACCACGAAACCGTTGAAGCGGCCGGCGACGATGGCAAAACGGCCGTTGGGCGTGGCGAAATCGCCTTCGATGGTCTTCATGGTCTGTTCCTGGGAGCGGGCCCGTGCGGGCCGGCCATTTTACGGGTTTTCGGGCGGGCTGGCCGGGTTGGCGCAATCGAGGTGCGGATAACCGCCCATTTCCAGCCGCGCGCGGCCGTCCGCCACGCGCAGGTGAGCCGGCGCGCCGAACGGCAGCGTGAGCTGTTGGGCACCGTGGCCGTGCGGCAAACCGTCGACCAGTGGCACGCCGGCCACGGCACCGATCCGGGTGAAGGCATCACCCAACTGGTAGCCGTTGTCGCGGGGTCCGGGCGCGCACTGGCTGAAGCTGCCCAGCAGCAGCGCCTGCTGCCGCCCCAGCACGCCGGACAGATGCAGCTGGTACAGCAGCCGCTCCACCCGGTACGGTGCCTCGCCGACGTCCTCGACGAACAGGATGCCGTCGTCGATGACGGGGAAGTACGGCGTGCCCAGCAGGCTGCACAGCATCGCCAGGTTGCCGCCCCACAGCGGGCCGTGCAGGTCGAGCTCGGCCGTGGCGGAGGTCGTCCATGAAACCTGCGCCGTCGGCGCGGTCAGCGTGGCCCAGAACTGGCGCCAGCTGAAATCGTCCGGCACCTCGGCGCCGAGGTCGGCCAGCAACGGGCCGCTGAACGTGCACAGGCCGCTCTTCGCGTGCAGCGCCAGCTGCAGCGCGGTGAAATCGCTGTGACCGACCAGCGCGATCGGCGCGCCGTGCAGGCGCTCGCGCAGCGCCGCGTAATCCAGCTGCGTCAGCAATCGCGCCGCACCGTAGCCGCCGCGGGTGGTCAGCGCGATGTCCGGCAGCACGGCCGCCGTCGCCAGGGCGTTGATGTCGGCCGCCCGCTCGGCGTCGCTGCCGGCGAAACGCTGCGCGAAACGCGCGAGCACCTCTTCGCCGTCGACCGTGCAGCCCGCCTCGCGCAGGCGCGCCACGCCGCGCGCCATGGCAGCGGGATCATGCGCGTGGCCCGAGGGGGCGATCAGGCGGATGTGGGCGGGGTGCATCGCTGGCTCTCGGCGGTCGGGATGCGGGCAAGTATCCCGCGCACGGCCGGGCGGCGCCGTGGCTGCCGTGGGGCGTTTCGGGGGTTCGGACGCACGCCGCTCAGCAGGGTACGGCCAGCGGATCGTCGGGCATCTCGTCGATCGCGTGGCGCGCCTCGCCCAGCATCGCCTCGACCTCGCGCACCACGTCCTGCGCCCGCGCCAGCCCCGATTCGGGCACCATCACCGCAATGAAATCCATCGCCGGCAACTGGCCCACGCCGCCGGTGAGGTACTCGCCGGCGATGAACGCCGGGATCTCGGCCGCCTCCAGCGCATCCTTCACCAGATGGGCGTCGAACAGGTTCTGCGCGCGGTAGACGGTATGCATGGCTGGCAAGCTACCCCGCGGCGCGGCGCGGGGTAGCTTGCCAGCCA
>NZ_MWIO01000056.1 GCF_004799035.1 Rhodanobacter lindaniclasticus
CAACAATTGACATAATATACATTATGCGAAATCGAGGGGGCGTCCGGTGAGGGGGCCGGAGCCGTCGAAGCCCGACCCGTGGGCCGCCCTCTGGGTCGCTGAATGCGACCAAGAAACTTAGGCCAAATCGCCCAAAGTCTTATGCAACTTCAGCCAAGAAACTTATGCTAGCGGCGCCAACTGCCAACAAACTTGTGCAACGGGAAAATTTCTGCCTAAGTTTCTAGGCCACTGCAGCGCTGCGCCGTCGGCTCTCAAATCTAGATGAGGGGCAGCCGAGGCTCCTGCAGAAACGCTCATTGGCCACCTAATACACTGTTTTCATTGAATTAGCTGAGTCGAGCTAAAATTAGCAAGATCGAAGAATTCCGGCTAATGCGGCGGCACGCTTGAACCGCCTACCGCATGCGAGGTCACCAAACTGTGCGACCTGTCGCCCAAGTTAGGCCTGTTCCTTCTTGGCACGTGCTGCTCGTTGGGAACGGCCGGGGTGACGTACCTTCTTCGGCTTCGGTTGAGCCTGTTTGTTCAAAACTCTCTCAAGCCCCGCGATCTGTCCAGCGTAGCGTGCGATCTCCTTTTCGGAGCCGCGCAGCTGGTCGCGGACCGCTCCAAGCTCGTTCCTGAGGATTGTCTCGGCGTCTCGATGCGACCGTTCGGCGACCTCCAGCCGCTGCTGCCACTGCTTGGTTTCCTGTCGGAGCCGATCGACCTCCTGATGGGCGCGATCCTCGAGGTTGCGCACGTACGCCTCCTGCCGGGCGCGTTCCGTGGCTGCGGCGTGCTGCTGCTCGGCCAACAGGCCCCGAAGACCGTGAAGCTCAGCACTCAACTGATCGCACTGTGTCTGCAAACGGTTCCGCTGTTGGGCCAGATCGGCCCGAAGGGCGTGGCTGTCCTGCAATTGGGCATCCAGGGTGGCGCAGGCGTGCTCGGCCAGATCCTTCGACGCTAGGGCCTGGGCGCGATCAGCCTCAGCGGCCTCCAGACGGGTGCCCCAATCTTGGCGTTCGGTGGCCAGTGTGTTCCGGTCGGTCTCCAGCGCTGCCTGCTCCTCGACAAAGCGCCCAGCGATCGCCTGGTTGGCGTGTTCGGTGGCCAGTTGCCACAGCGTCATCATCGCCTGCCCGACAGGTGCCGGCAGATCCGGCAGTGCGCTGAGCCGGCGTAACCGCTCGCCGAGCTGGCTGCGCCACACGTCGAGCATGCGCGTCACTGTGTTGGGCGAGCCGGTGCCGAGCTCGGTGCGCACTTTTTCGATGGTGGGATTCTCGCCGACACCCAGGATGGCGTCGGCGGCGGCGTTGACCTGGTGCTGGGTGATGCCACGCGGCATGAAACGGTCTCCTCGATCGGTGCCCTGCCCTCTGGCATTCTTACTCACGATAAGTGATGATTATCGTGGCTAGACGCCCTACTTCGTAGTATACATTACATAGTATGAAAGATAATTCCCTGATTCCGACCCTCGCCCAGCCGGCCTCCAGCCTGACGCTGCCGATTCAGCTGGCGCAGCAGGCCGCCGACGCGGTGCGCGAATTGCTCGCGGAAGCGGCCGCCGCCAACACCACGCGCAGCTATGCCAGCGCCTTGCGTTACTGGGCCGGTTGGCACGCGGCGCGCTACGGCGTGGCATTCTCCCTGCCGGTACCGGAGGCCACGGTGCTGCAGTTCGTGGTCGATCACGTCGTACGTCGCTCGGCCGAAGGTGACCTGGCGTGGGAGCTGCCGCCCGCCGTGGACCGGACGCTGGTGGGCGCCGGCCTCAAAGCCAAGCTTGGCCCCTGGACGCTGGCGACGGTACGTCATCGGGTCGCGGTGCTGTCGACCGCGCACCGGCTCAAGCAGGTGCTGAACCCGTGCGAGCAACCGGCGATCCGCACGGTGCTTAGCCGCGCTGCCCGGGCGGCCGTGAAGCGCGGCGTACGGCCGCGCAAGAAGACCGCCATCACCCTGGCCGAGCTCGAGGCGATGCTGGCGACCTGCGACGACAGTCTCGAGGGTATACGTGATCGCGCCCTGCTCTGCTTCGGCTTTGCCAGCGGTGGCCGCCGGCGCAGCGAGATCGCCGCGGCCGATCTGCGCGACCTGCGCCGCATCGGTCCGCAGGGTTATATCTACCGGCTGGAACACAGCAAGACGCAGCAGGCTGGCGTGACCGCGTCGTCGGCACCGGACAAACCGATTCTGGATCGGGCGGCCCAGGCGCTGGAGGCCTGGTTAACTGCGGCCGCGATCACCGAGGGGGCGATGTTTCGGCGGCTGTGGAAGCAGCGCGTGGGCCCTGCCCTGTCCCCGGCGGCGGTGGGCGAAATCGTGCAGCGGCGGGCGCGGCTCGCCGGGCTGGAGGGGGATTTCGGCGGGCATAGCCTGCGGTCGGGGTTTGTGACCGAGGCGAGTCGCCAGGGGGTCTCACTGCCAGCGATCATGCAGATGACCGAACACCGTGCGGTATCCAGCGTGATGGGGTACTTCCAAGCAGGCGGCGCAGCAGATAATCCGGCCGCGCGCCTGCTTGAGGACAACTAAACAGCAGGCGGAGAGGCATTCGGCTGGGATCTATCCGGATCCAACTGATTGGTCTCCCGTCACATCCATGCGACCATGATCGCCAGCGGGCGAGTGCATAGCCGGGCATATGCCCGGGAGGCCTTGTTTCCAGCGACCAAAGGACTGGGGGGCAGATGACATCATCAAACGCCGGTGGGAGCACCGCCTTCGGTGCGGGCGATTCCGCGCTGGGTTACCTTTACCAGATCCGGGTTGCGCTGCTTACATCATTGCGCCGAATCGACCCGGGCTCAGATGCTGACTTCTCCATCTATCTCGAGACGTTGGACGACGTGGTTTTTGAGTCGATCGGGACACCTCTCGAGCTGTTCCAGCTCAAGCATCACATCAATTCCCAAGCCAACCTAACGGATGCTTCCCCTGACATTTGGAAGTCGTTGCGCATCTGGATCGAAGGACGCGCATCCGGAGACATCGCTCCGGACGACCGCCTGATCCTAATCACGACCCACGCTGTCGCAGAGGGGTCAATCGCGAGCCGTCTTCTTGCAGTCTCCCGCGATGAAGTCTGTGCAGTTACGGTGATGCAGGCGACTGCCCAGACGTCGACCAACGCGATCAACAAGCCGGCGTATGAACTCTTCCTTGCTCTATCCAAGCAGGAGCAGGCTGCGTTGGTCTCGTCGATTGTGATTGCCCCGAGTTCATCGAACATCGAGCAAGTGGGCCAAGACATTAGGCATGAGATACGCCTCACAGTGAAGCGCGACCACATTGATTCCTTCCTGTCGCGGCTTGAAGGTTGGTGGTTTACCGCTTCCCTCAAACACCTAATAGGGGGTTCCAAAGTCCCAATAAATAGCGGCGATCTGCAGGCGCAGATGGATGACATTCGTGAGCAGCTCGTCAGTGCGCTTCCCGTCGACAACGACATTCTTGAGCACATGGTCGACATGACCAGCTATGAGAACGAGATATTCGTGCATCAAGCTCGGCTGGTTGGCGTCAATGATCGGCGCGTGCTTGCCGCCGTGCGCGACTACTACCGCGCGTTCGAACAACGGTCCCGATGGGTCAGAGAGAACCTCGTGATGGTTGGAGATATCGAAAGGTATGAGCTAACGCTCTGCGAAGAGTGGGATCTCACGTTTAACCGTGCGCTCGACGATCTAGGTCAAGAGGAAGCCGAAGCCGCGCAAGGTCAGATGGCCAAGATGATCTACCAGTGGGTGGAGACATCGTGTTATCCCATCCAGAAAAATGTGGACAACCCGAGCATTAGCCGCGGCTCTTTACACATGTTAGCCAATGATTTGAGGGTGGGCTGGCATCCCCAATTCATGTCGAGGTTACAGCACTTACTCGGAAGCCGGATGCAGACCTTATGAACGAAACTACCCGGTATCAACCACAGGATGCCTCTTGGCGTCGCCAGCCGGTGGAGCAGCTTCGTCTGCTTAACCCAGCATTCTTGGGAACGCTGCTCTATTGCGCCGCAAAGGGGCACCAGCAGGAATCCCAAGACCAGGACGGTCTTCCTTATGCGCTCGCCTTTGTAGCGCTTCCCGTCGTGTTGCATAAAGCAACCCGGGAAACCCTGCCTCGGGCGATCAACACCAGCCTGGCAGCGTGGCTAAGCGTGAATACTTCCGCTCAGGTCGGCTTTCCTCATCGAGCCCGAGCGCTTGCTCCGCTGGTTCGCCAGGCCGTGGCGGTATCGTCAGCGGGAGGGCTCATTGAGCTCCAAGGCTCAAGCATCGTTCCTTCCGCCACAGTAAGGCGGATCAATCAGTACGGTTCCCAGTCGGCCTCCCAGGAAGTTATCAACTGCGCCAAGAAGGCCGTCTTCGTTGGCCGCTGGTTTGCGACCTCCGGCGACTATCCCACCGTAATGGCCCTATGGGGCGTGCGGCCATGAGCATTCAAATCCTCGACATCGTCATTTACTCTGCCGGTCGCGACCCACGCACCATTTCCCTGAAGCCCGGCAAAGTCAACATCATCACGGGCGAGTCCGGCACCGGCAAATCTTCGCTGATTGATATCGTCGATTACTGCTTGGGCAGCAGCACGTGCAACATTCCGCACGGAATCATGGCTCGGACGATCGATTGGTATGCATTGCGCATGACCGATGGAAGTTCAGAGCACTTCGTTGCGAGACGAGCCCCGGATCGCGGGAAGACGACGACGACGGACGCCTACTACCTGACGGGATCGACCCTGTCGATTCCCCCCATCGACCGGCTGACGGTCACCACGACCATCGATGCGGTGATGGCTCGAATAGAACTGGCTACGGGAATCGGCTCGAACCGTCATACGCCTCCCGAGGGGGCAACACGGCCGGAACTGTCGGCGAGCATAAGGCACACGCTGGCGTATGTGTTCCAGAAGCAAACGGAGATATCGCAGCCTGGCTTCTTGTTCCATGGGCAGAGCGACCATTGGGTTGCGCAGAGCATCAAAGACACGTTTCCCTACTTCATCGGCGCCGTTGAGGACGACCATGTCGAGCTGTCAGCTCGTCTACGCGCGCTCCGCCGAGACCTCCGGTCCAAAGAGACCGAGCTTGCTCGATCGCTGTCACTGACCGGCGAAGCGCGAGTGGACGGGTTGGTTGCTGAAGCCAAAGGCGTTGGCCTCATCCCGCAGGAGTTCGTGGCCGAGTCCTTCTCGGACGCGGTCGACGCCCTGCGTGCAGCCGGCCAAACCACTGCCGAAGAACAGCTCGAGATAGTTGCATCCCAGGTTGACCAGGTGGAGCTCGTTCGATTGAGCAGTGAGCGAACCGGTTTGCGGGCGAGGCTCCATAACGTCAACGACGAATTGCAGGCGATGACCGCGCTTCGGAAAGAAGAAGGCGGCTATGCCAGTGAGACTGGCGAGCAGATCGCTAGGCTTGAAAGCATCGACTTGCTGGACGACTCAGAAACCAATGACTGCCCAGTTTGTAGCCAACGATTGCCCTCAACCATGCCGACGGTGGAGGAACTCCGAACTGAGCTTGGGCGGGCAAGGGATCAACTCAAGAATGTTCTCAAGCACACGCCGGGCCTGGACACCTTAATTTCAGAGAAGGCAACTGAGCTGGACTCTCTGAAGGGTGCGCTCCGGAACAACTGGTCTACCCTCGAATCACTTCGCGCGTCCGATGCCCGCCTTCAGTCCATGCGGGACGCGGCGTCTCGGAGGGCCCACGTTCTGGGACGCATCAGTCTGACGCTGGAATCCCTGCCGACTACGCAGGACAGGGAGAAGTTCAACAACGAGATAGCTGCGCTACGCGAGCAGGTGGAGGCCATCGAATCCCTGCTAAGCGATGCGAACACCCAAGAGCGCACCTCTTCGATCATGAACCGACTCGGCGATTTGATGACCCGCTGGGCACGACACCTTGAGCTGGAGCATAGCGGAATTCCCTTCCGTCTTGACCCCAAGAAGCTACTGGTCGTCGCCGACTCGGACGATGGCCCGATCCCCATGAATCGGATGGGCAGCGGCGCTACGTGGCTTGGTTGCCACTTGATTGCGCTGTTGGCCTTGCATGATTTCTTTGTTCGCAAGAACCGACCTGTGCCTCGGTTCCTTTTCCTCGATCAGCCCTCACAGGTTTACTTCCCCGCTGATCAGGGTCGGAATGTGAACCAAGTCGACGTCCACGACGAAGATCGCATCGCCATAGTTAGGATCTTCAGACTGATTCAACAGGTCGTCCAAGACTTATCGCCGCGCCTGCAGGTCATTATCAC
This sequence comes from Rhodanobacter lindaniclasticus, assembly GCF_004799035.1. Taxonomy (GTDB): domain Bacteria; phylum Pseudomonadota; class Gammaproteobacteria; order Xanthomonadales; family Rhodanobacteraceae; genus Rhodanobacter; species Rhodanobacter lindaniclasticus. The sequence continues at coordinate 6,264 of NZ_MWIO01000056.1, forward strand.
TGAACATGCTGACATCACCGAGCCGTGGTACCAAGAAGCGGTCATTGAGCGCTGGCGAGACGGCGTCGCCTTGGTGCCAGCCGAGTGGGATGACGGGCGCAACGTAGGCACCCCCTCCTAAGACTAGCCGTGATATGGCCACCGTTGGCATACGCGTCAAATCCCACTTTAGCTTCGGTGTCGAATGCTGTCTTCTTTACCAGATAACAGGCTTTATGGGTAAGAGAATGCAACGGTGTTGAAGCGCAAAAAATGGGGTATCCGGATTTCACTGTTGGATCGACCGTCTGACGTCGCACTCGAATTGTCCGTCCTCGGTGTGGGAAATGGTTTCAGTGACCTAATCCCATCAAGCGCAATAGATGGGCAGCATCGTTCCAGAGATCGACGGAGGGGGCTAGTGACGATGCTACGGCGCAAACGAAGGCTAGTCACTGTTGTTCCACAATCCGCTGAAGATTTAGCGACCCCAAGCCGCGCCCAAATTGGTTCCAATCGTCCCCTGCCCCCGATAACAGTCGCTGATCGCCACGATCACCTACGCCCGCTAGGCTTCTGCGTTAGGGCCGATCCTGCAGCCGACCGAGCTGCCTTGCTTGAGCCGGCATTCTTAAGCGCCTTAGATGCCGCCGAAGCTGCACCAGAGGACGTCGTTTTTGATGTGCTTCTCTGAGAAAGCGCCGAACCCGCAGCCGATTTCGCTGACTTGCTAGATCCGCTGTCGCGCAAAACCTTTGAGGCCGATGACGCTGCACGCTTACTTGTTACTTCCGACTTGGCCATTTTGAGCTCCCATTTGACTGTTTAGCTTCGTTGCGATGTCGTTAGTCGACGGATTTTTTAGAACAAAAAGCGCTAGAACAACAAGAATGGCGGCAAACACAATGGATGAAACAACACCGCCGGCAACGTTCATTCCAAATTGCGGCAACCATCGGCCGAGCTTTTGTATCTCAGCCACCACAATTCCTTGGGCTATCTCTTTCCGATACGCATCGTCGAATTCTTCGACCGCTTCTGCTCCGTAACTCTTCAGAGCATTCTCTGCCTCAGCTCTTGCTCTTACCAGCACGCTTTCGGGTTGTGATTCATACCACGTCCGAATGTCATCCGGCGCCGGCGAAACACCTGTGGTTTTAAGGTGATGTTTCACCCACTCGATTCGCTGCTCCTCAACCACCGCAAACGCCAATAATCCCAGCAGCCAATTTTCCTCGGACTCCTCAACCAATACCTGATAGATGTCATCCGGTCCAGAATATTTGTCCATTCTTTCCCCCAACGCTTGCCACAAATGTGTGTCTGCCTCTTCAAACTAGGCGCCCACTATTAAGTCTAGTCTTCTTTCGGCGCCGTTCGCCTGATCTCTCGCCATTCCGGGTCATCGAAAATTGTCGGTGCAGTACCAATCGAGGCCACAAGTGCTCGTGTGACCTCCGTGGCGCGCTCGGTAATGAAAAATTCGTGCGCGAATTTAGCCCCTACCCGATTGATGTCATCGGCAATGGGCAACTGCCCCTCGACCGATGAACCAATCAACGCTCGCTCAGTCGAGATGGGCAAGGCAACCAACGCCGGCGGATTGTCTTTGTGCAAGACGGCGCTCATGCCCTTTCCATCTGCGGAAAACGCCACGACATGTACGTCGGACAAGATAAGCATCTCGCCTGGGAAGTGAGCTACCGACCATGTCAGTTGCTGAAACAGGGCAACGCGGGGGGCAGGATCTAGCCCCTTACCAAGTGCCTTAAGGTGGGTTTGCTCCGAACGTTCGACGGCCTCCTGCTCGAACCTGTTTGCCCCGCTCTCAATGATTTCAGAAAGCTCTCTTTTGAAGACTGGATCCGATTTCTTCCGCTGAATTTCGGCCCTCGCCCGGTTCTTGAACAGGTGTCTCTGCCCCGGCGTCAGTGTCACACGACGCTTTGCTGCCTCCTCCTCGATCATCCGCTCGAGCTCCGCGTCGTCAATACGCTGCGCGCCTCGTTCGAGCAGGCGTTCATCATTTGCGTAGCTCCGCATCAGCCCGCCCATCTCCCGGAACCCATCTTCTAGAAGCGAGCGCATGTGCTTCGCACGAATCACCAGATGCGTCGCCAGTGAAGCGATCTGGGGGATGTCGTCGTCTGAGAGCAGCTCGCCCAGATTGAGCCGACGAACCACCGGCGCCAGCCTGCTCTCGAGGCGGTCGATCGCGTCGTCGATGGACTCAGGCCCTTCCTTGCCGTAGAAGTTCCGCTGCGCACCAATGCTCATAACGTTGCGGGCGTGCATCACGCCACGCGACTTGTGGTGCTCAACAGCTTTGTAGACGGGGCTTTTCATAGTCCCTCCTTTCGTGGCGAAGCCACGCATGAGGAACTGCGGTAGGTAGTGCTGATTGACGCCAGACATCGTGTATCCCCTGATCGGCTTCGCCGAGCATAGGGCTGCGTGGTCTCACCGGTCGAGACAAGAAGCACCCGGGCTGGATAGCGCATGCAAAATCACAAGCCAGAGCCATAACCTGACGATGTCCGGTTGCTACTGTATCCTTCCTGTTCTCAGAGTCTGCGCTTGGACATCCCACGGTTGCTCGCCTGTGAGGTACTGCTGCATCTATGGCTTGCTGTTCGAGCTGAACCATTTGTCCCAGCAAGAGCTTCTCTGTTTCATCGTCTTCGCAGAGATCCATGGGCTCTACCCCGCTTGTTCGACGAAGTTCGTCGCCACATGCGTGTCGAACACCAAACACTACGGTTTGCGCACCGAGAAGATTTCCATCGGCTGGATGAGGCGGTTCACGGCTGTCTTCAAGGATTGCATCGGTCGCCCTATTCCCGATAACACGGGCTAATCGCCCTGCCCTAGGTCCGAAATCGGCCAAGAGCGGTCGTTCGCTGGGTCATCGAGATCGATCGTAGAGTGGCAAGCAGCGGAACGGTCGCTGCGTGCGGGAACCCCCATGTCTGTGTCTGATAGCGTCAGAGCGGAAGGCCGATTGCCTGGTCATGCGCCGGCATTCGAGCACGAATTTTCCTGCGAGAGCATTGATCCGTAGTATACGAAACGTATATCCTTCGTATATTCAAACTTTTTTGGCAGGAATTTCATGGGCATTGTAAAAATAGACGACGAGCTTCATGCGGAGGCCCGCAAGGCAAGCACTGTCATGTGCCGGTCCATCAACGCCCAAGCCGAGTTCTGGATGAAGGTCGGGATGCTCGCCGAAACCAATCCGACGTTGTCCTTCAACGACATCATGAGGACGCAGTTCGAAACCGCAGAAGTGATGGTGGCCGGCAAAGAGGCTGCCTGAAGTGGTCAAAACCCCGGAAGAAGTGACACTCATGAGAACGTCGGGCAAGTTGCTCGCGTCCGTCTTCGAGATGCTGGACGGGCAGATGCTTGACGGCATGTCGACTATGCAGATCAATGACCTGGTCGAGCAATTCATCACGGTAAATCTCGCCGCCCGACCGGCAAGCAAAGGGCAATACGGCTTCAGATACGTTTTGAACTGCTCACCCAACCATGTGGTTTGCCACGGCGTACCCGATTCGGACGCGATCATCCAAGACGGCGACATCATCAATCTCGACATCACCCTCGAAAAGAACGGTTTCATCGCGGATTCCAGCAAGACCTATCTCGTGGGCAATGTGTCGCCTGCTGCGCAACGGTTGGTGCGAGTGACCCAAGAAGCGTTGTGGAAAGGGATCAAGCAGGTTCGTCCGGGAGCGCACTTGGGCGATATAGGTTTCGCAATCGAACGACACGCCAAAACGAACGGCTATTCGGTGGTACGCGAATATTGCGGTCATGGGATCGGTCGGGAGATGCACGAGGACCCACAGGTACTTCACTACGGTCGGCGAGGAGCCGGGCTGAAGTTGAGACAAGGGATGGTGTTCACCATCGAGCCGATGCTGAACCAAGGAACCCGGATGGTCTCGACAGAACGCGACGGGTGGACGGTTGTCACTAAGGACAGGAAGCTGTCTGCTCAATTCGAGCATACCGTTGCCGTTACCGCGGACGGTGTCGAAGTGCTGACTTTGCGCAATGACGGGGCTTAACGATGAGCCTTCGAGTGCTTCCGCTGACACGGTGAAGCACTTCCTGAAAGTAGACCGTCGCGAACGACCGGAATGGGTCGGAAGCTGACGACCACCCTACCCCCCCGATAACCCGGTCTAATCACCTGCCATGCACCCACTTGGCCAAGTGCGACCACTTCCTCACCAGGACCGATGATAAGGATCAAGGTATCGCAGGGAACCTTGCTGACGGCACCTAAATCACTCTCCATTGAGCCAAGAGCGCCTGGGGACAGTGTGGACGGGACACCACGGCAGGATAAGTGCCACTGCCGCGCGTATCACTGCGCTGAACTGTATAAAAACAGAGTGCAGAATTGCCTCAGGATGCGGCGCCTATCTGTCGTCGAGTGCGAGGTGACGGCGAGCATGATGGCTGCCGTCACGTACGCGGGATGATCAAACCATCCCTAAAGGCTGTTCCGTTCTAGCTTCGACCACGATCCGATTGTCTGTCGAGCAAGGTCTACCACCGCACGCGCACACCCACGTTGGCGGCCCGCTCGCGGAAGTCGCTGCCGTGCAGGCCGTGGCTGGCGGAGAGAACGCCGAACAGGCTCACCCGCGGGTTGAGCTTGGCCTCCACGCCGGCATCGATCCGCGCCGTTGTGCCCAGGTCCTGGTTCGGCAGGGCCAGCGCGTTGCCGTCGGCACCGGGTTCGGCCACCTGCAAGCCGTCCCGGCCCTGACCGAAGGTGTGCTCGACCGCCAGCGTCACCCACGGCTTGATCGTGGCGCCGCTGTCGGTGATGAACGTCTTCTCCGTGCGCAGGCCGGCGCGGGCGGTGTTGACCCAGTGGTTCGTGAACGTCAGCTCGCGGCCGTTGGCGTCGACCTGGTCGTTCCACTCCACCTGGCTGGCGGTCAGCTTCAGCTGCGGCTCCAAGGTCCAGCCGTTGTCCAGCGTGTAGCGCTTGCCGGTTTTCGCGCTCACCGTCACGCCGTTGCCGGTGAGCGATTCGCTGAAGCCGTCCGCCGTCCGCACGCGGGCATGCGGGTTCTGGCCGCTCAGGACCACGTCGACATAGGCGCCGTTGGTCCAGTGCAGGCTGCCGTAGCCGCCGCCGACCGGCGTATCCAGCCGGATGCCGGCTTCGCCGGTACCGGGCAGGCCCGTCGAGTTGGCGCCGGTGGTCCAGTAGTTGCCATGCAGATAGCCCAGGAAGGCGCCGAGCCGCACCATCTGGCCATCGCTTTCGGCCGCGTAGTCCGCACCGACATACAGCCCCACGTCGCTGCCGGAGGCCGCAAAGCCCGGGTTGGCGCCCAGATCCGTGCTGCTGCCGGAGGCGGCCACCCAGACGCCGTGGCAGTCGTCGACCAGGCTGGTCCCGGCGTTCTCGGCCTGCGGCTCGGGCTGGTGTCCGCAGGCTGGTTGCTCGGTGCCGCGGATGCCCGTCAGGCGCTGGTGCACGATGTCGTCTTCCTGCCCGGCCATCAGCGTCGCCAGCGTCGGCAGGACGCCGTAGGCGGGGATTTCGGGCAGCAGGCCGGCCTGCGCATCCAGGTACCAGTTGTGGTCCGCCGCTTGTCCGAAGGTCCAGGGGAACAGGCTGCCGTTCAGGCGTACTGCGCCATCGGTGGTGCTCGCTGGCACAAAGCTGCCGTTCGTCGCCGGGTTGTCGTTCGGGCTGGCGATCACCAGGATCGAAACCTTGCCCGCCCCGCTCAGGTTGCTGCCATCGCTGCCGAAGTCGATGCGGGTGGTGCCGCGCACGTCGCCATCGATGTCCAGGCCGCCCGTGCTCAGCGTGCTCGGCGACACCATCAGCTGCAACGTGCCGTCGTTGCCGGTGTAGTTGCCGTGGATCGCCAGACGATGGACGCCGACGTCGATCAGCCCGGCGTTCTCGACGCTACCGCCGATGCTCGCGCCGGCGTTGGCGACAAGGTGCGAAGTGGCGTCGATCGCCAGCACACCGCCGCCCAAATCGAGCGCCTGGCCCAGGGTCAGCGCGCTACCGTCCAGCAGTTCGACGCGCTCCCAGCTCGTCAGCGTGGGCAAGGTATTGCCGTCCAGGGTCTGCCCGCTGAAGCCGAGCCGGTCGGTCCCGGCGCCACCATCCAGCGCGGTGACTCCGCTCATGTTGCCGCCGATGAAGTCCACGCTATCGTTGCCGGCGCCGAAGGCCAGTGCACCGATCACGGTACCGCGCGAGACGAAGGTGTCGTCGCCCGCGGTGCCGGTATAGCTGCCGGCGACCTGCAGGGTCGCGCCGGCGGCGACGGTCGTGGCCTGTGCGGCGACACTGCCGCCCGCGGTGACGTTCAAGCTGCCGCCGAGCACGTTGACGGTGGTGAAGTCCGAACTCATCGGGCCGTTGACGTTAAGCACGCCGGCGTTGGTCTTGCTCAGCGTCTCGAACTGCTGCACCGCGCCCAGGTCGGCGTGCCCGGCGATGTCGGCGTTGAAGGTGTCGTTGCCCGCCCCGGCCACCACCGTGCCGACGATCGCGGTGTTGTCGTGGATCGTCAGCCTGTCATCGCCGGCCCCGAGCAGCACGCTGCCTGCGCCCGTGTCGAGCGTGCCGGCCACGTCCAGCACATCGTTGCCGTCGCCCAGATCACCCGCGGCCCGCAAGGTTCCTCCTGCGCCCACCGTCACCGTGTTGGTGCCGCCGCTGCCACTGAGCGCGACGCTCGCGCCGCCGGCCGCCTGCACCGTGCCGTCGACCTGGAGCACGGTGTTGTCGCCCATCGCCACGGTCGGCGTGTCCAGCGTGCCGGCCACGCTCAGGGTGCCGCCATTGAGCGTGGTGCCGCCGGTGAAGCTTTGCGTTCCGGTCAGCGTCGCTACGCCGCTGTTGTCCTTCTGCAGGTACTCGAAGTTGATCGTGCGGGTGGCGTCGAACGTCAGCGCGTTGGCGTTGTTCAGCACTACCGTATCGCCAGCACCGTTCGGGCCGCCGCTGATGGTGGCGTTGAGCACCGCGCCGTCATTGAGGGTCAGCGTGTCGTCGCCGCCGCACAGGTCGATCGTGCCGCTGCCCGACACCGTACCGGCCACGGTCATCGTGTCGTTGCTGGCGCCACAGCCGTAGCTGCCGTCGACGTTCAAGGTCGCGCCAGCGGCCACCACGGTGTTGAGCAGGCTGCCGGCGATCGCCACCACGCTGCCGGCCGGGCCGACGTTCAAGGTCCCGCCGAGCACCTGCACTTCCTGCAGATCCGTGGCGACCGGCCCGGTGATGTTGAGCACGCCGGTGCCGGTCTTGGTCACGCCCTCGAAGTTGACCAGCGCGCCCAGGTTGGCGGCCAGGTTGATGTCGTAGACGCGCGTGTCCAGGCCGGCGCCGCCATCGATGGTGCCGTTCACCACGGTGCCGTCGTGCACCACGAAGCTGTCGTCGCCGTCGCCCAGCGCAAACGTGCCGCCGGCGGTATCCAGCGTGCCCGTCACGTCGAGCACATCGCTGCCGGCGCCCAGATCGCCGTTCGCCAGCAGCATGCCGCCCGCGCCCACCGTCACCGTGTTGGCGCCGGCACTGCCGGTGATGGTCGCCGGGTCCACGGGACCGGCGTTGAGGGTGCCATCCACGGCCAACGTGGTGTCGTCGGCCATCGTCACGCTCGGCGTTTCCAACGCCCCGGCCACGGCCAGCGTGCCCCCGGCAAGCGTGGTGCCGCCGCTGTAGCTCTGGTTCCCGGTCAAGGTCGCCGTGCCGGTGTTGGTCTTGCTCAGGAACTCGAAGTTGATGACCGCCCCGGCGCCGAAGCTCAGCGCTGCGGCGTTGTTGAGCACCACGGTATCGCCGGTGCCGTGTGCGCCGCCGTCCAGCGTACCGGTGAAGCCGCTCAGGTCCGCGCCGTCGTTGAGCGTCAGCGTGTCGTCGCCATCGCCGAAGGCGATCGGGCCGCTGCCGCTGATCGCGCCGGCCACCGTCATGGTGTCATCGCCGGCCGAGCCGCTGAAGCTGCCATCCACGTGCAAGGTCGCACCATTGGCCACGGTGGTGGTGACCGCGCCGCTGAGGCTGCCGGCCGGACCGATGTCCAGCGTGCCGCCGTCGACGTTCACCGTGGTGAAGTCCGACAGGGCCGGGCCGGCCACCAGCAAGGTGCCCGTGTTGGTCTTGGTCAAGGTCTCGAAGTTCGTCGCGCCGCCCAGGGTCGCGTTGCCGGCGATGTCCGCGACCACGGTGTCGGTACCCGCGCCGCCATCGATGGCGTTGGCCAGCCCGCTCAGGTCGGCACCGTCCTGCAGGGTGAGCGTGTCGTCACCATCGAGCATGTCGAGCGTACCGGACCCGCTGACGTTGCCCGCCACCAGGAAGCTGTCCGCGCCGGGCGTGAACTGCATCGTGCCGTCCACGACCAGGCTGGCGCCACTGGCCACGCTCGCGCTCTGTACCCCGGTCAGGCTACCGGCCGCGCCGATGTCCAGCGTGCCGCCGTCGACGTTGACAGTAGTGAAGCTCGAAGCCGCCGGGCCCGCGATGTTCAAGGTGCCGATGTTGGTCTTGGTCAGCGTCTCGAAGTTGATCGCGCCGCCCAATGTGGCGCTGCCGGCCAGGTCGGCCACCAGGGTATCGGTACCCGCGCCGCCACTGACCGGCGTGGCCAGCCCGGACAGGTCGGCACCGTCTTGCAGGGTGAAGGTGTCGTTGCCGTCGCCCAGGTCGAGCGTGCCGGTGCCGGTCACGGTGCCGGCCACGGTCAGGGTGTCGTCGCCGCTGGTGAACCCCAGGCCGCCGTCCAGGTTGAGCGTGGCGCCGCTCGCCACGGTGGCGTCCTGCACGCCGCCGATGCCGCCGGCCGGGCCGACGTTCAAGCTGCCGTCCAGCACGTTCACCTCGGCGAAGTCCGACTGTCCGGGACCGTTGACGTTGAGCACGCCCACGCCGGTCTTGGTCAGGACCTCGAAGTTGGTCAACGCACCCAGGTCGGCGCTGGTGTCGATGTCCGGATTGAAGGTATCCACACCCGCACCGCCGTCCACCGTGCCCAGCACCACGGTGCCGTCATGGATGGTGAAAGTGTCGCTGCCATCGCCCAGGGACAGGGTGTTGCCGCCCGTCACCAGGGCACCGGCCACGTCCAGCACGTCGTCGCCCGCACCCAGGTCGCCGCTGGCGACCAGCAGGCCGCCTTGCGCCACGTGGACGGTGTTGACGCCACTGCTACCGCTGATCACCGCATCGGTGCCGCCGCTGGCCTCCAGCAGGCCATCGACGTTGAGCACGGTGTTGTCGGCCATCGCCACGGTCGGCGTGTCCAGCGTGCCGGCTACGGTCAGGGTGCCGCCATTGAGCGCGGTGCCGCCGCTGAAGCTCTGCGTTCCGGTCAGGGTCGCTTCGCCGCTGTTGTCCTTTTGCAGTATTTCGAAGTTGGCGACCTGGCCCCCGTCCAGCGTCAGGGCGCTGGCGTTGTTGAGCACCACGCGGTCGTTGCCCACGTTGCCATCGATCGGATTGGCCAGCCCGCTCAGGTCCGCGCCGTCGTTCAAGGTCAGGGTGTCGTCACCGCCGCACAGGTCGATGCTGCCGCCGCCCGACACCGTGCCGGATACGTCCAGCGTGTCGTTGCCATCACCGCAGCCGAACCCGCCGTCCACGTTCAGGGTCGCGCCGGCGGCGACGATGGTGTCCAGTGAGCTGCCCGCCGTCGCCACCACGCTGGCGCCGACCGCGACGTTCAATGTGCCGCCCAGAACACTGACCTGCTGCAAGTCGGTCGCGCCCGGGCCGTTGATGTTGAGCACGCCGGTGCCGGTCTTGGTCACGCCCTCGAAGTTCACCAGCGTGCCCAGGTTGGCGGTCGTGTTGATGTCGTAGGTGCGCGTGTCCAGGCCCGCGCCGCCATCGATGGTGCCGTTCACCACGGTGCCGTCGTGCACCACGAAATTGTCGTCGCCATCGCCCAGCGCGAACACGCCGCCGCCGGTGTCCAGGGTGCCGCTGATGTCCAGCGTGTCGACCCCGGCGCCCAGGTCGCCCGTCGCCAGCAGCGTCCCGCCCGCGCCCACCGTCACCGTGTTGGCGCCGGCGCTGCCGGTGATGATCGTCGGCGCACCGGCGCCCGCTTGCACCGTCCCGTCCACGTTCAAGGTGGTGGCATCGGCCATCGCGATGGTCGGCGTGTTCAGCGTGCCGGCCACGGCCAGCGTGCCGGCGTTGATCGTGGTGCCGCCGGTGAAGCTCTGCGTGCCCGTAAGCGTGGCGGTGCCGACATTGTCCTTCTGCAGCAATTCGAAGTTGCTCGTATTGCCGGCATCGAAGCTGAGCGCACCTGCATTGTCGAGCACCAGTTTGTCACCAGTACCGGTGCCGCCGCTGATGGTGTTGGCCAGTACCGCACCGTCCTGCAGCGTCAGCGTGTCGTCGCCGCCGCACAGGTCGATGGTGCCGCCGCCCGACACCGTGCCGGCCACGGTCATCGTGTCGTCGCCGGCGCTGCAGCCGTAGCTGCCGTCCACGTTCAGCGTGGCGCCGGTGGCCACGGTGGTGGTCAACGGAATGCCCGGGCTGCCCACCACGCTGCCGCCGGCGGTCACGTCCAGGGTGCCGGCGGCCACGTTCACCGTGTTGAAGTCCGAGCTCAACGGGCCGTTGATGTTCAGCACGCCGGTGCCGGTCTTGCTCAACGTCTCGAAGCCCTGCACCGCACCCAGGTCGGCCACGGTGTCGATATGGGTGTCGAAGGTGTCGTTGCCGGCACCGGCCGATACGGTACCGATGATGTTGGTGCCTTCGTGGATGGTCAGGGTGTCGTCGCCGTCGCCCAGCGCGAATACGCCCATACCGGTATCGAGCGTGCCGGCCACGTCCAGTACGTCGTCGCCGGCGCCCAGGTCGCCGTTGGCCAGCAAGGTTCCGCCCGGTCCCACCGTCACCGTGTTGGCGCCGGCACTGCCGGTGATCACTGCCGCCAAGCCGCTGCCAGCTTGCAGCGAGCCATCGACATTGAGCGTCGTGCCGTCGGCCATGGCCACGGTCGGCGTGGTCAGGCTGCCGGCTATATCCAGGGTGCCGCCGGTGATCGACGTCCCTGCGGTGAAAGTCTGGCTGCCGATCATCCTCGCGATGTCGATGTTCTGCTTGATCAGGCTTTCGAAACCGATCGTCTGGCCGCCGTCGAAGACTAGGCCCGAGGCACTGTCCAGCACCAGGGTGTCGTTGGTACCGGTGCCGGCGTCGACGCCGGCGCCGGTGATGAAGGCGCCGCTCTGCAAGGTCAGGGTATCGTCGCCGTCACCCAGGGCCAGCGTATTGACGCCGGTGTCCAGCTCTCCCGCCAGGGTGACGGTGTCGGCGCCATCGCCGAGGTCGCCGCTGGCGGCCAGCGTGGCGCCGACGGCCACGTTGATCGTATTGGCGCCGGCGCTGCCGGTGACGATCGCGGGACCCGCCAGGCCGTCATCGAGGGTGCCATCCACATTGAGCGTGGTGTCGTCGGCCATGGTGAGGCTGGCCGTCGCCAGCGTGCCGGTCACGTCCAGGGTGCCGCCGTCGATGTGGGTTGCCACGCCGAAGTCGTGGTCGCCGGTCAGCGTCAACGTGCCGGTGTTCTGTTTGGTGAGGATGTCGAACGTGTCGACGGCGCCGCCGTCCAGGGTGTAGCCCAGCGCCGTATCGACTACCAGCGTGTCGGTGCCGCCGCCGCCGGAAGCGTTCACCCCTCCGCCCAGCATCTGCGAGCCATCGTGAAGGACCAGGGTGTCGTCGCCGTTGCCCAGGCCCAGCGTGCCGGCACCTGTGTTCAGGGTACCGCTCAGGTCGACGATGTCGCTGCCGTCGCCCAGGTCGCCGCTGGCCAGCAGCGTGCCACCCGTGCCCACCGTGACGGTCTGGTCGCCGGCGTCGCCGGTAAGGGCCGTCTGCGTGGGTCCGGCCGCCTGCACCGTGCCGTTCACGGTCAGCGCCGAGGTGCCGCTCATGTCGACGGTGGGGGTCTGCAAGGTGCCATCCACCTGCAGCGTGCCGGCGCTGATGGTGGTCGCGCCGATCTGGTTGGTCGCCGAGGTCAGCACGCTGGTGCCGGTGCCGATCTGCGCCAGGGTGCCCGGGCCGCTCAAGGTGCCGCTGAAGGTGAAGATGTCGCTTCGGTTCAACGACAGCGTCGAGGTCGGCGAATCCACGATCACATTGCCGGCGCCGGCGTTGCCGGTGGTGCCGCCGTTGCCGATCATCAGGTTGCCGTCGTTGATGACGGTGTTGCCGGTATACGTGTTGTTGCCGGTCAGCACCCAGGTGCCGCTGTCGTTCTTGGCCAGCGTGGTCTTGCCGGTGCCGTTGTCGCCCATGGCTCCGCCCATGGTGTTGTTGCCGGTATCGATGCCGCCCAGGGCAATGGTGCGCGCGGTGTTGGTGCCAAGCAGGGTCACCCCCCCGGTGTTGGTGAACTGCAACGCGCCGGTGCCGGAGGATTCGATGAAGGTGACGCCGGTGTCCAGGGTGAAGCGGCGGTCGGTGGTGTCGCCGGCACCGGTGTAGCGCAGCGTTGAACCGTTGCCGATCACCAGGTTGGCCGCCGCGTTGGTCGAGGCGCCGATGCTGCTGGCTTGGCCGCCGTTGGCCATCTGGTCGACGCTGAGGATGCCGCCGTTGATCCGGGTCACACCGGTGTAAGTGCTGTTGGCGTTGGTCAGGCGCCAGGTGCCGGTGCCGGTCTTGGTCAGCGAGGTGACGCCGGCACCGCTGTTGTCCAGCTGCGCGGCGAGCAGGTTGTAGCCAGTGTTGGTGCCGGTCAAGGTGAGCGTGCGCGCGGCATTGGCACCGGCCAGGGTGACCGGGGCGGTGGAGGCGAACTCGATAATGCCGCTACCGGACGCATCGAGCGTGCCGCCATTGGCGCCGAGGGTGAACTGCCGGTCGGTACTGTCGCCCGGGCCGGTGTAGCGCAGGGTGCCACCGTTGAGCACCAGGTTGGCGGGAGCCGCGCTGGATGCGCCGATCGCGCTGTTGACGCCGCCGTTTGGCAGGCAGCTGACCGCCAGCACGCCGGCGTTGATCGTCGTCATTCCGCTATAGCTGCTATTGCAGCCGGACAGCGTCTGAGTGCCGGTGCCGTTCTTGACCAGGTTGCCGGTGCCGCTGATCGCGCCCGCGTACGTCTGATTGCCACCGTCCCTGATCGTCAGCGTACCCGTGCCCAAGGCGATGTTTCCGCCCGCGGCGCCGCCGCCGATAAGCATGCCTGCGTTGGCGTTGAAACTGTTCAGGTCCAGCAAGGCGCCGGCGGTGTTGTCCATCCAGAAGGAGTTGGTGCTGCCGAAGGCCGTGTTCGAACCTGCGCGCAGCGTGCCGCCTCTGACGTGGGTGTTGTTGGTGTAGGTGTTGTTGCCGGACAGCACCAGCGTGCCGGCGTCGTCTTTGTACAACTCGCCTCCGCCGACCACCTGGCCGCTGAAGCCGAGCATGGTGCCGTTGACCACATCGATGACGCCATAGCCGGAAAGATTGAACCCGCGATCGATGCTTACGCTGCCGCCGGTATAGTTCAAGTTGCCGTTGGCAAACGTCAGATTGGCCGACGCGCTGCTGGACGCGCCGATGCCGCTGGCCTGGCCGCCGTTGGCCAGGCAATCCACTTGCAAGACGGCAGCCAGGGTGGTGGCGCCGGTGTAGGTGTTGTTGCAGCCGCTGAAGGTTTGGGTGCCGCCGTTGGTGCGCCAGACACCGCCGCTGCCGCTGATCACGCCCGCATAGCTGCCGTTGCCGCTGGCGATGCGCAGGGTGGCCGAGCCGAGCGTGACGTTGCCACCGTTGGCGCCGCCGCCGTTGAGCGGGCCGATGCTGTTGTCGAAATTGTCGAGGTCCAGGGTGACGCCGGCCACATTGGCCAGCGTCATGACGCCAACGCCGCTAAGGGCACCAAACGCCTGGGTCGAGCCGGCACGCAATACGCCCGCATTGACCGTGTTACCGCCCGTATAGGTGTTGGTGCCGGAGAGCACCAGCGTGCCGGCGCCGTTCTTGGTCAGTCTACGGTTCCCCCCCGCCTGCTGCACGACGGTGCCGCTGACGGTCAGGGTGGTCGCCGCGTTGCTCACGTCGACGGTGCCGCTGTTCGCGCCCAGGGTGAAACCGCGGTTGGTGCTGGCGGTGGCACCGGTGTACTGCAGGCCGCCGCCGTCCAGCACCAGGTTGGCCGACGCCGCCGACGACGCACCGATGCCGCTGACCTGGCCGCCATTGGCCAGGGTGTTCACCGACAGCAGGCCACCGGTCACCGTGGTGATGCCGGTGTAGTCGTTCGCGCCGTTGGCCAGGGTGAGCGTGCCTGCGCCGCTCTTGGTGAACGTGGCACCGTCCGGGCTGGTGACCAGGCCGGTGAAGGTGAGATTGGCGCCGGCATTGGTCACTGCAATGCCACTGCCCAGGATGGCGCCGGACTTGGCGAAGGTGAAGCCGCGGTCGCTGGTCGTGGTGGCGCCGGTGTAGCTCAGCGTGGCGCCCTCCAGCGACAGGTTGGACGGATCGGCGGCGGATGCGCCGATGCTGCTGGCCACGCCGCCATTGTTGATGGTGTTCACCGACAGCGTGCCCTGCACCACCTGGGTGGCGCCGGTATAGCTGTTGTTGGCATTGGTCAGGGTGACCAGGCCGGTGCCGGCCTTGACGAAACCCATGGGGGTGCCGTTGTCCACGATCTGCGAGGCGATGGTGAAGTTGCCGGTACTGTTCTGCTGGATGCCCAGGTCGCCGCCATTGGCGCCGGTCAGCATGCCGCCGGTGATCACCTGGTTGGTGTTCAGCACCGTTGGCGCCACGATGATCGCGCCGTCCACGCCCAGGGTCTGGCCGGGGCTCACCGTCACCGTGGTGGACTTGGCGACCGTATACCGCAAGCCGCCCAGTTGCTTGGTGCCGGTCACCGTGCCGAAGAAGCCGGTGGCGTCGGTGATGTACTCGTTGTCCAGCCAGTTGGCCGCGTTGTCCTTGTTGGTGTAGTCGGCTGCGGTGAAGGCGGTGATGTTGCCGCCCACCACCTTGGCGTAGTCCTTGCCGTTGACCGTGGCCCAGCCGCCCAGCGCGGTATTGGTGGTGGTGATGTTGCCGCTGGCCGGCAGGTTGAAGTTCATCAGCCCGCCGGTGCGGGTGATCGCGCCCAGGTTGACGGTCAGGTTGCCGCCACTGCCGGATGTGGCGCTGATGGTGTTGTTGCTGCCGGTGATGTTGAGGCCATTGAAGGTCTGGGTATTGCTCTCGCCCGCCGCGCCGAGCACGTTGAGCACGCCGCCGCTCATGTTGAGCGTGGAAGCACTGGCAATGATGCTGCTGGTCGGCCCGCCGGCAGGGCGGAAGTCCAGGTTGAGGGTGCCGCCGCCGATGGAGGTGGCGCCGGTATAGGTGCTGGCGCCGGTTAAGGTCTGCGTGCTGGCGCCCAGCTTGGTCAGGCCGCCGCTGCCGGTGATGCTGCCGGCATAGGTCGCCGTGGTACCCGCTGCCGCCTGCAAGGTGAGGTTGGCGGTGCCCAGGTCCACCGTGCCGCCCGTGCCGGTGAGCGTGCTGAAGGTCTGGTCGAAATCGTTGAAGTCCAGCGTCCCGCCGTTGACCTGTGCGGTAGTGGACCCACCGAAGGCGCTTGCGGTACCGGCGCGAAGTACGCCGCTGTCGACGATGGTGCTGCCGGTATAGGTATTGGTGCCGGTCAACGTCCAGGTGGCGCTGCCCGCGCTGCGCAGGTTGCCTGCACCGGAAATGACGCCGGAGATGATGTTGTCGGCGCCGGTAAAACTGCCGCCGAGGGTGGCGGTGCCGCCGATGGCCACCGTCCCGCTCAGCGCCAATGCCCCCGCGCCATTGCTGTCGAGCGAACCGTTGGAGATGGTCCAGTTCTTGGTGGTCGACTCTCCTGCGCCGACATAGGAGAGGTTGCCGCCGACGGAGATCGCACCGGTCCCCAGGGATCCGGCGACGCCGGCATCGGAGATCAGCGACGCCTCGACCGTGCCAGCACCGCCGATACTTGCCACACCGGAGAACGTATTGGCGCTACCCAGCCTGATCGTGTAGCCGCTGTTGGCACTGAACGCAGCGGTGCGACCGGAATTGCTGCTGATCACACCCAGCAGATCCATGTCCGCCGACGCGGCGATGAAGCCGAAGGATCGCGAGCCGCCAGTGGCGGCCATGTCCCCGGTCAGCGTCAGCGTTCCGCTGCCGTTGTTGTACAAGTAGGCCGCTCCGCCATAGTTGCCCGGCCTGAATTGCCAGTTGCGGTTGGAACTGTCGCCGGTGCCGGTGTAGTTAAGGGCTGATATACCGAGAGCCTGGCCCCCACCCGGCCCGATCAGGATGGTGCCGTTGGCCACGGTGGTGGGCGCGCCGAGCGCGCTGGCCACACCCAGATCCGCGATCGAACTGAAGGAATTGGAACTGCCGCTCCAACCCGGCAAGGTCGTGAATTGGGTTTGTCCCTGATAGTTGTTCGCGTCATTGGTGAGCGCGATGCCGTCCCCCACGTTCATGCCGCCGGCACCCGTGTAGAACAGGCCGCCGAGTGAGCTACCCCTGATATTGCCGATACCGCTCACGAGATTGACAGTGCGGCTTGCCGAAATCGTGCCGCTCGCAGTTATCGTTTGCCCGCCACTCAGATTGATCCCGTTGCCAATATTGCCCAGGGCTGCGTCGCCAATTGCTCCTATGCTGAGGTTGCCGCCGGTAACGTTGATGTCGCCGGTGAAGCTGTTGGCGGCGTTCAGCGTCAGCGTTCCGCCGTTGATGTCGATGCCGCCGCCGAAGGTATTGCTGCCGGTCAGCGTCAGTGCGCCTGCGCCGGCCTTGATCAACCCGCTGGTGCTGGTGATCGGCGATGCGATGGTCGAGGTGCCCGTTGTCACCGAAAGCGTCGGACTGGTGCCGCCCAGCGTCAAGCTGCCCCCGGTGAGGGTATAGCCATTGGTCTGGAAGGTAATGTTGTGGACGGTGATCGGACCGCCCAGGGTCACCGTGCCGGCGGTGCTGCCGAAGAAAGCGTCATCCAGCGCGGCGTTGTTCCAGGCACTGTAGGGGCCGCTGACGCCGTCGTTGTTCGGGCTCCAGAATGCGCCGCTCGTGTCCCAAGTGCCGGTACCGCCGTAGCCGACCGCCGTATTGTTGGGATCCCAATAGCGGGTAGCGGCCTGCGCCGGCGCGTACAGCGCCATCAGCGCGGCGAGGATGCTCAGCCGCAGCGGCCATGACCGCGCCAACCCCGCGGATTCGATGGCCTGGCAACTGGCCACATCCCCGCAAGCCCGCCGCTGGTCGACCTCGCGGCTACCTTTGCCCCGGCGCGTGGCCAGCTCGGATGCGACCACCCAGGTATGCAGCGCCCTGGACCAGATGACACGAAAAATGCGGTTCATATGTCTCCCCTTCCCCTGTGGCCCGGCAATCATCCGGGCGTCCCTGACAGTGATGCCGGCGCGCGCAATGACGCGTGCACCGCAACGAACATCTCATGGCATTCCAAAACGTTTCGCGCAAGCGAATCCCTGTCGGTAGCGTCACGCTCAGCGCGTTCGACAGTCGCTAGTTGATCCGCAGCCCCTTAGTTCTCCGATGAAACGACAATCCAGCTACTCGGTGAGTCAGTTGCACCACACCTGCGCACCAACAGCGACCGCGGCGTTCTGCACGCCGCGATCGCTGTTGGTCGCGTGATAGATGAGGCGTGGAACGAGGCTGACCTCGCAGACGTCACCGGGTAGCGCGGCCAATGCCGGGTACGCGGGATTTCCTTCGTCAAGCGTAGATGCCATCGCTCGTTCCTTTGAGGAAGGAACCCGTCCGTGGCCTACAGCGGAAGAAGGCCGGAGGGTTTGGATGCAGATTAGTCGCAGTTCCCGCGGGAAGCTAGCCTTTGATTAGGGGGGGGGGTAAGCCCAGCTCAAATGCCCTGTCCCTGGCGTGACGCATGCCACCAGTCCCGAAATCTGCTCGCACTGGCGCTTGCCTGTTTATTGCAAGGATCGGAGGTTCACTCGCACTCGCAGAAGACCTGTTCTGGGGCAAGGCGGTGGTGCCTTCAGTGTGAGCCACAGCCGGCTGATCGGGCTACAGGTACGCTCCTTCATTTAGGGACTTACACGACAGTCACGCCGTGGATGTTCGCCCGCGCGTTGAGCCAGAACGCATCGTTCTCGAAGCGCCGGAAGATATCCGGCGGCAACACCGTCGTGCGTTCGGGTGCGACCACCTTCCTGCCAACCGCATGCAAGCCCGGCATGCCGGTGCGCTCGTCGAATTCGCCGGCATCGAAATGCACGTTGTCGAAATCGTGCGGGAACGGCGACTCCCCGATGAAATCGTAGACCGCCGCCATGGCCATGGCGGGATCGCGCACCAGCGTTTCGTACTGCAGCAGCATCAGGTGATGCGCATGCCTGCCGTAGAACGCGTCCTTCAATGCGTTGTAGGAGTAGCCCACGATGCCCTCGCCGAAGGCGACCCCTTCGGCCCGGTTATAGACCGTGCTCCCGGTCTGGAAATTGAACATGAAAGATGGACGCAAGGCATTCCTCTGGACTGCCCGCTCCAGGCTGTCGACGATCCATGACACGTGGCGCACGCATGCAATGATCTTGAAGTCCGGGAAGACTTCACTCAGTACCGACAGCCTCGAACACCATTTTCGGCTTGTATCGAAGATGACGCCGGCCGCGAACTCCGCGCCGTAATAGCTCGCGAAAAGAGCGTGCAGCACGCGCTGGCGCTGCTCGTCGGTGATGAAGGCAGCAAGCTCGTTTCGATCGCTCATCTCGCCCAACATGGCGTCGACCATGCCTGCGAGCGGACTGCTCATATGCGCGTGAAACCGGGGATTTTGCCGCAACAGAGCCGCCAACAGAGTGGATCCTGACCTGGGCAAGCCTGAAATGAAATGAACCGGTTGCATTACTTCCCCTTTCTGGCCGATTGTACGGAAAGTCAATGTAGTTGGTAATCGTGCGTGGTGTGCGTCTCCACTTTGCCGAGCTTTTTGTAAGGGCACGCAAGCCTTGGCTACCTCGTCAATCGACTGGCTGGCCCTACCCATGTGGCGAAGGAAGTCCGGTTCGTAAAAGTCGACGCACATCTCATACCTTCGATCGAGGTCGTGCATGCGCGTCAGCTGATGAGCGCGTCAGCGCCTTCTCAGTTTCAGGTCAGATCGCCCGCATTGAACCAGGAGTGACTTGAAGGGCATGTGCGTCATGGTGAGCCCGAGTTTTCCGGTTCGACGAACGGTGCACGGGCGACCTGAGGTTTACGTCCCGAATCCTCAGCTAGCGCGCGGCGGCCCAGTTCACTCAATTTCCAGCATTGGCTAACGGTGGCATAGATCAAGCCCCGCTCAACCAAAGGCGCAAAAAGAACATTGTTTTCCGGTGTCCGCTGGATGAGTGCGGACTCGGCGAATAGGTGCAGCAATGGCAGATAGCTCTGAGTCATCGGTCACCACCTGAAGCTGAGATCGGATCTGCTGGGTTCCGCTGTCAACCATGCATAAAAAGCCGTGAACGTGACAGAAATCACGTTACAAGAAATCCGTAGAAGACGAAAATGTGAACAGATTCACTCTGTAGCTAACGCCGCCGTGAGGCGCCTTTTCCCGCAGTTTCCCCCGGCCCAGATGGACCAGCCCGCTTCGGCGGGTTTTTTATCGACTGTTGTCCTTGGCGCTATTCCCAAAGCCGTGCTGAGAAGCGATGTACGACGGCCAAGAGGACGCCAACATGATCAAGGAGAACCAGATCGAATATCCACTGAAGACATGGATAGAAGGCCACTACGTCCGCGATCGAGGCAAGCCACAAGAGCCTTGCCCATATCGGCACGGCTCCGCGATGGCTCTTGCTTGGCATGGGGGTTGGTGGCACCGCGAGCAATCGAAGCCGACCAAGAAGTCCCAAGACGAAATACGCGACTAACCTTCGGCATCGATTCAGCGACGTCCACGTAATGCAGGTGTCACCAGACGGGCCATGTTGCCCGAAGTTGCTTGCCTCCATTCTTAGCGTCGTTCGAGCGACGTCCCCCCGCTTTGAGTAGCGGGACGGTTTAGAGTCCAGGGTCACTTTAACTGCTTCGCATAGGCGGCGGGTGTCAGCCCGCCCAGCGCCTTCTTCGGTCGCTCCTCGTTGTATTCCTGCCGCCAACGCTCGATCTCGGCGCGTGCATGCAGCAGGGTGGGAAACCAATGCTCGTTGAGGCATTCGTCGCGCAGGCGACCGTTGAACGATTCGATGTACGCGTTCTGGTTCGGCTTGCCCGGTTCGATCAGGCGCAGCTGCACGCCACGCTCGTGCGCCCAGGTCACCATCGCCTTGCCGCAGAACTCCTTGCCGTTATCGCTTCGGATCACCTTCGGCAGACCACGACTGAGCGCCAGGCGATCCATCACCCGTGTCACGCCGACGCCGGAGATCGCCCGTTCGACTTCGATGACGACTGCTTCATGGGTGGCGTCATCGACGACCGTCAGGCACTTCAGAACGCGGCCTTCGGCCGTGCGATCAAACACGAAGTCCATCGACCAGACCTCATTGGCTGCCCTCGGGCGAGCCAGCGGCTGGCGTTCGGCAACGGGCACCTTCTTTCGCTTGCGGCGTCGCACCTGCAGCCGGGCTTCCTGATACAGCCGTTCCACGCGTTTGTAGTTCACCAGCAGCCCCGCTTGCCGCAGCTTCAGATGGATCATTCCCACGCCATAGCGTTTGTACCGCTGCGCAAGGGCCACAATCCGTTGCCGGAGCTCCCCGTTGCGATCCGGGCGCGTCGCGTAGCGATACGCGCTGGCGCTCATGCCGGCGACCGCCAGCGCACCTCGCTCGCTCAATCCCTGGTCGACCATCTGGCGCACCAGCTCGCGTCGAGCCGGTGCGCTCACCACTTTTTTCGCAGGGCGTCCTTGATCACCTCGTTCTCGAGCACCTGCTCGGCCAGCAGCTTCTTCAGCCGACCGTTCTCCGTCTCCAGCTCCTTCAGGCGCTTGGCGTCGGGGACACTCATCCCGCCGAACTTGCTGCGCCACAGGTAGTACGAGGCCTCGCTGAAGCCGTGCTTGCGGCACAGCTCCTTCACCGGCATGCCGGCTTCCGCCTCACGCAGGAAGCCGATGATCTGTTCTTCGGTAAACCGCTTCTTCACGTCCAATCTCCTTCAGGTGGGGGATTGGACTCCAAACCACGGTGCTACTCAAAACCGGGGGGACGTCGCGAGGTCCTCAAAGAGGAGCTTTTGGGATCGAAAGCCGTGCCACCCTACCCCCGATAACGCACCCTAATCACCGACAGTCATAGGATCGTGACTCAAAGCCAGCTTCGAGACGCTGCCGATGTCTCAGGATGCCGGTGGTGAGCGACAGCCTTGGCTCCTCAGGTTCCGTAGAACTGGATACCGTGATGGCATAGCTCGGGGAGCGGCTCGTCGGGAAGAACGCACGTCATCGTAACGGGAAGCGCCAACGGCGGTGACACGGAGGTCAGCTCCAGCGTCGTGAGCTGCACCATACGTTCGTTGTTTCCCTTGGCCACCACCAAGGTGAGCAACAAGAAAACGTCTGAGGGTTCTACCCCGTTTCCACGGACGGTTTGATTAAGGCTGAAAACTCCCGGTCGCGCCGAGCAACTCTACGACGCATGCGCGGGTTGTGGAACCGCTCAAGGTAATCGAACAGATCGGCCCGCGCCTCGTCGCGAGTCCGGTACAAGCGAAGGAGCACCCGCGCTCGTTTGA
>NZ_MWIO01000057.1 GCF_004799035.1 Rhodanobacter lindaniclasticus
CGTCTCCCCGGGTGGCAGCTGCGCCACCAGCGAGCGCGTGCTGGCGCAGCTGCCACCCGGGGAGACGGTGCTGGAGCTGGACCAGATCGAAGCGATCAAGCAGGTCGTGGTGGCCGGCCTCGGCATCGCCTGCCTGCCCGCCGTGGCCATCACCGACGCCGTCGCCGCCGGCCACCTCAAGGCCCTGCGCACGCCCTTCCTCGACCTGCGCCGCAAGCTCTCCCTGCTGCTGCACCGGCAGAAATACCGCGGGGCGCTGCTGGATGCGTTCCTGGAGAAGGTGTAGCTACCGACGGCTTGATGCCTCGGCGCAGGTGCGGCGGGATGCAGGACCGCGCGACCAGCCTTCAGGGATCGCTAGCCTGCGACGTCGGCGGAAAGGGCGAAGGCCTGCATTGCCCTCCAGCGGCCGCGCGAGTTCTCCAGCAGCACGACTTCCCGGCAGGTGCTGCAAATCGGTCCGCGCCCGGCGAGTGCAGCACAGAGTTCGACCTCCGCCTTGGCTGCCTCCGCGGCGTTCCCGTGCGCGACGGTGAGATGCGGAACGACTTCTTCGTGTTCACCGGCGTAGGGAAGGTAGCCGGGAAAGTGCCCGACCAGCCGTCTGGTCAGCTCCATGAAGGGAGCGACCGGGTCCGGGGCGAGGTAGGTGGTAGCCGGAAAGCGGCCAACCCGGGCCAGCTGGAAATCGAAGGGTGCGATCGGGAGGAGCGCTTGCCGTATCCCTCCCAGCACCTGCCCGGACAAAAGCTCGGGTGGCATGAACGGGTAGAGCACGGTGATGTGCGCCGGCACCCCTTGTCCGGCCGAGGGGTCGAACCGATCCCGCAGACTGCCGACCCAGGCTTCGGCTTCGGGAACGCGGACGATGAGTGCGGACTGCGCCATGCGGGGATGTGCAAGTAGGGACAGTGCCCGCCCGGCGCGGGTGGCGGGCAGGAGTGGCTATGGGTTGCCGGTCAGCTTGCCTGGCAATACCGGTGGCGTTTCGCCGGCGCCGCGCGCAGCACGTTCCGGAAATAGTAGTCGAGCAGGGCCCGGCTGAGTGCGTGCTGGTTGGCGGCGAGCAATGGGCCGAGGTCGCGTTCCCAGCCGGCCGCGCAATCCGCGACGGCAGCCTCGCCGGCGGCGCAGGCGAGCAGGTGGTCGAAGGCGAGCCGGTAGCTGGCGAACTGCGCATGCGTCATCGGCGCGCCATGCCCGGGCACCAGCAGGTCGAAGGTTTGCGCATCCAGCCGTCCCAGCGCCTCGCTCCAGCCCCGCGGGCACGCGGTGTCGAAGAAGGGTGCGGGGAAGTTCACCAGGTCGCCGGCGAGCAGCGTGCGCGTGGACGGATCCAGCAGCCACACGTCGCCACCGCTCACCGCGTTCTTCTCCAGCCCGAGATGGAATGCCATGCCCGCGATGCGCACCGGTCCGGACGCGAGTACCGGGTCGGTCGGGAACAGTTTCGGCCCCGCATCGATCCGCGCCAGGCTGGCGCGTGCATACCCGGCTTCGGTGCTGTCCGCCGGCAGCGTGGCCAGCCGGGCGGCAATGCCCTTGCGCGAGTCGGCCAGGAAATGCCGCATCGCGTGCTCGATCGCGGGGCTGGCGTACACTTTCGCCTGTGGCCAGCGCGCGCGCAGCGGCACGTTTCCGCTGACGTGATCCAGATGCCAGTGGCTGTTGACGATCGCCGCCACCGGCAGCTGCCACGCGTCCGCGGCGGCGATGATCCGGCCGGTGAAAGCCCGCTCGTGGCGTCCGGTGTCGAACACGACCAGCCCCTGCGGCGCGCGGATCAGCACGCTGTTGCCGTCGGGCTGCCCGTCGCCCCGCGCGGGGTCGTAGCTGCCGGGCAGCAGCACCATGTTCCGGTTTAGCGCCTGCATCCCGGGCGCAGGGGCGAGGCGCGGGCCGGTTGCGCAGGCGGCCGTCACGCAGGCCAGCACCCAGGGAAGCATCCACTTCGGTGTCATGCGCATGTCGGTCTTCCTGGCAGGGGCTGGCTCAGCCCGCCACGGCCGCCAGCATCGCCGCCACCTCTTCATGCGTGTGCGCGCGCAGCAGCGCCGCGGCGTGGCGGCGCAGGTGGGCGCGGTCGAGGGCGGCGAGGCGGTCGCGCACGTGCAGGATCTGGCTGGGGTGCATGCTGAACTCGTTGAGGCCGAGCATCAGCAGCAAGGCGGTGAAGTTGGCGTCGCCGGCGATCTCGCCGCACAGGCTCACCGGCTTCTTCGCCCGGCGGCCGGCGCTGATCACGTGGGAGAGCAGGCGCAGCAGGGCCGGTTGCAGCGGGGTGTAGATGTTGTCCAGCGCATCGTTGCCGCGGTCGGCGGCGAGCACGTACTGGGCCAGGTCGTTGGTGCCGATGGCGAGGAAGTCGCTGTGCTCCAGCAGCGCGCGCACGTTGATCGCCGCGGCGGGCACTTCGATCATCGCGCCCAGCGGCAGTTTCTCCGGCAGGTCGATGTTCTCGCGCTTGAGTTCCTGCCGCGCCAGCTTGAACAGCGTGCGCACGGCGATCAGTTCGTCCGGCTGGGTCACCATCGGCACCAGCACGCGCATCGGGCCGTAGCAGGCGGCGCGCAGGATCGCGCGGATCTGGGTGGTGAACACGGCCGGGTAGCGCAGCGACAGGCGCACGCCGCGCACGCCCAGCGCAGGGTTGTCCTCGCCGCGCAGCACCAGGCCGGCGGCGTCGGCCTTGTCGGCGCCCAGGTCCAGCGTGCGGATCGTCACCGGCAGGCCGCCCATGCCCAGCACCAGGTCGCGATAGGCGATGAACTGCTCGTCCTCGGAAGGCAGCGCGCGCTTGCGCAGGAACAGGAACTCGGTGCGATACAGGCCCACGCCATCCGCGCCGCGGGCGCGTGCCATCGCCACGTCGGCCGGGGTTTCGGCGTTGGCCAGCAGGGCGATCTCCGCGCCGTCGCGGGTGCGCGTGGGCGCGTTGGCCAGCTTGGCCAGGCGGCGCCCTTCGTCGGCGGCCTGGCGCTGCCAGGCGCGGTAGCGCGACAGGTCCTGCGCGGTGGGGTGCACGATCGTTTCGCCGCGCTCGGCGTCGAGCAGGATCAGGTCGTCGTCGTGGATGTCGGCCAGCGCGTCGCGCGTGCCCACCAGCATCGGCAGGCCGAGGCTGCGCGCCAGGATCGCGCTGTGCGAGTAGGCGCTGCCGGAGCTGGCGACCACGCCGAGCAGGCCGGCGCCGGCCAGCTGCGCCATGTCGGCCGGGGCGATCGAGTCGGCGATCAGGATCTCGCCGACGCGGGCGGCCAGCTTGCGTTCCTCCGGGCTGGTCTGGCGCTGCAGCGCGGAGATCACCCGGTTGATCACCTGCTCGACGTCCTCCTTGCGGCTGCGCAGGTAGGGATCGTCCATTGCCTCGAACACGGCGGCGAGACGGTCGCGCTGTTTCTTCAGCGCCGCGCCCGGGCGGTAGCGGCCGATCCGCACCAGGTCGTCCAGCCCGCGCAACAGTTCGGCGTCGTCCAGCAGCAGGCTGTGTGCGTCGATGAACTCGTTGACCTCGCGCGCCAGCGCGCCATGCAGCTTGCCGCGCAGCTCGCGCAACTCCTGCCGCGCGGTTTCCAGCGCCCGGTGCAGCAGCTGCAGCTGCTCCTCGATCTCGTCCTCGTCCAGCGGCCGCGTATCGACGGCGTAGCGGCTGGGCTGCACCAGCCGCGCACGGCCCAGCGCCATGCCCCTGGAGGCGGGGGTGCCGGGCAGGAGATGCCTCATGGGCGCGGCCCCGACGTGCCGGGAGCGGGGAGCGCGGTGGCCACGGTACCGACGCCGGCCGGCGCGGCGCGCCCGGCGGCCGCGCGCAAGCCGCCGGCGCGATGCCGCCGCCTGCCCGTTGCCCGTTGCCCGTCGCGCGCCGTCATGCTCAGGCTCCTTCGTCGAACTTGCGTTCGAACAGCTCGACCACCGCGGCCAGCGCCGTTTCCTCGTCCGGGCCGTCGGCGCGCACGGTCAGCGGCGTGCCGAGGCCGGCGGCGAGCATCATCACGCCCATGATGCTTTGCGCGTTGATCTCGCGGCCCTTGCTGACCAGCCACACGGTGGATTTGAAGCCCTGCACCAGCTGCACCAGCTTGGCCGAGGCGCGGGCGTGCAGGCCGAGCTTGTTGGAAACGACGATCTCTTGTTCGAGCATGGGCAGTTTCAGGCGTGGTCGATGAAGATGCCGCCGCGGCCACCGCTGGCGGCGACTTCGGCCAGTTCGTCCAGCGGCTTCTCGGCGTAGTTGAGCACGCGCAGCAGCATCGGCAGGTTCAGGCCGGACACGCAGCGCAGGCGCACGCCCAGCGCGCCCAGCGACAGCCCGATGTTGCACGGCGTGGCACCGTACAGGTCGGCCAGGATCAGCACGCCGCCGCCCTGGTCCAGCTCGCGCGCGTGGTGGGCGGTGAGTGAGCGCATGACCTCCGGGTCGGCCTCCGGCGGCACTTCCACCGCGGCCACCCGCAGCGGCAACTGCGGCATCACGTGGCGCGCGGCGGAGATCAGCGCCTGGCCGACCGCCTCGTGGGTCATCAACAGCACGCCGACACTCATGGCCGGCGGATTGCGCGTGGGGTGGACGGGCGCGGCATGGCAGTCATTCGAGCTCGCGGTGGAAGGTGAGCACGCCTTCGCGCTGGCTGCGGTAGTGCGCGGCGAGTTTTTCCACCAGGTAGACCGAGCGGTGGCGGCCGCCGGTGCAGCCGATGGAGACGGTCAGGTAGCTGCGGTCGTCCTGTTCGAAGCGCGGAATCCAGCTGTCCAGCCAGCGCGCGGTATCGGCGAAATACTCGCCCACCATGGGGTCGGCGTCGAGGTATTCGCGCACCGGCGCGTCCTTGCCCGACAGCGGCCGCAGGTGCGGTTGCCAGTGCGGATTGGGCAGGCAGCGCGCGTCGAACACGAAGTCCGCATCCAGCGGCAGCCCGCGCTTGAACGCGAACGACTGGAACATCAGGGTCAGCCCCTCGGTGGCCTGGGCATAGCCGGTGGCGACCAGCCGGCGCAGCTGGTGCACGTTGAGGTCGCTGGAATCGATCACCTTCTCGGCGATCGCCATCAGCGGGCGCAGCAGGCGGCGTTCTTCGACGATGGCATCGGCCAGCGATACCCCGCGCAAGGCCAGCGGGTGGCGCCGGCGGGTTTCCGAGTAGCGCTTGATCAGCACCTCGTCACGGCAGTCGAGGAAGATCAGGTGCGGCTCCACCCCGGATGCGGCCAGCTCGGACAGCACGGTGGGCAGGTGGGCGAAATCCTCGCCGCGGTTGCGCACGTCCATGCCCACCGCGATGCGCCGGCGCCGGCTGCTGCGATCCTGCAGCACGGCCTGCACCAAGTGCGGCAGCAGGCTGCCGGGCAGGTTGTCGACGCAGTAGAACTCCAGATCCTCCAGCGCGCGCAGCGCCACCGTCTTGCCGCCACCGGACAGGCCGGTGAGCACGATCAGGTGGATCGCCTCGCGGGCGTTGAAGGGGGTCAGCGGCGGCTCGTTCTCGTTCATGCGTTCACCATGGGGGCAGCCGGCGCAACTGGTGCGCCTGGCGGTCGATGAAAGTCTGCGCCGGATCGATGCCCTTGCTTTTCAGCGCGTGGCTGCGCACCGCGGCTTCGACCAGTACCGCGATGTTGCGGCCGGAGGCCACCGGGATGGTGATCATCGGCACCTGCACGTCGAGGATCTGGCGATGGCCGATGTCACCGGTGAGGCGGGTGAGTGCGTCGGCCTCCCCGTCGTCGCGCAGCGGCTTCAGGTGCACCACCAGGCGCAGGTACTTGGAGGTCTTCACCGACATGTGGCCGAACATCTCGCGCACGTTGAGCACGCCCAGGCCGCGCACCTCGAGCAGGTCCTGCAGCAGCTCGGGGCAGGTGCCGTCGATCACGTCCGGCGCGATCAGGGTGAATTCGGTGGCGTCGTCGGCGACCAGGCGATGGCCGCGGCTGATCAGTTCCAGCGCCAGCTCGCTCTTGCCCGAGCCGGCCTCGCCGGTGATCAGCACGCCGATCGAGAACACCTCCAGGAACACGCCGTGCAGGGTGGTCTTGGCCGCCAGCATGCGCGCGAGGTGGTATTGCAGGTAGGTGAGCAGCTCGTGGCCGCGCTTGGGGCTGATCCACAGCGGCATGTCGGTTTCCTCGGCGACCTCGCGCAGGTCGGCGGGAACCGATTGATCCTTGGTCACGATCAGCGCCACCGGCTGGTAGGCGGCGATCTTGTGCATCACTTCCCAGCGCTGGCGCGAGTCGAGCCCGTCGAGGTAGTTGAGCTCCTCCGAGCCGATGATCTGGATCTTGTTCGGGTAGATGATGTTGAGGTAGCCGATCAGCGACGGTCGCCGCGTCTGCGCCACGCCCGGCTCCAGCAACCGCGATTCGCCGCGCATGCCCGACACCCAGCGCAGCGCCATGCGCTCGTGCACGCCGTCGTAGAGTTGTCGCGCGCTGATCCGATCCAAGCCTGCGGCCCTTGTGTCACGTGATGGGCGACGTGGGCCGCCCGAACCGCCACCATTGTGCCAGCTTGCGGCGTGCGCGGCGTGCAGAGACAAGCACGGCCCGCCGGAGAACCGGCGAGCCGTGCTGCGCGCGAATGATCAGGCCGACGCGGATGGATCAGCCGTACTGGCGGTCCTCCCGTGCCTCGCGCTGATGCTTGTCGGCGACTTTCTCGCGGTATTTGCGCAACTGCGCAACCAGCTTGTCGAACAGCACGTCGATGGAGGCGTACATGTCCGCCTCGGTGGCTTCGGCGTGGAGCGTGCCGCCGACCACGTGCAGGGTGCCGTCGGCGCGCTGCTGGAGCTTGTCCAGCGAGAGCACGATCACAAGGCTTTTCAGCTTGTCGTCGAGGCGGGTGAGGCGGTCGAGCTTGGCGGTGGCGTGATCGCGCAGCGCCGGAGTGACTTCAATCTGCTGGCCGCTGAGTTGGAATTGCATGGAGGCGCCTCCTCTGGTGGTGCAGTGCCGCGTTTCGCGGCGGGTGGACGTGCCGTGGTCGACTCGACCTGGCACGTCTTTCAGTCAACTCGTCTACAAGAGATGGGAACGTTTCTGCGACAAGCAAGTTCCCGCCGCTCGGCGCGGGCGGCTGTTCAGCTGGCGCGCTGGCGTTCGCTGGATGTGGGAATGCGCAGCCCCTCCCGGTATTTGGCCACGGTGCGGCGGGCGACCTGGATGCCCTTGGATTGCAGCTCCTCGGCGATGGCCTGGTCGGACAGCGGTTTGCGCGGATTCTCGGCGTCGATGAGCTTGCGCAGCATGGCCTGGATCGCGGTGGCCGAAGCGCTGCCGCCATCCTCGGTGGACACGCCGCTGGAAAAAAAATACTTCAGCTCGAAGGTACCGCGCGGCGTGTGCAGGTACTTGCGCGTGGTGACCCGGGAAATGGTGGATTCGTGCATGCCCACCTCCTCGGCCACCTCGCGCAGCACCAGCGGGTGCATCGCTTCCGGGCCGTAGTCGAGGAAGGCGCTCTGCCGGCGCACGATCGCCTCGGCCACCTTGAGCAGGGTCTCGGCGCGCGACTCCAGGCTTTTGATCAGCCAGCGCGCCTCCTGCAGCTGGCCGCGCATCCAGCTGGCGTCCTCGCCGCGGGCCTTGGCGATCAGGCCGCAGTAGTGCTGGTTCAGCCCCAGCCGGGGCTGCGAATCGGGGTTGAGGCTGACCCGCCAGCGCATGCCGTCGCGGATCGCGTAGACGTCCGGCGCCACGTATTCCACCGGGGTGGCGTCCAGCGCCGCGCCGGGGCGGGGATCCAGGCTGCGGATCAGCACGGCGGCCTCGGCCACCTCGTCGGGCGAGGCGTGCAGGCGTCGCGCCAGCCGCACGATGTCGTTGCGCGCCAGCAGTTCCAGTTCGCTGTCGACGATGCGCAGCGCCAGGGCGCGATGCGGGGTGTCGGGGTCGAATTGCTCCAGTTGCACGCGCAGGCAGTCGCGCAGGTCCAGGCTGCCGACGCCGGCCGGGTCGAAGCCCTGCAGCCGGCGACGCACCGCCTCCACTTCCTCCACGCTGGCGTCGAAGCCGGCTGGCAGCGCGGCGAGCACCGCTTCCATGCCCTCGGCCAGGTAGCCGGCGGGATTGAGCGCGTCGATCAGCACGGTGGCGATCAGGTGCTCGCGCGGGTTGAACGAGGCCAGGTTGAGCTGCCACGTCAGGTGTTGCTGCAAGGTTTCCGGGGCGGCGTTCTGCGGCTCGAAATCCTCGTCGCCGCGCGAGCCGCTGCTGCTGCCGGGACTGTTGCTGGAGAAGTCGATCGGCGACTCCGCCGCGCCACCGCCGTCGGCCCAGTCGATGGCGCCTTCGTCGTTCTCGCTGTGGCTTTCGGGCGCCTTGTCGGCGACCTGGTAGTCGCCCTCGGCCGCCTCGAGGCTTTCGGTTTCCTCGTCCTCGATCTCCTCGGCAAACTCCAGCAACGGGTTGCTCTCGGCGATCTGCCGCAGTTCGGCTTCCAGTTCCAGCTGCGACAGCTGCAACAGGCGGATCGCCTGCTGCAATTGCGGCGTCAGGGTCAGCTGCTGGTGGAGGCGAAACTGTAATGCGGGTTTCATGCCAGCCGGGTCGAAGGAACGTGCGGCCATCCTAGCGCGTGGCTTGAGACGCGGCCAGCGCGGCCCGTCACGTCCTTGTTCAGAGCCGGAATTCGCGGCCCAGATAGACCTCGCGGACCTTTTCGTCGGCCAGGATGTGCGCCGGCGTGCCCCGCGACAGCACCTCGCCCTCGTTCAGGATGTAGGCGCGGTCGCAGATGCCCAGGGTTTCGCGCACGTTGTGGTCGGTAATCAGCACGCCGATGCCGCGTTCCTTGAGGTGGCGCACGATGCGCTGGATCTCGCCCACGGAAATCGGGTCGACGCCGGCGAACGGTTCGTCCAGCAGCATGTAGCGTGGATTGGCCGCCAGCGCGCGGGCGATCTCCACGCGGCGGCGCTCGCCACCGGACAGGCTGATGCCTTTCTGGTCGGCGATGTGGGCGATCTTCAGCTCGTCCAGCAGGCTTTCCAGTTCGGTGTCGCGCTGCTGCGAGGTGAGGTCGTTGCGCAGCTCCAGCACCGCCATGATGTTGTCGGCAACGCTGAGCCGGCGGAACACCGAGGCCTCCTGCGGCAGGTAGCCGATGCCCAGCCGCGCGCGCGCATGCATCGGCAGCCCGGTGATGTCGCGCTTGTCCAGGGTGATCGTGCCGGCGTCGGCCTCGATCAGACCGACCACCATGTAGAAGCAGGTGGTCTTGCCCGCGCCGTTGGGGCCGAGCAGGCCGACCACCTCACCCTCGCGGATCGAGAACGCGAAATGGCGCACGACCTGGCGCGACTTGAAGCTTTTCTGCAGACCTTCGGCGGAGAGCATGGGATCAGTGCTGCTCCTGCGGTGCCGGACCGCTGGCCGCGGTGGCCGGCGCCGCGGCCAGCGGTCCGGCAC
>NZ_MWIO01000058.1 GCF_004799035.1 Rhodanobacter lindaniclasticus
TTGTCCGCAGATTCATATGTCTATAAAAGCCAGACACCATCAATTCCGCACCCCGCTGGAGGTTTACAACGACCACCTCAGACTGGCTGAGGCAGAAGCAGGAACGATTCACTGATCATGTTGCACGTGGACCTTGAAACCGCCCTTATTAATTACCCCCGTCCCCTTATTGGCGCGCCGGCACCGATCCACTGGCTAGGTGCACCCAGAGCATGACCGGCGACAGGCTATGGGCCGGAATCGACCCCAAGCGGACATCGCGCTAGGTTCTTAGGGCGACGCCTGCCGCCTCACGCAGCGCGTGTCCCACGTTCTCCAGCGTTTCCGAGTGCACAGCTGCAAACTGCCAGTAGAGGGGTACGTCGAGTCAGCGCTTGCCATCTAGAACCACGACACGTTTCGCTTTCACCGCGGGAGCTATCAAGGTTTCTGGCGCCAGGCACCACCCCAGTTCGAGTGCGGCGGCGTCGACGAAACCGGTCGACGTCGGAAGATAATGGACGGGCGGCGAAACACGGGCTCGCGTGATCTGACGAATGAAGCGCCACTGCAGCTCATCCTTTCGGTTGAACACGATCAAAGGCGCTCTATTCAAGGCTTCCGCATGAAGGCCCTGAGCGAAATGCCGATCAGCAAAGGCTGGAGAGGCTATCGGGTAGTACCGCATCGCCCCAAGGGTATACACGTTGCACCCCTGAACGGGCCGCGCCTGACCGGTGACGGCGCCCAATACCGATCCGTCGCGCAACATCTCTTGGGTGTGGTCCTGGTCGTCTACCCGGACATCGAACAGGTAGCCGTAGCGGCGATGAAGCGTGGCCAGCCCACCGAGGAACCAGGTCTGCAGCGAGTCATCATTGACGGCGATCGCTACCGCGCGAGGCGCGGCCTCGCTGGTCGGCAGAAAGTCGGCCAAGGCTTCGGCCTCGAGGGCCTGCATCGGACGCAGACGACGCAAGAGCCGCTCTCCCGCCGGCGTCGCCCGGCAAGGGGTCTGACGTACGACCAACGCCTGACCGAGACGGTCTTCTAGCGCCTTGATGCGCTGGGAGACCGCAGATGGCGTGACGGACAAGCG
The DNA here is from genome assembly GCF_004799035.1 of Rhodanobacter lindaniclasticus. GTDB lineage: Bacteria > Pseudomonadota > Gammaproteobacteria > Xanthomonadales > Rhodanobacteraceae > Rhodanobacter > Rhodanobacter lindaniclasticus. The sequence continues at coordinate 1,079 of NZ_MWIO01000058.1, forward strand.
CCTGGCAGCCGCGTCGAAGCTGCCTTCTTCAAGCACCGCAGCGAAGGCGGCGAGTTGGGGATGCAGTAGATCCATCGGTAGCCCTTTGAATCAGTTTTTCTAACGATTCTATAGAATTATTAGCTGGGCTTCCGGCGGCCGCGACCCCAATCTAACGCCATTCTCGCCTGAGGACTCATCTATGTATTTCGCACCGGCGCTCGCCGGCTTCATCGCCAGCGCGGGCCTGATCGTCGCTATCGGCTCGCAGAACGCCTTCGTGCTCAGGCAGGGGCTGTTGCAAAGGAACGTCGGGCTCGTGGTGGCCACCTGCGCACTGGGCGACATCGCCCTGATCAGCTGCGGCGTCGCCGGGGTTGGTGCGCTCGTGCGGGAATGGCCTGCGCTTCTGGGCGCGCTGCGTTTCGGCGGTGCCCTGTTCTTGACGGTTTATGGCGTGATGGCGGCCAAGCGCGCCTGGCGAGGTTCGGGAGGCTTGGCGCCTGGCGTGGAGGGGGAGAAGAGCGGGTGGCTGGTGCTGCTTGCCTGTCTGGCCTTCACCTTCCTCAACCCGCATGTGTACCTGGATACCATGATCCTGCTGGGCAGCCTGTCCACCCGGTATCCCGGCGGCACTCAGTGGGCGTTTGCGGTCGGTGCATGCATTGCCAGCGTGACCTGGTTTTCCACGCTCGGCTATGGCTCGCGCCTTCTGCTGCCGGTCTTTCGCAATCCGATGGCTTGGCGAGCGCTCGACGCCCTCGTCGCTGTATTCATGATTTCGCTGGCGTTGCTGCTTCTTGCGCATCCGCTCAACTGAACGACCGCACGGTCTGCCCGGGAGTCCACATGTACCTTCCCTCTCTCTTAGCAGAATCCAGGCCCGAAGAGCTCCGGCGGATCATCCACGAGAAAAAAGGTGTCAGGGACAATTCAAAGAAAAGGTGTCAGGAACAATTCGTGGCCACCCGCCACAGGAAAGCTGTCCCCGACACCATGGTTCCGCTCACGGCATCGCGAAGCTGTTGTTGCCGCGATCGCTGTCGGGCAGCGCCAACGCCGGGTCGAGCGTGGCGGATTTCAGCTTGCGCGTGCCGTCGACGTGGATCGCGTAGCTGCGGTGCTGCATCCAGGTTTCCCACGGTACGCGCACGTCCTGCTTGCTGCCGTCGTCGTAGACGAGTTGCAGCGTGGCGGGCAGCACCAACTGGTCGAGGTTGGCCACCGTGATGTCGACGCCCTTGTGGTAGTCGCCGTTGGTGTAGGCGGCTTTCTGCACGGCCATGTCGAACTGCCAGTTGTGCTCGTACCAGCCGCGCCAGAACCAGCCCAGGTCTCCGCCGGTGTCGCTTTCCATGAAGCGGAAGAAGTCGGACGGGCTGGGGTGTTTGTAGGACCAGGTGGCGATGTAGCGACGGAAGGCGGGGTCGAAGCGTTCCGGGCCGATGATCTCCTCGCGCAGCAGCACCAGGCCGAAGGCGGCCTTGAAGTAGGTGATCGGGTGACGGTATTTCTCCGGGATCGCGTCGGCCAGGGTCATCGGCGGCGGCGCGGCGGCATCCTTCAGGATGGCGGCGATCTGCTCGGCCGGGGCGCCCTTGCCGGGGGCGTATTCGCTGTCGCGCTTGGGCGCGTACTTGCCGCCGTCGAAGGCCTCGGCCTCGTACACGTCGACGAAGGTGTTGAAGCCTTCGTCCATCCACGCATCGCGCCGCTCGTTGCTGCCCACCACCATCGGGAACCAGGTGTGGCCGATTTCGTGCGCGATCAGCATGCGCAGGACGGCGCCGGCGGCCTTCTTGTGGTCGAAGGTGATGCCCGGGTATTCCATACCGCCGGCGGTGCCGGCTTCGTTGATGGCGACCGGATACGGGTACGGTGAGTAGGTGCGCGAGAAGAACTCGACCGACTGCTTCAGATCCTGCGTGGCCACGCCCCAGGCCTTGTCGCCGGCGCTTTCCACCGGGTAGGCCGACATCGCCAGCGCGGTCTTGCCGTCGGGCAGGTTGATGCGCGCGGCATCCCAGATGTACGCCGTGGAGGCGCCGAAGGCCACGTCGCGGCTGTTCTTCATGGCGAAGTGCCAGGTCAGCGTGCCGCCCTGTTTCGGGCGGCTGGCCGGGTCGCCGACTTCGGCAGCGCTGCGGATCGTCACGGTGGCGTCGCTGTGGCGGGCCTGGTCGAGGCGCTTGCGCTCGGTGGCGGTCAGCACGTCCTGCGGGTTGAGCAGTTCGCCGGAGCCGACCACGAGCATGTCCGAGGGCACGGTGACGCGATAGTCGAAGTCGCCGTATTCGAGGTAGAACTCGCTGTTGAGGTAGGGCTGGGTGTCCCAGCCGCGCAGGTCGTCATAGACGGCCATGCGCGGATACCACTGCGCCATCTCGAAGATGTCGCCCTGCCGGTTCGCGTTGACGTCGGTGCGCCCGCCGAACTCGCCGGGCACGGTGTAATCCCAGCTGACGTGCAGCTTGAGCCGGCCGCCGTGGCCCTTGAGCGCGGTGGGCAGGGTGACCTGCATGCGGGTGTCGCTGACGACCCAGTGCGCCTTCCGCCGGTGGCCGCCGGCGTCCTCCACCTCGACCGAGCGGATGTGCTCGCCGCTGGTGAACTCGGTGGGGAACTTGCCGCCGCCGAACGCGCCGCGGGCGTCCTTGCGATAGCGGTTCTGTTCGACCTGCAGCCACAGCACGTCCAGCGTGTCGGGGCTGTGGTTGGTGTAGGTGATCACTTCGCTGCCGCTGAGCTTGCGCGTCGACGGCTCCAGCGTCGCCTCGATGCGGTAATCGGCGCGGTTCTGCCAGAACGCCGGGCCGGGCCTGCCGCTGGCATCGCGCATGGCGTTGGCCGGCTGCGGGTAGGTATAGGGCGCGAAGGTCTGCAGCGGGTCGTACGTGGCGTGCGCGTGGTCGGCGGCGAGGGCCGGCAGCGCCAGCAGGGCGGCGAGCGTGGCGGCGAGGGTGCAGGTGAACTTGTTCATGCGCGGCCTTGGGAGGGGGATGGGGTCGGTCCGCTGCGACGACGCAGCGCCAGCAGTTCGTGACATGCGCCCATGGTGTGATAGTCGGTCTTGCCGGCCGGGCTCTTTTCGTCGCTGATCTTGCGGTTGTCCGGGGAGAGGATGCGGTACCAGGCGCCGTGCCGGTGATCCACGAAATGCTCCCACGCGTAGCTCCACAGGCGCCTGTACCAGTCGTCATGGACCGCCTCGCCGGTGCGCGCGTGCAGCAGGGCGGCGGCGGCCAGCGATTCGGCCTGCACCCAGAAATATTTTTCGCCGTCGCAGATGCTGCCATCCGGTGCGAAGCCGTAGCAGATGCCGCCGTGTTCATCGTCCCACGCATGGGCCAGGGCGCGGTCGAACAGTTCCTTCGCGCGCGGCAGCAGCCAGTCCTGCGGCGTGCCGCGTGCGGCCAGCAGCGGCTCCATGATCAGCAGCAGCTTGGCCCATTCGGTCTGGTGGCCGGGCTGGAAGCCCCAGGGCTTGAACAGGTTCTTCGGATCGTCCCGGTTGAAATCCGGGTCGATATTCCAGTGGCGGTCGTAGTGCTCCCAGACCAGGCCGCCGGCCTTGGCGGCCTGGTCGCGGGTCATGCGGTCGGCGAGGGTGAACGCGCGGTCGAGGTAGCGCGGTTCGTGGGTGGCTTGGTACGCGGCGAGCATTGCCTCGCACATGTGCATGTTGGCGTTCTGGCCGCGGTAGTCGCTGAAATGCCAGTCGGCATCGGCCTCGTCGCGGTACAGCCGCGCGTCGGCCTCCCAGTAGCGCTGTTCGAGCAGGTCCCAGGTTTCGTCCATCCAGCCGCGGGCGTCGTCGATGCCGGCCTTCAGCGCGGTGGCGTAGGCCAGCAGCACGAAGGCGACGCCGTAGGCCTGGTTGGAACTGTCTTCCGGCCGGCTGTCGCGGATGGTCCAGTGGTAGCCGCCGTTGGCGCGGTTGCGATGGACCTCGCGCAGGTAGCGCAGGCCGTGCCGCGTGGCCTCCAGGTATTCGGGATTGCCGAAGGCCAGCCATGCCATCGCGTAGTTGAAGACGAAGCGCGTGCTGCTGACCAGGTGGCGATGGCTGCGGTCGTAGATCGTGCCGTCGTCCTTGAAATAGTGGAAGAAGCCGCCGGCCGGATCGATCGCGCGAGGGTGGTAGAACGCCATCGTCTGCGCGATGTGGCTGCGCAGGAAGTCGGGCGAGCGGAAATCGGGGGCGGCAGTCATGCCTGCTTCTCCATGAAGTCGAGCACCTCGGCGTCACTGGGCATGGCGGCGAACGAGCCCTGGCGGGTGACCGTGAGCGCGCCGCAGGCGGCGGCGAAGCGCAGCATCGCGTGCAGGCGCGGCAACTGGCTCACCAGGTGGTCGAGCCGGTCGGACGTGGCATCGAGTTCGGCCAGGCGGCACAGCAGGCCGCCGACGAAGGCGTCGCCCGCGGCGGTGCTGTCGACCACCGTCACCGCGTAGCCTGGCAATTCCCCTTCGGCATCGGGATGGAACCAGCGCATGGGCCGCGCGCCGTCGGTGACCACCAGCAGCCGGGCGCGGCCGCGCCACAGGCGGTCCAGCGCTGCCTCCTCGCCATCCTGCGCGAGCCAGGCGAATTCCTCGGCCGAGAGTTTCACCACGTCGGCCAGGTGCAGCGCGGGCCACACCCGCGGCAGCGGATCGACGCCGGCCGGCCACAGTGCCGGGCGCAGGTTGAGATCCATGCTGACCAGCGCGCCGGCGCCGTGCGCGCGCTGCATGCCTTCACGGGTGGCGTCGGCAATGGCCGGCTCGGTCAGGCAGTTGGAGCACACGTGGAACACGGCCACGTCGTCGAACGCGCCGGCGCGGAAATCGACGGCACGGAATTGCAGGTCGGCGGTGCGCTCGCGGTGGAAGATGAAGCTGCGCTCGCCCGCCGCATCCAGCGTGACCAGCGCGAGTGCGGTGGGCGCGTCGGCCGTGCGCAGCACGTCCGCGGTGCCCACGCCGGCGCGTTGCAGGTCGGCCAGCAGGAAATCGCCGAAGCGGTCGGTGGACAGCATGCCGGCAAAGCGCGCGTTGCCGCCCAGGCGCGCCACCGCCACCGCCACGTTCGCCGGCGCGCCACCGGCGAACGGAACGAAGCTCGCGGCGAAACCGTGCGCGTCGAGGCCGCTGGCATGCAGGTCGATCAGCGCCTCGCCGAAGCAGAGGATCGGGCGGGGTGGAGCGAGCTCAGTCGACACTGCTGCGGATCTTCGAGCCGCTGACGCCGTAGAACACGATGTACAGGTAGCACAGCAGCGGCAGCACGAACGCGTGCTGCAGGCCGATGTGATCGGCCAGCACGCCCTGCAGTTGCGGAATGACCGCGCCGCCGACGATGGCCATGATCAGCAGGCTCGACGCCTTGCTGGTCATCGGCCCCAGCCGCTCGATGCCGAGCGCGAAGATGGTCGGGAACATGATCGAGTTGAACAGGCCGATCGCGATGATGCTGTACATCGCCGTGGTGCCGGTGCTCAGCATGGTGGTCAGCACCAGCAGCGCGTTGATCGCGGCGAACGCGGCCAGCAACTTGCGCGGCGAGATCCGGGCCATCAAGGCCGAGCCGACGAAGCGGCCGAGCATGGCGCCGCCCCAGTACCACGAGACGTACTTCGCCGCCTCCTGCTCGCTCATGTGGCCGATGTCGGGCATCGACAGGTAGTTGACCATGAAGCTGCCGATCGACACCTCGGCGCCGACGTAGAAGAAGATGCCCAGCACGCCGAACAGCACGTGCGGATGGCGCAGCACGTCGGCGAAGCCGTGGCGGGCGTGGTCGTCCTTGTCGGTGGACTCGGTCAGGGCCGGCAGCCGGAACATCCACACGAACAGCGCCAGCAGGAACAGCACCACCGCCAGCCCGATGTACGGGAACTGCACCGCCTGCGCCTGCTGGGTGTCGTAGAGCAGGCGTTGCGCCGGTTCCAGCGCGGCGAGTTCGTCCGGGCTCTTGACCACGTTGGAGAGGATCAGCAGGCCGCCGAACAGCGGCGCCAGCGTGGTGCCCAGCGAGTTCAGCGCCTGCGCCAGGGTCAGGCGGCTGGAGCTGGTCTTCTCCGGGCCGAGCAGGGCCACGTACGGATTGGCGGCCACCTGCAGCACGGTGATGCCGGTGGCCAGCACGAACAGCGCGCCGAGAAAGGCGGAGTAAAGATGCAGCGCCGCGGCCGGCCAGAAGCCCAGCGCGCCGATGCCGGCGATCGCCAGCCCGGCCACGATGCCCTTCTTGTAGCCGAGTGCCGCGACCATGCGCCCGGCCGGCATGCCCATCAGGAAATACGCGCCGAAAAAGGTGAACTGCACCAGGATCGCCTGGGCGTAGTTGAGCTGGAAGATCGACTTCAGGTGCGGGATCAGGATGTCGTTGAGGCAGGTCAGGAAGCCCCACATGAAGAAGATCGTGGTGAGCACGCCCAGCGCCAGCCAGCTGCTGGTGTAGGGCTCCCGGGGGGCGCCGTGATCCGGCGCGGAGCGGACGGGAAGGGGCGTAGCGGCATGGGCCATGGCGATTCCGGTGCAGGAGACAGTCGGGTGCGTGTCGCCTGACGGGCGGGCAACCGCGCCAATGTAACCGTTTCCACGCTCGCACCGGTCACGCGCTGCAACATGTCTTCGCGGGATGTTACTTTGCCCGCTTGCCCGCCTCCCCCGAGATTGCCATGACCCGTCGCACCACGCTGATGCTCGCCCTGCTGGCCTGTGCCGCCTGTTCCCCGCTGATGGCCGCGGGCGGCCACGCGGGCGATGTCGATCCGCGCATCGGCACCGGCGGCGACGGCCACACCTTCCCCGGCGCGACCGTGCCGTTCGGCATGATCCAGCTCTCGCCCGATACCGCGATGCCGGACTTCAAGCACGCCTACAAGTGGGCCGCCGGCTACCGGTACGACGACAGCAGCATCATGGGTTTCTCGCACACGCACTTCTCCGGCTCCGGCCATTCGGACCTGGGCGACGTGCTGGTGATGCCGATCGCCGGCGAGGTGAAACTCGAACCGGGCGATCCCGCCCAACCGGGCAGCGGCTACCGCTCGCGCTTCTCGCACGCCAGTGAGGTGGTGCAGGCCGGCTATTACGCGGTGACGCTGAGCGACTACGGCATCCGCGCCGAACTCACCGCCGGGCGCCGCGTGGGCTGGCACCGCTACACCTTCCCGAAGGACAAGCCGGCACACCTGCTGCTCGACCTGCGCCCGAGCATCTACGACTACCCCGGCAAGGTGCTGTGGTCGAAGCTGCAGGTGGCCGACGACGGCACCGTCAGCGGCTGCCGCACCACCCGCGGCTGGGCGCCGGGACGTGAGCTGTGCTTCGCCCTGCGCTTCAACCAGCCGATGACCTCGCGCACGCTGTATGACCGCGAGAACGACATCCTCTACAAGGGCTTCAAGGGCCCCGGCAACCAGCCGCTCGATCACGACGCGCAGAACGGCCGCGCGCTGGTCGGCGTGTTCGACTTCGGTGCGCTGAAGCAGCCGCTGGAGGTGAAGGTGGCGATCTCGCCGGTCAGCGCCGCCAACGCGGTGGCCAACCTCGATGCCGACGGCAAGGGCTGGGATTTCGACGCCCGCCGCGCGCAGGCGAAGGCCGCGTGGGACCGGGCGCTGGCGGTGGTCGACGTCGACGCGCCGGCGACCGTGCGCAGGCAGTTCTACACCGCGCTGTACCACGCCATGCTTTCGCCCACGCTGAGCATGGACGTCAACGGCGAATATCGCGGTCCCGACCACGCCGTGCACAAGGCGGACGGCTACGAGTTCTACTCGACCTGGTCGCTGTGGGACGTCTACCGCGCGCAGCAGCCGCTGATGGTGCTGCTCAATCCCGAACGCAGCACCGACTTCATCCGCTCGCTGATCGCCGCGCGCGAGGCCAGCCCGTTCGGCATCCTGCCGGTGTGGGCCTACCAGGGCCTGGAGACCTGGTGCATGATCGGCTACCACGCCGTGCCGGTGATCGCCGATGCCTACATCAAGGGCGTGCGCGGCTTCGATGCCGACAAGGCGTTGCAGGCCATGGTCGCCAGCGCCACCTACGCGCCCTACGGAGATCTCGCCGACTACATGAAGCTCGGCTACGTGCCGATCGACAAGGAGCCCGAGGGCGCTTCCAAGACGCTCGAATACGCCTACGACGACTGGTCGCTGGCGCAGATGGCGAAGGCGATGGGCAAGACCGACCTTGCCGCCACCTTCGGCAAGCGCGCCGGCAACTGGAAGAACGCGTGGAACCCTCAGACCGGCTTCATGCGCGCGCGGCTCGCCGACGGCAAGTTCCGCGAACCGTTCGATCCCACGGCCGCCGGCTACGGCAGCGACTTCACCGAAGGCAACGCCTGGCAGTATTCGTGGTATGTGCCGCAGGACGTGCCGGGCCTGATCGAGGCGATGGGCGGCGCCGCGAAGTTCGTGGCGAAACTGGACGCGCTGTTCGACGCCAGGGTCGACCCGGCGCACTTCAAGCACGTGGAGGACATCACCGGCCTGATCGGCTGGTACGCCCACGGCAACGAGCCCAGCCACCACATCGCCTATCTCTACGACTACGCCGGCGCGCCGTGGAAGACGCAGGAGCGCCTGAAGCAGATCATGGACAGCCAGTACGCCGCGCGCCCGGACGGGCTCTCCGGCAACGACGACCTGGGCCAGATGTCGGCCTGGTACGTGTTCACCGCGCTGGGCTTCTACCCGGTGACGCCGGCCAGCGACGTCTACGCGATCGGACGGCCATTCGTCGGGCGCGCCACGCTGCACCTGACCGACGGCAAGGGCTTCACCGTCAGCGCGGCGCCGCTGGATGACGCGCACCCTTACGTCGGTGAGGTCACGCTCAACGGCAAGCCGCTGGCCGCACCTTTCCTGCATCACGCGCAGATCCTCGCCGGTGGCGAGCTGCACTTCCGCATGCAGGCCACGCCCGACCGCCACCGGGGCGTGGGCGCCCCGCCGCAGGGATGATGATTCGCCGGGTCGTGCCAGAATGGAGCGGTCGTTGATGCCGGCGGTCGCGGAGGGCTGGATCGAATGAATTTCCGCATCTTCATGAGTTGGCGGGTCGCCGGACTGCTGTCGGCCATGCTGATCATCGTCGGCCTGCCGTACCTGGTGACGCGGCTGAATACGCGCGACACCCTGCTGGCGAACAGCTGGGTCACCCACTCCACCGAGGTGCGTTCGGTCGCCTATCGCGTCGCCTACCTGATCCGCAGCAGCGAGGCGGCGACCTACCGCATGCTGGTCGGCGACGTCGGCGCCGAAACGCGCGCCGAGGCCGAGAGCGCCGCGGCGCAGGTGCCGCAACTGCTGCAGCGACTGCGCGCGATGACCAGCGACAACCCGGCCCAGCAGGCCTTGATCGGCGCGCTGGAAAACAGCGTCACCGGCCGCCTCACCCTGATGACTCGTGCGCGCGAACTGCAGCGGCGCGGTGACGTGGGCCGCGCCGGGCAAGCCATGGGCGAGGCCGCCGAGCTGTTTCCGTTCGCCGCCAAGATCGACGACATCGTCGCCAACGAGAACCAGTTGCTGGAAGCGCGCCAGCAGGCCGCCGAGCATCGGGAGTTCAACGGCCAGCTGGTGCAGGGCATCACCGCGCTGGCGCAGCTGGTGCTGCTGGCGATCATCGTGATCGCCTCGGAACGGCAGATTCGCCAGCGGCGCCGGGCCGAGACGCGCGAGGGCCGCGCGGTGCTGCGCTCGCGGCTGATCCTGCAATCCGTGCGCGAGCCGATCGCGCTGTTCGACGCGAACCTCAACAGCCTGCTGCTGAACAATGCCTTCGGCGACCTCTACGGCGAGGACCCGCAGCAACCGTCGCGCACGCTCGTCGAGATCGGCGGCGGCGTGTGGAACGACAGTGCCCTGCTGCAGCGCTTCCGCGACGTGCTGCTGAGCGATCGCGAGCTGTGGGACTACGACATGGTGCAGCGCACCGCCGACGGCGAGCAGCGCCATATCGTGGTCAACGCGCGACGGCTGCAGCAGGATCTCACCGACGAGCCGGCGCTGTTGCTCACGGTGAGCGACGTCACCGTGCGTGCGCTGACCGAGGAGAAGGTGATCGAGCTCAATCGCCAGCTCGAGGGCAAGATCGACCAGATCTCCGACATCAACCGCGAGCTGGAGGCGTTCAGCTACTCCGTCTCGCACGACCTGCGTGCACCGCTGCGCCACGTGGCGGGCTTCGTGCGCAAGCTGGAGCACCATCTGGCCGGGCAGCTCGACGACAAGGCCAGCCACTACATCGGCGTGATCGAAAGCGCTGCCCAGCGCATGGCGCTGCTGATCGACGACCTGCTGGTGTTCTCGCGCCTGGGCCGCGGCCCGTTGCGGTTGCAGGCGGTGGACATGCAGTCGCTGGTGGAGGAGGCGCGGGCGCTGGCCGAATCGTCGGCGGAGGGCCGGCGCATCGTGTGGACGATCGGGCCCTTGCCGATGGTCATCGGCGACGCCAACATGTTGCGCACGGTGTGGCAGAACCTGCTCGGCAACGCCGTGAAGTACACCGGGCGTTGCGAGGTGGCGCGCATCGAGGTCAGCGCCGGGCGCAGCAACCGGGGTGATTACGAGTTTGCCGTGGCGGACAACGGCGCCGGCTTCGACATGCAGTATGCAGACAAGCTGTTCGGCGTGTTCCAGCGCCTGCATCGCGCCTCGGATTTCCCGGGCAACGGCATCGGCCTGGCCAACGTGCGGCGCATCATCACGCGCCATGGCGGCAAGGTCTGGGCCCAGGCCGCGCCGGACCAGGGCGCCACGTTCCACTTCTCGCTGCCGGCCACCGACGTGGCCGGGGCGCAAGACGGAGAGTCGGCGGCATGAACAAGAAAGAACTGCGCACCGTGCTGCTGGTCGAGGACAGCCTGGCGGACGCCGAGATGGCGATGGACGCGCTGGCGGAGGCCCACCTGGCCAATCCGGTGGTGCACGTCGAGGACGGCGTGGAATGCCTGGACTACCTGCGTTGCACCGGCGCCTGGGCCGGGCGCGAACCGGGCGATCCGGCGGTGGTGCTGCTGGACATCAAGATGCCGCGCATGGATGGCCTGGAAGTGCTCACCCGCATGCGCCACGATGAGCAACTGCGGCGGGTCCCGGTGGTGATCCTGTCCTCCTCGCACGAGGAGAGCGACCTGGCCCGCAGCTGGGACCTCGGCGCCAACGCCTACGTGATCAAGCCGGTGGACGTGGACCAGTTCTTCGAGGCCGTGCGCACGCTGGGGCGGTTCTGGGCGGTGCTGAACGAGGCGCCCGACGCGGGTTGATGGATGAGTGGATGCGCCCGGGCGGTCGCCCGCGGCGTCGACAACGGCGGCCGCACGGCCAGTGATGGAGAACACCATGCCCAACCGTCAGGTCAAGTCGATGCCGACGATACGGGTGTTGCAAGTGGAGGACAGCGAGCTCGATGCCGAGCTGGTGCTGGCCGAACTGGACGCCGACGGTATCCCGCACGAAGCGCGGCTGGTCGACGACGAGGCCGGCTACCTCGCCGCACTGAACGAGTTCCATCCGCATATCGTGCTGTCCGACCTCAGCGTGCCCGGCTTCTCCGGGCAGCGCGCGCTCGAATTGCTGCGCGCGAACGACGAAGACCTGCCTTTCATCTTCGTCTCCGCGACCCTGGGTGAGGAGGCCGCGATCAAGGCGCTGCGCAACGGCGCCACCGACTACATCCTGAAGCAGAATCCCGTGCGCCTGGCCAGCGCAGTGCGTCGCGCGCTGGTCGAGGCGGACGCGCGCAAGGCCAACCGCCGCGCCGAGGCCGACCTGATCCGCGCGCAGCGTTTCGAGAGCCTGGCGATGCTCGCCGGCGGCCTCAGCCACGACCTGCGCAACCTGCTGCAGCCGCTGCTGCTGGCCGGCGACAGCCTGCGCGACTATCAGGGCGACCCGCGCCTGATGCGGCTGGGCAACCTGGTGCGCGATTGCGGCAAGCGCGGGCTGGAAATGGTGCATTCGATGCTGTCCTTCGCGCGCGGTGCCCGCCGCGCCGAGCGCGTGCGCGTGGGCACCCTGATGAGCGCGTTCGGCCTGCTGATGCAGGGCAGCGTGCCGCGTTCGGTGGTGATGGATCTGGCCATCGACGACCCCGAGCTGGCTTTCGAGGGCAACCACACCGAACTGCAGCAGTGCCTGCTCAACCTCTGCCTCAATGCGATCCAGGCGATGCCCGATGGCGGCAACCTGCGCATCGAGACCAGCCAGCAGCGGCTGGCCGAGGACTTCTTCCTGGCCGAGGAGGAGCCGTGCGCCGGCCACTACCTGCGCATCAGCGTGATCGACTCCGGGCCGGGCATGGACCAGGCCGTGCTGGAGCACCTGTTCGAACCGTTCTTCACCACCAAGGAGGCCGGCACCGGCCTGGGCCTGGTCTCGTGCAAGCGCATCGTGGCCAGCCACGGCGGCGTGATGCGGGTGGACAGCAAACCCGGCGACGGCACCCGCTTCGACCTCTACATCCCGCTGGACGAGCTGGAGGCCGACGCCGCTGCGCCGGACGACATGCAGAGCCTCGAAGGCGCCGCCGAACGCGTGCTGGTGGTGGTGGAGGAGGCCGGCCAGCTGTCGCTGTTGTCCGACATGCTCGATGCCTACGGCTACCAGGCGCACGCCAGCCAGAGTGGCACCGCCGCGTTGCAGTGGATCGAGGCCGGCGGCCTGCCCGATCTGGTGTTGCTGGACGCGGACATGAACCTGTTCACCGGCGTGCGTACGCTGGCGGCCCTGGTCGACCAGGGTTACCGGGGCGGCGTGGTGCTGCTGGCGCGCCCGGACACGCCACCGGACCTGCAGGAGCTGCCGCCGCTGGACAACCTGGTGCTGGTGGACAAGCCGGTTGAAACCGCCGCCCTGCTGCGTGCCGTGCGCAAGGCGCTGGACGATACTGCCGACTGCGGGTAGGGCGGGCATCGTCCGCCGAATCCCGGCAGCATGCGTGGAAAAAAACGGCGGGCAGTGCCCGCCCTACGCACCGATCGTAGGAGCGCACTGGGTGCGCTCCTACGGGGAAGCGCTGGACCGGGCTTTCAGTCGATGCCGAGCTTCTTCAGCTTGTAGCGCAGGGCACGGAAGGTGATGCCGAGTTTGCGTGCCGCGGCGGTCTTGTTGTAGCGCGATTCTTCCAGTGCCTTGACGATGGCGGTGCGCTCGATGTTGCTGATGTAGTCGTCCAGCCCGCCATCGGCGCTGGGTGCCGCAACAACTGGTGCAGCCGGAGCGCCGGCGGTGGCGGTGGCGGCGACATCGGTCGGCGCCGGACGCGCGCCGCGCTGGGGCAGCATCAGGTCGGAGGCCTCGATGCTGGTGCCGTCGCTCATCGCCATGGCGCGTTCGAGGATGTTCTCCAGCTCGCGCACGTTGCCGGGGAAATCGTAGCTCTCCAGTGACTCGAGCGCGCCCGGCGACAGCCGGCCCACTTCCTGGCCGCTCTTGCCGGCCAGTGTCTTGAGGATGAACGCGGCCAGCTGCGGCACGTCGCCGCGGCGCTCGCGCAGCGGTGGCACGCGCAGTTCGATCACGTTGATGCGATAGAACAGGTCCTGGCGGAACTGGCCCTGCTCGACCAGCTGGCCGAGGTTCTTGTGGGTGGCCGAGAGGATGCGCACGTCGACCGGAATCTCGTCGCGGCCGCCGATCGGGCGCACCGCCTTTTCCTGGATCGCGCGCAGCAGTTTGACCTGCATGTGCAGCGGCAGCTCGGCCACCTCGTCGAGGAACAGCGTGCCGCCCTGGGCGGCCTGGAACAGGCCTTCCTTGTCCGCGCCAGCGCCGGTGAAACTGCCCTTGCGGTGGCCGAAGAATTCGCTTTCCATCAGCTCGGACGGGATCGCGCCGCAGTTGACCGGCACGAACGGACCGCTGGCGCGCGGGCCCTGCTCGTGGATCAGCCGCGCCACCAGCTCCTTGCCCACGCCGGATTCGCCGGCGATGTAGACCGGCGCCTGGTTGCGCGCCAGCTTGGTGATCGTGGCGCGCACCTGCTCCATGGCCGGGGAGCTGCCGATCAGACGGTCGCCCGAGCCACCGGCCTTGGCGGCGGCACCGCCCTCTCGCTTCTCCTCGGCCAGCCGCAGCGCGGTGCGTACCAGGCCGCGCAGCATCTGGATGTCGACCGGCTTGGAGACGAAGTCGAAGGCGCCCGCCTTGAGCGCGTTGACCGCCGCGTCGACGTTGCCGTAGGCGGTGATCATCGCCACCGGCGTGTCAGGGCAGGTCTCGGCGATCAGCTCGATCACTTCCTGGCCGTTGCCGTCGGGCAAACGCATGTCGGTGAAGCAGAGGTCGTAGCTGTTCTCGCTCAGCGCACGGCGCGCGTCGGCGACGGTACCGACGGCTTCGACCTGCAGATCCATGCGCCCGAGGGTGATGGTGAGCAGCTCGCGAATGTCGCGTTCGTCGTCGATGACCAGGACGGTCTGGAGGCTCATGGCGTGTCGGTTGGCAGGGGGTACGCGGCAGAATACCCGCCCCCGCCCCGCGGGGCAAAGACCGGCAGCCTCCTCAGCGGCCCGGCCGGCGGTCCCCGGCCGGCGGTCGAAGAAGCGCAGCGTCGAGGCGAGGGGCCGGTGCGATTCGTGCGTCTGCGGGGGCGCTAATCAGGATGCGCGTTCCGGGTCAGCCGCACCTTGCCGTCGGCGCCGCGGTCGATGCGGATGTCCTGGCGCTGGCCGCGGAAGGAGACCTGCTTGAGCGTCAGCGATTTCCAGCCCGGCGGCAGCACCGGCGCATAGGCCTGGACCAGCCCGGTATCCTCGATGCGCAGGCCGCTGAGGCCGTAGACGAAGCTCTGCACGAAGCCGGCCGAGCTGGACAGCAGATAGCCGGCGTTGTTGGCGACGGTCTCGGTGCGCACGTTGAACGGCGGCTTCAGGAAGCCGACCAGGTTGCGGTCGATCCAGTCGCCGGCGGCCTTGCCGTCGCCCAGTTCGGCCGCGCCCACGGCGAGCATCACCATCATCATCTCGTTCGGGTCGTCGCCGTGGGTGCGCAACGCCTCCAGCTGGAAGTCGAAATCGTTGCGGCGCACCTGCGGCGACATCGGCAGGTCGAGGTTCGGGTACATCAGCCAGATCAGCGAGGAGCCCATCCAGGTGATCTTGTCGTGCGGCACCGAGGGGTCGAAGTCGAGGTGGCGCTGGTGTTGCGTGTCGAACGGGAGGTACATCTTCGCGGCGATCGTGGCCCATTGGGGATCGGGCGCCTCGCCGACGAGCTTCGCCGCCGCCGTCGCGATGCGCAGCGCCTTGGTGGCGGCGGCGTTGGTGAAGGTGTCGTTCGGTACGTTGTCGTAGGCCTCGTCGGTGGAGGTGACGTGGTGGATCTCGTAGCGGTCGTGCGCCTGGTTCCAGCTGACCCGGCTGGTCCAGAACTGCGCGATCTCGCGGATCACCGGCCAGCCGTACCGCTTCAGCCAGGCCTGGTCGCCGCTGGCCAGGTAGTACTGCCACTGCGCGATCGCGATGTCGGCGTTGACGTGGATCTCGCGCCAGACGCCGTAGGCGAAGTGCGGGGTGTGGTCGAGACCGGTCTCCGGATCGGCCTCCCACGGGTACATCGTGCCCTTGGCGCCGTACTGCTTCGCCCGTTCGCGCGCCGGCTGCATGGTGCGCGCGCGGAACATCACGATCGGCTTGGCCCGCTCGGGGTGCAGCAGGAGCAGGGCGGGGAACACCCAGGAGTCACTGTCCCAGAAGGCGTGGCCGGCGTAGCCCGGGGTCAGCGCGCAGGCGCCCATCGGCCACGCCGTGCCCACCGTGGTGTTGGAGAGCAGGTAGTACAGATCCGAATGCACGGCGCGCTGCACTTGCGGGGCGCCGTCGATCACGATGTCCGATTGCCACAGCGTGTGCCAGGCGGCCTGGTGTTCCGCGAGCAGCGCGGCGAAGCCCTTGCTGCGCGCGGCAGTGGCCAGCGCCACGTCGGCGCGGGCGTCGCCGCCCCAGTCCTGGCGGGAGATCGCCACGTACTTGGTGAAGGCGTAGCGGTGGCCCTTGCGCACCCGTGCGGTGAGGTTCAGCGACAACTTGTGCGGGCCTTTCTCCAGCTGCACGCTTTCCACGTCCAGCCCGGCCGGCAGCTCGATCGCCGCAGCCTCGGCCATGCCAAGGCCATGCTCGGCGCGGCCGTCGAGCCACACGGTCAGCGTGCTGGTGTCGCCGTCCGCGTCCAGCACGCGGGTGTAGCCGGGATACCACACCGCGGCGCGGTCGGGGGTCGGCACCGGCTTGTTCTGCAGGGTCTGGCCGCTGGCGATCACCGCGTCGATCATCTCCTCGCCGCTCAGGCTGGCGATCGGGAAACGCGGCTGGTGCTCCGACCACAGGCGGATCGGGAAGGTGAGCTGCACGCTGCCGTCGAACTGCGGCGTGACGGTCAGCCGCGTCGCGGCCAGGTGGTTGGCCGCCTGGCTGACGAAGGTGGTGACCTGCACGTCGGTGGACTTGCTGGCGTAGTCGAAGCGGTAGCGCGTGCTCAGCGTGCCGTCGTGCATGTTCAGCGTCTGCGCGTAGTCGGCGAAGATCTTGCGGTCGAGCCGGGTCGCGTTGAGCCAGCCGCCGCCGGGGTTGTAGTCGATCTCGCTCCAGCCCGGGATCGCGGCCGGGCGCGCGATGTCGCCGGGCTTGTAATCCATGAACGCGACCATGTACGCCCGGTTGGGCTCGGTACCGCGCACCGAGGTCATGGTGGAGAAATAGCCGTTGGCCAGGTAGCTGGGGAAGTAGCTGTCGAAGTTCGCCGCGGTGCCGGTGAGCAGGAAACTCGGGTCGGTGGCGGCGGGCGCCGGTGCGGCGAGCGTGGCGGCGAACAGGAACAGGCCGGCGAGGGTGGCGTGGCGTGGCTTCATGGTCGCTCCTGGTGGCGGGCTACTTGGCGGCAAGTCCGATCGCCGGCGGTGCGTCGATGCCGGCGCGGTCGGTCTCGCGCTTGAACAGGAACAGGGTGAGCAGGATCAGGCTCATCGGCAGCAGCGAGAAATAGAACGCGTTGATGCCGCCGACGCTGGCAAACACCCGCGCGGTGATGTACGAGCCGAGCGTGCCGCCGAGCGCGGAGAACACCACGATCAGCCCGGTCATCGCCGCGTGCATCGGCTTGGGCAGCGAGCTCAGCGCCACCGAGTTGATCACCGGGTAGATCGGCGCCATCAGCAGGCCGAGCAGCGGGATCAGGTACGCCGCCAGCGGCGCGTCGAACCAGCCCACGTCCGGCCGCGCCATCACGCCGCGCGCCAGCGGCAGCACCACGACCACCAGCACGCCCATGCCGATCACGCACACGTTGAGCAGCGCGTACCAGCGCACCCGCTTCAGCACGTAGCCGGCCAGGAGGCGCCCCAGCGCGGTCATCCCGGCGAGGATGCTAGCGAACTGGATGCTCATGGCGTTCGGCAGTTTCAGGATCTCGTTGTTGAAGGTGGGCAGCCAGGTGCCGAAGCTCTGCTCGATCAGCACGTAGAGGAAGGCCGAGGCGAGGAACACGTAGACCAGCGGGCGCACGAACAGGCGCAGCATCTCCATGATCGCGTCGAGAAAGGAGTTGTTGTGGCCGTGCGCGTGCGCGGCGCTTTCGTCCATCCGGCTGGTGGCCAGCAGCGCGATCACCAGCACGCAGACACCGGCCAGCAGCCAGTACACGTTGAACCACGCCGGGTCGCCCGGGTTGGCCGGGTCGATGAAGGCGCTGAAGACCCAGTTGCCGGCCAGCACGCCGACCATGAACAGGCCCTCGATGGTGTTGGTCAGGCGCGAGTGCGCGATCTTGTCGGCAGTGAGCAGGCCGATCGAGGAGTACACCGCGACCTTGGTCAGCGCAAAGGAGAAACCCACGCAGGCGAACAGCAGCCGCGTGGTCGGGAAACCGGGGTAGAGCGGCATCATCACGCAGGCGGCGCCGACGATCGCCAGCGCCAGCATCATGGAGCGCCGGTAGCCGAACATCGGCAGGAACGAGGCGACCAGGAAGGAGGTGAACGCGATGGTCAGATCCTTGTAGCGTTCCAGTGCGCTGGCCGCCGGCTTGTCGATGCCGAAGGTGGCGATCGACTGCAGGATCACCGTGCCGACGCTGTTGAGCAGGATCGCGAAGATCATGTAGATCAGCGCCAGCGCGACGATCATGCGGATTCGGTTCATGTCACCCCCGGTGTCGTGGTGTGCAGGTCTGGCGAAAAGACGCGATCCGGATCACAAGGGAGGGTTCGATCCGGATCGCGCGCCCCGCAGCCGTCCCAGGCTCAGAACAGGTACTTCACCGTCATGTTCACCTCGCGGCCTTCCAGCGGTCGGGCCAGGATCACGCCGCCGGAAACGGCGGTGCCGAAGATGCGCGAATTGCTCTCGGTCAGGCCCAGCTCGTTGGTGATGTTGGTGCCCTGCAGGCGCAACTGCCAGTTCTGCTCGATGTTCGCGATCACGCCGAAGTCGAGCGTGTGGTAACTGCCCAGTTGCTGCAGGCCGGACTGGTCCTGGGTATGCGGACCGACGCGGGTATAGGTCACGAAGGCCGTGATGTCGCCCGACGCGAACGGAATCCGGTAGCTCGGGGTGAACATGTAGCGGAACTTCGGTTGCCGCTGCAACTGCTTGCCATTGATCGGCGCGCAGCCGGTGACGCCGGTGACCACGTTGGTGAAGATGAAACACGAGTTGTTGTGCGTGTAGTGGCCGTCCAGATAGTTCGCCACCAGTGACAGCTTCAGGTTCTCGACCGGCGTGAGCGCGCCGGCGATGTTGATGCCCTTGGAATCCGAACCGTAGAGCTGCGGGCCGCCAACCGGTACGCCGGCACCGTCGGTGGGCTGGAAGGTGAGGCCGTTGAACTGCTTGTGGTAGACGCTGATGTCGGCGTACACCAGATCCGACTGGTACTTGAAGCCCGCCTCGAAGTTCTGGATCTTCTGCAGCGGCGCGGTGTTGCCGGTGGTGAAGCCGCGGATCGCGTTGTCGAAATCACCGAAGTGCACGCCCTTGTTGGCGCGCACGTAGACGCTCATGTTGTCGGCCAGCTCGTAGTTCGCGCCGACCGTCCACGAGGTGTGGGTCTTGTCGTAGTTGGTGCGGGCGAACGAGCCGTCGCAGACCGGCACGGCGTTGTTGTACAGCGTCAACGGGTTGCTATCGAGGTCGACGTTGCCGAGGTTGCACACATTGTTGGTGGCATCCTGGTTTTCCAGCCGGGCCGACGCGTCGAGCAGCCACTTGCCGATGCGCCACCGGTCGGAGAGGTAGAACGCCTTGTTGGTGGCGGTGCCGTGCTGGGCGATATTGAAACCGCCGTTGTCGAGGAAGCCCTGGCTGTCGGTGACGTTGTAGGTCTGGCCGCCATCGGTGTAGCTCACCGCGATCGGTCGCGCGTTCGGCGTGTTGGTCATCAGCATCTGGTTGCCCAGCGCCCACTTGTCGTTCATGGTGTAGTGCGCCAGGTACAGGCCCGCCGTGAGCGTGTTGCCGTCGAAGATCTCCTTGCTCAGGCGGAAGTCGTTGTTGACGTTCTTCAGGTGCTTGTGGATGTACCACCAACCCTGGTGGATCACGCTCTGGTTCGGGTCGACCGTGCCGCCGCCGCCCGGGCCGGCGTAGGTCGCCGTGGCCGTGCCTGCCGGCAGGCCCAGGCCGCCCTGGCTGGTCGGCGTGTTGTACAGCTCGTCGGTCAGCGAGGCCGGGTTGGAGCCGGAGAACAGCGCGTTGGTGTCGACGTCGCCGGCGTCGATCAGGAACTTGTCGCTGATCGACCAGCCGTTGCCGAGGTCGTAGTCGAAATTGCCGCCGAAGAAATTCATCTTCGCGCCGCGGCCGTTGGCGAGGTCGGCGTTGGTGCCGCCACCCGGATAGCCGGCCAGGAACACGTGCTGGATGTACTTGCTGTTGTAGGTATCCTTGAGCGGGTCGAAGCCCGGGTAGGCACTGAAGTTGTCGGTGCCGTTCTGGATCAGCGGGATCGGCGTGATGAACTGGTTCTTGTCGTTCAACGCACGCGCGTAGAACATCATCGAGCCGTTGTCGGAGTCGTGGGTCAGCGTGGCGGTGAGCTGGCCGCCCTTGTCTGCCGAAAACTGCGGATCGCGCACGCCGTCGGAGTCGCGATAGAAGCCGCCGATGCTGCCGTACCAGTTCTCGGCGATCGGGAAGCCGAGGAAGCCGTCGACGCGCTTCAGGTTTTCCGAGCCGTAGGTGACGCCGATGCTGCCGGACGGCACCTCGGTGCCCTGTTTGAGGATGAAGTTCTCGGTGGCGCCGATCTGGCCGTCCGCGAACACCACCGAGGGGCCGCCCTGCAGGATCTCGACGCGGTCGATGGTGTCGTCGAGGCGGAAGATCGAGGTCTGCTCGAAGAACGACAGGGTCGGCATGCCGTACAGGGGCGAGCCCATCAGCTGCACCGTGTTGAACGGCGCGTCGCCGCCGCCGGGAAAGCCGGCGATCTCGATGTTGGCGCCGGTCTGGCCGCCGGTGGACTCCGGCCACAGGCCGGGTGCGATCTTCAGCAGGTCCGCGGTGCTCTTGGGGTTGGACTGCCTGATCTGTTCGGCGGTGGCGGTGGTGACCGAGTAGCTGGTGTCGATCTTCCTCAGGCCGCCGGCCGCGGTGTTGCCCGTCACCACGACCTGTTCCAGGGTCTTGGCCTGGGCGAGCTCGGCTTTTTTCTGCTGGGCCGAACGTTGCGTGGTCGGTGCCTGCGCACCCTGCGCCGGCGTGGTGTCCTGGGCCATCGTGGCGCCGCAGAACAGGATGGCGGCGATGGCCACCGGAAGGCTCAATCTGGACAGCTGCTTGGTCTTCATTTCCGTCACTCCCCACCAGTTGGATTGGATTGTTTTGGCCGCACAGCTCGTGCCGGCTGCGCGGAACGGCCGCTCATGCGATGAATCGGCTGATGTCGAACGCGGCAATGTCCGGCAACAGCACGTCCGCCTTGTCCAGCTCCTGGGCGTGGCCGATGCCGACCGCCGCCATGCCCGCCGCCTGCAGGGCGGCAATACCCGCCGCGGCGTCCTCCACGCCGAGGCAGTCCTGCGCCGCCAGGCCTAGCCCGCGCGCCGCCGCCAGGAAGATCTCCGGGTCGGGCTTGGAGCGGGCGATGCGGTTGGCGTCGACCACGTAGTCGAACAGCGTGGCGATGCCGAGCCGGTCGAGCAGCTGCGGCGCATTGCGGCTGGCCGAGGCCAGCGCGGTCTTCAACCCGGCGCGGCGCACGGACTCCACCGCGGCGCGCGCGCCGGGAAGCAGATCCTGCGGACCGAGCCGGCCGATCAGTTCGACGTAGTGCGCGTTCTTGCGCGCGGCCAGCGTTTCCTTCTCCGCCTCGCCGTACGCGCGCGGCGCGCGTTCCAGCAGGATGTCCAGCGAACCGCGTCGGTCCACGCCCTTCATGCGCGCGGCGGTGGCCTCGTCGAGCGGCACGCCGATCTCGTCGGCCAGTTGCTGCCAGGCGGCGCGGTGCAGCACCGCGGTGTCGGCGAGCACGCCGTCGAGGTCGAACACCACGGCCTTCGGCACCGTCGGCATCGCCGCGAATCCCGTGCAGGGCAGCTGCAGCGACTGGCCGGCGCGCAGGCGTTGCGGCGTGCCGTCGTGCAGGAAGGTGATCGCCTCGCCTGCGGTGAGTGTGTAGTGTGCGCCGTCGCCATCGACTTCCACGCGCAGGTGCGCATCGTGCCAGCGCAGGCCGAAACGGTAACCCTGCCAGGTCGCCGGCAACCGCGGCGACAGTGCCGGCAGGCCGTCGTGCACGCGCAGGCCGCCGAAGCCCCAGGTCAGCGCCAGCCAGCTGCCGGCCATCGCGGCCATGTGCAGGCCGTGCGCGGCGTTGCCGTGCAGGTCGTCCAGATCCACGCGCAAGGTGTCGAGGAAATAGCGGTACGCCTTGCCGGCATGGCCCACCTCGGCGGCGATCACCGCGAAGGTGGAGGCGGACAGGGTGGAGTCGTGCACGGTGATGGCTTCGTAGTAGTCGAAGTTGCGCCGCTTGGCGGCCGTGTCGACCTGTTCGCCGGCCAGCATCAGGGCCAGCAGCGTGTCGGCCTGCTTGCACACCTGGTGCCGGTAGATGCCGAGCGGATGCATGCGCAGCAGCAGCGGGCGCCTGTCCGCCGTGGTGGCCAGTTCCGCCGGCAGCCGCGGCTTGTCGAGGAAGCCGTCGCCTTGCGGGAAGATGCCCAGCGCGGCGTCCACCGGGAGGTACATCGCCCGCGCCGCGGCCCGCCACTGTGCCGGCTCGTCGGCATCGAGGCCGATGCGGGTGGCCAGCGCGGCGTACTCGGTCGGGTGGCTCAGCGCCATCCACTCGGCGGTGGCGACGGCGTCGCGCAGGTGCCGCTGCGCCATGCAGTTGGTGTAATGGTTGTTGTCGACCAGGGCGGAGTACTCGTCGGGGCCGGTGACCTCGTGAATGCAGAACGCGCCGCCGCGGCGCGGATTGAAATGGCCGATCTGCAGCCAGATCCGCGCCGTCTCGAAGATCATCTCGGCGCCGCCTTCGAGCAGGAATGCCCGGTCGCCGCTGGCGTCGACATAGAGGCGGATCGCCCACGCCACCGCGGCGTTGATGTGGTACTGCGCCGAGCCACCGGGAAAGTACGCGGAGCATTCGTCGCCGCTGATCGTGCGCCAGGCGTACAGCGCCCCGTGCGGGTGGTTGAGTTCACGCGCATGCTGGCGCGCGTGCTCCAGCGTGCGGTGGCGCCAGACCAGCATGGCGCGCGCCCGCTCCGGCGCGAGGGTGACCAGTGCCGGCAGCATGAAGATTTCGGCATCCCAGAAGCAGTGGCCCTCGTAACCCTCGCCGGTGAGTCCCTTCGCCGCGGTGCCGGCGTGGCCGTCGCTGCTGCTGGACTGGAACAGGTGGAACAGGTTGAGGCGCAAGGCCTGCTCGGTGGCGGGATCGCCGGCGATGGCCAGATCGGCCTGCGCCCAGAATCCGGCCAGTATCCGTGACTGGTGCTCCAGCAGGGCCGGGTAGCCTTGCGCGGTGGCCGCGTCCAGCGTGGCATTGGCCCGGGCCAGCAGGGCATCGGCATTGTCCTGGGCGAATGGCGCGGTGAAGGCATAGGCGACGAACTTGTCCAGACCGACCGTCTGGCCCGGCGCGAGCATGCCCGTGCAGGCCTGCGTCACGCCGTCGGCGCCGCATGCGGCATCGCCAAAGTCGAGCCCGGTGAGCTGGTGACGTTGCGCGCAGATCAGCCGGATGCCGCTGTGGCTGGTCTGCTGGCCGACCCAGGCCGAGGCATGGTGGGCTTGCGCTGCCCAGCGGGTGAGGCCGCCGGCGAGACGTGCGCCGATGCGCGGATCGTCGCCCTGGCCGACCGCCTCGCGCCCGGTGGCGATCGAGGACTCCAGCGTGATCGGGCCGCGGTAGTCGATCGAGTGCACGCGATAGCGGATCGCCAGCAGTCCGGGTTCGGCCAGGCTGACCAGGCGCTCGGCCTCGATCTCCAGCGTGGCGCCCTGCGGCGAGCGCCAGCGCAGGCGGCGGCGGTAGCAGCCGTGGCGCAGATCCAGCACGCGTTCGAACTGCAGCCATTCGCCCTCGCCCAGCCGCACCGGCGTGTCACCCAGGCGCAGGCGGATGCGGGTGGCGTCGGCGACCGGGATGCGCGTGTCGGTATGCCTGGCGAAGCCGGGAAATCGCTCGTGGTACTCGATCGGCGTGCGCTCCCACACCCCGGACAGCAGGGTGGCCTGGCTGGCGCTGTCGGCCTCCTCCAGGTTGCCGCGCACGCCGAGCGTGCCGTTGGCCAGGGCGAACAGGCTCTCGTCGTGGGCAAAGCCGGCGGGGTCGGTGCCGTGGCGCATCAGCAGCCAGGGATCGCTGCCGACCGGCCCAGCAGGCGTGCTGGTGCCGTGGCTTGTCGCGGCTGCTGCGCTCTGGTGATCCACCGGCAAATTCCCCTCGGCTCGTGTCAGGCCCGTCATTTCCCCGATCCGGGCGGAGCTTGGCAGGAAATGTTATCGGTATCAAGTTACCGATAACATTTCTTTTCCCTGCCCCGGAAAGTGGCGGGCGTGGCGGTGTCCGTGCCGGCTGGCGCCATCGGTTGCATCGCCGGGGCCAATGTCGACACACTGCACAGCGTCGCGCGATGTGGCGGCACCCATCGGCCAGCTAGATGGCCGGACCAACCGGGAATCGGATCGTTGAGCAAGAAGGGCACGCGCAAGCACGCGTCGGGTGGCCCGACCATGGCCGACCTGGCGCAACTGGCCGGGGTTTCCAAGATCACCGTCTCGCGGGCGCTGGGTGACAGCCCGCTGGTCAACCCGCAGACCCGCGAACGGATCCAGACGCTGGCGCGCGAGCACGGCTACAAGCTCAACATCAGCGCGCGCAACCTGCGCCTGCGCCGCAGTCATACGGTGGCGGTGATCGTGGAGATGCGGCCGTCGGTCGATCGCACCATGTTCGACCCCTATCCTCTGCTGTTGCTGGGCGGCATCTCGCAGGAGCTGACCGCCGCCGGCTACAGCGTGCTGCTGACCACCCGCCAAGGCGCCGGCGCGGCGGCGGTGCGGGCGGCCGACGGCCTGATCCTGCTGGGCCAGGGCGCGCACCAGGATGCGGTGCGCCGGTTCGACAAGCTGGGCCTGCCGATGGTGGTGTGGGGCGCGCCGTCGATCAGCGACGCACACGTGGTGGTGGGCAGCGACAACCGCCTTGGCGGCGCACTGGTGGCGCGGCAGTTCATCGCGCTGGGTCGGCGCCGGCCGGTGTTCGTCGGCAACCCCAGCCACCCGGAGATCTTCGAGCGTCTGGATGGCTTCGTCGACGCGCTGGCGCTGCGGGGGATCAAGCCGCTGCTGATGCGGCGCGACGAGTTCACCGTGGACTCGGGCATGGATGCGGTGCACTCGCTGCATGAGCGCAAGGTGGGTTTCGACGCGATCTTCGCCTGCAACGACCTGCTGGCGATGGGGGCGATCCGCGCCACGCTGGATCTGGGGCGCTCGGTGCCCGCCGACGTGTCGGTGGTGGGTTACGACGACATGCCGCTCAGCGCCAGCTTCCTGCCGCCGTTGAGTTCGGTGCGGCAGGACTGGCAGGAGGGCGGCATGCTGCTGGCGCGCAAGGTGCTGGCGTTGATCGATGGCGAGCCGGCCGGGTCGGAAAGCCTGCCGGTCAGCCTGATCGTGCGCGCGACCTGATTCGTCCGGCGGCGCCTCTCAGCGCGCGGCGCTGCCCTCGTCCGTCTCGGCGGCTTCGGCCGGGTTGCGCCCCGGTGGCGTCAGCACCAGACGGAAGCAACTGCCGCCGCCGGCCACGCGCACGTATTCCAGCGCGGCCTGGTTGGCTTCACTCATCTGCTTGGCCAGGTACAGGCCCAGGCCGGTGCCGTATTCGTGGGTGGTGTAGAACGGCTCGAAGATCTGCGCGGCCACCTTGGGCGCGATGCCGGGGCCGCGGTCGATGACCTCGAGGATCGGCACGCCATGTTCGCCCTGGCGTGCGACCACCATCACGCGGGCCGGCTCGCCGGGCAGGCGGCCGTAGCGCAGCGCATTCTGCACCAGGTTCCACACCACCTGCTGCAACTGCTGCGGATCGGCCAGCGCGACCACCGGCACGCCGTTGCTGGCGATCGCGCGCAGCGAGTCGGCGCCGAGGTCGTTGCCCTGGCGGTACTCCTCGACGAAATCCTGCGCCCAGTCGCCCAGGTCGAGTGCCTCCGGGCGCGAGCGCTCGCGGCGCGACAGCTGCAGGATGTTCTCGATGATCTCGTTGAGCCGCACGCAGTGGTTGTTGATGATCTCGACCATGCGCTGGTCGGTGCTGTCCATCGTGCGCGATTCGGCCAGCAACTGCGCGGAGTAGCGGATCGCCGCCAGCGGGTTGCGGATCTCGTGCGCGATCGAGGCCGACAGCCGGCCCAGCGAACTGAGCGTGAGTTCCTCTGCGCGGCGCGACAGCAGCGAGGTGTCGTCGAGGAAGATCAGCACGTGCGAGTCGTCGTTCGGCGCCAGGCGGGTGAAGCGCGGTACCACCTCGGGCACGCCGTCGGCGAGCTGGGTGGCGGTTTCGTCCAGCTTGCCCGAGGTCATCCAGTGGTACAGCCGGCGCGACAGTTCCGGTGCCAGCAGGCCCAGGTCGCGCTGGTCGGCGCCGGGATTGCCCAGCAGCATCCAGGCAGACTCGTTGATCTGGTGGATGCGGTTGGCGTCGTCCACCAGCAGCACGCCGGTCTTCATGCGGCGGATGATCAGTTCGTTGATCTGCGACAGGTTCGCCAGATCGGTGCTGCGCTGCTCGGCCAGTGCTTCGGTGGCGCGCAATTGCTGGCCCAGCACACTGCACAGCGCGGTGGTGGCGAAATAGGCCAGGCCGAACAGCGCCGCCTCCAGCAGGTCGCGATCGCCTGCCTGGTGCGAGAGCGACCAGCCGAACAGCGAAATGCCCAGCATGCCGAGCGTGGCCAGCGCGGCGAAGAAGCCGGACATGCGCAGCGGCAGGATCAGCGCGCCAGCGCAGAGATTCACCGCCAGCATCATCGCGATGCCGATGCGCGCATCGTGCATGGCCACGATCGCCAGCACCGCCACGACGATGTCCACCACCAGGGTGCTCGCCACGGCTCCCTTCGCGTGGACCATGCTGCGCCGGTTCATCAGCAGCGCCAGCAGCGCGAAGATCAGGTACACCGTGGCCAGTGTGCGGGCGAAGCCCGGCGCGGCCAGCTGCGGCCAGCCCATGCCGGCAGGGCTGAACGCCAGCGCGACGTACACCAGCGACTGCACCAGCCGGAAGGCATTGAGGAACGACAGCTCGTGGCGGATCGTCGCCATCCCTGTGCGCGGGTCGTTGAGCGTTGCTAGGGTCGACACGTAGGCTGCGGTTCCGGTGCGGTTGCGGTCGAGTATATGACGCCCCGGGCAGCCCCGCGCGAGGTCGCCAAAGGCTTCGCGGACGCCGGAAAACAGGGCCTCGGGCGGCCCCGGCGCGGCGGCGCCCTTTCCATTGCGGCCCGCTTCCGCGAAAATGGGCGGCCGTTTGCTGCGGTTCGGCCCGCGTCCGGCCCCGTGCCGCGACCAGGCCGTGTGTGACTCCACCGCCGATCCCTGACCCACGCCCGTCTTTCCGCGTGCGGCCGTCATCGTTTTTCCGTTCGCTCGAGGTATCGAATGAATTTCCACGAATACCAGGCCAAAGAACTGTTCGCGCAGTACGGCATCGCCGTGCCGCCGGGCAAGGTCGCCAACTCCCCCGACGCCGCCGTCGATGCCGCCAAGGCGCTCGGCGGTTCCCAGTGGATGGTCAAGGCGCAGATCCACGCCGGCGGCCGCGGCAAGTCCGGCGGCGTCAAGTTCTGCAAGAGCTTCGACGACGTGCGGGCTGCCGCCAAGGGCATGCTGGGCACCAACATGGAAACCTACCAGTCGGCCGGCCGCGCGCTGCCGGTGAACCTGGTGCTGGTGACCGACGCCACCGACATCGCCAAGGAGCTGTACCTGTCGATCCTGGTCGATCGCGACAGCAAGGCCGTCTCGTTCATCGCCTCCAAGCACGGCGGCGTGGACATCGAGCAGGTCGCCCGCGAAACACCGGAAGACATCCACACCGTCGTGGTCGACTTCGTCGAAGGCCTGCAGCCGTACCAGTGCCGCCAGCTCGGCTTCGCGATGGACCTCAACAACAAGCAGGTCAACCAGCTGACCAAGATCATGCTGGGCCTGTACAAGCTGTTCAACGAGAAGGACCTGTCGCTGGTCGAGCTGAACCCGCTGGCCGTGCTGGAAGACGGCAACCTCGCCGCGCTGGACGGCAAGGTCAACTCCGACGACAACGCCGAGTATCGCCACCCGGATCTGGCCGCGATGCGCGACCTGACCCAGGAAGACGCCGCCGAAGCCGCCGCGCAGCAGAGCAACCTCAACTACGTGACGATGGACGGCAACATCGGCTGCATGGTCAACGGCGCCGGCCTGGCGATGGCCACCATGGACGTGATCAAGCTGGCGGGCGGCGAGCCGGCCAACTTCCTCGACGTGGGCGGTGGCGCCACCAAGGAGCGCGTGACCGAGGCGTTCAAGCTGATCACCTCCTCGGACAAGGTCAACTGCATCCTGGTCAACATCTTCGGCGGCATCGTCCGCTGCGACATGATCGCCGAGGGCATCATTGCCGCGGTCAAGGAAGTGGGGCTGGAGATTCCCGTGGTGGTGCGCCTGCAGGGCACCAATGTGGAGAAGGGCCGCGAACTGCTGGCCAACTCCGGCCTGGCGATCACGCCGGCGGATGATCTCAACGACGCGGCGCAGAAAGCCGTGGCTGCGGCCAAGGCCTGAGGAGCAATCGAAACATGAGCGTTCTCGTAAACAAAGATACCAAGGTGCTGGTGCAGGGCTTCACCGGCCAGCAGGGCACCTTCCACGCGCAGCAGTGCATCGACTACGGCACCAAGGTCGTCGGCGGCGTGACCCCGGGCAAGGGCGGTTCCGAGCACATCGGCCTGCCCGTGTTCAACTCGGTCGATGAAGCGGTGCTGGAAACCGGCGCCGACGCATCGGTGATCTTCGTGCCGCCGCCGTTCGCGGCCGACTCGATCCTCGAAGCGATCGACGCGGGCATCAAGGTCATCGTGGCGATCACCGAAGGCATCCCGGTGCTGGACATGCTGCGCGTCAAGAACGTGCTGCAGCAGCATCCGGAAACCGTGCTGATCGGGCCGAACTGCCCCGGCATCATCACTCCGGGCGAATGCAAGATCGGCATCATGCCCGGTCACATCCACAGCAAGGGCAGGGTCGGCGTGGTCTCGCGCTCCGGCACGCTGACCTATGAAGCGGTGTTCCAGACCACCAACGAAGGCCTCGGCCAGAGCACGGTGATCGGCATCGGCGGCGACCCGATCAACGGTCTCAACTTCATCGACTGCCTGAAGCTGTTCCAGGACGACCCGCAGACCGAAGGCATCATCATGGTCGGCGAGATCGGCGGCAGCGCCGAGGAAGACGCGGCCGAGTTCATCGGCGAATACGTCAAGAAGCCGGTGGTCTCGTTCATCGCCGGCGCCTCGGCCCCGGCCGGCAAGCGCATGGGCCATGCCGGCGCGA
Source organism: Rhodanobacter lindaniclasticus (assembly GCF_004799035.1). Classification (GTDB taxonomy): domain Bacteria; phylum Pseudomonadota; class Gammaproteobacteria; order Xanthomonadales; family Rhodanobacteraceae; genus Rhodanobacter; species Rhodanobacter lindaniclasticus. Next base: position 30,108 of record NZ_MWIO01000058.1, read on the forward strand.
TCATCTCCGGCGGCAAGGGCACCGCCGCGGCGAAGTTCGCCGCGCTGGAGAAGGCCGGCGTCACCACGGTGAAGTCGCCAGCCGACCTGGGCAAGGCACTCGCCAAGCTGATGAAGTGATCCTTCCTGCAGGGTGAAAAAAGCCGCGCATTGCGCGGCTTTTTTTTTGCCGATCGCACGCGCAACCACCCGACATGCCCGCAACGCCCGCAGCTGCAACGGGATCAGCGGCGGCCAGGGCGGCAACGATTCCCGGCGCGCCCGGCAGAGCTGAACGCACCGCCGATGTGGGGGCCACCCGAAAGCATCGTTCCACTACCATTGCGCGGTTCAATCCGAGGAATGCCGCCTCCATGGCAAAGCTGCGTCTGGCATTGGCCCAACACGATTTTCCCGTCGGCGCGGTGGCGGCCAATGCCGCCCGGGCCGCGCAGCTCATGGCGCAGGCCCGTGAAGGCGGCGCCGAGCTGGTGGCGTTTCCGGAACTGACCCTGAGCGGCTATCCGCCGGAGGATTTGCTGCTGCGGCCGAGTTTCCTCGCCGCCTGCGACAGCGAATTGGCCGCCCTGGCCGCGGCGACCAACGGCATCGCGGCCCTGGTTGGCCACCCGCACAGCGAGGGCGAGGTGTTCAACGCCGCCAGCCTGCTGCGCGAGGGGCAGGTGGAATGCACGGCGCACAAGCAGGCCTTGCCGAACTACGGCGTGTTCGACGACAAGCGCTATTTCCGCCCCGGCCATGACTCGGTCGTCGCGGCGATCGCTGGCGTGAGCGTGGGCCTGCTGATCTGCGAAGACGTGTGGCAGCCCGAGCCTGCGGCACGGGCTGCCGCCGCGGGGGCGCAACTGATCGTGGTGATCAACGCTTCGCCCTGGGACGACCACAAGCAGGGCGAGCGCGAGGCGGTGCTGACGGCGCGAGCGCGCGAAACCGGCTGCGCGATCGCCTACCTCAACCTCGTCGGCGGCCAGGACGAGGTGGTGTACGACGGCGCCTCGATCCTGGTCAACGGCGACGGTTCGATCGCGGCGCGGGCGCCGGCCTTCGTCGATGCGCTGTTGCAGGCCGAGTTCGATCCGGCCACGCGTGCCCTGACGCCGATCGACTGGCCGGTACCGGCCGATTCCTCGATGGAGGCGACGCTGTACGCGGCCCTGGTCCGCGGCGTGCGCGACTACATCGACAAGAACCGCTTCGAGGGCGTGCTGCTGGGCCTTTCCGGCGGCATCGACTCGGCGTTGACGCTGGCACTGGCGGTCGATGCGCTCGGTGCCGAGCGGGTCACCGCGGTGATGATGCCCACGCGCTACACCTCGGAACTCTCGCTGGACGGCGCGCGCATGCAGGCCGAGCGGTTGGGCGTGGATTACCACGTGATCCCGATCGAGGCGACCTACCAGTCGTTCGTGGACGCGCTGACTCCCGCCTTCGCCGGCAAGCCTGCCGACACCACCGAGGAAAACCTGCAGTCACGCACGCGTGGCGTGATGCTGATGGCGCTGTCCAACAAGCACGGCCGCCTGCTGCTGGCCACCGGCAACAAGAGTGAGATGGCGGTAGGATACGCCACCTTGTACGGCGACATGTGCGGCGCCTATGCGCCGCTCAAGGACGTGTACAAGACGGTGGTGTACCGGCTGGCGCGCTGGCGCAATGCGGCCGGGGCGGGTGTTTCGCGCCCGACGCCCATCCCCGAAGAAGTCATCGACCGCCCGCCCTCGGCCGAGCTGCGCGAGAACCAGACCGACCAGGACTCGCTGCCACCGTACGACGAACTCGACGCGATCCTTGCCGGTTTCATCGAGGGCGAGCAGTCGCAGGCGGAGCTCGTGGCAGCCGGCCACGACGCCGCGACGGTGCAACGGGTGGTGCGCCTGGTGCTGTTGAACGAGTTCAAGCGCCGGCAGTCTGCACCCGGTCCGCGCGTGACCACTCGCGCCTTCGGCCGCGAACGACGCTATCCCATCACGTCCGGCTGGCGGTGAGGCGCGGGTACCTCGCGGCGGGACGCGGCTTTCCCCGATCCCGGCGCAGCGCGTGGCTCAATGATGCCCCGAGAACGGGATCATCTTGCGCACCAACGAAGGACCGTGCGGCCACTTGGGATCGGTGAGGTAAGGATGGCCCGGATAGTTCAGGGCCAGCACCTCGCGGGTCTGCGCGGCCAGCTCCTTGCGGTCCAGCGCCAGGTAGCTGCGGGTGAGGATGGCCAGCGCGTCGCCGGCCTGCGGCGCCTGCTGGTAGTGCTCGATCACGTACTGCGAGCGGTCGGCCGCGGCGACGAAGGCCTTGTTCTGCAGGTAGAACTCGGCCACGTTGATCTCGTATTGCGCCAGCAGGTTGCGCAGGTAGATCATGCGCTGGCGCGCGTCGGCGGTGTAGGCACTGTCAGGGAAGCGCCGCGACAGCTCCGAGAAGTCATCGAACGCCTGCAGGTTGTAGCCCTGGTCGCGCCGGGTCATGCCGCCGGAGCGTTTGGTGATGCGTTCGATGAAGCCGCTGGTGCGATCGAAATTGATCAGGCCGCGCAGGTAATAGGCATAATCGACGTGCTTGTTGGCCGGATAGGTCTTGATGAAGCGGTTGATCGTGGACAATGCCTCATCGGGCTGGTTGTCCTTGTATTGCGCATAGGCCAGTTCAAGCTGGGCCTGCTCGCTGTACGGACCGGACGGGAAGCGCGCGATCAGGCGCTGGAATGCCCGGGCGGCGCCGGAGTAATTGCCTGCTACCAGGAAGCTGTGGGAGCGGTTGTACAGCGGCTCCAGCGGCATCGTGTCGATGGTGTTGCCCTTGCGGCCAAACATCGAGCAGGCGCCGAGTACGGCCACCAGGACAACCACGGCGAGCAGCCTGGCGGCATGCAACGGGAACAACGACGGCGTGGTCGAGCCACTTGATGGGCGCATAGGAATGAATTCGGATGTTGGATCGAACAGGCATGATAACTGAAACCGGCTGCCGCCCGCGGAGGCCGGCATGACCACGATACGGCAGCAGGCAGAGGTTCCGCTGAGCGCGGCAGGTCGTCGCTTCGACCAGGCTTTGGCCGAGATGTTCCCGGCTTATTCGCGCTCGCGGCTCAGCGGCTGGATCAAGTCCGGCGCCGTGACCCTCGACGGCGCCACCGCCGCGCCGCGGCAGCTGCTGCGCGGCGGCGAACGGGTCGAGCTCGACGTCGAGCTGGAGGCGGAGGTGCACAGCCAACCCGAGGCGATCGCGCTGGCCATCGTGCATGAGGACGCCCACCTGCTGGTGCTGGACAAACCCGCCGGGCTGGTGGTGCATCCCGGCGCCGGCAATCCGGCCGGGACCCTGCTCAACGGACTGCTGCACCATGATCCGCAGCTTGCCGAACTGCCGCGCGCCGGCATCGTGCATCGGCTGGACAAGGACACCTCCGGCCTGATGGTGGTGGCCAGGGACCTGCCCACGTACACCGCCCTGGTCGACCTGCTGTCGCGGCACGAGGTGGAGCGCCAGTACGAAGCCGTGGTGCTGGGCACGATGGTGGCCGGCGGCACGGTGGATGCGCCGATCGGCCGCAGCATGGGCGATCGCCTGCGCCAGGCGGTGCGCGACGAGGAAGACGGCAAGCGCGCGGTAACGCATTACCGCGTGCGCGAGCGCTTTCGCGCCCACAGCCTGCTGCAATGCCAGCTGGAAACCGGCCGCACCCATCAGATCCGCGTGCACCTGGCGCACATCGGTCACCCGCTGGTCGGTGATCCGTTGTACGGCGGCGGCCTCAAGTTGCCCAAGGGTGCCAGTGACGGCCTGATCGCCGCCTTGCGCGGTTTCCGCCGGCAGGCGCTGCACGCGGAGAGGCTCTCGTTCGTGCATCCGGCGACCGGCGAGGCGCTGTCGTTCTCGGCCGAACGCCCGGCGGACCAGCAGGCTCTGATCGAGGCCTTGCGCGCGGATCTGGCCGAGCATGGCTCCGAGCCCTGGTGAGCCGTCGGCACGCGCCTGCACCGGCCGTGCGATGCTTGGCAGGTTCCCCACCCCGAATCCCGGACCCATGACCGAAAGCTGGATCTTTCCCGACTGGCCCGCTCCGCCGCAGGTCCACGCGGCCATCACCACGCGGCTGGGGCCCGGCGTGTCGTCGGCGCCGTATGAGCGGTTCAACCTCGGCTTGCGCAGCGGCGACGCCACCGAGGCGGTGCTGGCGAACCGCGGCGCGTTGCAGCAGGCGTTGCGGCTGCCGGCGGCGCCGCGCTGGTTGCACCAGGTGCACGGGTGCGGCGTGGCCGAACTGGGTCCGCTGCCCAGCACGCACGAGCCGCAGGCGGATGCGGCGGTCTCGCACATCCCCGGCACGGTGCTGGCGATCCTGACTGCCGACTGCCTGCCGGTGTTGTTGTGCAGCGAGGACGGTGGCGAGATCGGTGCCGCCCATGCCGGTTGGCGCGGCCTCGCCGCGGGCGTGCTGGAAGCCACCCTGGCGCAGATGGTCAGCCCGCCCGCGCGCGTGCTGGCGTGGCTGGGTCCGTGCATCGGGGCGCCGTCGTACGAGGTGGGCGAGGAGGTGCGCGCCGCCTTCGTCGCGCACGACGCGGCTGGCGCGATGTGCTTCGAGGCCACGCGCCCCGGCCACTGGCGTTGCGACCTGGCCGCCTTGGCGCGGCAGCGACTGGCGCGTGCGGGCGTGACGCGTGTCCACGGTGGCGGCAACGACACCCACGCCGATGCGCGCTTCTACTCGTACCGGCGCGACGGCGCCGCCAGCGGCCGCTTCGCCAGCCTGATCTGGCTCGCCCAGGACTGAGTCCACGCGGAATTTCCGGCGCGTGATGTCGTTGTGGCGCACACTCGACCGAGTGCCTTGCGCGCCATCACATGGATTCCTCCAGGCGACGGGACAGGTGCATCGCCGACCGGATCAGCCGACGCTCGAGACGGTCGAACAGCCGGGTGACCAGCACCGCGGTGTTGCGCAGGTGGAACTGCACGGTGTGGTCGAAGTGCTCCAGCTCGATCATCTGGTCGCCACCGGGGAGGGGCGGGAGTCAGGCTGCAGAAACTGGCGTCGGCATGGAAACGCGGCAGGCAGCATCAGACGATGCGTGCGTGACCGTCGACGGCGCTGCCACGCGGCCGTCGCCGATCACGCCCGGTTCAAGACTGGTGCGGGATTTCCCGTTCGGATGGGCGGACATGGGCGGGGGCTGCTTGCGTCAGTGCATCCCGGACGCGGGCCAGCCAGGCGATCGTGGCGAGCGGATCGGGCAGGCTGAAGCGGGCGGCGCTGGGGTGGCGATTGCCGACGCGGATGCTGAGCCCGTGCGCGCGATTGACGGCATCGAAGGCATGCTCGTCGGTGAGGTCGTCGCCGGCGTAGACCGGCAGCCGGCCGGTGAAGGGTTCCTGTTGCAGCAGTTCGGCGACGGCGCGGCCCTTGTCCATGCCCCCGGGCTTGAACTCCAGCACGCGGCGACCGGCCTGCAGTTCGTAGCCGGGCAGATGGGCGATGACCGCGATGGCCGCCTCGTGCAACTGTTGCCACTCGCCCGACGAACCGCGGCAGTGCAGCGCGACCGCCTGCTGCTTGTTTTCCAGCTGCACGCCGGCAAAACGCCCGGCCAACGCCTGCGCTTCATGCTGCATGCGCGTCTGATGGAGCGGCGCCACCGCGTGGTGGCGCAGCTCGCCGGTGGCTGTGCGCAGCTCCGATCCGTGCAGGCCGATGGCGGCTTGGTGCGGGCGCCGGAACAGGCGGTCGAGGTCGTCCAGTCGCCGCCCGCTGACCAGCGCCAGCGCGCCGCCGGTCGCCTCGTGCAGCGCGTCGAGCAGGGCGGGCAGGGCGGCGTCCACGCGCACCGCGTGCGGATCGTCGGCGAAGTCGAGCAAGGTGCCGTCCACGTCCAGCAGCAGCGCCCAGCCGGCGCCGGCAGCGGGCAGCGGTGGCGCGGGGAGTGAAGCGTTTGCCGCGGTGTTGGAGGGGCCTGGCGTGGACATCGGGCCGCACCGTAACAGGGCGGATGTGAAGAGTCGGCCACGTGGCGTGCGGGGGCGGCGATGGACCGGCCAGCTTGAATCGGTGCGTTCCGGCCACACGTTTGCGCGGTGGCGATTGCCGCCCTACCGACGCGGAGATTCCCGAGATGCGAATGGACAAACTCACTTCGCGGTTCCAGCAGGCGCTGGCCGACGCGCAGTCGCTGGCCGTGGGCCGCGACAACAACATGCTCGAACCGGCGCACGTGATGGCCGCGCTGCTCAACCAGCAGGGCGGCTCGACCGGCCCGTTGCTGACCCAGGCGCAGGTCAACGTGCCGATGCTCACGCAGCGCGTGAACGAGTTGCTCGAACGCCTGCCGCGGGTCAGCGGGCAGGAAGGCAACATCAACCTGGGCAACGACCTCAACCGCCTGCTCAATCTCACCGACAAGCTGGCGCAGCAGCGCGGCGACCAGTTCATCGCCAGCGAGCTGTTCGTGCTCGCGGCGCTGGAGGACAAGGGCGAGCTGGGAGCGGCGCTGAAGGCGGCCGGCGCGACGAAGGCGAACCTGGAGGCGGCGATCGAGAAACTGCGCGGCGGCGAAAAGGTGCAGAGCGAGAACGCCGAGGAGCAGCGCCAGGCGCTGGAGAAGTACTGCATCGACCTCACCGCGCGCGCCGAGTCGGGCAAGCTCGATCCGGTGATCGGCCGCGACGAGGAGATCCGCCGCACCATCCAGGTGCTGCAGCGGCGCACCAAGAACAATCCGGTGCTGATCGGCGAGCCTGGCGTGGGCAAGACCGCGATCGTCGAGGGCCTGGCCCAGCGCATCATCAAGGGCGAGGTGCCCGAGGGTCTGCGCGACCGCCGCGTGCTGGCGCTGGACATGGGCGCGCTGATCGCCGGCGCGAAGTTCCGCGGCGAGTTCGAGGAACGCCTGAAGGCGGTGCTCAACGACCTGGCCAAGAACGAGGGCCAGATCATCCTGTTCATCGACGAGCTGCACACCATGGTCGGCGCCGGCAAGGCCGAAGGCGCGATGGACGCCGGCAACATGCTGAAGCCCGCGCTGGCGCGCGGCGAGCTGCACTGCATCGGCGCCACCACGCTGGACGAATACCGCCAGTACATCGAGAAGGACGCCGCGCTGGAGCGACGCTTCCAGAAGGTGTTCGTGGGCGAGCCGTCGGTGGAGGACACCATCGCGATCCTGCGCGGCCTGAAGGAGCGTTACGCCGTGCATCACGGCGTGGAGATCACCGATCCGGCGATCGTCGCCGCGGCCACCTTGTCCAACCGCTACATTGCCGACCGCCAGCTGCCGGACAAGGCGATCGACCTGATGGACGAGGCCGCCAGCCGCATCCGCATGGAGATCGACTCCAAGCCGGAGGAACTCGATCGCCTCGAGCGCCGGCTGATCCAGCTCAAGATCCAGCGCGAGATGCTGAAGAAGGAGAAGGACAGCGAGTCGAAGCAGCGCCTGGCCGACCTGGAAGCCGACATCGAGAAGCTCGAACGCGAGTTCTCCGACCTCAACGAGGTATGGAAATCCGAAAAGGCCGCGCTGCAGGGCACGACCAAGGTCAAGGAGCAGATCGAACAGGCCAACCAGGATCTGGAAGCGGCGCGGCGCGCGCAGGATTACGCGCGGATGAGCGAGATCCAGTACGGCAAGTTGCCCGAACTGGAAAAGCAGCTCGCCGCGGCGCAGGCTGCCGAGACGCAGGACTTCAAGCTGGTGCAGACCAGGGTCACCGCCGACGAGATCGCCGAGGTGGTGGCGCGCTGGACCGGCATCCCGGTCAGCAAGATGCTCGAAGGCGAGCGCGACAAGCTGCTGAAGATGGAGGACGAGCTGCACAAGCGCGTGGTCGGCCAGGACGAGGCGGTGCACGCGGTGTCCGACGCGATCCGCCGCTCACGTGCCGGCCTGTCCGATCCGAACCGGCCGAACGGCTCGTTCCTGTTCCTGGGTCCTACCGGCGTGGGCAAGACCGAGTTGTGCAAGGCGCTGGCCGAATTCATGTTCGACACCACCGACGCCATGGTGCGCATCGACATGAGCGAGTTCATGGAGAAGCACTCGGTCTCGCGCCTGGTCGGCGCGCCGCCGGGCTACGTCGGCTACGAGGAAGGCGGTTATCTCACCGAAGCGGTGCGCCGCCGGCCGTACAGCGTGATCCTGCTCGACGAGGTGGAGAAGGCGCACCCGGACGTGTTCAACATCCTGCTGCAGGTGCTCGACGACGGCCGCCTCACCGACGGCCAGGGCCGCACCGTGGACTTCCGCAACACCGTCATCGTGATGACCTCGAACCTGGGCTCGCAGATGATCCAGGACGCGGCGGAAAGCGGTGGCGACGCGGAAGAGCAGTACACGCAGATGAAGGCCTCGGTGATGGGCGTGGTGCAGGCGCACTTCCGGCCCGAGTTCATCAACCGGCTCGACGAGATCGTGGTGTTCCGCCCGCTGGACAAGAGCCAGATCCGCGCCATCGCGAAGATCCAGCTCGAATACCTGGAGAAGCGCCTGGCCGAGCGCCAGCTGAAACTGGAGATCGGCGACGACGCGCTGACCCTGCTCGGCAATGTCGGCTTCGATCCGGTCTACGGCGCGCGGCCGCTCAAGCGGGCGATCCAGCAGCAGCTGGAAAATCCGCTGGCGCGGCAGATCCTGCAGGGCCAGTTCCAGTCCGGCGACACCATCCACGTGAAAACTGCCGGTGGCCAGCTGGTCTTTGAATGAAGGCGGGCACGCCGATTCCTGCCCGGATGCCGGTGGTGGTCAGGTGCTGCGCACCGACCACCCCGGCAGGCCTGACCGGGAGCGCGATCAGGGCCGCGGGATGTCGTAGCTGACCCGGTCTACCAGCTGTAGCGCACCTTGCCGTACACGTAGGCGCCGTTGTAGCCGAACGGCGAGAAGGTCGAGTACTTCAGGGTGCCGCGGTTGGTGTTGTTGGCGATGTTCTGGTCCGGGTAGGTATCGAGCACGTTGTCGGCGCCCAGCGTGAACATCCACTTGTCGAGGTGGTAGTTCACCGCCACGTCGAGAAGCCACTTGGGTGTGAAGGTCTGGTCGATCACCGGAGGCGTTGCGTTCGGGTTGTAGCTGGCCAGGCTGCTGACATAGCTGGTGTAACGGCCGTAGCGGGTGAACGTGCCGGTCACGCCCCAGTTCCCCCGGTTGTATTGCTCGCTGAGGATCAGCTTGCTGCGCGGACTTGAATTGGCCAGGTAGCCCTTGATGTCCTGCCGGTTCAGGCGCGTGAAATTGATGCCCAGGGCGTCCAGCACCGCCGGATTGGGTTTGACGCTGGTGACCGAGTTCTGGTTGTAGTTGGCGCTCAGCGTGCTGGCGAGGGTGCCGCCGTTGCCGAAGTCGGCGAAATACGTGCCGACGAAATCGACGCCGCGCGTGCGCGTGTTCGCTGCGTTGGTGAAGTAGTTGATGCTGCGGAAGTTGAGGTCGCCGATGCCGTTGGCGGCCAGGTAGTCCACCACCGACTGCGGCGTGGTGGTCGCGATCGCCCCGGACAGCGCGACGCGGTTGCGGATGTTGATCTGGTAGACGTCCAGGCTCAGGCTCAGCGCCTGGGTGGGATTCCAGACCGTGCCCAGGGTGAAGTTTGTCGATTTCTCCGGGCGCAGCGGCTCGGCGCCGAGCAGCCTCGCGATCGGACTGTTCACCGGTACCAGGCCCGAGTTGTAGATGCCCGCCGGCAGGCCCGCCGAGTTGCCGTTGGCGAAGAACAGTGAAGAGGTCTGCGAGAAGTACTCCTGACCCAGCGCAGGGGCGCGGAAGCCTGTCGACACGCTGCCGCGGAGGGCGAAGGTGTCGGTGAAATCGAATCGGCCGGACAGCGAACCCGAGGTGGTATTGCCGAAGTCGCTGTAGTGCTCGTGCCGTGCGGCGGCCGCCAGCGCGAACCTGTCGGTGAGGTTGGTTTCCAGGTCGATGTACTCGGCCACGTCTTGGCGCGAGGCATCGACGGCATTGCCGGGCTGCCAGCCGGCAAAGCCCTGCGCACCGCCAGAGACCCCCGACGTGCCGACGTACCACGACGGCAACGAGCCGGCCTCGATGGCGTAGCCCTGGCGCAGATACTGTGCGCCGAACGCCACCGTGAGCGGATTGGGCAACCAACCGGTGGAGATGTCCTTGGCGATGTCGAGATCGACGCTTTCCTGCCTGGCGATGAGGATGCCGTCATGGAACACGCTCGGCGTGCTGCCGAAGTCGTTCAGGTAGGCGTAGTTGAGGCTGTTGATGGTTTCGTAGGAGACCCGGTTGCGGCCGAAGTTGCCGCTCAGATCCCAGCGCCAGCCACTGATCGTGCCGCGCAGGCCAGCCACCAGCGATTGGTCGGTGGAATCGGCATGCTCCAGCGGCAGGAAGCCGTCGGGATAGACCTGGCCGACCAGCGGGTTGTTCGGTGCGGGCGAGTTGGTGCCGTAGCGGAAGAACGCCGGCGACGTGCTCTGGCGGCGGCCGTAGTGGCCGAACGCGTAGAATTGCACGTCCGGCGTGAAGTCGTATTCCGCGTTGAGCATCAGATTGTTGTCGTGCACGTCCGGGTCGCCCTGGCGGAAGTTCACCCCCAGCTGCGTGAAGCCCGGGCGGCTGTCGGGCCCGGCGCGGTTGGTGTGATCCTGGTTGCCGCTCTGCACGGCGACGCGCAGCCAGCCCTTGTCGGTCAGGGGGATGCCGAAGTTGGCCGAACCCTGCCACTGTCGGCCGTCGCCCGCGGAGTACTGGCCGCCGGACAGTTCGACGTCGCCACCCTTGGCTCCCTTTTTCAGGATGATGTTGATGACGCCGGAGATGGCGTCGGAACCGTACTGGGCCGAGGCGCCGTCCCGCAGCACTTCGATGTGGTCGATGGCCGACAGCGGGATCGTGTTGAGATCCACCGGTTGCGAACCGCGGCCGATCACGCCGTTGTTGAGCAGGATCGCGCCCTGGTGCCAGCGCTTGCCGTTCACCAGCACCAGCACCTGGTCCGGCGAGAGACCACGCAGTTGCGCCGGACGCTGGGTGTCCGCAGTGTCGGCGGCGGCGGGACGCGGGAAGTTCAGCGAGGGGATGATGCGCGCCAGCGCCGTGGGCAGGTCGGTGGTGCCGGTCTGCTGCAGCACCTGGGCCGAGACCACGTCGATGGGCGTGAGCGAGCTGCTTTCGGTGCGGCTGTTCGAGCGCGTGCCGGTGACGATGATGGCGCCGAGGTTTTGCACCTTGGCGGGAGCTGGCGTACTCGTCGGCGGGGTGCTGTCCTGCGCGCTGGCGACCGTGCAGCCCAGCGCAAAAAGGATGGCAGTTGCCAGGGAGGCCGGAAGAACGGTGTGGAGGCGCTTGCTCATGGTGGTCCTTTGCAGAGTGGCTTGTTGCGACGCAACAAGACGAGGCTAGTACCGTGCCGATTGCACGTCAATAGCCGTATAGACGTCCAAAAAAGTCATATCTTCCCGTTCTTGGTGACGGTAGCGATTCCTGCGCCGCCCGCGTCTCGCGCCCGTCCGCGGTGTGCTTCGCGGTCCGCGTCCGGGCGAGTTCGGCACCACGGATCAGGAACCGTGGTGTCGGGGTGGGGGTTTGTGCGTCGCTGCGGGGTCGGTGGTGACGGTCGATGAGTGGCGCGGACGCCGTTCTCGCCCGCGCGGTGTCGCGCCCGGGCGGTGGCCGGGAATGCTCGGAGATCGCGGGTCCGCGATCGGGGCTGGCACGCCGGATCATTGACGGAATGGGGTTCCACGGGTTCTTGCCCGGTCGCAAGGTTGGTCCGCGCGGAACGGCCTGTCAAAGATGAAGAGTTCGTGACGGTGGGGCGGGCAAGGGCGGCGGAATCACCGCCGTGGGTGGACCCGGTCGCCGCCGCGGCACATGCCCGCTTCCGTCGCGCATGTGCCGAGGACAAGTGCCGATACGGGTCAGTCCAGGTCGAGTGCGTCCTTGTCGCCCTGGCGGCGCTTCTGTTCCTTCCGCTCGAAGCTGGCCTCGCAGCCATCGCGCTTGACCATGGCGCAGTCGAGGTAATCGGTGGCTTCGATCAGCGCGGCGCGCACCGCCTTGCTGGCCGGGGTCTTCTGCTTGTGGCCGAAGTCGCCGCCGACGCCCCGCGTATAGCCGCTCAGGTTGATCGCCTTGTCCGTGCTGCGCCCTTCCACCGTGCGCGAGAACACGACCTCCGAGGTTTCCGCGTCGATCACGCGCAGGTCGATCGCCACATAGGCCTTGGCCTGGCCGCCGCCGACGTGGAAGCCGGCGAAGCTGAGGCCGCCGCCGGTGTTGGAGGTGTCTTCCGTGTACGAGGCGACGCTGCCGGTGATCAGGTACTGCGCGCCGGTGACGTTGCCGGTGTGCGGGCTGCTGCCCGGACGCATGCGGTATGAACTGGCCAGGTCCTGTTCGGCCAGCACGGCGTTGATCTTCTGCCGCTCGATCACCTTGAAGTCGCCGGTGGCGCTGAGCTCGTTGCTGAGCACGTCGGCCAGTTGCGAACCCACACCACCATGCCACCAGGCGACGGAGTCGCTGTTGTTGGTGAAGTCGATCACCGCGACGGTCAGGGTGGGTGCCTCTCGGGCCATGGCGGCGCCACTCGCCAGCACGGCAAGAGCCAGCATCGCGCCGGTGGCCAGTCGTCGTGTACGTTTCATGGTTGTCCCCTCCGCTTGATGGAGCGCTGATAACCCCCTGATTGCCGGGCTGCGCCGGCTTCCTGCCTCCCCGGCAGGGCTTGCCAGTGCCGCGGCGGCATCGCCCGTCGGGCCGCGCCACCCGCCGCACAAGCCATAGTGGCCGTATTGCGGTCCCCGGTTCAAGCGCCACCGGTCGCGGGCATGTAGGCGCATGCCTCGAACGGCCGTCCGTGCGCTACCGCCGGCCGGGTCGTCGCCGGCCTTGCGGCCAGGCGGGACCGCAAGGCCGCCGCGTCTGGCGATCGTCCGGCGTGATCGCTACGATGGCGCCCCTGTGCGTGCCAGCCTTCCGGCCCGGCCGCGCCGCCCGCGTTGAAATCGGCGTCGGCCCACCCGATATTGCGACCAGTCCTGCTCCATCCTGGTCCGAGGTCCAGGAACCACCATGCCCATCTACGAATTTGAATGCAGCGGCTGCGGCCATCGTTTCGATCGCCTGCAGAAGCTGTCAGATGCCGATCCCACCGTCTGCCCCGCCTGCGCGGCGGCCAAACTGCATCGTCTGGTCAGTGCGCCGGCGTTCCGCCTGGCCGGCAGCGGCTGGTACGAGACCGATTTCAAGAAGGACGGCGAGAAGAAACACAACCTCGCCGGCACCGCCGCGGCAGGTTCGGAAAGCAAGTCCGCGTCGTCGCCGGAGGTGGCCGCCGCCGCGCCGGCCGCGACCGCCAAGGCTGCCGCCACGGCCGATTGAGCCCGTGGGCGCGGCGGGCACGCCGGCTCCGGCCGCGACGGTTTTCCGTTCGTCAAAGTGCGGGCGATGCTAAGATTCCGGGTCTTTTCCCCCGTTCATGCCGCCAGCCGGCCCGGAGTTTCCAGCGCATGCGCACGCATTACTGCGGCCTCGTCAACGAGGCCCTGATCGACCAGACCGTGACCCTCTGCGGCTGGGTCAACACGATCCGCCTGCAGGCGCACGTGGCCTTCGTCGACCTGCGTGATCACGAGGGCGTGGCGCAGGTGGTGATCGAGCGCGACAACGCCGCGGCGTTCGCGATCGCCGGCGAGATCGGCAACGAATACTGCTTGCGCGTCACCGGCACGCTGCGCCGCCGCCTGGCGGCGAACGACAAGCTCAAGACCGGCACGGTCGAACTGCTTGCCGACACCGTGGAGATCCTCAACGCGGCGAAGGATCTGCCGTTCGCGCTGCACGAGAATCCCAACGAGGACATGCGGATGACCTACCGCTACCTCGACCTGCGCCGCCCCGAAATGCAGGCGATGATGCGCAAGCGCACCCGACTGGTGCAGACGCTGCGTCGCTACCTTGACGAGCGCGGTTTCCAGGACATCGAGACGCCGATCCTGACCAAGGCCACGCCCGAGGGCGCGCGCGACTACCTGGTGCCCAGCCGCGTGCATCCGGGCCAGTTCTACGCGCTGCCGCAGTCGCCGCAGCTGTTCAAGCAGATCCTGATGATGGCCGGCTTCGACCGCTACTACCAGATCGCGCGCTGCTTCCGCGACGAGGACCTGCGCGCCGATCGCCAGCCCGAGTTCACCCAGCTCGACATGGAGTTCGCCTTCGTCGAGGAAAAGGACGTGCAGGGCATGGTGGAGGAGCTGATCCGCCACGTGTTCCGCGAGGTGCAGGGTGTGGAGCTCGATGCGAGCTTTCCGCGCATGACCTGGGCCGAAGCCATGCGCCGCTTCGGTTCGGACAAGCCGGACCTGCGCATCGCGCTGGAACTGGTCGACGTGGCCGAGGCGCTGAAGGGCGTGGAGTTCAAGGTGTTCGCCGAGCCCGCCAACGACCCGGCCGGTCGCGTGGCGGCGCTGCGCGTACCCGGTGCCGCGGCGCTGTCGCGCAAGGACATCGACGGGCTCGCCGAGTACGTTGCCCGCTACGGCGCGAAGGGGCTGGCCTGGATCAAGGTCGAGGATCGCGCCAGGGGCCGCGAGGGCGTCAGCTCGCCGGTGGCCAAGTTCCTCGACGATGCGGCTCTCGCCGCCGTGCTCGATGCCACCGGCGCGCAGTCCGGCGACATCGTGTTCGTCGGCGCGGGCAGGTGGAAGACCGTCACCGACTTCATGGGTGCGCTGCGACTCAAGGTCGGCAAGGACCGCGGCCTGGTCGAGGAGGGCTGGAAGCCGCTGTGGGTCACCGACTTCCCGATGTTCGAGTACGACGAGGACGAGCAGCGCTACGTGGCCCTGCATCATCCGTTCACCGCGCCGAAGATCGACGACATCGCGGACCTGAAGAGCCACGCCGCCACCGCGGTCAGCCGCGGCTACGACATGGTGCTCAACGGCAACGAGATCGGCGGCGGCTCGATCCGCATCCATCGCCCGGAGATGCAGAGCGCCGTGTTCGGCCTGCTGGGCATCGGCGCGGAGGAGGCGGAGGCCAAGTTCGGCTTCCTGCTCAAGGCGCTGAAGTTCGGCGCGCCGCCGCACGGTGGCATCGCCTTCGGCATCGATCGCATCGCCGCCCTGATGGCCGGCACCGAGTCGATCCGCGACGTGATCGCCTTCCCCAAGACCACCAGCGCGCAGGACCTGATGACCGACGCGCCATCGATGGTGAGCGACGCGCAGCTGAAGGAACTGCACGTGCGCGTGGCCGGCGGGGAGGCTGTCGGCTGATCCGCCGACAGAGCCCCGTGCGATCTTTCGGCGATACGCCATGAGCGAGCACGTGATCCTGCTGCACGGCCTGTGGATGCGCGGATTCGCGCTGTCCATGCTGCACCATCGGTTGATGGAGGCGGGCTTCCGCGTGCACCGCTTCGACTACCTCAGCGTGGCCGCCAGCCAGCAGCACATCCTGGATCGCCTGCACCAGCGCATCGACTCGCTGGCCGGCGAGGCCGACGCGGTGCACCTGGTCGGCCACAGCCTGGGTGGGCTGCTCGCGCTGCGGGCCTGCAGCGACGGCGAGGTGCTGCCGCCGGGGCGGATCGTCTGCCTGGGCTCGCCACTGCGCGGCAGTGCGGCCGCGCGCGGCTTTGCCCGCTGGGGTCGCGGCGGCGAGCTGTTGCTGGGACACAACCGCCAATTGCTGGAACAAGGCTTCGAACGCTGGGACGGTCCGCGCCAGGTGGGTGTGATCGCAGGCCGGCTGGCGTTGGGCCTGGGCGCCGTGCTCGGCCACCTGGAGGGCGAGCACGACGGCACCGTGGCGGTGGCCGAGACCCGCCTGCCGGGGTTGGCCGATCACTGCGTGGTGGAGTCCAGCCACACCAGCCTGCTGTTCTCGCCGGAGGTGGCGCGGCGGGTAGCGTGTTTCCTGCGCGAGGGGCGATTTGTCGCGGGACCGGGCGCCGGCACGTCTGCCGATTTCAGGTAAAATTGGCCGCTTGTCCAACCGTTTCGTGCAGGAATCGCCATGGGTAGAGGCCCGTCCATCGAAGGTCGCAAGAACGCCGAGGACGCCAAGCGCGCCAAGGTGTTCACCAAGCTGATCCGCGAGATCACCGTGGCTACCCGCGCGGGCGTCGCGGACCCTGGCGGCAACCCGCGCCTGCGCGCGGCGGTGGACAAGGCGCTGTCGGCCAACATGACCAAGGACACCATCGAGCGCGCGATCAAGCGCGGCTCCGGTGCCGACGGCGGCGCCGACATGCAGGAGCTGCGCTACGAGGGCTACGGCCCGGCCGGCATCGCGCTGATCATCGACTGCTTCACCGACAACCCCACCCGCACCGTCGCCGACGTGCGCTATGCGCTGACCAAGCACGGTGGCAACCTGGGCACTTCCGGTTCGGTCGCGTTCCAGTTCACCCGTTGCGGCGAACTGGTGTTTGCCACCGACAACGACGCCAGCGCCGA
>NZ_MWIO01000059.1 GCF_004799035.1 Rhodanobacter lindaniclasticus
TGGACAGCCGCAGGCTGGCCCTGGAGCGCGCAGCGCGAAGGGGTTCGGCCCATGGATGGGCCGAACAATCCCCCGCGCACGATCACGCTACCAGATGCTCCATCGAAGGGGCGTTTTGCGTATCTGGCGGAGAGAGGTGGTGGACGAACCCTCCGGTTCGACAATTTTGTCTGGAACAAAATTGGACAGCCGAAGGCTGGCCCCGTAGCGCGCAGCGCGAAGGGGTTCGGCCCATGGATGGGATTCACAATCCCCGTACCCTCTACGCTGCGACGCATTCATCGAAGCGAGCTCTTGTTTCGCGGGTTGCGCCCAGGCTTCGACTCGGCGCCTTCGGCGCTACGCCAGGCTCGAACGGTTTGAGGTAAACGCCTGGAGTGAACCCCGAGCGTAGGACGTCGCGCCCAGGCTTCGACTCCGCGCCTTCAGCGCTACGCTCAGCCCGAACGGTTCGGGGAATCAACCCTTGATGTCGAGCTTCTGGCTCGTGAGGCCTCACCCCACCCCCAATCCACGCAACTCCACGCGCTCGCCACCCACCACCAACACCGACCCCTGCTCGTACCAGTCCCCCAGCACGATCCGCTCGGCTGGCTTGCCATCCAGTTCGAAACGATGGATGGCCGGTCGGTGGGTGTGCCCGTGTATCAGTCGGGTCACGCCAGCCTTGCGCATCGCATCGGCCACGGCATCGGCGTTGACGTCCATGATGCTTTCCATCGTGCTGCCGGTGTGCGCCTTGCTGTCGGCGCGGGCCTTGGCGGCGAATGCGCGCCGCGCCTCCAGCGGCATCGCCAGGATCTGCGCCTGCCATTCGGGCGTGCGCACCTGGCGGCGCACGGCCTGGTAGGCGAGGTCATCGGTGCACAGCGTGTCGCCGTGCATCAGCAAGGTGGGTTGGCCCTGGATGTCGTGCACGGTGCCGTCGTCGAGCAGGGTCATGCCGGCGCGGCGGGCGAAGGTTTCGCCGAGCAGGAAGTCGCGGTTGCCGACTATGAAATACACGGGAACGCCGGCATCGCGCACGGCGCGGGTGGCGGCGGCGATGCGCCGCGGAAGTTCGGCATCGTCGTCGTCGCCGATCCATGCTTCCACCAGGTCGCCGAGGATGTACAGCGCGTCGGCGCGACGCACTTCGTCGCCGGCGAGGCAATCCTCGAACAGGCGGGTGATTTGCGGGCGCGCGGGATCGAGATGCAGGTCGGCGATGAACAACGTGGCCATGCCGATCAGTTCCCGCCGGACTTCTTCGCCGGCGGCTTGCTGGCCGGCTTGGCGGCGGATGCCGCCTTGGCCGGCGCCTTGGCGCTGCTCGCCGGCGCGGGAACCTCTTCGCCGATCACGCTGGCCTTCTCGATCACCACCAGCGGTTCGGGCACGTCGCCGGCGAACGGGCCCAGCGGGCGGGTGGGAAGCGCGGCGATCTTGTCGAGCACGTCCATGCCCCGGGTCACCTTGCCGAACACCGCGAAGCCCCAGGTGAGGCCGCTCTGGTTGCCGACGAAATCCAGCCGGCGGTTGTCGACCAGGTTGAAGAAGAACTGCGCGGTGCCGGAATTGGGATCGGCGCCGCGGGCGACGGCGATCGTGCCGCGAAGGTTCGACAAGCCGTTGTCCGCCTCGCTGGCGATGGCCGGGCGCGTGCGCTTGGGCTGCAGGTCACGGGTGTACAGGCCGCCTTGCACCAGATAGCCGGGGATGACCCGGTGCAGCAGGGTGCCGTCGTAGAAACCGTCGCGCACGTACTGCAGGAAGTTGGCCACGCTCTTGGGCGCCTTGTCCGGGTACAGCTCCAGCGTGATGTCGCCCTGCGAGGTGTGCAGCAGCACCTGTGGTGGCGCGGCGGCGGGCGCGGCGCTCGATGCCGCCGATGCGGGCTTGGCGGCCTGGGCAGCAGCACCGGGCGGGACGATCAGGAGCAGGGCGATCAGCAGGGACTTGAGCATGGTTCGAACGATCCGGGCCAGCATGCGTGAGGCAAGCGCCCATGATACGCGGCATGGCCTCGGCCTGCCGCGAAAGGGTCGATCACTTTCCGGAAAGGTCCAGCTTCACGCCGAGTTCCGCCATCGGCGCCTTCTCCTGCTGCAGGTCGGCCTCGGTCAGCGGATGCTGCTCGATCCATGCCTGCGGCAGTTTCAGGCGCAGCGAGCGGGTGCCCGCCGCCAGCTGCATCTGCGGCAGCGACTCGGCGCGGCGGGCGCGGCGGAACAGCACGGCCAGGCGCAACAGCGCGGTGATGTGTTTCGCCAGCGCGCGATAGCGCAGCGGCAGGCTGCTGACGATGGACTTGTCCGGCTTGCGCCGATGCAACTCGATCACCGCGGCCAGCAACTCCTGCTCCTGCCGCGAGAAGCCAGCCAGGTCGGCATGGCGCAGGATGTAGGCGCCGTGGCGATGATGGTGGCTGTGCGCGATGGCCAGGCCGATCTCGTGCACCCGCGCGGCCCAGGACAGCCACTCGCGCGCGTCGGCGTCGAGCTTCCAGTTGCGCGCGACCTGGTCGAACAGCATCAGCGCCGTCGCTTCCACCCGGCGCGCCTGGGCGCGGTCGACGCCGTAGCGGGTCGCCAGCGCGTCGATGCTGGCGGTGCGTGGATCGCTGCCGCCGGCACGGCCGAGCAGGTCCCACAGCAGCCCTTCGCGCATCGAGCTTTCGCACACGCGCAGCCGCTCGATGCCCAGCGCGGTGAAGGCCGCTTCCATGATCATCACGCCGCCGGCAAACACCGGCGTGCGTTCGGGAACCAGACCCGGCAGCTTGAGCGTGCCGACCTGGCCCTGCTCGATCAGCGCATCGCGCAGCGCAGCCAGCGCCGCGGGAGTGATGCCGTCGTCGGAAAGCTCCATGGCCAGGGCCACCGCGCCGATCGACTTGGTGGTGCCGGACGAACCGAACGCGTCCTGCCAGCCCGATTCGCGATAGTCCTCCGCGAACTGCTGCAGCAGCACGCCGATCTCGCTCAGGCCGCGCTGCCAGCGCGTCCGGGTGATCTTGCCGCCGGGGAAGAAACGCAGGGTCGAGGCGATGCAGCCGGCCTGCACGCTCTCGGTGTGCAGCGGTGCGAGGCCGCGGCCGATGATGAACTCGGTGCTGCCGCCGCCGACGTCGATGACCAGCCGCGGCTCGCGCGAGGCGGGCAGGTCGTGCGCGGCGCCGAGGAAGATCAGGCGGCCTTCCTCGCGCCCGGAGACCACCTCGATCGGGTGGCCCAGCGCGGCTTCGGCGGAGGTCAGGAAGGTTTGCGGCGAAGCGAGCTGGCGCACGGTGTTGGTGGCCACCGCGCGTACGCGCGCCGTCGGCAAGCCGGCGATGCGCTGACCGAAGCGCGCCAGGCAGGCCAGTGCGCGCGCGCGCCGTTCGGCATCCAGGCTGCCGTCGGCGCGCAGGCCGGCGGCCATGCGCACGGTGTCGCGCAGGCGGTCGATCACCCGCGGCTCGCCATGTTCCATGCGTGCCACCACCATGTGGAAGCTGTTCGAGCCCATGTCGATGGCGGCCATCAGTTCGCCATCGCGGATCGGCGTTTGTTCGACTGCGCTCAATCCGGCGCTCCGGCAATCGCAAAGTGCGGATTCTCGCATGCGTGCGCGCGTTGCAGGCGGCTCACGGGCACAGTCGTTCCAGCAGCGTCTGTTGCGCGTTGTACGGCGGGTTGTCGCCGGGCTCGGCGCGGGTGTAACGGCCGTCGCTGTCGAGCAGCCAGGCTTGGGTGTTGTCGGCAAGGCCGTTGGCCAGTGTTTCGTCGTAGACGCGCGCGGCCAGCTGCGGATCGAGGATGGGGAAGGCGATCTCGATCCGCCGCATCAGGTTGCGCTCCATCCAGTCGGCGCTGGCGCAGTAGATTTCCGGCTCGCCGTCGTTGGCGAACCAGTACACCCGACTGTGTTCGAGGAAGCGCCCGACGATCGAACGTACCCGGATGCGCTCGGAGATGCCCGGCAGGCCCGGCCGCAAGGTGCAGGCGCCGCGCACGATCAGGTCGATCTCCACGCCGGCCTGCGAGGCGGTGTACAGCGCGGTGATCACCTTCGCCTCGTTGAGCGCGTTGAGCTTGGCCACGATGCGCGCCGGTCGCCCCGCGCGGGCATTCGCGGTCTCGCGCTCGATCCGCGCCAGCACGCCGCGGTACAGCGTGAACGGCGAATGCAGCAGGCGCTTCAGCTCGATTACCGGACCCAGCCCGGACAGCTGCTGGAACACCTTGTGCAGGTCCTCGCCGATCTCGGGGTCGGCGGTCATCAAGCCGATGTCGGTGTACACGCGGCTGTTGGCCTGGTGGTAGTTGCCGGTGGACAGGTGCGCGTAGCGGCGCAGCGTGTCGCCCTCGCGGCGCACGATCAACATCATCTTGGCGTGGGTCTTGTAGCCCACCACGCCGTAGACCACCTGCACGCCGGCCTCCTGCAGCCGCGTGGCGAGGCGGATGTTGGCCTCCTCGTCGAAGCGCGCGCGCAGTTCGATCACCACGGTGACGTCCTTGCCGTGGCGCGCGGCCTCCACCAGCAGGTCGACCAGCGGGGTGTCCTCGCCGGCGCGGTACAGGGTCTGCTTGATCGCCAGTACCTGCGGGTCGGCGGCGGCCTGGCGCAGCAGGTCGATCACCGCGGCGAAGCTCTGGTAGGGATGGTGCAGAAGCACGTCGCCCTTGGCGATCACCTCGAACTTGTTCAGGCTGCTGTCCAGCGACGCCGGCAACTGCGGGGTGAAGCGCGAAAACTTCAGCTCCGGCCGGTCCAGCCAGTCGTAGATCAGCCCCGCGCGGATGATGTTGACCGGACCGTCGCAGCGGTACACGTCGCCCTCGCCGAGCTCGAAGTTCTGCACCAGCATCGCGGTGATCGCCTGCGGGCAATCCTCGGCGATCTCCAGCCGCACCGGACGCGCGTAGCCGCGGCCGAGCAACTCCTCGCTGAGGGCGAGCGCGAGGTTCTCGACCTCCGCCTCCTCGACGATCAGCTCGCTGTTGCGGGTGACCCGGAACTGGTACGAGCCGATCACCTTGAGGCCGGGGAACATCAGGTCGACGAAGGCCTGCAGCAACTCCGCCAGGAACACGAAGTGATCGCCCTTGCCGCTGACCTCGGTCGGCACGCGGATGATCCGCGGCAGCGAGCGCGGCGCCCGCACCAGGGCCAGATGGCCTTTGTGGCCGAAGGCGTCGCGGCCCTTCAGCACCACCGCGATGTTCAGCGTCTTGTTGAGGATGCGCGGAAACGGGTGCGCCGGGTCCAGCCCCAGCGGCGACAGCACCGGCAGCACCTCATGCTCGAAATAGCCCTGCAGCCAGCGCTGCTGGCGCGGCGTCCATTGCCTGCGGGTGAGGATGTGGATGTGTTCGTGTTCCAGCTGCGGGCGGATCTGCTCCTGCCAGGCGGCGTAGACCTCGGCCACCAGGTCCAGCACGCGGCTGCGGATGCGCGCCAGCAGCTCGCCGGAGGGGACGCCATCCGGGCCCGGCGCGGCCGAGCCGTAGGCATGGTGATGCTTGAGCATGGCCACGCGCACCTCGAAGAACTCGTCGAGGTTGTTCGCCACGATGCTCATGTAGCGCACGCGTTCGAGCAGGGGCACGCTGGCATCGCGGGCCATCGCCAGCACGCGGAAGTTGAACTCCAGGGCGGCCAACTCGCGGCTGAGGTACAGCTGCGGGGCGGCAAGGTCGACGGCGGGAACGCGGGCGGAAGGTCGGGACATGGCCCATTCTGGCCCATGGCGGTGGGCGATGCATGGTGCGCCTGCGCCCTGTGCACCGGGGCCTCGGTCGCGGGTCAGTCTTCCCGCCAGGCGGAGGTCGGCGCCGCGCCGCGGCAGGAAGGCGCGAGGCAGGTTCCGAACGGTTGCACCTGCTGGCGGCTGTCGGGATTGTCCTTGGTCTCGATCTTGCGCTTGCGCAGTTCCAGCAGCAGCGGCGTCAGCTCGGTGATGCGGCCCTGGATGCGTGCGCGGGCGTAGTAATCCAGATCGTCGCGCTTGAGCAGGCGTTCGAGCTGTTCCATCGCGTCGAAGGGGCGGCCGGAGTAGTAGCTGGCGTCGGCGAACGCCTCGCCGGCGCGCACGTCGTCGCCGGCCGCGTCGCTCGCGCGGGCGTAGGCGCTGTAGATCTCCGGTTCGCTGGCATCGTCCAGCAAGGGTCGCAGCAGGCTGGCGGCGAGGCTGGCCTGGGCCTTGTCGCCGCCGGCGGTGAGCGCCTGGGCGTAGGCCAGCGCCACGGCGCGATTGCGCGGCGACTGTGCGTTGAGGTCCTGGTAGATGGCCAGCGCCGAGGCGCGTTGGCCGGCCTGCAGTTCGGCATCGGCCAGTGCCAGTTTGAGCACCAGGCTGTCCGGCGCGGTGCGCAACAGGGGACGCAACTGGCTCACCGCCAGGGCCCCGCGACCGCTGCGGGTCAGCGCCAGCGCGTAGCCGTAATGGTTCGCGGGCGTGTCGAATTCGGGCCGGGTCTGCAGGTTGGAACCGTAGTAGGTCGCCTCGCGGGTGGCGTCGCCGGCCAGCACGCGCACGCGCTCGCGCATCAGATTGTAGGTGTCGAGCGGGCCCGGCCTGGGCGCGTCCATCAGCGAGATCGGATCCTTCACGAACGCGATCGGCGCGGTGTGCTGCTGCCACTGCTGCAAGTCCATGACGGCGCCGGACGGGCGCAGCTTCTGCGCCGCGATCAGGGCGCCGGCGCGCGCCTTGGCGTCGCTGATGCGCATGGTGGTCACCGGGTGGGTCTGCAGCAGGGCGGGCACGTCATCGCCGCCGGCACCGGTGCTGAGCACGTCCTGCATGCGCTGGAAAAAGGCTGCCATCGCGTTCGGATCGAAGCCGGACTTGGCCAGAGTCTGGATGCCGACGCGGTCGGCCTCGATCTCGTCCTTGCGGGTGAAGTTGATCGAACGCTGCGCGATCAGGCCCTGGCCACCGGCGAGCACGGCCATCGGGGCGTCGCCGCTGTGGCTGCCGGCCCCGGCGAGGACCGCGCCCAGCATCACCAGGGCCATCAGCGGGGCATCCTTGCGCGAGGCCTCGAACGCGCGCTGCAGGTGGTTCTGGGTGATATGGCCGATTTCGTGCGCGATCACGCCGGCCAGCTCGCTTTCGTCGCGGGTGATGACGAACAACCCGGAATTGACCGCGATGTAGCCGCCCGGCGCGGCAAAGGCGTTGATCTCGGGATCCTTCACGATGAAAAAGGTGAAGTGATCCTTGGGCTTGTCGGAGTTGGAGGCCAGCCGGTGACCCAGGTCGTTGATGTAGTCGTCCAGCAGCGGGTCGTCCACCACCATGTCCAGCGCGCGCATCTGGCGCAGCATGGAGGCGCCGTAATCCTGCGCCTCCTGCGGCGAGATCAGTGCGTTGGCGGAGCTGCCCAGGTCGGGCAGGCGCACGTCATCCTGCGCGCTGGCCGCGCAGGCGAGGCCGGCGCAGATCAGCGCAGTGAGGACACGCCGGGTGGGTCGTCGTGGTGTCATGTCCATGGCTAGGGCGTGGGCGGTAGAAATCTTTCGAGGCGAAAAAGTGGCTGCGTGAGGACAGATTTTTGACGATCCGCCGGCCCATGGTGGTTCCATGGGCCAAGAATCGGCAGAAATATGGACCGCGCAGACGCTTTTGCAGCCCGGAAGATTTCTACCGCCCACGCCCCTGAGCGACAATAGCATTTTGACCGCCCCGGGCGGCGTCGGTTCCCGCCTTGCCTCGCGCCCGGGCGCCCCCATCTACGGGGCGTTTCCCAATGCTTTTGCGGAGTGTCGTGATGTCGAAGATCGAGGTGTATTCCACGGCGGTATGTCCTTACTGCGTGGCCGCCAAGAACCTGCTGAAGGCGCGCGGGCTGGAGTGGACCGAGGTGCGCGTGGATACCGATCCGTCCCAGCGCGAGGCCATGCTGGCGCGCAGCGGCGGGGCCCGCACGGTGCCGCAGATCTTCATCAACGACCACCACGTCGGCGGCTTCGACGAACTGGCGGCGGCCGACCGCAGCGGCAAGCTGGCGCAGTTGCTGGAGGCGGGCGCATGAGCGACAAGCTGGCTGAATTCACGGCGTTCCGCCAACGCATGAACGAGCGCATCCTGGCCGAGGACAACCAGGTCGTGCGGCGCTTCTTCGCGCTGGACACGCAGACCTACAAGGCCGGCGCGCTGGACGTGAAGACCAAGGAGATGCTGGGCCTGGTGGCGTCGATGGTGCTGCGTTGCGACGACTGCATCAGCTACCACGTGGCCCAATGCAAGGAGGCCGGCGTGCAGCGCGACGAGTTCTTCGAAGTGTTCAGCGTCGGCCTGGTGGTGGGCGGCTCGATCGTGATCCCGCACCTGCGCCGCGCGGTGGATTTCCTGGACCAGCTGGAGAACGGCGAGTCCGCCACGTCGGAATGCGCCGACCACGCCTGAGATGCCGGCGGCCCGCCCCGGGCATGCGGCTTTCCGCAATGCTCAGTGCGAGGATTTGCAACGGCTTTTCCCGGGTATCGGCTGTCCGGCAACGGCCGCATGGGCGATAATGAGCGGTCTTGACGCGCGCTTTATGCGCTGCGCGCATGCGATCAGCCCCCAAGGAGTCCCCCATGAACAACACCATCGCCGTGATCCCGGGCGACGGCATCGGCCCGGAGATCATGACCGCCACGCTGCGCGTGCTCGACGCGCTGGACTGCGGCCTGAAGTACGACTTCGTCGACGCCGGCATGGTCGCGCTGGAAAAGCACGGCGACCTGCTGCCCAAGGCCACGCTGGACAAGATCGCCGAACACAAGGTTGCGCTGAAAGGCCCGCTGACCACGCCGATCGGCGGCGGCTTCACCTCGGTCAACGTGACCCTGCGCCGGCACTTCGACCTGTACGCGAACGTGCGCCCGGCGGTGAGCTTCCCCGGAACCAAGTCGCGCTACGAGAACATCGACATCATCACCGTGCGCGAGAACACCGAGGGCGCCTACCGCGCCGAGGGGCAGACGCTGTCGGAAGACGGCGAGATCGCCGAGTCGGTCGCGCGCAACACCCGCAAGGGCAGCAGCCGCATCGTGCGCTACGCCTTCGAGCTGGCGGTGAAGAAGGGCCGCAAGAAGGTCACCGCCGTGCACAAGGCGAACATCCTGAAAACCAGCTCGGGCCTGTTCCTCAACGTGGCGCGCGAGATCGCCAAGGAATATCCGCAGATCGAGTTCAACGAGATGATCGTGGACAACACCTGCATGCAGCTGGTGATGAACCCGTACCAGTTCGACGTGATCGTCACCACCAACCTGTTCGGCGACATCCTGTCGGACCTGTGCGCCGGCCTGGTCGGCGGCCTCGGCCTGGCGCCGGGCGACAACATCGGCGAGCACGCGGCGATCTTCGAGGCGGTGCACGGCTCGGCGCCGGACATCGCAGGCAAGGGCATTGCCAACCCGTGCGCGCTGCTGCTGGCCGCGGCGGACATGCTCGACCACCTGGACATGGTGGCCAAGGGCGACAAGCTGCGCGCCGCGATCCGCGACACCATGACGAATGACCGCGACAGCGTGACGCCGGACATCGGCGGCAAGGGCAACACGGGCAGCTTTGCCGACGCGATCATCAAGCGCCTGGCGGCCTGATTCGCGGTCTGGTTGAGAACAAAGCCGCGGGCATGCCGCGGCTTTCTTCGTTGCGCTCGCGCGTCAGTGCTTCGCTGGCTGGTAGCTGCCCGGCTCGACCTGCGACGGGATCGCGATGCGGTTCCAGCTGTTGATCAGGACGACCGCCATGTTGAGATCGACCAGTTCCTGCTCGCTGAACTGGGCGCGGGCCTCGGCGTGGATTTCATCGGACACGCCGTGGACCGGGTCGAGGCGGGTCACCGCCTCGCACCAGGCCAGCGCGGCGCGCTCGCGGGGGCTGTAGAACGGCGCCTCGCGCCACGCCTGCAGCACGTACAGGCGCTGCTCGGTCTCGCCGGCGGCTCGCGCATCCTTGCTGTGCATGTCCAGGCAGTAGGCGCAGCCGTTGAGTTGCGAGGTGCGCATCATCACCAGTTCGATCAGGCTTTGTTCGAGGCCGGATTTCCTCACATACTCGGCCAGCGCGAACAGGGGTTTCACGGCGTCGAGGTGTTGGTTGACGTTGAAACGAGGCATGGGTGTTCCTTTGCAATGCGGCCGGGATTGGCCATTCAATGCAAGGACGCGGACCTCGCTGCTTTCGTGACGGCTTCCAGACGAGCGAGTTTGCCGGGATGGCGCAAGGCGTGCATCGCGGTGATGCGTTCGCCATCGGTGTCGATCCAGCTGGCCGCGACCAGCGTGTCGTCGCACCAGCTGAACAGGGCCGGCGCGCCGTTGAGCAGGTGGATTTCGTGGCGCACGCCGTAGCGCTGTTGCTGCCGCGCGATCTGCATGTACAGCCGTGCCAGTCGCTCGGCGCCGTGCAGCGGGTGCAGCGTGGCACGGGCCAGTCCGCCGCTGTCGGCCACGTGCAGCGCGTCTTCGGCGAACAGGGCGTGCAGGGTTTCCAGGTTCGGCTGCTGCAGCGCCTGCAGGAAGCGTTCGAGCAGGCGTCGCTGCGTGTCGACGTTCGGCATGGCATGGCGCGGACGATCCTCGCGCAGCCGCTGCCTGGCCCGATGCACGCGCTGACGGCAGGCGTCCTCGCTGATCTCCAGCATCGCGGCGGTTTCGGCGTGGCTGTAGTCGAACACCTCACGCAGCAGGAAGGCGGCGCGTTCGTCGGCGCTCAGCCGTTCCAGCAGCACCAGGAAGGTCAGCGTGAGGCTTTCGGCGCGCTCCAGTTGCGCCTCGGGTTGCTCGGCATCGACGGTCAAGGGTTCCGGCAGCCACGGCCCCGAGTAGTGCGTGCGTTCGGTCTTGGCGCGGCGCAGTCGATCCAGTGCGATGCGCGTGGTGACGGTGACCAGCCAGGCCTCCGGATCATCCAGTGCGTCGGTGTCCTGCGCGTGCCAGCGCAGCCAGGCGTCGTGCAGCACGTCCTCGGCGTCGGCGGGCGTGCCGAGCATGCGGTAGGCCAGGCCGAACAGGCGCTGACGGTGCTGCTGGAACAGGGCGGTTTGCGAGTCCATGAGGCGCTCCGGTGGAGGGACGCTGCCAGGACGCACGGATGGAGCGAAACGTGACTGCTAGCGGAAGATCGGCCAGGGCGCCAGGAAAATCAGCCACAGCAGCACGAGGATGCCGACGTACTTGCCGGCCTTGTAAAGCTTCTTGTGCCGCCGCTTGAACGCGGCTTTCCACTGGTGCATGGCGCCCTTGCGCTGGCTCCATGCGTACAGGCGGTTGACGAAGCCGGTCTTCTCGGTGCCGGCGTCGCTGTTGGGCGAGGCGGTGATCTTGCCCATGAATGCGCCCACGCGATGGTTGATCGCGCCCATCCAGCGCGTGCGCAGCGGACGCTCCACGTCGGCGAACAGGATCACCCGGGTCTGGTCGGTCTTGTTTTCCACCCAGTGCACGAAGGTCTCGTCGAACACCACGTCCTTGCCGTCGCCCCAGGCGTGTTCCTCGCCGTCGACGAAGATGCGGCAGTCGCGCGAGTTCGGCGTGATCAGGCCGAGGTGATAGCGCAACGAGCCGGCGAACGGGTCGCGATGCGGGTTGAGCTTGCTGTTCGGCGCCAGCGTGGCGAACATCGCCGCCTTGATGCCGGGGATGGAGTTCAGCAGCGCCACCGTCTTCGGGCACAACGCCTGCGCCGAGGCCAGCGGTTCGCCGTACCACTTGAGGTAGAAGCGCTTCCAGCCCTGCTTGATGAAGCTGTTGAAACTGGCGTCGTCGTTCCGGCTGGTGCCGCGGATGTGGCCCTGGTCGGTCAGGTGCAGCGCTTCGTCGCGGATGGCCTGCCAGTTCGCCTGCAGCAGGTCCAGCTCGGGAAAGCCGCGGCGGTCGAGAATCGGCTTGGCCGGCACCGCCGAGAATGCGTACATCAGCAGGTTGTACGGCGCGAATACCGCCGAGTGGTCCACCAGCTGGCGGTCGAAACGCAGCCGCACCCGCCCGCGCAGATGCACCAGCAGCACGCACAGCACGAAGAAGGCGAACAGGGCCAGCAGGATGAGGCGGGGAGTGAGGATCATGTCGACGCTTGCAACCGTGAGATGACTGCCAGGCAAGCATTCTACTCGTTTGGGCGCTACCGCTGGCGTGGGGATGGCGCGGCCTTCACCTGCTGTGCCCGGGTCAGCTCGACGTGCCGCTGCGGGCTGATCGGTTCAGACACCGGCCGGACGACTCCGCCCTTGTGGCGCAGCGCAGCGATCATGTTGGCGGCGGGGTAGCAGCCGGCGGTGAGGGCAGCCGCGTCGATCGCATGCATGCGATCG
>NZ_MWIO01000006.1 GCF_004799035.1 Rhodanobacter lindaniclasticus
CTCTTCATCCACGTCGAGGACGTGAGCTACACCTAGTTCCGGCCAGAGCGCATTTCCTGATCTGTTACGCTCCGTCACCAGATCTTTCAGGAACCCGGCCAGGTTCCGGCCAGAGCGCATTTCCTGATCTGTTACGCTCTGCATCCGCGCAAGCCAATGATTCGAAACGGCTTGCGCGGATGTTGAGCTAGCGTAATTCGCGCCATGGCGGTTCAAAACAACTGGTATTGGTCGGGATTTTTCACCTTCTTGCGACGCTGGCGGCGCTCGAAGCGGACGATGCCCTCGTACTGCTTGTCGGTAAAGTACAGGCAGTAGACCTTGCCACCGGGTGGCAGCACGGCCTGCACACGGCGCGTCCAGGTGTCCGCTTGCTCGCGGCCCTCACAGAAGCGCAGGTAAACCGAATACTGACAGCGCTCGAAACCGAAATCGAGCAGGTCGTGGCGAAAGTCGTTGGCCGCCTTGCGGTTCTCGTCGGTATCCACGGGCAGGTCGAACATCACCAGCATCCACATCAGTCGGTACGCGCAGAGTGGTGGCGCCGGCCGCCGCTCAGGTGGCGTCCTCGTCTTCGCGCGTGTCATGCGACTCATCCCACAATGAGGCCAAGACGGTCTTGTCGCTCGGCGGCCATTCGATTGACGCGGCCGGTGACTCGTAAGCTTGAGCAAGGCTGGCGACGAAGCGCTGTGCTACCAGGCCCACCGGGCTGATGCCATGACTGGTGTGCAAACTACGCGCGCCGAGTATGGCCAGCTCACGGCGCTCGGACGAACCAAGCTCCGCATGGCCGGACTCCACCAAGCGCCGCACGCAGGCATCCACCAGTGGCCGGAAGGGCTCCATCAGATCATCGACCAGGCGCATCGCATTGCCCTCGTTGGCGTGGTGCAGCGGGATGCCGGGGTGCAGGCCGGCCGCCATCACCTGTCGTGCCATCAGCGCGCGCAGCACGGTGTAGCCATAGTTGAGCATGGCGTTTGTACCGGGCGCGTCCCGGTCGCGACGAAACGCCTTGCCCATCAACAGACCCCAATACAACCGCGCTGCCTGTCCTTCGATGTTGGAGGGATCACCACTGCGCACCTTGCCTACCAGCCGACGCAACGGCGGTTCCGGCCCGCCGAATAGACCGATCACCGCCGCCTGCATGCCGATTTTGGCTTGCACTACCGCCTTCCATAGGCGTTTGCGTACGGGCTGGCTGGCACGCAGCTGCGCATCCATGCGCGCGGCTTGGCGGTGATGCCCCTCCACCGGCCACAGCAGGCCGGCGGGGCGGTGATTGGCGCCGCACAGCACGAAGGGCGCGCCGCGCTCGGCCAATGCCACCAGCAAGTTGTTGCTGTAGACCAAACCGTGCGCGTTGCCGATCAATGCCGCCACATCGTCGATGGGCGTGCGCCCCACTTCCTCGCCTTTGCAGCTCACGACGAGGAAGCCTCGATCCAGTGACAGGTAGCGCCCGTCGCCGGCGATCTCGACGATGCGGCCGATCACATCAGTCCTTGAAGCCGGGATCGTTGACGTAGCCGAGGATGTCTACTCCAACCGGTCTGGCTTTTACGCTTGCAAGTCTTGATGGCGCCAACTGAGTGAACTTGAATGCATCCGAAGTATTTTTGTTCCGAGCTGCAACATTCGCTTCGCAATGCGAGGCAAGAAGGATCTTTCCATCTGAGAACTGCGCTACCCGCAGAATGTTTGTCCGACCATCAAGTTCAACAGCGAGCACGTCATCCTTGTGCAAGCGCATCACCAGCGGCATGCCGTTTTGCGCATGCGATGGCGACTCGTCGAACGTCCTCTGGTTGGCCTCGAACGAACTGATGACCTCGCCATCCCACCGCCCATCGGGTTTGCGGAAGATCTCGTAGCAGTAGTTGCCATCGCCCTTGACGTAGCGGTAAGGCTGGCCATTGCGGCGGTCCTTGATGGGGATGACCGACAGGCGCTCCTCACAAATGACCCGGCGCACGCCGGTTCGTGCGGCATAGTCTTCGAGGGCGGCCTTGGTTTCCTTCCCCGCGCTCAACGGCGCCAGCAACTGGCGAATTTCCTCGCGCAGGGTTTCACTGGCGATGGACTCGGCATCGGTGGCGCTCTTGATGTTGTCCAACGGACGACGCCGCCCTACCAGCGGGTTGCCGCGCTTGTCTGGTGCACCCCGCAAGCCGTAATTCGTGTCGTTGTGCAGCGCCGCCTGTTTGCCGTGGTCGGGCTTGTGCGACACCACGATGGTGGCGAGGCAGGCGCCCAGTTCTTCACGGTAGCCCGGCCACGGCAACTCAAGCCGTTCCAGCAGGCGGTTCTCGCCATGCTCTTCTGCGCTCGCCGCTGCCGTGGCCATGCGCTGGATGAGGCTTCGGCTGCACAACCCGATCACCGCGGCATCCAATGCATGATGGCGATGGTCGTCGCGGTTCTTGCTGCCATCATCGGAGAGCAATTTGCTCAGTCCGTACTTGCCTCGAATCATGCCGGTGAGCTTGCCGCTGGAAACCCACACGTCGTCCTTGTGGCAAACATAGGTGAGGTATTGCTTGGCCGCCCGACCGAGGTAGGCAGTGTCGGTGAGGTGGCGGGCGAGAAAATCCTGATCGCCGAGAAAGGCTTCCAGTGCACCTTCGCGAAACAGCTTGCGCTTGTGTGCCGGCAGGCGCTCGGCGCGCGCTTCGATCTCGGCCCAGCGTTCCGTGTGGCCCCATGCGTCGAATGGCGTGCGATTACCCTTGTCGCGATTCGCTTGCCGCGTGCAGAGGATCTTGTTGCCGATACCGTCGTGCAGGGTTTGCGAGAATGGCAAGATATGGTCGATCTCGATCTCGTCACTGAACAGCATGGCCTTGCTCAGGCGCTTGCCGCTGTAGGTGCAGTAGCGATCCATGGCGTCGTCCTTGCCAAGTTCATCCCAAAGCTGCAGTTTGAGGCGGTTTTCGCGGCTGTTGCGAGCTCCAAGCTTGGTCAGCTGCGCGGCGTAGCCGTCGTTGCGATCCTGGTTCTCCTTCTGCTTGCTCATGATTTCCCGACGTTTCTCGCCGGAGGCGCCAAACTCGCGGGTCAGCTCAATGACGATCTGACGCGGCGGGCCGTAGCGCTTGATGAGCGCGTTCACCAGCAGCCGCACCTGGTTCAGGCCGATATGCACGGTGGGGTTGGGAATCTTGCCGGAGCGGCGTTCATCCGCGTTCTTTGCCGTGGGTGTCGGCGCGGTGTAGCCCGCCAGTACCTGCCCGTAGTAAGGCAGACGGTCGAAGATTTCTCCCGTGTGGAATTGCGAGTGACTCAGGTAACCGGCGCGCCGCACGGCCTCGTCATAGGTCACCACCTCCCGCTCCAGTTCGGGCACGATGCGCGCGAGCGCTTTCAGGCTCAGGCTGCCGTAGTCGTCGGGCAGGTTGAAGCCGGCGATGTAGCGCGCCTGTGACTCGCTCAAGTGCAGCGGCAACGATTGCAGCGACGCTGCAACGGCTTCGCGTTCTTCCTTGGCGAAAATGCCCTTCAGAATTTCCTCGCTGGCAGGCGAAGGGGCCGGCAGGGCCAGCAGTGCCGCTTCCAGCGTACCGACCTGATCCGCCAGCGCCACCAGCACGGCCAAGGCGTATTGTTGGTCGGGTCCAAGCCGCCACCAAGTCTCACCCAGCGCCGTGTCGGCGGCAAAGCGCGCACCGACCGCGTCACCTTTCAAACCGTTTCGCTTCTCGTCACGACCCAGGTTGAAATCCACCTTGCGCAAGCCAGCGGCCTTGGCGAGGCGCGACCAAGTCACCGGCTTGGGCCCGGCGTCGCTCTCCAGCTCGGCGAGCATGGCGTTGCGCTCGTCCAGCGTGAGCACGCGCTCGTCGATGCCGTCGCGCACGCGCAGATGGTTGAGCTCCTGCAACATGCGGAAGCGCTGCTGCATGGGCGCGCACAGGCGGGCGCGGTACTGCGTGGATTCAAACGGGCAGCGACCCGCTTCGATTGGCTTCAACCGCCGCTGGAACAAGAGAATATCGCGCAGCTCCTCGCGGGCCTCGTCGGTCAGCGTGTCCGGATGGTGTGGCTGCTGCGCCCGCCACAAGGCATCGAATTCCTCCTCCACCATCGCGCGTTGCAGATAGAGCACATAACCGCCATCGCTGCTGCGTCTGGCGCGTACGGGCTCGCGTTCGGCGTGCTGTCTGGCGAGGTACTCACCCACGGTGCGGCAACCCGCTGCCACAACACGCTCCCGCAAGGCGGCTATGGCCTGCTTGACCTTGCCCGATTCTTTGGCGGATTCATCGTCGCGCGCGTCCTTCTTGCTGCTACGAAAGCCGCGCTTGCGCGCCAAGTGATACAGGGCGCGACCCAGCTGGTGCAGTTTCAGCGGCTGATCCAGCCCACGGGCACGCAGTTCGAACGGATCGAGCGCCTGCAATGACTTGCGTGCTGCCACATCGGCAGGCATCAAACCGTATTTCTCCAAGGCCTGCATCAGTTTGCGCCGCCGCTTGAGCACGCGATCACGGCGACGGCGCGCCTGCCTGGCCAGTCGGCGGTCAGCTGCACGCGAAGCAAGTGTCTTGGGATCGCGCCCATCCGAAAAGATGCGCGAGCCCATGCGCATGATCTTGTCTGGCTCGCCCCGCGTATCGAGCCGATAGACGCACCAGCCCAGTGAATTGGCGCCCAAATCCAGCGCCAGCCGATAGTCGATCTTTGCCATGCCGTCCCCCTTGACGTTTCCCTGTGGCACTCGTACTCTCGGCCACACTAGCAGATCAGGAAATGCGCTCTTTCCGCTAACAAGCTGATCAGCCAAAAGCTGAAAGATGCACCAAATCAGACAAGGCCGGGCAACCGGCCTTTGTCGTATCTAACGCCTGGCAGTCTCAGATTCCGCGACATGAAAAAAGGGCCGGGTAAACACCCGGCCCTGTCGTTGCCCTGATCAAACGGCCACGCTCACTTCCACGGCCACGCCTTCAACTCGTACTCCTTCGGCGGCGTGTTGCCGGCGAGGTAGTGCACGAAGTAGTCCCAGCGGCGGCGGGTGACGTAGGGGGTGGCATCGCCGTAGGCGTGGTGCGCGTTGGGGATCATCAGCAGATCGAAGTCCTTGTTCGCCTTGATCAGTGCGTCGACCATCAGCAGGGTGTTGCCCGGCGGTACGTTGTCGTCCAGCGTGCCGTGCACCAGCATCAACCGGCCCTTGAGCCGGGCGGCATGGTTGGGGTTGGCCTGGTCGTCGTAGTTGCTCTTGCCGTCCTTGTCGGTGACCAGTTCGCCCTGGTACTTCTCGGCCCAGTCGTCCTCGTAGTGGCGGTTGTCGTGGTTGCCGCTTTCGGACCAGGCGACCTTGAAGAAATCCGGATAGCGCAGCATCGCGCCGGTGGAGGCGTTGCCGCCGCCGGAGTGGCCCCAGATGCCGACGCGGTCGAGGTCGATCCACGCATAGCGCCGGCCCAGCTCCTTCAGGCCGGCGACCTGGTCGGGCAGCGTGTTGTCGCCCATGTCGTCGTACCAGGTGTCGTGGAACGACTTGGAGCGCCACGGCGTGCCCATGCCGTCGATCGCCACCACGATGAAGCCCAGCTCGGCCATCGCCTGGTGGTCGGCGCGCGCGGAAGAGAAGTTGCGCCCGCGCACCGAACCGGTCTGCGGACCGGGATAGATGTAGTCGATGATCGGGTACTTCTTCGACGGATCGAAGTGCGACGGCTTGAACATCATGCCGTACAGCTCGGTCTTGCCGTCGCGCGCCTTGACCGTGATCGGCACCGGCGGCACCCAGCCGGCGGCCTTCAGCCGCGTGATCTCGGCGCGGGCGACGGTGGCAAGCGTGCGGCCGTCGTCGGCAGCGCGCAGCATGGTGACGGGCGGCGTGGTCGGCGTCGAATGGACGTCCACGAAGGCCTTGCCGTCCGGCGACATGGTGATCTCGTGGTTGGCCGCTTCCGGCGTCAGCAGCACCGGCTTGCCGCCGTCCAGGCCGACCTTGAAGAACTGCTGGTAGTACGGGTTCACGCCGCTCGTGCGGCCGACGCCGCGGAACCACACGGTGCGCGTCTTCGCATCGACCTTGAGCACCTCGGTGACGTTGCCCGTGCCGGTGGTGATCGCGTGCTTGAGCTTGCCGGTGTCGAGGTCGTAGAGATACAGGTTGCCCCAGTCGTTGCGCTCGCTGAACCAGATCGCCTCGTGCGTGGCCGGCAGGTAGCGCCAGTTGACCGCGCCGTTGCCGCTTTCGTAATACGTGGGCGAGGTTTCCTCGAACACCGTGCGCACCTTGCCGGTGGCCGCGTCGGCGATGCGGAACCAGGCGTGCTTGTGGTAGCGCGAGGTGGAGACGAAGGCCAGCGTCTTGCCG
Organism: Rhodanobacter lindaniclasticus; assembly: GCF_004799035.1. Lineage (GTDB taxonomy): Bacteria > Pseudomonadota > Gammaproteobacteria > Xanthomonadales > Rhodanobacteraceae > Rhodanobacter > Rhodanobacter lindaniclasticus. The sequence goes on from NZ_MWIO01000006.1 coordinate 6,338, forward strand.
TCCGGCGCCCACTTCACGTCATCCCAGCCGCCGTCCGGACCGCAGCTGACGTCGTCGCACAGGGTGGAGCGATGCTGGTCCGGCGGCATCTGCAGGCGCACGACCTGGTGCGTGGGCACGTCGATGATCACCCGCTCGATCAGCGTCACGTCCTTGTCGCCGACCAGCGGGTACTTCCATTTCTGCAGCTCGGGATGGCCGACCTTGGTCTTGATCAGGTACATCTCGCCGGTCTTGCGCTGGTCCTGCTGGAAGGTGGCGATGCGCGTCGAATCGGGCGACCACTCCACGATCGCCTTGTCGGTGTGCTTCCAGCCGGCGTTGTCGGTGGCGTAGCCGAAGTTCTCCACACCATCGGTGGTGAGCTGCGTTTCCTTGCCGCTGGCGACGTCGCGCAGCCACAGGTTCCAGTCGCGGATGAAGGCCTCGCTCTTGCCGTCCGGCGACCGCGCGCCGGGTTCCTTGCCGGTCTTCACCAGGGTGGCGCGATCGACGCAACTGGCTTCGACGGCGGCGAGGTCGCACACGTAGTGCTTGCTGCGCACGGTGACGTCGATGCGACCGTCGGGCCTGGCCTCGTAACCGGTCACCGGCAATTTCATCGCGTCGACCGGCTTGCCGCCGGCCTTGCCCAGCGCCGCCGCCAGCTTCGCCTGGTCGAACAGCGGCACGGCCTTGCCGCCGGCCGCGTCCATGCGCATGAAGTGGTCGCCGCGCGCGTCGTGATCGACGTACCAGAAGTGGCCGTCGTCCAGCCAATGCACCTTGGTCACCGCGTGGTCGACCAGCGGCGTGGTGTTGTACGCCATGAAGCGTTCGGCGTGGGCGTAGTCCGCGGCGGTCAGGACGCGCCCTTGGGCGGCGACCGTTCCCGACAGCAGGCCCAGTACCAGGGCGGCGCCGAGGCGTGCCTTGCCGAATGTCGTGTGCATGGGTGCTCCTCTGTTTTGCTGGCAAGCGAAGTTCATGATCGTAACCCGAGCGGGGCAGCCGCAGAATCTCCGCCCGCCTCAGTCCCGCGATGGCGGGGGTTCGCCGCCCTGCGTCGCGTCGGCAGTCGGCTTTGCCGCATCGGCGGGCGCCTCGGCTGCCGGCTGCCACACGAAGGTCGCCACGCTTTCCGCCGGCATGGTGTAGCGGAAACCGAGCTCGCCTTGCTGCACGGAGACTTCGTGCGGCGTGGTCTTGCCGTTGATCAGTACCAGCACGATCGAGCCGGCGTCGGGGTTGCGGAAGGCGACATTCTTGATGTCGTCGCCGGTGTCGGTGGACCAGATGCGCACGGCGCCGGGGCGGATGAAGCGGCTGTAGTGGGCGAACGCGTAGTACTCGTCGTTGCGGCTCACCGCGCCGGTGCGCGAGTCGATGGTGACGATGCCCTTGCAGGTGTCGCAGCCGCCGAAATGCGGGCCGTGGTTCTCGTCCAGCGCCAGGTTCCAGTACACCACGCCGCGCGCCCAGTTGCGCAGGCCGCCGAGCAGCAGGTCGCGCGCGAACCAGAGCAGTTCGCCGTGTTTGCTGGATTCCCAGTCGCCGCCGGAACACTCGGTGATGTAGGCGTCCTTGCGCGGAAAGGCACGATGCACCTCGGTCTGCGCGCCGGGCACGCCGCGGTAGCAATGCCAGGCGATGCCGTCGACATAGCGGGCCGCCTCGGCGTCGTACAGCACGTCCAGCGGCTGTCGCGGCTCGTCCCAGTTGTGGTCCCAGCCGAGGATGCGCGTGGCGGGCCGGCGCGAGGTCAGCGCCGGGCCGAGGTACTGCGCGATGATGCGCGCGCGCTGTTCGGCGGAGAGCAGCATGCCGGGGTAGGTCAGCGGCACGAAGCCGGGCTCGTTCTGCAGGGTCAGCGCGAAGATCGGGATGCCGTAGCTGCGGTAGGTGTCGACGTACTTCACCAGGTATTGCGCATAGGCCGCCTCGTACTCTTCGAGCAGGCTGCCGCCGATCAGGTTGGCGCTGGTCTTCATCCACGCCGGCGCGCTCCACGGCGAGGCGATGATGCGCAGCTGCGGGTCGACGGCCAGCACCTCCTGCATGGTGGGGATGAGGTAAGGCAGGTTCTCGGCGACGTTGAAGTGCTGCAGGTCGGGGTCGACCTCGCCGGTGGGCATGTCGTCCAGCGTGTACGGCTGCAGCGAAAAATCCGAGGCGCCGATGGTCAGCCGGACCATGTTGAAGTCGAGCCCCGGCGGCGGGCCGAACAGTTCGAGCAGCAGCGCGTGCCGCGCCGGCGCGCTCAGCTTGTTCTGCAGCAGCCAGGCCGAGGCATCCGTTACCGCCGCGCCGAAACCGACGACGGTCTGGTAGGTCCGGCTGGTGTCGATGACCACGTCGGCGGGCGAGGATCCCGCCTCGCCGCCCGGCACGTCGAGCTGGCGGGCCAGGCGCAGGCGGCGGTCCTGGGTGCTCAGCCACAGCTGGATCCCCGGGCCGCTCGGCTGCAGCACCGACGCGACCACGGCGACGAACAGCGACGGCTGGCGCTGCGCCAGCCGCAGCGCCAGCAGGGCCAGCACCGAGATCAGCACGAACGACGCGATGGCGAGCCAGCGCGGGATACCGCGCGCCTCATCCATGCGGCATGCCGGCCGGACCGGCGGCTTCGCGCATCGCGGATGGAGCGTGCCTCATCACGGTGCGCCCGGCTTGGCGCAGGTGTGGACGCTCGACCAGGTGGGCAGCGTTTTCACCTCGTGCGCCGCCGCGTAGCGCAGCCCGTAGCCGGGAGCGAACAGCCAGGCCTGGTCGTGGCCGGCGCTCTGGTACGGACAGGGCACGCCAGGCCAGGGCATCGACAGCGTGCCGTGGAAATCGTGCGGCCCCGCGCCATCGGCGCGGGCAAACAGCACGTCCGCCACGCCGCCGCCTTCGGTGCCCGGCAGCCACGCCGCCACGAACGCATCGGAGAGATCGAGCAGGTCGTTGACGAACAGCGGACGTCCGGACACGAACACCGTCACCACCGGCTTGTGCGCCTTGGCCACCGCCTGCAGCACCGCGAGGTCTTCCGGGTAGCGATCGCTGTGGCGCAGCGTGGCCGGCAACTTGATGTCGCCCTTCATCTCCGCGTACGGCGTTTCCCCGATCACCGCCACGATGGCGCCGAAGGGTGCGAGGTCGATGCCGGCGGCGGTCTGGCTGTAGCTGACGTTCGCCGCGCCGTCGGCGGCGCGGAGGCCGGCCAGGATCGTCTCGCCGTGAGGGAAGTCGGCATTGCCGTTGTCGGTGCCCTGCCAGGTCAGCGACCAGCCGCCGGTCTGGTTCGGCAGGCTGTCGGCGCTCTTGCCGACCACCAGGATCTTCGCGCCCGCCTTCAGCGGCAGCGTGCCGTGGTTGTTCTTCAGCAGCACCAGCGATTCGCGCACGGCGCGGCGCGCCAGCTCGCGGTGCTGCAGGGCGGCGGCGTCGCCGGCGCCTTCGCGCTGCGAGGGCCGCTGGTCGAACAAGCCCATGCGCAGCTTGGCGCGCACGATCCGGCTCACCGCGTCGTCGATGCGGCTCATCGGGATCTGGCCGTCTTCAACCTGTCGGGTGGTGTTGGCGATGAAGGCCTGCCAGTCGTCGGGCACCATCACCATGTCGATGCCGGCGTTGATCGCCTGCGGGCAACTGGCGTTGCTGCAGCCGGGCAGCTGGCCGATCGCGTTCCAGTCGGACACCACGAAACCGTCGAAGCCCATCTTCTCCTTCAACGCGCCGGTGAGCAGGGCGCGGGCGCCGGACATCTTGCCGTAGTCGACGCCGTCGGCCACGTCGTCCCAGCTGTTGTAGGAGGCCATCACGCTCAGCACGCCGGTGCGCAACGCGCCGACGTAGCCGGCGCCGTGCACGTTGATCATGTCCTGCCGGCTGACCCGGGCCTGGCCTTCGTCGACGCCGTTCCAGGTGGCGCCATCGCCGATGAAGTGCTTGGCGGTGGCCATCACGTGGTGGTCGTCGAAGTTGCCCTGCAGTCCGGTGACGTAGGCGCGTGCGTACTCGCGCACCAGCGGCGCCTCGCTGGAAAAGCTCTCGTAGGTGCGGCCCCAGCGCACGTTCTGCGCCACCGCGAGCGTGGGCGCGAAGGCCCAGTCGATGCCGGTGGCGCGCACCGAGCGCGCGGTGGCCTCGCCGATGGCCTCGATCAATGCCGGGTCATGCGCCGCACCCAGGCCGATGTTGTGCGGGAACAGGGTGGCGCCGAACACGTTGTTGTCGCCGTGCACCGCGTCGGTGCCCCAGATCACCGGGATCTTCACCTTCGCGTCGGTGGTCATCGAGGCGTCGCGGTAACGCTCGGCCAGGTCGAGCCAGTCGCCGATGCCGGCGTGCTTGTTCTTCTGCGGCCAGGAGCCGCCGCCGTTGAGCACCGAACCGATGTAGTACTGCTTCACCTGCGCCGGGGTGATCGACTTGATCTCCGCCTGGGTCATCTGGCCGATCTTCTGCGCCAGGCTCATGCCGGCGACGATCGTGCGCACGCGCTGCTCCAGCACGGGGTCGGCGGGCCGCTCGCCGTGGATCGCGGGCCAGTCGGCCAGGCGGCCGGGCACCGGGGTGTCGGCGGCATGGGCAGCACCAGCGAACGTCGCCAGCAGGGCGAGCGTCGGGAGCCACGGGAATCGGATGCCAGGCATGGAACGCCTCCTCGGAATGCGGCAAAGCTGCATCAGCGTACCGCCAATGCGGCCGGGCCGATGCGGACGCGGTTCACGGGCGTGCCACGTCGGGTGGTTGCGTGCGGGCGTCGGACAACCCTCAGCGCAGGGTCGCAGTCAGCTCCACCAGCCAGTCGACGAACACGCGCAGCCGCGCGGGCATCTGCCGCTGCTGCGGGTAGAGCACGGTCATCGGCAGCGAGGGCGGCGGACAGGCGGGCAGCAGCTCGCGCAGGCGGCCGCTCTTCAATGCCGCGGCGACGCGGTAGCGCGGAATCTGCGCGATGCCCAGGCCCGCCTCGCAACAGCCGTAATAGGCCTCGGCGCTGCTGACGCTGACGCAGCCCGGCAGCGTCACCTCGCGGCGCCTGCGACCCACCATGAACTCCAGCGGTTCGGCACGGCGGGTGGTGGGCGAGATCCAGTTCACCGCGACATGGCCATCCTGCAATGCCGCCAGCGAGTCGGGCATCGGGTGACGGCGCAGGTAGGCGGCGCTGGCCACGGTGGCCAGCTCGAAACGGCCCACGCGGCGACCGACCATGTCCGAGTCGGCCAGTTCGCCCACCCGCAGCACGCAGTCCACGCCTTCGCCCACCAGGTCGACGAAGCGGTCGCCGGTGCCGATGTCCAGGCCGATCTGCGGGTAGCGGGCGAAGAACTCGCGCAGCGCGGGGATCACCAGCAGGCTGGCCAGCGAGGCCGGCAGGTCCACGCGCAGGCGCCCCCGCGGCTGCACCCGCGCCTCGCGGAAATCCGCCTCCACCTCGTCCACGTCGGCGAGCAGGCGCAGGCAGTGGCCGTAATAGGTTTCGCCGTCGCGGGTGGCCCGCACGCGGCGGGTGGTCCGCTGCAGCAGCTGCGCGCCGAGCCGCGATTCCAGGCGCTTGATCGCATGGGTGGCGGTGGCGCGGGGCAGGCCGAGATCGTCCGCCGCGGCGGTGAAGCTGCCCAGCTCGACGATCCGCGTGTACAACCGCATGGCCTTCAGCCGGTCCATTGCATTGTTGTCGCTGATTGGATGGTGATGGTCATTATTGAGTATTTATCGGTTGCCCGCCATGGCGCACCATGCGTCCACCCTCACCCACCGGAGCAACCCGCATGCAGACCCGCACCCTCGGTCATGGCCCCCGTGTTTCCGCCCTCGGCCTCGGCTGCATGGGCATGAGCGCGTTCTACGGCGCGCACGACGACGCCGAATCGATCGCCACCATCCACCACGCGCTGGAGCGCGGCCTCAACCTGCTCGACACCGCCGACATGTACGGCCCGCACACCAACGAGGTACTGGTCGGCAAGGCCATCAAGGGGCGTCGGGAGCAGGCCTTCGTGGCAACCAAGTTCGGCATCGTGCTCGACCCGAGCGACCCGGCGGTACGCGGCGTCAACGGCCGCCCGGAGTACGTGCATGCCGCCTGCGACGCCAGCCTGAAGCGGCTCGGCATCGACACCATCGATCTGTATTACCAGCATCGCGTCGACCCGAACGTGCCGATCGAGGAGACCGTCGGCGCGATGGCCGAGCTGGTGGCTGCCGGCAAGGTGCGCTACCTGGGCCTGAGCGAGGCCTCCGGCGCCACGCTGGAGCGCGCCTGCAAGGTGCATCCGATTGCCGCGCTGCAGAGCGAGTTCTCGCTGTGGACGCGCGACCCGCAGACCAACGGCATGCTCGCCGCGTGCCGCAAGCTGGGGGTGAGCCTGGTCGCCTATTCGCCGCTGGGGCGCGGCTTTCTTACCGGCGCGATCCGCTCGCCGGACGACTTCGACGCCGACGACTACCGCCGCAGCAGCCCGCGCTTCATCGGCGACAACTTCGCGCGCAACCTGCAGTTGGTCGAGCAGGTGAAAGCCATCGCCGCCGACAAGGGCTGCTCGCCCGCGCAACTGGCGCTGGCCTGGGTGCTGGCACAGGGCGAGGACGTGCTGGCCATCCCCGGCACGCGCAAGCGCAGCCGGCTGGATGAGAACCTCGGCGCGCTCGACGTGCAGCTCGGCGCCGCGGAGCTGAAGGCGATCGACGCCGTGTTTCCGCCCGACGCGGTCAGCGGCACGCGCTACGTCGAGGAAGGCATGCGCATGGTCAACGCGTAGCCTCGCAAGACCCCGTAGGAGCCCGCTCGCGGGCGATGCTCTTGAAGCCGGGATCGCAAAAGCAAAAGCATCGCCCGCGAGCGGGCTCCTACGAGAGGTGGCGGGGTAAACTCGGCGGGATGAGCACCCCCGAACATTCCCCGCTGGGCAAGGACACCGTCTATGCCGACCGCTACGACCCCAGCCTGCTGTTTCCGATCCCGCGCGCCGACAAGCGCGCGGAGATCGGCGTGGCGGAAGCGCTGCCGTTCCACGGCGTGGACATCTGGAACGCCTACGAATTGTCGTGGCTGGACCCGCGCGGCAAGCCGCAGGTGGCGCTGGCCGAGTTCCGCGTGCCGGCGGCATCGCCGTACATCATCGAATCGAAATCGTTCAAGTTGTACTTGAACGGCTTCGCGCAGGAATCCATCGCCGACATCGACGCGCTCGCCGAAACGCTGCGCCATGACCTGTCCGCCGCGGCCGGTGCCGTGGTCGGCGTGGAGCTGTCGCCGCTGCGCGCCGCGGCCTTGCCGGTGGTGGAGCTGGATGGCGAGCTGCTCGACGAGCAGGACATCGCCGTCGACAGCTACGGACCGCCGGACGCGGACTTCCTGCAGGCCGACACCACGGCGACCGCGGTGGAGGAAACGCTGGTCTCGCACCTGCTGCGCTCGAACTGCCCGGTGACCGGCCAGCCCGACTGGGGCAGCGTGCAGATCGCCTACCGCGGCGCGCCGATCGATCACGCCGGCCTGCTGCGCTATCTGGTCTCGTTCCGCACCCACAACGAATTCCACGAGCAATGCGTGGAGCGCATCTTCGTCGACCTCACCCGCCGCTGCGCGCCGCTGCAGCTGCGCGTCCATGCGCGCTACACGCGCCGCGGCGGGCTCGACATCAATCCGTTCCGCAGCAGCACGCCGGCCACGCCGGGCAACCCGCGCACGGTACGCCAGTAGTCGCGCCGGCAACCGTCACCGTCGCGTGAAAAGTTCGGGCAGGCGCGCGCGGCCGCTAATCGGCGCTTCATTTGCGCGGCGCTAGCCTCGGCAAGGTGAGTCATGCCGACCATCCACCCGTGGAGTTCCGATGAAACGACCAACCGTCACGACGGCCCTGTGGCAAGCGGCTGCCCTGGCCAGCCTGCTGCTGCTCGCCGCTTGCGGCAAGCACGATGAATCCGCCCCGGCCCCGCCGCCCGCCGGCAGCGTCGCACCCGCGGCCTCGGTGATGCCGACGCCCGCCCCGGCGCACACGGCCGCCGCCGCGCCGGCCGGCAGCAGCGCCATTGCCCCCGCCACCACGGTAGCCACCGCCGCCGCCATCGCACCGGCCCCGCTGGCTTTCTCCAAACTGACCGTGGGCGATGCGATCGACAAGAGTCACCAGGTCACCCATGCCGCCGATCACTTCGACGCCGACGCCCACACGCTCTACGCCAGCGTGGCCACCGTAGGCAGCAGCACCGACGCCACCATCGACGCCACCTGGCGCTACCTCGAAGGCCGCGGCCAACTGGTCAGCAAGATCAGCCAGTCGATCGCCACCGATGGCCCGGCGATCACCACCTTCCAGGTGCACAACCCGGATCTGTGGCCGGAAGGCAAGTACACGGTGGACATCACCGTCGACGGCAAGCCCGCCGCCAGCCAGGATTTCCGCATCGGCAAGAGCTGATCGGAAAGGACTCCCCAGGTCAGGTTCGCCCCATGACCAATGGTGCAGGCGCGGCCCGATGGCCGCGTCTACACTGGGCGCCGGCCTTTCGCCCGGGGAATCCACATGCGCCTGCGCTACCTGTTGTGGCTGCTTTGCTGCCTGCTGCTGGCACCGTTGTCCACGCTGGCCGCCGGGGCGGTGGCCTTGTCGCAACCCTCGGTCTCGCCGGACGGCAGCCAGATCGCCTTCGTCGCCAACGGCGGCATCTGGAGCGTGTCCAGCCAGGGCGGCACCGCGCACCTGCTGGTGGCCGATGACGGCGGCAACGATTCGCGCCCCCTGTATTCGCCGGACGGCCGGCAACTGGCATTCCAGTCCGACGGCAGCGGCGAAGCCAACGGCATCTATCTGCTCGATCTGACCAGCGGCGTGGTGCGCCGGCTGACCTGGGCCGACGGCGGCAACCAGCTCGATGCGTGGTCACGCGACGGCCAGTGGATCTATTTCAGTTCCGCGCGCGACAACGTCGGCGGCATGCCCGGCGTCTACCGCGTGCACGCCAGCGGCGGCACGCCGATGCCGGTGTCGCTGGAACGCTATCGCAACGAGTCGATGGCCGCGCCCTCGCCCGACGGCGCCTCGCTGGCCGTGGTCGGCGGCGGCATGGGCGACTGGCAATGGTGGCGCCACGGCCGCAGCCACATCGACGAAGGCGCGGTATGGCTGCTGCGCGACGACGGCGGCCACCAGTATCGCCGACTGACCGCGGACGACGCGCGCGCGCAATGGCCGATGTGGGCGCCGGACGGCGCCACGCTCTATTACATGAGCGACCGCAGCGGCGCGGAGAACATCTGGCGGGTGCCGCTGGCCGGCGGCAGCGAATCGGCGCTGACCGGCTTCACCGACGGCCGCGTGCTGTGGCCGAGCATCGCGGCGAACGGCAAGCTGCTGGCGTTCGAGCGCGACTTCGGCATCTGGACGCTGGACCCGGCCAGCGGCCACGCCGTACCGCTGACGATCACCCTGACCGGCGCGATCCGCGGCCCGCAACCGGAACACGAGAACCTCGGCCACGGCTACAGCCAGATCGCGCTGTCGCCGGACGGCAAGAAGCTGGCCTTGATCGCGCACGGCGAGGTGTTCGCCACCGACGCCGCCAAGGGCGGCCACGCGCGCCGCCTTACCCGCACCGCGGCCGAGGAATACGACCTGACCTGGGCGCCGGACAGCCGCCGGCTGGTCTACGGCTCCAGCCGCGACGGCCACGGCCAGCTCTACCTGTACGACTTCGCCAGCGGCAAGGAAACCGCGCTCACCTCCACCGCCGGCAGCGACACTGCCCCGCGCTTCTCGCCCGACGGCAAGCAGTTGGCGTTCCTGCGCAACGACCGCGAGCTGTGCGTGCTGGACATCGCCAGCGGCAAGCTGCGCAGCGTGGTGAAGGCGCGCATCGACCTGCCGCGCCCGCTCGACTCCGCCGCGCCGTTCGCGTGGTCGCCGGACGGGCGCTGGCTCGCCTACCTCGACTTCGGTCCGCGCATGTTCCGCAACGTGCACGCGGTGGCGCTGGCCGACGGCAAGCAGGTGATGCTGAGCTCGCTGGCCAACACCGACGCGGACAACGTGTCGTGGAGCGCCGACGGGCGCAGCGTGCTGTTCACCACCGGCCAGCGCACCGAGGAGGGCCAGGTCGCGCAGATCGACCTGCTGCCGCGCACGCCGGTGTTCCGCGAGGACCGTTTCCAGGATCTGTTCAAGGCCAAGTCCGGTGACGACAAGCCCAAGGGCCAGGACAGCGACCACGCCGACGACAAGCCGCCGGTGAAGCCCGTGCGCATCGACGCCGACGGCATCCGCGAGCGGCTGAGCCTGCTGCCGGTGGGCCTGGACGTCGGCGCCGTGCAGATCAGCCCGGACGGCAAATCCCTGCTGCTCACCGCCGAAGTCGCCGGCACCACGAACCTCTACAGCTGGTCGCTTGATCCGCTGGCGAAGGAGCCGCCGGTGGCCCGCCAGCTCACGCATACGCCGGGCGACAAGCAGGACGCGCAGTTCAGCGCGGACGGCAAGCAGGTGTTCTACCTCGACGCCGGCAAGATCCAGTCGTTCAAGCTCGACGACAAGGGCGAGGCCAAGCCCGAGGCGCTGGCCGTCGACGCCGCGATGGAGGTGGATTTCGACAGCGAGAAGCGGGTGGTGTTCGAGCAGGCCTGGCGCTGGCTGCGCGACACCTTCCACGACCCGGCCATGCACGGCACGGACTGGAACGCGGTGCACACCACCTACGCGCCGCTGGTCGCCAACGCGGCCACGCCCGCCGCGCTGTACCGCCTGCTGAACCTGATGGTGGGCGAACTCGACGCCTCGCATTCCGGCGCGCGCGCGCCGCAGAAGCGCGAGTCGATCACCGGCCGGCTGGGCTTGCTGTTCGACCGCGCGGAATACGAGGCGTACGGCCGCCTTCGCATCGCCAGCGTGCTGCCGCTGTCGCCAGCCGCCGTGGCCGGCGGCATCGAGCCCGGCGATTACCTGCTGGCGATCGACGGCGAACCGCTGGACGCCGCCAGCAACCTGGCCCAACGCCTGGCGCACCGCATCGGCGACAAGGTCAGCCTGCGCATCGCCGCCAACGCCGCGGGCACGCGTGCCCGCGAGGTCGCGGTCAAGCCGATCGACTCCAGGGATCTCTCCGAACTGGTCTACCGCGCGTGGACGGCGGACAACCGCGCCTACGTGGCGAAAGCCAGCGGCGGCCGTCTGGGCTACGTGCACCTGCGCGACATGTCGTATGCGTCGCTGCAGGATTTCTACAAGGACCTGGACGCGCAGAACGCCACCCGCGACGGCGTGGTGATCGACATCCGCAACAACTTCGGCGGCTTCGTCAACGCCTACGCGCTGGACGTGCTCGCGCGCCGGCCCTACCTCAACATGACCTTCCGCGGCTTCGACCAGGCCGAACCGGCGCGCAGCATCCTCGGCCAGCGCGCACTGGAACGCCCCACCGTGCTGATCACCAACCGCATCACCCTCTCCGACGGCGAGGACTTCTCCGAAGGCTACCGCGCGCTCGGCCTGGGCAAGATCGTGGGCGAACCCACCGCCGGCTGGATCATCTACACCTCCGCCGGCAAGCTGATCGACGGCGGCACCGTGCGATTGCCCTTCATCACCATCACCGACAGCCACGGCCAACCCATGGAAGACCACCCCCGCCCGGTCGACATCCCGGTCAGCCGCGCGCTGGGCGAATCGTTCCAGGGCAAGGACAGCGAGCTGGATGCGGCGGTGGGGAGTTTGCTGGGGACGGTGGGTGGGTGCCGATTGAAGCCGCCATTGAAAGCCCCTCTCCCGACAGGAGAGGGTTGGGACAAGCGTTTGGAGAAGCTTGGCATCGACAAGCTTTCCTTGGAGTGAGCGTTAGTTAACGGTATGGCGTTACCGTTAACTCTAGCGGCCGCCTGACGCGGCACGATTTCCTTCAGTCGTTCTTCCGAAGAGTTAGTGCTCGCCAGCCTACCTTGCCCTGCTTGTTCGTTCCCCAGACGGCAAGACACGTCACCTCGTGGGATTCGCTTGGCGTGAATGCATTAGCGAGGACGGGCGGCACGAAGACATCCCCATGCGTGCAACGTATGAACGCGAACGACTGATCCGCGCGACGCGTGAGCGTTCCGGCCATGAACTCGCAGCAGCCCGGAAGTTCCTCGCTTGTGGATTGACGCCAGTCGAGTGCCTTGGGTTCGCCCCGGACATGTCCAATTTCGATCACGGTGCCCAACGGGAGCTGTGCAATTTCCGGGAAATCACGGTATGGCAGTACGAATCCCGTGTCTTTGGCGATCGCAGCATGGCTCAGCGCCTTGGCGGAGTTAATGTTGTCAATGACGCCAAGGGCATACTCAAGTCCCTGTCGACCCAACTCGCGCAACAGGTTCCGCGCGTCAGCATCGACCTTGGGCAAATCTCGGAAACGCTGCTCTCTTTCCGCTTGCTTGTACCAGTCGCTGGCAAGCAAGCGCTGAAGCGAATTAGGCACGCGAACTTCCTCTTTTGCCCGGTACGCTGCAGCCAGCTTTACTTGCTGCGCCGCTTCGTCAAATCGACTCGCCTGGGCAAGTTGGCCTGCCAGCCGGATACGTACTTTGGCAACTTCCTGCTCTTGGCGGGCAAGATGCACTGCCTGAACAAGGCAAGTGAGTGCATCATCCGGCCGAGTCGCCTCAAGAATCTCGGCAAGGAGAGCCCAGGCCCATGATGCTCGCGGTTGGCGGTGCAGTACCGCCATCAACCGCTTGATTGCATCGTCCCATTGGCCTCGGCCAAGGTGCAGGCGACTCTGGTAGTAGTTCAGCCACTGATCGTTCGGCTGGGCGAGCAAGGCCTGCTTCAGAACCTCTTCGCCCCAAGCAATCAACTCCGTATCCGCACGGACGTCTGTCGAGCGCGTGGCAGTCTCCCGGCAAACCGCCCGAGTGAACCGCACCTGCAGGCTGTCGATCGTCTTGCCCTCGCTGTTGACGAATGGCTGCTTGTCCTCCGGCGAGAAGCCTTCGAGCCCCGCCCATCTAGCGAACAGGAGGAAATCACCCCAGTCACGAGATACCTTTCCGACCAGTCGCAGCATTTGCGAGAAGGCGGGATCGCCTCGCAAGGGATCGGCAATATCGGCGAACTCGTGCATGAGTGCTTCGAATTGGCCGGATAGTGCCGCGGCTGGCAACGTTTTGGTTTCGTAACGTTCAACGAGAGCTTTTGCCTTGTCATACAACGGCCACGCATAGGCCCGCAGAAACCAGACATCATCCTTGTTCTGTGAAAATTCGGCACGCGCCATGGCCAAGGCTTCATCGCTGCGCCCTTGCTTGCGCAGCGCAAATATCTCCCTCGAACCCATTACTCGGACTCTCCGGTCTCGGCCATAAGGTTCTGTACCTCTTCGTACAGCCCCTGGCTACTCCCCGGGCCGCCGACCTCCTGCGCCATGGTCCAGGTGGACTTGCCGTTGTAGCTAAAGTCGATCTTGCCCCGGCGAAGGCCATCGGTGACGCCCACACGCAAGCGATACGGCAACGACTCGCATGCATTGCGCCGGATCGCCGAGCCGACCAGAGCCGCATCGAGCTTGACCAGAAACTCGCTGATGAACGGCTCCAACTGGCCGGGTGACCCGCCCCGGCCAAGCGACTGCATCGAGGTGAGCGCATCCTCGGCCAACTCGCGGTCTGACGATGCATTGGGTACGGGGCCCGCTTTGCCAACGCGATATTTGCCGTCGTAGTAGTACTGGACAATTGCCCGCTTGCCGTCACGACTCAGCGTGTAACGCTCCTGATACTGCAGATGCTGCAGCTGATCGACTTCGATGCCCTGTGCCCTCCACACGGAACGCAACTGCTGGTGGATCACCATCAGCGGCGCGATCCCCGCAGAGAACGAAAAGCGATCCCAGTCGGGATCAACTTTGATCTCTTCCAGACCGGGCTGCGCCGGGGCTGAAGACGTCTGGCCGGCCGCAGCCCAAACTATCGCGCTGGTCGCACTGAAGTTGGGCGGGTTAACGACGACCAACGTCTTTCTGGCACGCGTGATGGCGGTATAGGCCCAACGGAAGAAGGTCGCGTTGCGAGTCCCCATCATGGCCGAAAAGTCGACAATGGCCGTGTCCCACTCGCCACCCTGCGCCTTGTGGCAGGTCATCGCGTAGCCGTACTTCACCTGCAACGCGCCGAAATACGGGTCATCCCTGATCGTGGCGCGGAACTCGTCCGATTTGGGGTGCAGATTCGGGTGCCGCTGACGGAAGTGCACCAGCAGCGCGCGGACTTCCACTGGCCCCAGTTCCCGATGGGGCGAGTCGAGCAGGTTTTCCAGAATCCAGCAATCGCGCTGGACAACTTGGCCATCAGCTGCGCGGAAAGCCACGGCCACGTCACGGAAGCGCAGCTCTGGACGAAAGCCCCCCCTGATGGACACGGCGACACGTTCGGCGTTGCCCACGCGCATGACCCGGATCAGGTCGCCATTGCTCAATCTGGTTGCGGGTGAGTTCTTGTTGACCAGCAGCGTGTCTCCCGTCTGCACGACTAGCTCGGCATCGCCCCACCGCCGCTGACGGATGCTGCGGTTGTAGTCGAGTGCCGCCGCATTGGAGTGCACCACGGCGACAGTCGACTCCTTGCTTTTGATCCCGTGTAGGATCAGTTCCAGCGCCCCTGCCATATCGGCTTGTCGAATGTCTTGCTGGTCGGACTGTAGCGAGAATTCGTTGTAGCTCTCCGCCGTTACCGCATCACGCAGTGCCGTGGCACGATCCAGGATGGCGCTACCTTGGGCCTGCCGCATCACCGTCTTGAGTTCAAACGCAGCCACGCGCAAGCCGAACTCCTCCTTCAGGTATTGCTCCGACAGGGCCGGCGAAAAGGTCTCGCCTACCGGCGGGAGCTGTACCGCATCGCCGACAAACAGCAGCTTGGCAAGTTGATCGCCGCCGCGACCGGGGCGCCTGGCCCGGGAGAACGTCACCAGATCCATGAGCAAGCGGCCCGAGCCAAACCGCACAAGGTCGCCTTTGGCCTCCTTGTCGCCAACCATTGAGGATTCGTCGACGACGAACAGCGAGACGCCGGGCTCATCCGACCGTAACGGGAAGATCATGCGCAAGCCGGGATCGTTCGCCGACTCCGCCTCTTCGTTGACCTCAACCTGCTTCAGGCTGTAGATCGCGGAATGAATCGTCCTGCTCTCGTATCCCGTTTCGCCAACGATCGCTCGAACCTTGTTGCCCATGATGCGCGCTGCACGCCCGGTGGGCGCCAACAGCTGGCACGACAGATTCATCTCCGCCAGCGCCCCCACTAGCTTCGCGATCAGCGTGGTCTTGCCGGTGCCGGCGCTGCCGCGGAGGATGAAGGCATTGAGCGCGTCGTCGCGCAGGAAGACTTGGACCGCCTTTAGCGCCTCGATCTGTTCCCTGTTGAGTTCGATTCCCACGTCGCTCCTGTCTGGTTCGTCAGCAGACCACACCTCATCACGTTTTCGCGAACACTTCGCTTCCTTGCCGATACCGCACTACTCATGATCCGGAGAGCGCAGTACCAGAAAAGGCTGTTCTGCCGACTCATACTTCCGCCATTTCGTGCTCCGCTGCTCTTCGTTGAGCAACGTCACGTCGTCGTCGCCGGTGATCCCCTCATCGCCGTCCTCGTGATCGTCGAGGCCAGTTCCGAATGAGGCGCCGCCTTGATCGGTGAGGATGTAGCGGTTGTGCATCTTCGCCTTGGGGTGCAGGAATATCTTCACCACGACACCTGGCTTCAGAACTCGCTGTACGGGGCCATCGAACCAGCTCCGTACGTTGGCCGGCAACTCGCCACCGTCTTCGCGATGGATTTCGATGAGCGCTCCTGTTGACACGATCTCGATCAATTTCTGCAAGCCGCGCCGCCAGCGGGGGCTGCTTGCCCTGAAGTAGGGATCGATAAGTTTGATTACCTTGGCCACCCGCAAGAGAAGTCCTACGCACGCAACGATTTCCTGGGATGTGCGAGGAATCTCGCGTTGCCCCACGGCCTGGAATAGCGGCGACGTGTCTACGTCGTCGGCGGCAAGCACAAATGGCAGGTTAGGATCGGCGACATTTGTGATGATTGCGGCGAACGGCGAGTGCGATTGTTCTGCTATCGCGCGCGCAAGCCATGGTGCATTCGGGTCTCCTGAGGGTCGGCTGCATGAGAAAAGCGCACACTTTGGCATCCCCGCGAGGCGCGCCTCGATCCGGCTAAGCTCCATCTTCCCGTTGTGCAAAGCTAGAGCTGTTTCGTAGACCATGCGTTGCCAAGTCTTGGGAAATCGTGAGAGCACCCTTCCATTCTCGATCCGAAGGGCGTCCAGAAAGTACCGACAGTCCTTGAAAGACTGCGCTGGGACCGCAGGATCGAGCGCAAATTCCTTGATCATCAGAACAACTCCTTGGCCCGCTCGGGAAAAAAGCCGCCCGGCCATTTGCCGACAAACTCACCCTCAGTATCGACAGACAGTTCCATGATGCGTGACAACGTACCTTCCGGTTGCGCATACAGAATTTGCAAATCGTCCGGACGCAGGGGCTGAAAGTCCTTGGGCAGTTCGCCGTTTGTCGTCTCGCGAATCCGTCGCAGCAAACGCAGGATCACGTGCTCGCTGTGGGTCTCAAGGATGAAGGTGTTCTGGCGCTCGCCGAGCGCGGACTCGATGAAGACGTCGGCCAGCTCGGCTTGCAAGGCGGGATGCAGATGGATCTCCGGCTGCTCCATGGCGATCAGATCGTTTTGGGATGCATACGCCAGCGTCAGCACCGGCAACACCTGCGAGACACCGAAGCCCACGTCGCAGAGCGCAACAGGCGTGTTGCGGTTCAGATCCCGTAGACGTAGTTCTTCACGCGTGGCAGCACCGCGCATTTTCAGCACCTGCATGAAGTCCCCGGCCCGCTGGATGGCGGCGTCCATGGGCGCGTCCTCAGCCATCATCTCCTCGTAGGCCTCCTGCTGTCCCTCGGGGGAATCGCGGCGTTCGGCCTCGATGGCTTCGAAGTGGTCCATGGCCTCGGTGAGGATGCGATCGGCATCGTCGGGCGAGTTAGCATGCTGGATGCGCTCAATCCACGGTTCCAGTTGCTTGGCGTAGTCCTCGGCCCGTGCCTGGTCAGTTTCGTACTGCTCCTGCAGCTCGGCGCACACGCGGGCAAAGTCCTTGGTGAGCAACTCGCGGCGCTGCAGCAAGGTCAGCGGACGCTCGTAGAACGCGGCGACCAGGGCATTGTCCAAATCGCTGTTGGCGACATAGCCGTCCACGATCAGCTCGTAGGGTGTCCGCATCCAGTTCTTGCGGCCATCGGGACGGAGTCCTGCCTCAACCTGGGCTACCAAGCGTGATTTGCCCGGATGGCCTCCCAGCCATTGATTCACCCGCTCCCGCACCGCCCCATCGTGGGTCAGCAGTTCCCAGGCAAAGCCACCTCCGGCTGCCCAGTTGGCATCGCGCTGTTCCGGTGCCACGGCATGGCGGGTCGGTCGTTCGCGTACAGGGCCCAGGTAATGGAAGCGCCCCAATTGGGAACACAAGTGGCCTTCCAATCCCGTCACCAGTTCGTCGAGAAGGCCGGGGAGATAGGTTCGCAGCGCACGCGCGATGTCTTCCGTGCGAGTGCCGCGTGCCACCGGCACCAAGAGCTCAGCGCCTGGAGCGCCTTCGACGGGCACATTCCTCAGTTTCACGGTACTTGGCAGCAAGCGCGGACAGAGCACGTCGAGTTCCGGCAACAATCCGGCAACTGCAGCATCCACCCCCGCCCAATCGTCGTCGGTGACCGTCGTCGCCGTCGTGGTCGACTCGACAATAGCCTGGAAGATCGTGCGCCAGACGTGATGCGAGGTAGCCAAGCGGTCCACGCGGAGCAGGCCGGCAGCCTCCTTGGTCTGGCGCCGGCTCATGTGCAGAATTTCCGCGCCATCGGCCAGCAACTCGACGCTGTCCACCCGGGGCGCTGCGCCCGGCTTTGCCCGGTCCTGATCATCGAGTTCCACCCCGATACTGACCGTCACGGCTACCTGCTTCACGCCATCCAGCAATTCGCGCAACCGGTTGCCCAAGCCAGCGACCGTCAGTTCGGCTCCCCAACTGACGCGCCGGCTTGGATCGCGGCGATGCACAAATTGTCGAAAGCCGCCCAGTTCGATGGAGTCGCCGCCAATTTCGGTGGCATGCACGTCCAGCCGCTGGCGGCCGTGCATGTCGCGGCCCAATTGCGCCTGGTGGGCGAATGCGAGGCTCTGGATCAGGCTGGACTTGCCCGCACTGTTGGGGCCGAAGATCAGGGTGATGGGTTTCAGGGGGATGCGCTGGGTGTCGGCGAAGGCCTTGAAATTGCCGATGCGTAGCGCGGTGAGGCTGCGTTGGGTCACGGAGTGGGTTCCTTCAGGCGGTCGCGCCAGTAACCGGGCCGGCGATGCAGGTGGGCGATGGCCAGCACCAGCAGGTCGTGCCCTGCTTGTGTGTAGATGACACCGTACGGAAAACGCGCCAGGCGGCAACGACGGGTGTGGTTGCTCAGCGGATGCCATGCGCCGGGATGATGCTGGATCAGTTCGAACGCACGCAGCACTTCGACCAGGAACGCGTCGCCCAAGCCCGGCGCCTGCGCCGCATACCAGGCGACGGCGTCATCGAGTTCCTGCTGCGCGGCTTCGAGCAGCGCGAGCGTCATGCGCGTCCGTACTTGCGCAGTACCTCGGCCAGCGGGATCGCGCGGATTTCGCCACGGCGCCATGCGGCCAGACGGTCTTCGGCTTCGGTAGCCCACAGGCGGTCGATCTCGTGGCTGGT
Source organism: Rhodanobacter lindaniclasticus (assembly GCF_004799035.1). GTDB lineage: Bacteria > Pseudomonadota > Gammaproteobacteria > Xanthomonadales > Rhodanobacteraceae > Rhodanobacter > Rhodanobacter lindaniclasticus. The sequence continues at coordinate 25,084 of NZ_MWIO01000006.1, forward strand.
TTCGTCGAGGCTGCCCAGGATGTCATCGACCAGCGCCAGCCGTTCGGCGGGCGGCAGCGCGCGAGCACGCTCGGAAAGGGTTTTGACGGTTTCGGTCATGGCGTCACCTCGCTGATCGGTAGCGGCAGTGTCTCACTTGGCGCCTTTCGCAGACGTAGGCAAGTTCAACAGGAGGGCTTGTTCTTGCATCTCGGCCAGCAGTTCCTGCATGTGCGTTTCGCGCCACTTGGCGGTGAGCTGACCGGAGAAGGCGCGTTGCAGGAGCAGTGTGAAGAGCTTTTCTACCTTCTCTGTCGCGGTTCCAATGGCTGCCGTGAGCTTGGTCGTCTCCGATGCTGCCCGAGCGAAGTCACTCTGCCGATTCGCAGCCGGCCGCATGAACCGCTTCTCCTTCAAATATTTGAAATGCCTGCTGTAGCCAGCACTTGGAAGCTCCCGCAGGCGGCAGTGCCAGTAAGCGAACAACGGATCGATGCCGTCCTTTGCAGATAAAACACGCACCCCATCAGCCCCAAGCGCAAACGGGAAATCGACGTACTTGAAAGTACGCGTGTGGTCGCCGAAAACAATTACCGGCAGCGGGTCCTTGTGGGCGATCGACTTATCGTCGGTGTATCCAGCGACGTAATTCTGACCTTGATCGACGATGGGAACTGCACCGGATGGTTGAAAGTCCCTTGCCTGAACCTTCGTGTGGCCTGCAGTGACGTCATCGAACACGCCGAAAAAGTCTGCTGTCGGCCAGCCCATCGGGTTGGCCGTGGGGTCGCCAAACATTTTGAGGAACAGTGCGGGCAGGATGCGGGCGGCCTTGACGTCGGCCTCGCGTGCGCGACCGCGCAGAGCATCGGCCTGATCGAGGATTTCGACGATGCGGCGCTGTTCCGAAGGCGCGGGTAGCGGAAACGGAATCTCCTCCATCACGGACTTGCGGATGGACGGTACGTGCGACGCGTTTGCGTACTCGGTCAGATTGATGCGAAGAAACCAGTAGTACAAGAACTTCGGGGCGACACCATCCTTCGGCACGGCACCCATGACATTGTTGTCATAGGTGGACGGCTTCGTGAGAATCCGCTTCTTCTCCGTACCGATCGCAGCGCCGATCTTCGGAAAGATGACGGTACCGGCAGGAAACGTGCGTGCGTGCAACGCTGCCAAGGTGGCTCGTGACACCGTGTTGGAGTGGTTCGCCATGTAAACCTCGTTGCCCGCGAGGTTCATGTCGCTCACCCGGAAGAAGGGGACCGATTGATTGAATTCGCCTTGATGCTCTCGCGGAAAGCCGAATCCACTCTCGAGATCGGCCGCCTTCGCAAGCGGAATCGTGGCCCACGTCATTCCGCCACTTCCTTGAGCAGTTTCTCCAACCCCGCCACCACGCTGCGATAGTCGCTCAGCACTTCCTCGATCAACTCGCGCGGGTCTTCTTCGCTCACCGGCTCGGCGATGCGGGGCTTCCACTGACCGGCGCCGAGGTTGTAGTCGGCTTCGGCCAGTCGCTCCCTAGTCGTCCACCAGCATGTGGGCTCGACGCTGCCTGCGGGAAGCAGCGCGTTCGCTTCGGCGCCCGGCGGCTGCTTGAAGCCGCTGGCCTTGTACTTGGCCCATTGTGCGAGCAGGTCGGGGATGTTGTTGAGCTCTGGCGTCTCCACGCGCCCGCCGCCGGAAATTCGGTCCGGGTCGTAGCCGTCGTTGCGGACTTCGTAGAACCACACCTTGTCGTGTCTCTTGCTGGCTTCAGACTTTGGCTTGCTGAAAACCAGCACGGCGGTCTTGACACCCGCGTACGGTTTGAACACGCCAGCGGGCAGGCTGACCACGGTCCGCAGCTCGAACCCTTCCACCAGTTTCCGTCGCAGTTCCACATGCGCGCCAGTAGAGCCGAACAGCAGGCCTTCCGGCACCACCACGGCGCAGCGGCCGCCGGGCGCAAGGTGCTGCATCATCAGGGCGAGGAACAGCAGCTCGCTTTTCTTGCTGGTGGTCGGCAAATCCGAGCGGATGGAATCCTTGGGCAACTGGCCGGCGAACGGCGGGTTGGCGAGGATGACGTTGTACTGGCGAGCAAGGTCATCCTCGCTCAGGCCGCCCATCTCCGACAGTGCGTTCGCGCGCTTCAGGCGCGCGTGACGAATGCCGTGCAACACCAGGTTCATCACGCTGATGCGCATCATCTGACGCGACACGTCGGTGCCGAAAATGGACGCTTCGAGCACCTGCCAGTCGGGAATCTTCTCGCCCGCGCCCTTACGGTAGGTCTGCAGGTTGGGAATGGCCTGCTTCGCCTGCGCCACCGACTCGTTGCGTTTCTCCAGCCAGTTCTCGCCGTAGATCGGCACTTCGGTGACGCTGTCGGAATACTTGGCCAGCAGGTAGTCCACTACGTCGATCAGGAAGCCCGCGGTACCGCAGGCCGGGTCGTAGACGGAGTCGCCAAGGTCGGGGTCGACCATCGCCACCATGAAGGCGCGGATCTGGTGCGGCGTGCGGAACTGGCCGTTCAGCGCACTGGAGCCCAGATGCGTCAGCAGGTATTCGAAGATGTCGCCTTTGACGTCAGGGCCGAGTTTCTTGAACTCGAAGCCGTCCAGCTCGTCCACCACCTGCTTCAGCACGTTGGGGTCGACGATTTCCAGCACGGCATCGCGGAAGTATTCGGCAACCTGTGGCTCGTCCTTGGCGAGCGACGCCATGTACGGGAACACTTCGTCGCGCACGAAGTCGCGCAGCTCGGGGCCGCTCTTGAAGCGCCACTTGCTCCAGCGATAGCGCTCGGCCTGGTCGGGGAACAGGCTGCGCTGGTTGCCATGGCCGTTGCCGCCCATGCGTGCGAGGCGCTCGCGTTCGCTTTCCTCCTCATCCAGCAGCTTCAGGAAGATAAGGTAGGAAATCTGTTCGATATACGTGACCGGGTTGGTGACGCCACCGGCCCAGAGCGTGTTGGTGATGTGGTCGAGCTTGCGACGAAGTTCCTGATTCACTGCTTGTTCCGTTCGGTTACGCGGCGGCGACCGTGTCGTTGATTTCGGTAATGATGTTCTTCAAGCCCTGTTCGCCGAAGAGCTCCACGCCGGTGTTGAGGGCGCCGAGGATGGACAGGGGTGGACGAACCAGATCGTCCAGCTCCACCTTGCCGCGCACGACGGCACGGGTCTTCAACAGCGCGAGGTACTGCGCCTGCGGCGGGGTGAAGCTTTTGCTGATGAGCCAGGCACGGAAGTTTTCTTCCACGCGTTCCTCGCGACTCTTCAGCTTGAGCATGCCCAACGCGCTGCGGATGAAGTCGACGAGATTGCCGCTGGGCTGCTTGTAGGCGCGACGCAGATTGTCCTCGTTGAAGTAACGATCGGGCTGGTTCAGGCGTTTGGCGAGGTCGATTTCTTCTTCGTCGGTAAGGGGCTCACCGGCCTTGATCTTGGCCAGCGCAGAGTCGTTTGCCGCCCGCTCGCGAACTGCTTCCTCCCAGTCCGTAACGTACTCGCGCTTGTCCACGCGTTCGCCTTCGGGGCCGACCTCGATGTAATGCACGGCCTGGAGCCATTCGTCTTCGAGGCCAAGTTCAATCAATTCGCGCGGCTCAGTCGGCCTTGGCCCCGGCTTGGTCCCACCACCGCCGGTACCGGTGAAAATGTCGGTATCGGAGTCGTTGAAGTATTCGTGATTGCCGAAGAAGTCGTAAATCACGAAACGCCGCTTCTTGATCTTCGGCGCCGTTCGCGTGCCGCGGCCACGCATCTGCTGGTAAAGGATGGGGCTGCGTACGCGCCGGCACATCACGAGGTGCAGCAAGGAGGGACAGTCAAAGCCGGTATCCAGCATGCCGACGCTGACGGCGATTTGCGGGTAGTCCTCGCGCTTGAAGCGGCGGATGGCATCGGCCGGGTCGACAATGTCCGAGGTGATGACTTCCGCGTAGCGACCTTTGTGTTCGGGATGCAACTCGTTGAGGTATTGCGCGAGTCGCGCCGCGTGATGCTTGGTGATGGCGAAGATCACCGACTTGCCGGGACCGACCTGCTGGCTGGGTGCGAGTTCCTTGTAGTTATCCCAAGCGAGGCGGTCGAACTCGGCCATCATCTTCTTGTTGGTGGCTTCGTTGGTCCACTCGCGCTCGAACTTCTCCGGGTCGTAGTGCTGGTCGTCCTTGTCCGCGCCCGCCGACATCAATTGGGTAATGCCGGTGGCGAACTTGTAGGGGATCAGGAAACCGTTCTTGAGGGCTTCCTGGATGGTGTAGGCAAAATCGGGCGTGCCGTTCTTGCAGTGGTAGAAATCGAACGTGTTGCGCTCTATGTATACGGCCGGCGTGGCGGTGAGGCCGACGTGGAAAGCATCGAAGCGGGTCAGCGCGGTTTGCCAGGCGCCGTAGATAGAGCGATGGCATTCGTCAGCGATGACGACGTCAAAGTAGCCGCTGGTGTACTCCTCGTATCTGCCAATCATGGTCTGCAGCAGACAGACGGTAATCTGCTTTTCCTGTCGCACGGTGCCGGACTTCAGCCAGTAGCTGGAGTAGCCGGGCAGCATGTCCTGGATGGCTTCGATCGCCTGCTTGGCAAGCTGCTCGCGATCGACGAGGAACAGCACGCGCTCGGCCTGGCCAGCCTGGAACAGGCGCTTCAGGTACAACACGATGAGGTCGGTCTTGCCGCAGCCGGTCGGCAGCTCGATCAGGAAGCGCCGCTTGCCCAGCTCCACCGCGTGATCCATCGCCTGCATGGCTTCGGTCTGGTACGGCCGCAGCGTGCGGGTTTCGCCTTGGCGCGTGTAGGTCTCCGGGATAGCGATGGTGGCAAGTGGCTTGCGATCGGCACGCATCTGCACGATGCGCTCGAGGTCGCGGCGTGAGTAGAACGAGTCGACGACGTGCGCATCTTCGTTCTGGTAATCCCAGAAGTAGATGAGGTCGCCATTGGCAAGAAAGATGAAGGGCGCGCCGATTTGCCTGGCGTAGGGCAACGCTTGTTGCTTGGCGACATAGGGATTGATCGCCTGCTTCTTGGCCTCGACGACTGCGAGCGGACGGCCGCGCTGATCCAGCAACACATAGTCCGAACGGCCCGGTAGCGGCTGGTCGTCCTCGTCGGATGTGCGCGCGAAGGGCGCACCACTGCCAGCGGCCGCAACACTCCCGTACCCCGCGACCGCCACTTCCGTGCGCACCTGCGACTTGTCGGCCGGATCCCAGCCGGCAGCACGCAACTGATCGTCGATCAGGATGCGTGCGTCTGCTTCACTGGTGTTCGCCACGGATGCGTTCCCTGTTGGTGTGACCCGGCAAGTATGGCGTAGATCGCCATATTTTCGGACGCCGAGAACGCGAAAGGCCTCCGCACCGATGGTGGGGAAGCCTGAAGTAGGACGGAGTATGCGAACCCCGGGATACCGATGTCAACAACCTTGGCGCAATCTGTCGAGTACTACCCGGTCCCGACACAACACGACTGGAATCTTTGCCCCTGCGCAATTGAGAAAAAATGGTGCGCCCGGCGGGATTCGAACCCACGACCACCGCCTTCGGAGGGCGGTACTCTATCCAGCTGAGCTACAGGCGCATTGTGTGGCCGCGCGCGGGGGCCGGTGGCCGGTACCGCGGGGAGCGGCAGTATAGCCGAGTTGGTTGCGCGTCGGCATCCGGTCTCCCTTGATCGTGTAGGAGCGCACCCTGTGCGCGATGCTCTTCGTCACGCGACGGAAGGCATCGCGCACAGGGTGCGCTCCTACATTCAGCGCCGTAGGGCGGGCACTGCCCGCCAGTGTCGAGCGCGGAGGAGCATGGCGGGCAGTGCCCGCCCTACTCAGAGCGGCTTGAGGAGGTCGGCCAAGGTGTCGGGCTTGCTGGTGTCGCGGACCAGGTGCGGGTATTTCAGGCCGTCGTGGTAGGCGATGCGCACGGTCTGGTACTGGTCGAAGTTCTTCACCAGCAGTTCGATGGTGGCGTTGTTGTCCTTGGCGGCGGCGGTGATGGCGTCCTTGAGGTCGTCGGCGTCGTAGTCGTGGCCGTTGACGGCGATCACGTGCATGCCGGGGGAAACGCCCGCCTTGAACGCGGGGCCGTCCCACAGCACGTCGGCGATGCTGCCGTCGTTGCCGATCGACAGGCCCAGCGAGTAGGTCAAGTCGGCCATGTGGCGGCGTTTCTCGGCGGCCTTGACCGCGTCGGTGGGCTGGTCGGTGTAGACCAGTTTCCAGCCGTGCGATTCGATGCCGCCGGTCAGCGGGCCGTGGCCGTCCAGGCGCGTGCGCAGGTAGCCGGCCCAGTCGAACGGCGCGACGCCATTCAAGGTCTTGACCACGTCCTCGAAGGTGTAGGTGTTGACGTTCCACTGGCCGTTGTCCATGCCGAAGAAGGCACGGGCGAAATCGTCGATGGAGCGCTTGCCGTGGCTGAGTTCGCGCAGCTTGCCGTCGACGTCGAGCCAGATCATCTCGCCGGCGGAGTAGTAATCCTCGCTGGCCTGGTAGTTGCGGTACGGCAGCGGCGCGCGCTGGGCGATCACCGGATCGTTGGTGGTGTCCTGCACGTTGCGCCAGCTGGCCAGGCCGGGGCGGCCCTTGTCGTAGGTGGCGGCCACGTAGGCCAGCGTGTCGCGGGTGTGCTCCGCGCTCCACAGGCCCGAGCGCGCGGCCATCACCTGGCCCCAGAACTGGGTCTGGCCTTCGTACACCCACAACAGGCTGTCGCCCATCGGCACGTTGAAGGTCGGCGTGTAGAGATCCGCGCCGCGGCGGTACTTGCCGTCCCACGAATGGTTGAACTCGTGCGAGAACAGGTCGCGCGCGGCGACGTTCTTCTTCCACTCGGTGAAGAAATCGGCCGAGGTGCCGTCCTCGCTGGAGCGGTGGTGCTCCAGCCCGTTGCCGCTCATCTTGTCGCTCAGCGAGACCAGGAAATCGTAGTGGTCGTAGTGGTGCGCGCCGTACAGCTTGTACATCTGCTGCACCAGGTTGCGGAACGCCTTGAGCTGCTCGGGCGTCACCTCCAGGTACTTCGGCGCGTCGGCGACGATGTCCATGTGTACCGGCGCCTTGGCGCCCGGATCAAGGTCGAGCCGCTTGAAATGCTTGCCGGCGTAGATCGGCGAATCGACCAGGTTCTCGAAGTCGATCGGCTTGAAGTGGATGGTGTCGCCCTCGCGCGAGGCAACCTCCAGTGCAGTACCGGCTTGCCAGCCGGCGGGCAGTTTCACGCTGGCCTGGGCGGGGATCTGGCGCGTGTAGTAGCCGGCCGGGTACAGCGACACCGCGTTCCACTGCAGGTTGAGCATTTCCGGCGTCATCACCACGCGGCCCTGGCGGCGGTCCTGCGGCGAGAGGAACTGGAACTGTGCCTCCACCTGGGTCGCCCCTTCGGGTACCACCACGTGGAACGCGAAGACGTCCAGCGAATCGCGCGTCCACGGCAGGGTCTTGCCGTTGGCGGTGACCACCAGGCCGGCCAGCTTGTCGATCGGGCCGGTGGGCGAGTGGTTGCCGGGCAGCCACTGCGGATAAAGCAGGGTCAGCGGACCGGGCTGCGCCGGGATCACCTCGTGCACGCGGAAGATACGACGGGCGACGTCGCTGGCGTCCACGCTGATCTTCAGGCTGCCCTGATAGGGCACATTCTGCGCGGCCGGGACATCGGCGATGGCGCTGAAACTGGCCAGCGCCAAGGCACTGGTAGCGACGGCGGCGGCGAGGCGGGTGAATTTCAAGGGCGGCTCCGGGTTGATGGAATGACGCGGCGCCGGCCTCGCCGGGCGCGCGGGGAAGCGGCCGGCATGGGCTGGCGACCGGGACGAATGCGGGCTTTCGATGCTAGTGCGCACCGTCGGCGCCTACCCCTGCCGAAGGTCACGATCGCCGCGCCGGCATGGCCGCGAGGCGCATCCCGGGGTTGGCATCCATCGTGCTTTGCTCCCCGGCAAACCACGCCGGATATTCCGACCGCCGCCATGCCTGCCCCTGCCGCCAAGCCACCACTCAGCGAAGACGCCGCGTTCCGCCGCGACTACGCCGGCTATCTGGCGCAGCGCATGGGGCCGATGATCCATGCGCTGATGGCGTTGGCGCTGTGCGCCTACCTGCTGGCCGTGGTGGTGCGCGGCCTGCTCGGCGCCACTCCGAACGAGCTGCTGTGGCAGCTGATCCCGGCCCCGCCGATGCTGCTGGTGGTGATCGCCGCGCGGCAGTGCCACGAGCCGCTGACCCTGCGCATGCTCGCCCTGCTGTGCGTGGTGCTGCTGCAGATCGGCATCAACCTCACCGGCTTCGGCAGCGCGGCCGGCGTGCGCCAGCCGCTGCCGGGCCTGCTGCTGCCGGTGGCCTCGTCGGTGATCTGGTTCGGCCGCTGGGATTTCCTCATCGCGATGGCGCTGTGTGCGCTGGGGCCGCTGCCGATGCTGCTGCACCTGGGCGACGGCGAGCGCACCTTGCAGTACTCGGTGTACATGGCCATCTCGGTGTCGCTGGCGACGGTGCTGCGCGCGTTCATGGCGCGTACCCTGCTCGAACAGTTCAAGCTGGAGCGCCTGCTGCGCGAACGCGCCGAGACCGACGGCCTCACCGGCGTGCTGCTGCGCAACCGCTTCCTCGACCTTGGCCGCATCGCGCTGCACGAAACGCAGCAGCTGCGCCAGCCGATGGCGATGCTGTTTCTGGATGCCGACCACTTCAAGCGGATCAATGACGAATACGGCCACGCCGCCGGCGATGCTGCGCTGGTGGCACTGGCCTCGCGCTTGCGCACGCAGGGTCGTCGTCGCGACCTGATCGGCCGCATCGGTGGCGAGGAATTCGCCATGCTGCTGCCCGGCGTGGACCTGGAGCAGGCGCTGGTGCGCGCCGAGCAACTGCGCCTGGCGGTGGCCGCCAGCCATCACCCGGGCGGACGGTTGAGCGCCAGCATCGGCGTGGCGGTGTGCACGCCCGGCTGCTGCGACAGCGTCGAGAGCCTGTTGGCCCGCGCCGACCTGGCCATGCGCCAGGCCAAACGCGAAGGCCGCGACCGGGTGGTCACGGCCCTCGCCAGCGCCTGAGAGGCTGTGATTCTTCGACCTCTCAGGCCGGCCGTGGCGAGGGCATGGATGCCCGAGTTGAGGCAACGCAGGAGCAGTTGCCCGATGGCCGGACATGGAGCAGTCACGCAAGTGGCTGGTTCATGTGAGCGAGTCCGGGCATGTACCGGACTCGCAATAGAAGAAAACCACGGGAAGTGGTTTTCTTCACGGACCCTGAGCCGGATCAGGACTCGCCGGTGGCGAGCTTGCTGTGGCGCATGCCGTAGAGGAAATAGATCGCCAGGCCGATCGCCATCCAGATCACGAAGCGCCACATGGTGAGGATGTCCAGCCCGCCGATCAGGTGGAACTGCCCCTCGGTGACCCACGGCCAGCCGATGATCAGGAACAGCGAGAACACGATACCCAGCGGCGCCAGCAGCCACAGTGCCGGCGTGCGGAAGCGCCGTTCCAGCTCCGGCTGGCGGATGCGCAGGATCAGCACCGAGGCGCAGATCACGATGAACGCGGACAAGGTGCCGATGTTCACCAGCTCGGCCAGCTCGCGGATCGGCAGCAGCCCCGCCGCCAGCGCGGTGAACACGCCCAGCATCAGGGTCGGGCGGTGCGGCGTGCCGTACTTCGGATGCGACTTGGCGAACCACCCCGGCAGCAGGCCGTCACGCGACAGCGCGAACCAGATGCGCGCCGCGCCCAGCATGAAGGCGAACACCACGCTGGCGATGCCGCACACCGCGGCGACGTTGATGATGCCGCTGATCCAGTGCAGGTCGCGCGCGGCGAACACCGCGCTGACCGGCGCCGAGCTGGCCAGGATCATCTCGGTGCACTGGCCGGGCGCCTGCGAGGGATCCACGCAGCCGTTGTAGGGCACCATGCCGGTGAGCACCAGCGAGATGGCCAGGTACATCGCCATCGCCACGCCCAGCGACGCGACCACCGCCAGCGGCAGGTCGCGCTGCGGGTTCTTCGACTCCTCCGCCGCGGTGGTCAGGGTGTCGTAGCCGAACACCGCGAAGAACACGATGCTGGCCGCCGCCAGCATGCCGCCCACGCCGTAGCGGGTGCCGCCGGTGGCCGCCGCGTCGTGCACCAGCGGCGGGATGAACGGGGTCCAGTTGGCCGTGTTCACGTAGAACGCGCCCACCACCACCACCACGATCACGCCGAGCACCTTGAGCGCCACCACCACGGTATTGAAGCGCGCGCCCACCTCGGTGCGTGCCACCTGCAGCGCCGCAACACCCAATGCCACCAGCATCGCGATCAGGTTGATGCCGCGCCCGCTGTCCGGATGCGCCGGATCGTAGGCCGCCTGCAGGAACACCGGCAGGTGCAGGCCGGTGATCTGGGCGATCAGCGATTGCAGGTAGTTCGAGGTACCTGCCGCGACCACGCCCACGATCAGGGCGTACTCCACCAGCAGGTCCCAGCCGATGATCCACGCGGGCAATTCGCCCAGCACCGCATAGCCGTAGGTGTAGGCGCTGCCGGTGACCGGGATCATGCCGGCGAACTCGGCATAGGACAGCGCCGCGCAGGCGCTGCCGATGCCGGCCACCAGGAAGCTGAGGATGATTGCCGGGCCGGCGTTCAGCGCCGCCTCGTTCGGCGCCAGCACGAACACGCCCACGCCCACGATCGCGCCCACGCCGATGGCGGTGAGCTGCCACACGCCCATGGTGCGGCGGAAATCCCGGCTCGCGCCGGCCTCGGTCTGCAGTTGCGCGACCGACTTGCTGCGTACCAGTTTGCTGAAGAAACCCATAGGGCACTCCCCTTGAAATCAGCCCACAGCATAACAAGTCGCGAGTATCTGGCCAGGCGGCGGGTTGGCGCTGTGGCGTTTGGATGGCCAAATGAGCGGCGCGCGTGCGCACACTCCTGCGTCGGCCACGGACGGTTCGACGCGTAGGGCGGGCACTGCCCGCCGCTTCTTGCCACGAACGGTGGACAGTCGGCGGGCGGTGCCCGCCCTACGGGTTGGGAGCAGCGTGCAGGGGTTCGGGCGGGCGCAGGCCGGCGAGCCAGGGGAGCGCGACGGCGCTGGCGCCGAACAGCACGGCAATCGTCGCGGCGGCGCGTTCGTCGAGCGGGTCGACGCCGAACCAGCGACCGAGCAGCAGCGGCAGCACCGCGGTCAGCACGGTGCGCAGGCCTTCCAGCCAGAACGCGCGGCGGCGGCCTTCCATCAGCGCACCGATCACGCACAGGCTGGCCACCATGTACAGCGCGTAGCCGAGCAAGGTGGCGAAATCCGCGTGCGCGGTAAGCCCCAGGAAATGCGTGGCCATGCCCAGCAGCAGGGCGAACTGCAACAGGCAGTACGCGACCATCGCCGGCGCCATCGGCGGGTCGTAGACGGCGCGACGGATGTCGTACGCGGGCTTGGGGAAGCGTGCCGCCACGTCGGCCGGGCGCCAGCCCGGCGGGCGGAACCACACCTGCAACTTGTCGCGCCAGCGTCGCGCATGCCATGCGTCCACCGCCGTCGCCCAGTACACCTCGGCGTTCGCCCACAGCGGGTTCCAGCTGCGCAGCGGTGCGCGGGTTCCGTAGACCGGCTTGTCGGCATCGTCCTCTTCCACGAAGGTGCCGAACAGGCGATCCCACAGGATCAGGATGCCGCCGTAGTTGTGGTCGAGGTAACGATCGTTGGTGGCGTGGTGCGCGCGATGGTTGGACGGCGAACAGAACACGCGGTCGAACCAGCCGAGCTTGCCGACCTGCTCGGTGTGCACCCAGAACTGGTACAGCAGGTCGATCAGGGCGACGGCCATGAACACTTCCAGCGGGTAGCCGAGCAGCGCCATCGGCAGGTAGAAGATCCAGCCGAGCAGGCCGCCGGTGCTGGTCTGGCGCAGCGCGGTGGAGAGGTTGTACTGCTCGCTCTGGTGGTGCACCACGTGCGCCGCCCACAGGATGTTCACCTCGTGCCCCATCCGGTGCAGCCAGTAATAGAGCAGGTCGTACAGCAGCAGCGCGCTGATCCACACCCACAGGCTGTTTGCCGGCAGCGCGAACAGCGCCAGATGTTCGACGCACCACGCATAGATGCCCAGCGTGAGCAGCTTGGTGAACACCCCCGCGATCTGCGACATCACGCCCAGGCCGATGCTGTTGACGGTGTCGTTGCCGCGATAGACGCGCTGGCCGCGTACGCGCGCGACGACGAACTCCAGCGCGATCAGCGCAAAGAAGAACGGCGTCGCCCAGGTGATGATGAGCTCGGAGGTATTCATGCCAGCGATGCCTGCATCGCGCCCACCGCGCCATCGTCCCGCGCCACCGAGCGGGCGATGAACCACACCGCCGCGTAGTAGCTGCCGAGCACCCACACCGCGGCCAGCGGCAAGGCGCCGTGGAAGCGGTCCCACGCCAGCAGGCTGTCGCCGAGCATGAACAGCAGGCCGCCGATCGCCGCACGCCGCGCCGGTCGTGCCAGCGCATCGCCGGCGTGCGACCACGCGCGTCCCAGCGCCTGCGCCGCCATCGCCGCCAGCACCAGCGCATAGACCACCACCGCGCCGCGCAGCGCGGGCGGTATGGACGGCCAAAGCCAGGCCAGGTTCAGTGCCGCCAGCAGCAGGCAGCCGAGCCAGGCCAGCGGACGCGTGCCCGGGCGGCTGTCGCCGAGGAAGCCGCTGATGAAGTACAGATGCCCGATGAGAAAGGCCACCAGGCCGGCCACGAACAGATCCGCCGGCCACATCAGCAACACGTCGCCGAACAGCGAACAGACCAGCCCGACCACGATCCGGCGCCGATAGCGCGAGGTGATCGGCGGCCACGCCAGCGCCGTGGCGATCACCAGCACGGTAGCCAGCGGCTTGGCGATCCAGTGCAGCCATTGCCATGCGTCGGCGCCCTCGCCCAGCACGCCGCCGAGCATGGCGGCGAGCGCCGCGCACGCCACCATCGGCGCGAGGGCGCGGCGGAATGCGGGAGACGTGCTGGCGACAGTGGACATGGGCGACGGGCGTCGTGGCAACGACACGATCATAGCGAGCTTTCGCCCTCGCCGGCCCGCACGTGCGCGTCGACTGCCTGCCGCCCGCTGGCCGGATCGTCGGTGAAGAACGCATCGATGCCGGCGTCGAGGTAGGCGTCGATCTGCGCGACCAGGCCGGCGCGGTGGCGCGCCTGCGGAGCGTCGCCGCGGCGGAACACCGGGGCGAGGAACGTGTTCTCCGGGCGGAACGTCCACGGATGCACTTCCAGCCCGACCGCATGCGCGTCGCGCACCAGGCGCGTCGGCGGATCGAGATGGCCGTCGGCATTCCACGGGATGATCGCGCGCAGCTCCGGGCCGATCGCATCGGCGTAGCCGGCGACCTCGCGCAAGCCCTCCGCGGTCATCATCCGTGCGTAATCGAGCGTGCCGCCGGCGACGGCCACGTCGTAGGGTTGCGCCGGCGGCACGTCGAGCAGTTGCAGCAAACGGATGTTCGGGTGCGCGCTGCCGAGCCGTTCGCGCAGGTAGCGCAGGTTGCCGATCTCGAAGGACTGGATCTCCACCGTCGCCGTGCGCGTGTGCGCATGCCCGGCGAGCGTGGCCAGCAGCAGGTCTTCCATCGGCAGGCCGAGCTGGCGGAAATGGGTGCCGTGCTTGATCTCCGGCACGATGCCGATGAGCCGTCCGCAGGCAGCCGATTCGGCGGCGGCGAGCTCGATCACTTCCTCCAGCGTGGCGATCGGCAGCTGGCCGTCGTGCGCGGTGCCGCGCAACTGCGGCAGGCGTTCGCGCGTGCGCAGGGTCTTCAGCTCGGCCAGGGTGAAGTCCTCGGTGAACCAGCCACTCGCCGCCACGCCATCGATGTGCCGGATCGCGCGGCGCGCGGCGAACTCGTGCCGCTCGCCCACGTCGGTGGTGCTGCCGATCTCGTTCTCGTGGCGCACCACCAGCACGCCGTCGCGGCTCATCACCAGGTCCGGCTCGATGAAATCCGCGCCGTCGGCGATCGCCCGCGCGTACGACGCCAGCGTGTGCTCCGGCTGCCACGCCGGCGCGCCGCGATGGCCGATCACGCCGACGCGCGCGGCCAGCGGCTTTTCACGAGGCGTGGAGACCATCGGCACGGCGCACTCCGCGGCAGATCAGGAGGCCAGCATAGCCCCGCGCGCGGGGAACCTCAGTCGGGCCGATACATCTGGCGATAGACGCGGCTCACCTGCTGCTGCAGGTCGCCGGGTTGCCGCGCCTCGTCGAAGGCGTCGTTGATCTGCCGCTCGCTCTGGTGCAGCGCGCGCAGGAATACCCGCTCCTCCGCCGACAACCCGAGCTCTTCCATCTGCCGCTCCAGCGCGGCGGCCTTGTCGGCCACGGCCCCGCCCTCGCCCGGAGGGGGCGTGGCGGACATGGCGGGGTCGGGAATGCGGCGGGTCATGCGGACAGGCGAAGCAAGACACTTGCCAGCGGCCTCGCCCGAACGGGCCGACCGGGCGCCAGCCGCGCCAGCACGGGCCTGGCGCGCTGCACGGCCACCCGTCGCCGCCGCCCGCAACTGCCCCGGGGCGACAGTCACCAGGCCATGCGTGCCGCGCACGGTCATCACGAAGCTGAACGCGACCGCTCACTCGTACACGTGCAGCCGGTCGAACACCCACGCGTAATAGGACGGCAGCAGCCCCGGCACCGTGCAGTCGTCGTAGCGGCCATCGCAACGATCGCGCAGGCGGTGGGAGGCGGCGAAGTACGCATCCTGCGGCAGGCCCGCCGCCTGCAGCACCATGCCGGGCAGGAACGCGATGTCGAGCATCGGATACTGCGGCAGCGCCGGCCCGGCGAAATTGCTCTTGACCATGTAGTAGGTGAGGTAGTCGCGATACGGTTGCAGCGCCGGCGGCAGCGTGCGCGGCAGGTCGCGGATCATGCCGCCGAAGGACGGCTGGTGGTCGCCGAAATGCATCAGCACGGTCGGCTGCGGGCGATCGAGGAAGTCGTGCTCCAGCGCGCGCATGGCCAGGTCCGAGTCGTGCAGCCGCGCCAGGTAGGTGTCGAAGTTGAGCGCCACCGCCGGCTTCAGCCCCGGCAGCAGGTTGCGGAACGCCGGCGGCAGCGACGACATCGGGTCCTCGTCGTGCGGGCCGTGCTGGTTCAGGGTGAGGATCATGATGAACACCGGTTGCCCCGGCCGCTTCACCTTGTCGTAGATGCGCCGGGCCGCGGCGAACATCTGCCGGTCGCTCTCCTCCCACTCGACCAGGCCCAGCTCGTTGACGTCGTACAGGTGATCGAAACCGTAGTCGCGATACGCGTTGCGGCCGTTGATGAAACTGCCGACGGTGGGATAGATCGCGATGGTGCGGTAACCCAGCCGGCGCAGCAGTTGCGGCAGCGAGTCGCGCACGTGCGGCGCCAGCACGTAGGGCGCGTACATGCCCCCCGGGCCGAAGACGTCCTGCGGCATGCCGGTCAGGCTGGCGAACTCGCTGACCCAGGTGCCGCCGCCGAAGGTATGGGTGCGCAGCACGCCGCTGCCGCGGGTGCGCGCATCGGTCCTGAACATCGCCGCGCGGCAGGCCGGCACGCGGCAGTCGGTGAAATTGGCCGGATCGAACGTGCTCTCTTCCAGCACCTGCACGATGTCCGGGTACGGTGGCGGACGGCTGGATGGCACCCCTTGCGCGGCCGCACCCCACACGCGCTGCGCCTCGCCGTCGCCGCTCATCGGCGGCAATCGCACCGCCGCGTCGCGGAAGCTGACGAAGAAGTTGGTCAGGTGCGCGTCGTCGGAGAGCTTTTCCCAGGTGTTGCGCGCGTGCACCTCGGCAAACGGACCGCCCGGCCACATGCACCACCACCACGCCAGCACGCCCAGCAGCAGGCCCGCCCCGCGCAGCAACCACGCCGGTCGTGCCCGCCAGGCGGAGAACACGCGCCAGTCCCAGCGCCAGGTGAGGTAGAGCAGCGGCGGCAACAACACCAGCAGGCCGATGCCGAGCAGGTACAGGTGCGGATAATGGCGCAAGGTGTCAAGCAGGCTGCTGCGCACGTAATAGACGAAATCCGCCGGCATCAGCTGCTCGTCGAGGTAGCGCAGCTTCATCACCGCGATGAACTTCAGCGCGACGAACAAGCCGCCGGCAAGCAGCAGCGCACTGGCGAAGCGCGCCAGCACGGCCATCAGCACCACGGCGCTGCACAGCATCAGCGAGGTGACGAACACGCGCTGCAGCGGCAGCGGCTCGCGCCAGGCCGTGCCGGCCACGCACAGCACGAACAGCAGCACGGCCCCTGCGCACACCGCCGGGCCGCGGATGCGGCGCCATCGAATCGAACGCATGAGCTGAACCACCCCCCCGGCAGGACCGAGCCTGCGACCGGCATCTTACGACCTCGCCAGGCGCCGCGGCAGCCGTCCGATCTGCTAGCGTTGGCTGTCCCTCAGCGTCCGTTCCCGGAACCTTCATGTCTGTCCGATCCACCCCGTTCGCCCTCCCCCTGCTGGCGCTGGCCGCGCTGGCGCTGGCCGGCTGCTCCGCGCTGCCGTGGCGCTCTGGCCGCGTGCCCGACGGCGCGAGCGCCAAGGTGGCGATCCTGGAAACCACCGACATCCACGCCAACGTGCTCAGCTACGACTACTACCAGTCGAAGGACGATCCCACGGTCGGTTTCGAGCGCACCGCCACGCTGATCCAGCGCGCCCGCGCCGAATACCCGAACCACTTCCTGTTCGATTCGGGCGACACCATCCAGGGCAGCGTGCTGGCCGACTACCAGGCACTGGTCAAGCCGGTGGCCTGCGACCAGGAACTGGCGGTGTACCGCGCCATGGACGCGATCGGCTACGACGGCGGCACCCCCGGCAACCACGAGTTCAACTATGGCCTGGGCTATCTCTCGCAGGTCACCGGCACGCCGATGAACGTCGACGGCGGCCGCCACACGCATTGCGTCGGGCCACATTTCCCGCTGGTGCTGGCCAACGTCTACAGCGCGCGCGACGGTGCGCCGATCTTCAAGCCGTGGACGATCGTGCAGAAGACCATCGACGCGTACACGCCCGATGGCAGCCACATCCGGGTGCCGCTGAAGGTCGGCATCATCGGCTTCACGCCGCCGCCGATCATGCAGTGGGACCAGCACCACCTGGCCGGCAAGGTCACCGTCGCCGGCGTGGTCGAGGCCGCGCACAAATACCTGCCCGAGCTGCAGGCGCAACACCCGGACCTGATCGTGGCGCTGCTGCACGGCGGCCTCGACACCCACCCCTACACCAGCGAGATGGAAAACGCCGGCTGGTACCTGGCCGGCGTGCCCGGCATCGACGTGCTGCTGCTCGGCCACTCGCACACCGAATTCCCCGGCCCGCGCTATGCCGGCATGAAGGACGTCGACGCCCGCCGCGGTTTCGTGCGCAACGTGCCGGCGGTGATGGGCGGCTTCTTCGGCAAGGATCTCGGCGTGGTCGCGCTGGTACTGAGCCGCCGGGACGGCCGCTGGGTGGTCGACCTGGACAACAGCCACAGCGAGGTGCGGCCGATCTGCAAGGACAAGCGCGACTGCGTGCCGGCGGACCCGGCGATCGCACCGCTGGTGGCGAAGGTGCAGCAGGCCGCAGTCGCCTACGTCAACACGCCGATCGGTACGAGCGCGCTGCGCATGAGCAGCTACTTCGCCGACGAGGGCAACATGACCGCGCTGGCGCCGGTCAACGCCGCGCAGATCGACTACGTGCGCCGCGAACTGCCGCTCACCCACCCCGAACTGGCCGACGTGCCGGTGCTCGCCGCCGCCGCCGCGTTCCGCACTGGCTTCGGTGGTCCCGCCGACTACACCGACGTGGCCGCCGGACCGCTGACCCTGCGCAACGCCGCCGACCTGTACTTCTATCCCAACACCCTGGCCGCGGTGAAGATCGACGGCGCCGGCCTCAAGGCCTGGCTGGAGCAATCGGCGCGGCGCTTCAACCGCATCGACCCCGAGCAGACCGGCGAGCAGGCGCTGATCAACAGCCGCTACACCGGCTACAACTTCGACCAGATCCAGGGCGGCATCCACTACGTGATCGACGTGTCCAAACCGGCCGGCGAGCGCATCACCACGCTCACCTTCCGGGGCAAGCCGGTCGCGCCGACGCAACCGTTCATCGTGGTCACCAACAACTACCGCGCCAGCGGCGGCGGCCACTTCCCCGGCCTGGACGGCAGCAACATCGTGCTGGCCGCGCCCGACGGCACGCGCGAGATCCTGGCCCACTGGATCGAGCACAGGCAGCACCTCGGCGCAGCCGACCTCGAAGCCACCTCGTGGCGTTTCGCGCCGCTGAAGACGCGCGGCCCGGTGGTGTTCACCGGCGCGGCGAACAAGCTCGACGTGGCGAAGGCGGCGGGACTGGAACACATCCGCCAGCTGAAGGACAACGGCGACGGCACCGCGGTCTACGCGATCGACCTGTCGCACTGAAGCGGCAAGAGCGACCCCACCCCAACCCTCCCCTGCGATGCAGGGGAGGGGGCACGAGCGGCGCGTCTCGACCAACCTGCTCTTCTGCAAACAGACCGCGGACCACACTTCTCCTCCCCCTGCTCGCAGGGGGAGGCGGGAAGGGGGTAACGCCTTTGCTCTTGCTCCTCACCCACCGCGCAGCAACAGACTTGCGCACCGCGCAACGCTGTTCCAATGTGCGCGGATGATCGATCAGCCCTCCCCGCCCGCGTGCGCAAGTTCCTGCTGAATCACCGCAAGCTCCTCGGCCTCGCCCTGCTGCTGATGCTGGCGCAGGCGGCGTGTGCGCAACCGCCCACGGTGCAGTTGCAGGAGCTGACCTGGACCGAGCTGCGCGCGCGCATCGACGCCGGCAGCACCACCGTCATCATCCCGATCGGCGGCACCGAGCAGAGCGGGCCGTATATCGCGCTGGGCAAGCACAACGCGCGCGCCGCGGCGCTGGCCGAGCGGATCGCGCGCGCGCTGGGCAACGCGCTGGTGGCGCCGGTGGTCACCTACGTGCCCGAGGGCAGCATCGCGCCACCGAGCGGGCACATGCGTTTCCCCGGCACCATCAGCGTGCCTGATGCCGCGTTCGAGCAGGTGCTGGCCTCGGCGGCCGAAAGCCTGGCGGCGCACGGCTTTCGCCACGTCGTGCTGCTCGGCGACCACGGCGGCTATCAGCGCGACCTGCGCCGCGTGGTGGACCGGCTCAACCAGCACTGGGCCGGTTCGCCGAAGCGCGCGTTCGCGCCGCCGGCGTACTACGCCGCCAGCTCCACCGGCTACGCCGCGCTGCTGCGCCGGCACGGCTACCGCGACGACGAGATCGGCAGCCATGCGGCGCTGGCCGACACCTCGCTTCAGCTGGCGGTCGCGCCCTCGATGGTGCGCGCCGATACACTGCGCCACGCGAGCGCGCCGGGCGCGGCCGACGGCGTCTACGGCGGCGATCCGCGTCGCGCCACCGCCGCGCTGGGCCAGCTCGGCGTGGACCTGATCGTGGCGCAGACGGTCGAGGCGATCCGCAAGGATGTCGCCGGACACTGAGCTGCCCGCACCCCCAACCGATACCCGTGGACCGGACATGCTGCCGAGGACTTTCACCATCAACGCACACACCTCTCACCCGCCGCGCCGCCGCGCCGGCTTCGCCCTGCTCGCCTGGCTCGCCAGCGGCGCGGCGTTCGCCGGCGGCGTGCCGACCGTCGCCGGCATGCCGCCGGTGACCGATCCGGCCAACCTCTACGGCGACGCCGGCGCCCACATGCTCAGTCCCGCAGAGGCCGGCGCACTGCCGCGCGTCTACGTGCCCAACCTGCGCTCGGACAGCGTCAGCGTGATCGACCCGGCGACGTTCAAGGTGGTCGACACCTTCAAGGTCGGCCGCAGCCCGCAGCACGTGGTGCCGGCCTACGACCTGCGCACGCTGTGGGTCACCAACAACGCCGAGGACCGCCCCGACGGCAGCCTGACCCCGATCGACCCGACCACCGGCAAGCCCGGCCAGGCAGTGGCGGTCGACGACCCGTACAACATGTACTTCAGCCCCGACGGCAAGTACGCCATCGTGGTCGCCGAGGAAGACGCCCGGCTCGACTTCCGCGACCCGCACACCATGGCGCTGCAATTCCGCCTGTCCGTGCCCGGCTGCAAGGGCATCAATCACGCCGACTTTTCCATCGACGGACGCTACGCGATCTTCACCTGCGAATTCGGCGGCAAGCTGGCCAAGATCGACATGGTGGAACACAAGGTGCTCGGCTACCTGCGGCTGAAACGCCACGGCATGCCGCAGGACATCCGCGTCTCGCCCGACGGCAAGGTGTTCTACGTGGCCGACATGATGGCCGACGGTGTCTACCTGGTCGACGGCGACAGCTTCACGAAAATCGGCTTCATCCACACCGGCACCGGCACCCACGGCCTCTACCCCAGCCGCGACGGCACGCGCCTGTACGTGGCCAACCGCGGCACGCACAAGATCCATGGCGGCCCCCACGGCAAGGGCAGCGTCTCGGTGATCGACTTCGCCACCCGCCAGGTCGTCGCCACCTGGCCGATCCCCCACGGCGGCAGCCCCGACATGGGCAACGTCAGCGCCGACGGCCGCATGCTGTGGCTCTCCGGCCGCTTCGACGACGTCGTCTACGCCATCGACACCACCACCGGCAAGGTGCGCAAGATCAAGGTCGGCATGGAACCGCATGGCCTCACCGTGTGGCCGCAGCCGGGGCGGTATTCGTTGGGGCATACGGGGATCATGCGGTAGGGCGATGGCCCGATTTCGGTCAGAAGCAGCCTTCTAAAGTACGTGCGTTCAGCCCCCAATGACGCCCGCTTAAGGCTGTTCGTCCTGAGCGTAGACCTAAGGCCGAAGTCGAAGGGCACGCCGGCACCGGAAGAGGGCCACGGGGGGCGCTTCGACTGCACCCGCTGCGCGGGCTACGCTCAGCGGGAACGGCGGTGGGACATGGGTCGGCGACCTCAATGTAAGTGCCATTCTGCTCAGACCATTTTTGGATGCGATTAACCTGCTTGCCAAGATGTTCAGCGTCAAGTGCCCAAATGGGCATACAATGTGTCCATCTTGGAAATACGGAGGCGCGTCATGGGTGATCCGAAGAAAGGTGCCGGCCCACTTGAGGGCGGTCGCCCTAGGAAGAAAGTCACCACGAAAGTCAAGCGCGTGACCGCGTCCACCTTGAAGGCAGGCGGGACCGGCAGGAATCCCGTGCATGGACGCGAGTTGCAGGAAATGCGCCTGCAGGCTCGCAAGATGAAGGGTGGCATAAAGAGCAAGAATTCAGCCGTGCGAAAAATGGTCGTCAAGACGGTGACCAGGCGCATCCTCAAGCCATTACGTCACGTCGAGGCTCTTGAAGCGGTGCGCTCCGGCCTGCTGCCCCAAGAACTCAATATCCTGATTGAACGAGGGTATGCGCGTGCCGAGCTCGTGAGACTTGTCGGCCCGCGCAGTACTATCGAGCGCAAGCTCAGTGGAAGTATCCGCCTGGACCTGCAGGAGAGTGATCGCCTGGCCCGATTGAGCAGAATCATCGCCAAGGCTGAGGCGGTCTTCGGCAACGCAGAGAAGGCACGGCATTGGATGGAACGGCCGTCGTCCCGGCTGCCACGCGGTGAATCCCCGTTGTCCCTGCTTGATACCGATGGTGGTACCCAGGTAGTGACCGAGCGATTGCTGCAGATCGAACACGGGATCTTCGCTTGAGGCTCTGGCGACTGAGCCGTCATGCCAGTCTGGATGGTCGCGGCGGCCTGTTTGCGGCGGGTCGATGGCACAGCCAGGGACGACCCGTGCTGTACACCGCTACCTCGCCGTCCGGCGCACTCGTCGAGGTGCTCGTCCATCTAGACGTGGAGCCACAGGAGATCCCGGATGGCTACCGCCTTCTCGGCGTCGACGTACCTGATGACGCGATGAATGACGCACGTGGCGAGCCCATGGTTGGCAGGTCGCCCAACTTGGACGGGTCGCGGGCCTTGGGTGACGCTTGGCTGCGCGGCTGCGACAGCCTCCTTTGCCGTGTTCCCAGCGCGATCATTTCTCACACGGACAACGTGCTCATCAACCCCGCTCACCCTGACATGACGAAAGTGGTCCTCAGTATCGATGAGCCGTTCACCTTCGACGGACGGCTGCTTGGGGTCGTTGAGTAATCGAGGCGCTGAAACAAAAGACTCAGATTCGTCAGATCCTTTGTTTTGCTGAAGGAAAATGAACCTGAGCCCTTTGCGGTCCTCAACTCACCGCCGCACAGGGTCCCCGGGCAGAACAGCTGGCCATCGAGGCCCGCACTCTTCAGTGGAGCCAGATCAAAAAGCGTCGCGTCTTCGGCTTCGCACCGACTCTGCTCCCTCTCCCCCGACATTGCGGGAAAAGGGGTTCTACCCCGTTTCCAC
>NZ_MWIO01000060.1 GCF_004799035.1 Rhodanobacter lindaniclasticus
GCCTGGCCCATGCCGGCACGCATCACTACTACTACACCGACGCGCAGGGCACGGTGCTGGCCAAGGCAGATGCCAACGGAACCATCTTGGCCACATACGACTACGCGCCGTACGGCACGGCCGTGGCGAGCATGAATCCGGTGCCGAATGGGCCGGGGTACACCGGGCATGTGAACGATCCGGAGTCGGGGTTCGTCTACATGCAGGCGCGGTATTACGATCCGGGCGAGGGCGGCTTTCTTAGTGTCGATCCCGTGGGGCCGAGTCCGGGAGATCTATTTGGAATTAATCGTTATGTCTACGCGAACAGTAATCCGATCAATAACACTGATCCGGACGGGCGCTGCCCAACCAAAAGCGGCTGCAATGAAGCGATTCCATATAGCATTTTTCGGAATACTCCTGTAGGGCGGTTTGTATCCAATTCTTTTGGAAGAATGGCGGCTGTATTTTCGTCAACAAATACAAACCCGATGAGTGGCGAGGTTTTAGATAGAGGGCAGATGCAGGAGGCCAAGCTGGGCATCGTAACGCTGGTGGTGCCAGGTCCGGGTAGATCGGAAGCACTAGTAGCGGACGCCCTCAAACCTATGGCACGCGGCATAGCGGCGGAAGGGCGAGTTCTTCTGGATATGGGTCTTGCCAAGAATACTCAAGCGGTATCTTCCGCAGAGGGACGTGCGATACCAGATGCACTGACGAGTACAATGTCAGTAGAGATTAAGGACGCAGCAAGTGTGACGGCAACGAGGCAAGTGCGTATTCAGACAGACGCGGCACGTGCATCTGGGCGAGAGTGTATTTTGGTTTGCGGAGAGCATACCGTCGTTAGCAAGCCCGCCGCAGCGAGATTTGATCGAATTATTAGGAGATCGGATTTGGGACCACAACAGCCATGAGCGAAGCCATGCTCTATTTCGACGATAAGTACTTCGAGGCGGTGATAGAAACACTCTTGCGCTTGCCGCAGCCGCTGCGGCCAAGCCGCTTTCGTAGGGATGAGGGTGTACCCAAACCCAAGGATGTGATCACCGACATTCCACGCTTCCGAACGTTTCTGGACAAGGGCTTAAATGGCGTTTTCCTGTATGCCGAACGGATCAACTATGGCTTTGTCAATGCCGGTCCCGGTGAGTTCTACGTCTACGTCACTGATCTCGATGTCCAAAATGCCAGTATTTTAATGCGTGATCTTGGCAGGCTAGGCGCCAGCTTTGGCTATGCCGCCGAGATCGCCGAGAGGTACCACCGGAATCGTTTGGTAAAGAAAGCTAGCTACGGCATCGAAGAGGCTTGGGTCGGTCGCAACTGGCATCGTTATGTACCAGGTCTGTATTGGTTGACGGTCATTCCAGAGTCTTTGGCGAAGCAACATAAGGTGTCTCTGGAAATTCTGAAAAGAGCTGCGCTGACTGTCGAGGAGCCGGCACCTGGCGTATGGCTGTTGAAATTTTATGAATCTTCCGAACACTGGCTTGCGCACTCTGGAAAATTAGATCGATTGTGCGATGAAACTCCGGGGATTTTTGCTATTTCCCGTGTCAGGCCTGCCTTCGAGGAAGCGAAAACGTTTTTGGAGACGGCGGAAGTTCTACGTGCTTGGCGGTAACGAAGCAAAAGGATGGCCGAGGCCGAACACACTGATCTGCTGCGTCCTGCCGCTCTGGGAAGACGCCATTACATCGAACGAAATGGAGGGCGGTATTAACCACAGCGATGCGCGGTCAGTGCCACCGTCGATATCTATGATCTGTCGGATGCGCTGAGCCAGATGGCGGGAGCCGTCTCGCCCCAGACCCGCCGTTATGCCTACCAAATGAGCGCCACGTGGAACGCATCGGCCGGAGCCACGAGCTACACCTTGCAGTACTGCCAGGACGGCGGGACCTGCTCCACGAAATCCAGCAGCGCGACGTCGGTTCCCCATTCATTGTCGCTGGCGTGGGGTATGCCGTTTCCGTGCAGGCCTGCAATGCGAGCGGATGCTCGCCCTACAGCGCCACGGTGACGCCGACCGTGGTTCAGAATTGAGGAGGCCCCGGCATGTCGACCATGAAGATCGCGGCGCTGTGGTTGATCCTGTCGCTATGGGCCGGCCTGGCCCATGCCGGCACGCATCACTACTACTACACCGACGCGCAGGGCACGGTGCTGGCCAAGGCAAATGCCAACGGAGCCATCGTGGCCACATACGACTACGCGCCGTACGGCACGGCGGTGACGAGCATGAGCCCGGCGCCGAGTGGGCCTGGATATACGGGGCATGTGAACGATCCGGAGTCGGGGTTCGTCTACATGCAGGCGCGGTATTACGATCCGGCTGTTGGGCGGTTCCTGAGTGTCGATCCCGCTAGCCCGTCATTGGGGGATACGTTTTACTTCAACCGATACGCTTACGTTAATAATAACCCAATTAACAAGATGGACCCAACAGGTGCTTTTGAATGTAAGGATAGGCCATCTTGTGACGCAGGGATAAGGCTCCGTAGCGACTTCCTGAGAGCTCAGGGTCACTACAAGAGGAACAGCCCCGCATACAATTCTCTCGCGGCGGGCATCAAAGCGTTGGGGACCGCGAATGATGGCGGGCCCATACGCCTCATTACGGTTAATCAGCCAAATCAAACTGCACTTGGTTGGGGATCTGCCCCAAAAGGCCAGATACCTACTCTTACAATTAACCTCGCTCAGCTTAGTGTGCGGGCTACGACTCAAGAGAGGGAGGCGAACTTCGCCGCAACGGGGAGGCATGAAATTCAACATGTGATGGATGACATGGCGGTCGGTGACAAGCCTCGAGACCCAGTAAGCGAGTTCTGGCATGAAGTCCGTGGGATACGCGCCGAAACGCCCATATGGGAAGGATTGAATCAGAGTGATCCCCTTTGGGAGACTTGGACCATAGGTGGCGGGTTGAACATGAAAAATGTATACAGCGAGGCCGATTATTCGACTATTACCTACTGCCCGAAGGGCAAGTGCCCATGAAAAATCCATGGATTTACGGCGTATTATGGTGCCTTGTTTCACTGCAGGCGGGCGCATCCGATTTTTGTGAGGGTGCGGATCTGGTTCCCCTCGATCATCTTCTCAAGAACGAGAGTCATTTTCTTGACAGGCGAATTCAGACGCGAGCTGTTCTTACGACCGATGCGAAAGAGTACACGCGTCTTTGGTCATCCGAAAAATCGAACTATTCAGTCCTTACCACTGCTGACGAGGAATCAAGTGTTTACAGTCAAAAGCATAAGGATTTAGGCCTTCCACGATTCAACGTAGTCAGTGACATGTTCGAAAAGATTCGCGCTATGGAAGGGGCGTCGTACAAAAGAGACATGAGTAAAATTCGGTACTATCGGCAAGATGTATTGGCATGTGGAAGATTGACCAAAGAGCAAGGCGAAATTCGTTTTGCCTTGGACGATATTCGTATCGAGCGTTCCTATATGTTGCCATGGAAAGAGAGAAAATCCAGTGATTCAAAATAAAGATTTGTCACCACATCCTCTTGCGCCCAGTATTTAGTACTCTGTTACGTTTCCCGTGGTTGATTTTCGATCAGGGAGGCACGAGTTGGTATTGCAAGATCGGTCGCCCACGGTAGGGCATGGCAGGGCCGGTGCTAAATCATTCAAAAGGAATTTAGAGACGCCTGTCGAGTCCAACGAGTAGGGAAGTATGTGGAAATTAATATTTACAATATTGGTATGCGCCACCTGCTATCTGCAAAGCGGTTCCGCTATCGGCAAGGGGGTGCGTAGCCATGCTTGGCCGTCGCAGAAAGATGCCGAACAAACGCGCGTAATCGCGATGTATTATTCTGTCGGGACTGATGCTTTTTTCAATTCGATTGATGAGATGAAAAAGCAATCGGATTATGTAATGGAAATTAGGTGCTGGCTTGGATGTGTGCGTTACGTAAAGCGGATAGCAACTTATTTTGAGGGTGCAAGGAAGATGTCGACCTGCCCTCGGGTTGAAGATAAATATCTATTGATCGAGTTGCTCGGCGATAAATCAAGCAGCAATATCACATATCTAAAAGGCGGTCATATTTCCATATTCGATGGTAAATGCTTCTATAGTGAGAAGAGTATAGATGATTTTTTCCCTAGTCCTAATGCCTTTGAGGAAATGCTCGACAAATAGGACCTTTCGCGCCTCGTACGATTGGCGCGTCAGTGATCTTGCGCGGAGCGTTGTTGAAGGCGCACGGAGGCTTTCCCTCAAGCCTTGGCTGTCCTTGCCATGGCGCGTGATCAATGTCGACTTTACGTCGTGCTGAGAACGCATCGGATCGTTGTAATGACCCTCTGATCTCGCACGGCGTCAGCAGTACCGCTCCGCCAGCGCGTCGGTGGCCTCGACCAGGCAGTCGACGATGGCGGGGTCGGTGGCGCTGTGGCCGGCGAGGACGAAGTGCAGGGTGGCTTCGGGCCAGGTTCGGGCGAGATCCCAGGCGCTGACGGCGGGGCAGATGATGTCGTAGCGGCCGTGCACGATGGTGGCCGGCAGGTGGCGGATGCGCTCGACGCCGCGCAGCAACTGGTCCGGTTCGAGGAACAGCGCGTGGCGGAAGTAGTGCGCCTCCATCAGCGCCACGCTGACCGCGTGCTGCGGGTCCTCGAAGATGCCGCCGGCGTCGGGTTCGTGCACCAGGGTGGTGCTGCCGCCTTCCCACGCGCTCCACGCCTGCGCCGCGGCCAGGCGAGTGGCTTCGTCGGTGCTGTTGAGGCGTTGCCAGTAGGCGTCCAGCATGTCGGCGCGCTCGTCGGGCGGGATGAAGTCGCGGAAGCGCGCCCAGCGCTCGGGGAAGATCTGCCGCGCGCCGCCATCGACTTCGTTGAACCAGCGCAGTTCCTGCGGCCGGCCCAGGAAGATGCCGCGCAACACGATGCCCAGGCAATGCTGCGGATACGCCTGGCTGTACGCCAGCGCCAGGGTCGAGCCCCAGGAGCCGCCGAACACCACCCAGTGCTCGACGCCCAGGAAGGTGCGGATGCGTTCGATGTCCTCCACCAGATGGGCGGTGGTGTTGTCGGTGAGTTCGGCGAACGGCGTGGACTGCCCGCAGCCGCGCTGGTCGAACAGCACGATGCGATAGCGCGAGGGATCGAAGAAGCGGCGGTGGTAGGTCGACAGGCCCGCGCCGGGCCCGCCGTGCAGGAAAATCACCGGCAGGCCCAGCGGGTTGCCGCACTCCTCCACGTGCAGGGTGTGCAACGCATCCACGGCGAGGCGATGGGTGTGGTACGGCTCGATCTCCGGGTACAGCTCGCGCATGGCGGGGGTTCCTTTCTGTTTGCAGGAGTGCACCCGGTGCGCGATTGCTTTTCGTCATGTGACGAAAGGCTCGCGCAGCGGGTGCGCTCCCACAATCGATTGTCAGCCGAAGTGCAGGGCGTTGGTCAGGTCGCCCGGCGGCGGGCCGCCGGCGGCGATCATCGAGGCGTCGCGCAGTTTCAGGCCGGGCAGTTGCCTGAGGCCGAAGCGGCGGGTGAGGAAACGCAGGATCGAGCCGGTGTCGTAGATGGTGTGGTCGACGTGGGCGCGCCTTGCGTGCGGCGAGATCACCAGCGCCGGGATGCGCGTGCCCGGACCCCAGCGATCGCCCTTGGGCGGCGCCACGTGGTCCCACCAGCCGCCGTTCTCGTCCACCGTGAGCACCACCAGCATGTTGGGCCACTGCGGACTCTTCTGCAGCGCCTCGACCACCTGCGCCAGGTGCTCGTCGCCCGCCTCGAGGCTGGCGTAGCCGGCGTGCATGTTCAGGTCGCCCTGCGGCTTGTAGAACGTCACCGGCGGCAGCGTGCCGGCTTCGATCGCGGCGATGAAATGGTTGCTGTCGGCGCTGCTGCCGATGCCGGCGTCGCGCAGGTGCCGCGCGCGCGCCGCCGTGCCCGGGGCGAACTGGCGGAAGTAGTTGAGTGGCTGGTGATGCGGCTGGAAGTTGGGGATCTCGGGAAAATCGTCGTGGTTGCCGTCGCCGCGCCCTTCCAGCGCCAGCTGCCAGGCGCCGGCATACCAGGCCCAGTCGATGCCGGCCTCGGACAGCGCGTCGCCGATGGTCAGGTGCGTCTGCGCGGGCAGGGTGTTGGGGCTGGCCGGATCGGCCAGGCGCGGATCGCGCGGATCGTGGCTGAAGCCCGGCGCGTAGGCCGGCCCCAGCGTGTTGACCACCCAGAAATCCGGCGTGATGGCGTCGCGCGAGGCCCACTTCGGGCGGCCCTGCATGGCGCTTGCCGGCGAGTCCTCGGCGAACTTCGGCAGGATGCCGGTGGGGTCGTCGCCCTGCAGCTGGGCGATCTGGAATTTCGCCGGACCCTGGTCGGCGTGCGGGAAGAACGGCGGCTGCGCGGCCACCAGGTACTGGTGGTTGAGGAACGAGCCGCCGAACGCGCCCATGAAGAAGTTGTCGCACAAGGTGTACTGCCGTGCGAGTTGCCACAGGCGCAGCGAACTGGCCGTGTCGGCGTAGTGGCCCATCGGCATGGCGCCGGTGTTGCCCCAGGCCACGAAGCCGTCGTTGCGCCCGCCGTTGATCTGCAGCTGGTTTTCGTAGAAGCGGTGCACCAGGTCGCGGGTGATCACGTCGTGCGGCAGCAGCTCGCCGGTCGGCGTGCGCAGTGCGAACGGCCGGTTCGGCAGGCCGGTGATGGCCGACTCGTCGAGGCGGTAGCGGCGCCCGTCGACCATCTGCTCGCGCGGCACCATGCCGCTCCACACCGGCGGCAGCGTGGTCAGCAGGCTGCCGTCGCGATCGCGCTGGCGGTACTCGGGCGAGTCCAGTGCCTTGAGCGGCTGCGCCAGGCCGGGGAAGCCGGCGAACAGGTTGTTGAAGCTGCGGTTCTCCGCGAACAGCACCACCACGTGCCGGATGTGCTGCCGCAGCTGCGCATCGAGCGCGGCATCGTCGCGCGCCGCGGCCGGTGCCGGGCGCGCCTCGTCGAGGCGGCAGCCGCCCAGCGTGGCGGCCGCGCCGGCCAGCGCGATGCCGCCCAGCAAGCGGCGGCGCGCCGGGTCGAGCGGCAAGTCTTCGTCGACGCCGGGGGGCGCGACCGGTTTGTCCGTCATCGCTGGGGAGCTCCGTCAGTGCCGCGGGGCGGCCTCGTCGTAGAAGCGCGCCAGGTCGGCCTTGACCTGTTTCAGCGCGTCGACGTCGAAGTAGATCATGTGACCGGACGGATAGAAACCGTACTCGATGTTCTTGCTGATCGCCGGGTCCAGGCTGAGGTGGCCGAGGTCGAACTCGGTGGCGTAGAAGGGCGTGGCCAGGTCGTAGTAACCGTTGGCGGAAAAGACCTTCAGGTGCGGGTTGCGCCGCATCGTGTCGGCCAGGTCGCTGCCCACGTAGGGCGCCTGCGGGAAGCGCTGGTGCTGGCGCTTCCAGTCCCAGTTGCGGTTGATCACGCCGTAGTTGTTGGGCAGGTAGGCGTGGTCGCTGGTGTAGTTCAGGGCGCTCGTGGCGTACTGGTTGAAGGCGGCCAGGTAGGCGCCGGTGGCGGCGTCGCTGGCGGCGTCGCCGTCGGGCGTCTCGCCGGCGGCATCCGGGTCGATGCCCTCGAAACGGCCGTCCAGACGGCCGACCGTGCGACGCTGGTCGCGCAGCAGCTCCTTGCGGAAGCGGCTGGGGTCGATGCGCAGGTTGGCCTGCTTGATGTACGTGGTGGACAGTCCGGTGTACTGGCTGAGCTGCGTGGCAACGCGGTCGGCCTCGGCCGGCGTGATCGCGTCGCCCTTGGCCAGTGCCAGGGTGTAATCGGTGCTGGCGAACTGGCGCACGGCGGCGATGAAGCCGGCCAGGTCGGCGGGCTTGTTCGGTACCTTGTCGTGGTACCAGGCGATCGCGGCCTCGGTCGGCAGGTTGACGATGTAGCCGTGGTCGACGCCGGTGTTGGCCCACACGCTGAAGTCCAGGATCGAGGACATCAGCACGATGCCGTTGAGTTCCATGCCCTCGTCCTGCAATTGCCTGGCCAGCACCGCCGAGCGGGTGGTGCCGTAGCTCTCGCCGAACAGGAATTTCGGCGAGTTCCAGCGGTGGTTGTCGCCCACGTAGCGGGTGATGAACTTCGCGAACGCCTCGGCATCCTGATCCACGCCGTAGAAATCCTTGCCCTTGGCCTCGCCGACCAGCTGCGAGTAGCCGGTGCCGGGCGCATCGATGAAGACCAGGTCGGACTTGTCGAGCAGGCTGTACTCGTTTGCCACCGTGCTGTACGGCGGCGGGGGAATCGGCTGGTCGCCCTGGTTGGCCACCCGCACCGGGCCGACCGAACCCATGTGCAGCCACATGCTGGACGAGCCCGGGCCGCCGTTGAACAGGAAGGTCACCGGCCGGTTGGCCGCCTTGCCGTCGCCGGCGGTGTAGGCCACGTAGAACATGCTGACCGTGGGCTGGCCCTTGTCGTCCTTGATCAGCAAGGTGCCGGCGGTGGCCTTGTAGGCGACGTTGCGGCCGTCGATGCGCACGCTGTGCGAGGTGACCACCTTGCGTTCGGGCGGGATCGGCAGGGCGTCCTTCCTGGCGTCCTTGTCGGCCTGGGACGCGTTGTCGTGCGGAGCGCTGTCGGCGGCGTGCAGCGGGCCAGCCAGGCCGATGGCCAGCACGAAGGCGAGCGGGGCGATGAGGGAATGGCGCATGGTCAGGGGCTCCGTATCAGCGCGGCGGCGCGGCAAGGTCGTAGAAGCGGGCGAGGTCGTGCTTGAGCTGCTGCAGCGCCTCGGTGTTGAGATAGATCATGTGTCCCGACGGGTAGTACGCGAACGACAGGTTGCCGCGCAGCGACGGGTCCAGGTTCATGTGCGCCAGGTCGTACTCGGTGATGAAGAACGGCGTGGCGAAGTCGTAATAGCCGTTGAGCGAGAGCACCTTGAGGTTCGGGTTGCTGCGCATCGCGTGCGCCAGGTCGCCGGCCACGTAGGGCAGCGGCAATGCGCGACGCATGCCGGAGCCGGCGTGCTTCCAGTCCCAGCCCTGGATGATCTTGCCGTAGGTGGGGCGGTAGTCGAGCTGGCTCTGATAGTCGAGCTGGTCGGCGAGGTAGTCGTGGAACGCGCTGACGAAGGCGCCGCTGATGCCGGTGTCGGAGGGGTCGTACTCGGGCGTTTCGCCGGCGGCGTCCGGGTCGGTGCCGGTGAAGCGGGCGTCATAGCGACCCAAGGTGAGGCGCTGGTCGCGCAGCAGTTCCTTGCGGAAGCGGCTCGGGCTCACCCGCAGGTTCGCCTGCTTGATGTATTGCACCGGCAGGCCGGTGAAGCCGGCCATCTGCGTGGCGATCGCGTCGAACTGTGCGGCGGGCAGGTCCTGCCCCAGTGCCAGCGCGGAGGCGTACGGGCCGCGCGCCCAGGCGCGGGCCTGGTCGACAAAGGTCTTCAGTTCGGCGGGTTTGTTGGTGACCTTGTCGTGGTACCACGCGGCAGCGGCGAAGCTGGGCAGGTAGCCGACGTAGCTCTCGTCGTAGCCCGGCATGCGGATCGCGTAGTTGAGGATCGAGGACATCAGGATCACGCCATTGAAGGCCATGCCCTTGTCCTGCAGTGCATCGACCAGCGCGGCCGAACGGGTGGTGCCGTAGCTCTCGCCGTACAGGAACTTGGGCGAGTTCCAGCGCTTGTTGAGGGTGACGTAGCGCTCGATTGCGCGGCTGAAGGCGGAGATGTCCTGGTCCACGCCCCAGAAGTCCTTGCCGGTGGCCTTGCCCAGCGGGCGCGAGTAGCCGGCGCCGACCGCGTCGACGAAGACCAGGTCGGTCTTGTCGAGCAGGCTGTCGCCGTTGGCCACCAGGTGGTACGGCGCCGGCGCGGTCGCCTGCGGGCTGGCCGTCTCGATGCGCACCGGGCCGAGCGAGCCCATGTGCAGCCACACGCTGGAGGAGCCCGGGCCGCCGTTGTAGAGGAAGGTCAGCGGGCGACGCGAGGGCTTGCCGTCGTCGACCGTGTAGGCGACGTAGAACACGCTGGCCTGCGGCTGCTGCTTGTCGTCGCGGATGATCACCGTGCCGGCGGTGGCGGTGTACTTGATCGTGCGCCCGCCGATGGTGACGCTGTGCTGCGTGCGCACCGCCGTTTCGTGGGCAGGGATGCGCGGGTCGGCGCTGTCGTGGGCGGCACTGGATGCCGCCTTGGCCGGCGCCGCGTCGGCGGCGTGGACGGTGGGCAGGCCGGCGAGCGCGAGGGCGCCGGCCAGCAGCAGCGAGACGAGGTGGCGCATGGAGTTCCCCTGACGGACGAGCACAGCGTTCGAGTATGCGACGCCGGGGCCACGCGCGACCGTGACAAAAGTACTGGTCGCACTCGCGCCCGGCGGATCAGTCGCCCGACATCGCCATCGCCGCGTTCCACATCGCGCGGGTCAGTGGCCGGTTCTCGTGCGGCGTCTGCAGCACGATCAGGGTGGTGGTGCTGTTGCTGGCGCCGGTCTTGAGCAAGCGGTCGAGCACCGACTCGAGGTGGCCGGTGGACATCGCCACCACGTGCAGCAGGGCCGAGTCCTCGCCGGCCAGGCGGCGGCATTCGAGCACCTCGGGGATGTCCGCGACCAGGCTGCCGATGCGCGCGCAGGTGGCGCCGTCGCAGCGCAGGCGCACCATTGCGCTCAACGCATAGCCGAGCCGGCGCGGGTTGACCGTGGCGCGGTAGCCGCTGATCACGCCGGCGTCTTCCAGCCGCCGCACGCGCTCGGCCACCGCGGGCGCGGACAGGCGCACCAGCCGGCCGAGTTCGGCGAAGCCAAGCCGCGCGTCGCGCTGCAACGCCTCCAGCAATTGCCAGTCCTTGCCGTCCAGCACGGGTCGGCTATCGGTCGGTTTCGATTCCAAGGTGAAGACCTCGTTCTTCGTTTTGATCGGCGGCGAAATATCGCGATTCCGCCGCGAGGCATTATTCACCGGCGCCATCGCCAGGACTAGGATGCGCGCTTCCCCGCTGGAGAATCCCCCGATGGAAACCGCTCAACGTCTCGATGGCCGCGCCCTCTTCGCCATCGCGATCGCCTTGCTCACCTGGTCGTCGGCGTATGCCGCGATCGCCTACGCGCTGCCCGCGTTCACCCCGGGCGAGGTGGCGTTCGCGCGCCTGCTGATCGGCTCGCTGTGTTTTGCCGTGCTGCTGTGGGTGAAGCGCGTGAGGCTGCCGGCGCTGCGCGACTGGCCGCAACTGGCCCTGCTCGGCGTGCTCGGGCTGACCGTGTATCACCTGTGCCTGAATTACGCCGAGACGCGCATCGCCAGCGGCACCGCCTCGATCCTGATCTCGCTGGTGCCGGCCGCCACCGCGGCGGTGTCGGCGTTGTGGATCGGCGAACGGCTGGCCGCGCGCACCTGGTTCGGACTGGCCGTGGCCTTGCTCGGCACGGTGCTGGTGGTGTTCGCCAGCGGGCAGCGCGTGGAGGTCGATCCGCACGCCCTGCTGGTGCTGGTCTGCGTGGCCGTCTCGGCGATCTTCTTCGTCGGCCAGAAGGCGCTGTTCGCGCGCAGCAGCATGGTCGGCGTGACCGCGTTCGCGATGTTCGCCGGCGCGCTCGGCGCGTTGCCGTTCGGCTGGCATCTGCCGCAGGCGCTGGCGGCGGCCTCGTGGGCGCACATCGGTGCGTTGTTGTGGTTGGGCATCGCGCCGACCTTCGTCGGTTACCTGGCCTGGAACCTGGCGGTGAACCGCGCCTCGGCCTCGCAGGTCAGCAGCTTCATCTACCTGTCGCCGCCGATCGCGCTGCTGATCGGCTGGCTGTGGCTGCACGAGGTGCCCGATGCGCTGGTGCTGGTCGGGGGCGCGATCACCATCGGCGGCGTGGTGCTGGCCAATGCGCGGCGCCGGCCGGCGCCGCCGGTGGCCAGCGCGGTGTTGCCGGTGTCCTCGTGCGAGCAGCCTTGAGGACGATGCGATGAGCGTGACCGATCTCCCCGGCGTCGCCGCGCAACTGGAGCGGGCGTGGTGCTCGACACGGGTCGCCGGCATCGGCGGGGCCAACCTCAAGCTCACGCGCATGGATGCGCAGGCATACCCGAGCGAGACGCACGACTACGCCGAAGGGCTGCTGGTGCTGGAGGGCGAACTGCACCTCGAACTGGCCGGCGCGCCGCTGGTCGTGCGCGCCGGCGAACTGTGCGTGGTGCCGGCCGGCGTGCCGCATGCGGTAAGTGCAGGGAGTCGTGGCACGCTGCTGATCGTCGACAGCTGACCGGTGCGCTTCAGTGCGCCGGTTCGTAGTCGAGCCGGTGCAGCAGGATCACGTCCGGGTCATCGGCGTGTTCCAGCAGCAGGCATTGCACGCGCTCCTGCCATGCCCGACCGAATGCCGCGCGCTGTTCCGCGCTGGCCGCCGGATCGAGTGCGCCGCCGAGCAGCGGACGCAGGTTGGCGGGCGCCGGTACGCTCGAGAGATCCAGTTCCACCGCCACGCTGGCGCCGGTGTCGCGCCGGCGGACCTGCACCGCGGCGTGCTCGGCAGTGTCGGCATAGCTCAGCAGCGACTGGCGCGCGTAGTGCCCGGCGATGCCGTGGAAGCCGTTGGCGCCGGCCGCCCCGGTGATCAGGGTGAAGACCTGGCCGATCACGCCGTTGACGCCCTCGCTCTCCGGCCCCGGGATGAGCACCTCGACGCCGCCACGCTCGGCCGGGCCGTCCGGATACAACGCGCGCAACGCGGCGCGCGCCATCAGGTAGGCGCCGGCAACGGTGGGGCAGGAGTGGCCGGCCAGCCGCACCGCGTCGATGTAGCGGTAGTCGAGCAGGCCGTCGTCGGCCGCGCCCAGGAACGCCGCCAGCGGATCGCGCATCGGGATCGGCGGCGCCTGGTCGAAGAATGCCGGGGTCGCCATCATTCGTCCGGCAGGCCGGTGATGCCGAAGTCGATCACGATGGCGCCGGGCTCGCGCTGGCGGTAGGCCACGGTGAGGTTGTCGCCGAGGCGATCACGCAGCTGCGCGATCAGCGGCAGCGGGTCGTGGTCGTTGACGAAGCGCATGGTTTCGCCCGAACGCAGCACGCCGATCGCGCCGAAGATCGCGGAATGGCGGAAGCGGCGGGCCACGCCGCGGGCATCGAACAGGTGGGTGTTGGGCTCGGTCTCGATATCGAGGGGCATGACGGGACTCATGGTGGGAAAGACCATCCCAACATACGCCGCCGCCGGCCTGCAGCCACTGACCTGGATCAGGCTCGCCGCGCGAAATTCAGAACTTGTACGCGCGGTGGATCGCCACGATGCCGTTGGTGAGGTTGCGCACCTCGACCTTGCCGAAGCCGGCACGCTCCATCATGCCCTTGAGCGTTTGCTGGTCCGGGTGCTTGCGGATCGACTCGGCCAGGTACTGGTAGCTGTCGGCGTCGCCGGCGAAGAGCTGGCCCAGGCGCGGCAGAATCTTGAACGAGTGGAAGTCGTAGAGCTTGCCGAAGGCCTCGCTCTGCACCTTGGAGAACTCCAGCACCAGCAGCCGGCCGCTGGGCTTGAGCACGCGGCAGATGTCGGCCAGCGCCTGGTCCTTGTCGGTGACGTTGCGCAGGCCGAAGGCCATGGTCACCGCGTCGAAGGAGTTGTCGGGGAAGGGCAGCCGTTCGGCGTTGAGCTGGGCCCAGCGCAGGCCGGCCACCAGGCCGCGGTCGGTGAGCCGGTCGCGGCCGACGCCGAGCATGGCTGCGTTGATGTCGCCGACCACCACCTCACCTGTCTCGCCTACCACCGGATGGAGCAGCGCGGCGATGTCGCCGGTGCCGCCGGCCAGGTCGAGCACGTGGTCGCCGCGCCGCACGCCGCTGGTGGCCACGAAATGGCGCTTCCACAACCGGTGCGTGCCGAACGACATCAGGTCGTTCATCAGGTCGTAGTTGCGCGCAACCGAGGTGAACACCTGGCCGACCAGTTTCTGCTTCTCGCCCACCGGCACGTCGCGGAAGCCGAAGTGGGTGGTGGAGGCGGGCGGGGACTTCGGCTGCTCGTTCATCCCTGCAATGCTACAGCAAGCCCGGGCGCCTACATGGGACAACGCGCCTTTGCCTTTGCCTCCTCTCCGGGGAGAGGGAGCGAACTCAAGAAGCGCGGTGCCCTGTCAAAAGCGGCCCCTCACCCCAACCCTCTCCCCGAGGGGGAGAGGGGGCAAACGCAAGGAGCGCGGTTATTTCATTGAAGCGTCGGTTTGCCGTCCTGTTTGTAGACCACGCCGTCCTTCATCACGAACTCGACGCGCTGCATGACGGCGATGTCGTCGAGCGGGTTGCCGGGTACGGCAATCACGTCGGCGCCGCGGCCGACCGCGATGCGGCCGAACTGGTCGGACTTGTGCAGCAGTTCGGCGGCGTGGGTGGTGGCCGCCTGCAGGGCGAACATCGGCGGCATGCCGGCTTGCACCATGTAGGCAAACTCTTTCGCGTTGTCGCCGTGCGGGAATACGCCGGAGTCGGTGCCGAAGGCGATCTTCACGCCGGCCTTGTACGCCTTGCCGGCGGTGGCCATGATCACCGGGCCGACTTCCTCGGCCTTGCGCGCGACCTGCGGCGGATACCAGCCCTCGCGCGCCTTCTCCATCACGTACTGGCCGGCGATGATGGTGGGCACGTACCAGGTGCCGTGCGCCTTCATCAGTTTCATGTCCTCGGCATCCATGAAGGTGCCGTGTTCGATCGAGTCGACCCCGCCCAGCACGGCGCGGCGGATCGCCTCGGCGCCGTGCGCGTGGGCGGCCACGGTGAAGCCGTAATCGTGCGCGGCGGCGACCACGGCCTGGACTTCCTCCAGCGTCATCTGCGGGTTTTCGGAGCTGGAGCCCTCGTCCAGCACGCCACCGGAGGGCATGATCTTGATCAGGTCGGCACCGTCCTTGTAGTGCTGACGCACCGCTTTCCAGGCGTCTTCGGGCGAGTTGATGATGCCGTCCTTCGGACCGGGGTCGCCCTGCAGGTTCCAGCGGAAACCGTTGGTGGGATCGGCGTGGCCGCCGGTGGTGCCGATGAACTTGCCGGCGCTGAAGATGTGCGGGCCGGGCACCAGGCCGGCATTGATCGCATTGCGCAGCGCCAGCGAGGCATTGTCGTCGTCGCCCAGGTTGCGCACCGTGGTGAAGCCGGCGAGCAGGGTGCGTTTGGCGTAGACGGTGCCGCGGATGGCGTGGTCGGCCGGGTTGAGGCGGAACTTGTCGCTGTAGGTGCTCTTGCTGAACTGCATGGTCAGATGCGTGTGCGAGTCGATCAGCCCCGGCATGCAGGTGGCGTCGGTCAGCCGGGTGAAGCTCACCGTGTCGGCGGCCTGGCGGTACGGCTCGATGTCGACGGTGCCGGGATGGATCTCCTTGATGCGGCCGTCCTCGACCACCAGGGTGGTCTGGCCCAGCATCTTGCCGGCGGCCGGGTCGAGCAGGCGCGCGCATTCGATCACGCTGATGCGGTGGCTGCCGGCATCGGCGCGGACCGGCGCGTCGGCACCGGCGGCCAGCGGGAGACACGCCACGAGGGCGGCAAGCAACAGGCGGCGAGGTGTGGTCACGGTGTTCCCCCGATGATGGTGCGCTGATCCTACTCGGCGCCGTCGCGGCGCGCGGGCTCCTGTTTCGCGATGTCGGCTTCGGCGTGGCGGCGGTCGATGCCGGTGCGCCGCTCGTGTTCCTGCTGCTCGGTGTCCACGTGGCGCTGGTGCAGGTCGGACGCCGATGCGTCGTCGGGCACCACCGCGGCCGGCTCGCGATCGCCGCCCGGCGTGATCTTCAGGATCGAATGGCGCACCTCGCGCGACAGGATCACGCGGGCGTCGCGCACCAGGTCCTCCAGCGCGCGGTCGTAGTCGAGCTTGCCGTTCTCGTCGGTCCACACCACCTTGCGTTCGCGCAGTTTCTGGATGAAGCCGCGGAACAGCGCCTTGTCGAAGAACTCCGGCGCGGACAATTCGTTGAGCAGACCCAGCCGCTGCGCGGTGAGCGTGCAGGCATTTTCCAGCTCGCTGGCGGTCAGCGTGTGCGGGCCGTTCTTGGCCAGCGCGGCGATGGTGATGTAGTAGCGCTCGAACGCCTGGATCAGGCTGCGCGCGATCACCCGCAACTGGAACGCGCTGTCTTCCTGGCCCGCGCTGCGCTCCAGCGAGCGGCCGTCGTTGTTGGACTCGAGCAGGCCGCGACGGACCAGGAAGTCGATCGTCGCCTGCAGCTGTTCCTTGAAGTCGTCCTCGTCCCACGGCAGGAACAGTTCGCCCTGGATGAACGGGTAGACGATGCCGCCCAGGCGCAGGACCGCCTCGCGCGACATGCGCCGGTTGTTGAGGAAACAGCAGGCGACCCACGCCGCGCTGGCCATCAGGTGCAGCACGTTGTTGCGGAAATAGCTCAGCAGTACGGCCTTCTCGCCGCTGACCGTGAGCACGTCGCCCAGGGGGTGCTGCACCCGCTCGATCCAGCCCATCTGCTCGCCGTAGGCGATGATCGCGGCGGGGTTCATCGGGGTCAGCGTGACGCGGTCGGAGTACGGCAGTTCTTCCAGCAGCGCCTTGCCCAGGTCGAGTTGCACCAGCAGGTCGTTCTCGGCCATCGCGTGCTTGGGCGTGGCCAGCAGGGCCAGCGCCAGCAGGTTGATCGGATTGACGTCGGCGGCGCGGTTGATGTTGACCTGGATCTTCTCGGCCAACTGGCTGACCACCGCATTGAGCCATTCGGGCTTCGCTTCCGGATCGAGCCCGGCGCTGCGCCAGTCGCTGCTGGCGGCGTCGAGCAGCGGGGTCAGCTCGATCGGCTCGCCGAAGTTCAGCGCCACGTGGCCATAGCGCTGGCGCAGCACCTTCAGCCCCTTGAGCAGGCCGAGCAGGGATTCCTTCTCCTTCGGCTTGCCGCTGAGTTCGCCGATGTAGCTGTTGCCCTCCATCAGCTTCTCGTAACCGATGTAGACCGGCTGGAACAGCACCGGCCGTCGCGGCGCGCGCAGGAACGCGCGCACGGTCATCGACAGCAACCCGCCGCGCGGCGACAGCAGCCGCCCGGTACGCGAACGGGTGCCTTCGGTGAAGTACTCGATCGGCACGCCGCGGTCGATCAGCTGCGCCATGTACTCCTTGAACACCACCGAATACAGCGGGTTGCCGGTGAAGCTGCGGCGCATGAAGAACGCGCCGCCGCGGCGCAGGATCGGCCCGATCACCGGCAGGTTGAGGTTCACGCCGGCGGCGATGTGCGGCACCACCACGCCGGAGACGTGCAGCTGGTAGCTCATCAGCAGGTAATCGGCGTGGCTGCGATGGCTGGGCACGTAGACCACTTCGTAACCGGGCGCCGCCGCGCGGGCCTTGTCGAAGTGGTGCATCGCGATGCCGTCGTACAGCTTGTTCCAGAAGCTGGACAGCACGAACGATGCCGAGCGCACCACCGGATGCGAATAGTCGGCGGCGATCTCCAGCAGCATCTTGTGCGCCTTGCGCCAGGCCTTGGCGTGGCTGATCTTTTCCTTGGCCGCGTTGGCGGCGATCGCCGCGCGCACCGGCTCGGCCGCCAGCACGGCGTCGACCACGGTGCGCCGGTGCGACAGGTCCGGCCCGATCACCGCGGCGCGGATGCGCCGGAAGTGAATGCGCAGCACGCGGGCGATCTTGCGCGCGAAGCGCTCCGGGCCGATCTCGCCGGATTCCTCCAGCACGCTGCGCAGCGACACCGGCGCGGAGAAATGCACCACCGTGTCGCGCCCGTTCAGCAGCAGGGCCAGCAGGCGGCCGAAGCGGCCGACCATCACCCAGTTTTCCGAAAACAGCACGCGGAACCAGCCGGTCTCCCGGCTGGGCGCGCGGCCGACGTAGATCGCCACCGGCACGACCTGGACGTCCAGCTCGGGCACGCCCTCGAGCGAGTGCACCAGTTGGCGCAGCGGTTCGCCGGCGGCGCGCTTGCGGCTGCGCCCGAACAGCCAGCCGTCGCGGCGGGTCAGCGCGAACACGGAGCGGCGCCTACGGGTACCGGCCAGCGGCTGCATCGGGCTGGGCAAGCCGGCCTCGCGGCAGGCGCGTTGCAGGATCAGCGCGTCGGAGAAGCCGTCGCGCTCGATCACGTAGCACACCGGCACGCCCGGTTGCAGCAGGGCCGCCGGCTCGGCCGGGTCGCGACGGATGCGCACCCACGGCTGCAACAACTGGCCGGCCAGGTTGAACCACCAGGGGGCGCGGCGACGTACGGTGGAGTCCACCATTGTGGTATTCGGCATCGGGCCATTCTACCCGGCCGCGTCGCTCAATCCGTGCCGATGGTGGTCGGCGGTGCCGTGTGGGTGGCTACCCGGACCGCACGGCGGCGTGCAGGCCAAAGAAAACCCCGCGGGCCGAGGGCCTCACGGGGCAATCCGGCAGAGCCGGAAGGGAAATGGCCTTGCCCGCAAGGAATCCTCGGCGGGCGTTGGCGGAGCAAATGTTACCGGTTCGTCAAAGTTTAGGCAATACTTTCCGTTTGTTTTATATACACATGATTTTATTGGAGAATATCATTCCGTTCGCAGGGCGTCGATCTTCTGCTGCCGGCGTTCCGCGGGTGACGCGCTCCAGTCATTGTTGAACAGCGCCGGTTCCCACGACCCGTAGGTGGGGTTGGGCAGCACGAACCAGCGCCGGCCGACCCAGTCCAGGTAGGGCGCCATGGCGCGACGGCGACCGGCTGCGTTGTTGGCCGAGACCGTCACGAAGTCGCCGATCTGGTCGCCGAACTGCATCAGCACGCGGTACTTGCGGCTGACCAGCTGGCGCCGGCAGCCCTTCTCCGTACCGATCTGCTCGCAACCTTCGACGAAGGTGCCCAAGCCGAGGAAGGCCTCCGGCCCGGACACCGGCAGGCCGGCCTTGCGCAGGTTGGCCAGGGTGGCCTGGTCCAGATCCTTGGCGCGGTTGGAGATGTAGATGACGGCGATGCCATGCCTGGCGGCGAACTGGGTGAACGCGACCACGCCGGGCAGGGCGCGGGCGGTTTCCTCCTTGCACCAGGCGGCCCAGTCGGCCTCGTTGTATTCGCCGCCGCTTTTCACCAGGCGCGCCTGGTAGGGCGAGTTGTCCAGCACGGTCTCGTCGATGTCCAGTACCACGGCCGGCTTGAGGCCGCGAAGCGGCGCGGCGCGGTCGTCCCTGGCCAGCGCGTCCCAGCTCCGATCCCGCAGGGCGGCCAGCAGCTCCGCCTGAGCGTCGCGATAGGTCTGCAGATAAATCAGGTCGTGCTCGATCGCGGTCTGGGTCCACGCCACGGCGTTGAGGTTGTCGTTGGCGGCGACGGTTGCGGGCGCCGCCTGTGGCGCTGTCGTGGCAGGAGCGGAAACGACCTCCGGTGGCCGGGGTGAGGTGGCGACACAACCGGCCAGCAGGGCGAACGCGAGCAGGCTCGCGGGCAGACGGAGTGGCATGCGCAGATCCTTGTGATGAGGCGAAGCGGGCAAGCGCCCGAGTTTACGACAGCCACATGACGGTTTCGGCAGGGCTGGCAGCGACCGCGGGGTGCTGACAGACTGCCCGCTCCCCCACCCGGTTCATCCCGCATGGATTTCCCCAAGCCTGCCTTGCGCGACCCCTCGAATGCCATCAGTTACGCCAGTTATCTGCTGGTGGGGGTGGGCTTGCTGCTGGTCGTCGAGATCCACTTGTTGCCGGCGCTGCTGGCCGGCCTGCTGGTGTTCGAGCTGGTGCAGTCGATGGCGCCGCTGCTGGGTCGGCGCATTTCCGGCGATCGTGCGCGCGTGCTGGTGGTGGCCGTGCTGGCCGCGATCGTGGTCGGCTTGCTGCTGCTGCTGATCCTCGGCGCGATCAGCCTGTTGCGACACGAGCTCGGCAACCCCCGGTTGCTGTGGGAGCAGCAGCTGATGCCGTTGGTGGAGAAGGCGCGCCAGCAGTTGCCGCCGGTCCTGGTCAACAACCTGCCCGACAGCGTCGACGATCTGCGGGTGGGCGCGATCGAGCTCGCGCGCAAGCATGCCGGCACCCTGCAACTGGCCGGCAAGGGCGCGGTCCGGGTACTCGTGCACATCCTCATCGGCCTGGTGATGGGCGCAATCGTGGCGCTCGGCCGGGCACGGCCGGCGCACGAGATGGGTCCGCTGGCGGCGGCACTGAGCCTGCGTTGCCTGCGGCTGGCGCAGGGGTTCCACAACATCGTGTTCGCGCAGATCAAGATCTCGCTGATCAACACCGTGTTCACCGCGATCTTCCTGCTCGGCGTGCTGCCGCTGCTCGGCGTCCACGTGCCGCTGGCCAAGACACTGGTGGTGGCGACCTTCATCGTCGGCCTGCTGCCGGTGATCGGCAACCTGATCTCCAATACCGCCATCACCATCGCCGGGCTGTCGGTGTCGCTGGGCGTGGGCATCGCCGCGCTGGCGTTCCTGATCCTGATCCACAAGTTCGAGTACTTCCTCAATGCCCGCATCGTCGGCACCCAGATCCGCGCCCGCGCCTGGGAACTGCTGCTGGCGATGCTGCTGATGGAGGCCGCCTTCGGCCTGCCCGGTGTGATCGCCGCGCCGATCTACTACGCCTACCTGAAGCTGGAGCTGGAGGCGTGGGGGCTGGTGTGAAAACCGGTTGCCGGGGCCGCGCGCCGGAGAGGTGCTCCACGTCCATGGCCTGAAGCCGGTCGGCTGTCCGCCGGTGCCGTGTCCCGAGGTGCTGCCGCATGTCCCGTATGACCGGTCGGCTCGCCTGTCGCAGAAACTTGGCAAACACGCGCTATTACTTGCGATTTCCGTGGCTGCAAGCAAGCCGCAGGAAGTTGCAGGGTGGCTTGCATAAAGCACGGAGCTCCAGTTACCTTCTCTGAACCGCAAATTAATACGTTCGAAACATTTTGCGTCGCTCACTGGGGAGGGGAGAATCATGGGGAATTGCGTGCAACCAAGGCTTCGACGTCTACCGCTGGCCATCGCAGTGGTCGCGGCATTTCAGTTGGCACCTGCCTTTGCGCAGGATCAGGCACCCGCGACGGGCGCCAGCCAAACGAGCAGCGCGGATCAAGCCGAGAAGAAAGATGTCAAGCAGCTTGAATCCGTGATGGTCACGGGCACGTTGCTCAAGCGGCCGGAATACCAGGAAATGGTGCCGGTGCAGTCCATCAGCATCGAGGCCAACCAGGCGGCCGGTTCGTTCGGCACGGTGAACCTGTTGCAGACGGCCGCCGTGGCCATGGGTTCCACCCAGATCAACAACCAGTTCAGCGGTTTCGTGGTGGGCGGCGGCACCGGCATCCAGACGATCGACCTGCGCGGCCTCGGCGCCAACCGCACGCTCGTGTTGCTGGACGGCCAGCGTCCGGGTCCGGCCGGCGTGCAGGGCCAGACCGGCTCGGGCTTCGACCTCAACGTCGTG
This sequence comes from Rhodanobacter lindaniclasticus, assembly GCF_004799035.1. Lineage (GTDB taxonomy): Bacteria > Pseudomonadota > Gammaproteobacteria > Xanthomonadales > Rhodanobacteraceae > Rhodanobacter > Rhodanobacter lindaniclasticus. Next base: position 21,287 of record NZ_MWIO01000060.1, read on the forward strand.
CCCGAGGTCATCCTGGGGAACATCGAGATCGTCAAGGACGGTTCGTCCTCGATCTACGGCTCCGACGCCATTTCCGGCGTGGTCAACATGATCACCAAGAAGCGCATCGACGGCACGCACATGGAGGCGTTCTGGGGCGTGCCGCAGCATGGCGGCGGCCAGCAGGCCAGCACCTCGATCGCCACCGGCTTCAACTTCGACAAGGGCAACATCGTGTTGGCCGCGCAAGTCCAGGAGCAGTTCCCGTTGGCACTTGGCGATCGCGACTTCCTGAGCTGCAGCCAAGACATGGTCTATGGCACGAACGGCCAGCGCATCGATCGCGAGGACCGCTCCATCCTGCGGGGCACGAAGTACGCGGGCTGCAACAACATGTTGCAGAACGAAGTGATCGCATACTGGTCGGGCACCCGCTACGTACCCTCAGGGGATGGCAGCACCACCGGCCCGCTGCCGGGCATGCGCCCGGTCACCCGCGGCACCTACGCCAATGGCGGCCAGGCGTACTACGAGGAGGTGCTCAACTCGCCCTTCTACGACCAGGCCTGGGCGATCAACAAGAACCGCAACACCAGCGGTTACGCGAGCAGCCACTTCACGTTCGGCGAGGTGACCTGGGACAACCAGCTCCTGGTCAACCGTCGCGTCACCAAGACCAAGGGCTGGCGTCAGTTCTTCCCGCTGGTCTACCACCCGGTGCCGGTGGGCAGCCCTGACGATGCCAGCGAAGCGTTTGGTTACCCGGCGGACGAGCCCCAAGGCATCGGCCTGTACCAGACGGTGATGCCGTACACCTCCAATGACACGGTCATCAACGACTATTTCTACTTCCGGACCGGCCTCGAGGGCGGCTTCGGCAACAGCAGCTGGGACTGGCACGCCAACGGCACCTATTCGCGCAGCGGCGGCTATTACAGCCACATGGGCATCGACACCCGGGTCAGCGGCGACCTCGGCAAGGCAGCCAATGAAATGCCCGGACTCAGCACGCCGGTCGACTACTTCGACCCCGGCTTCCTGAACGGCGACCGGATGGGCGAGCTGATCGATGCCGTGGGCCTGCCCACCCGCGGCCACACGGTGTACAAGCAGGCGACGGCCAATGCGCTGGCGGCCGGCAACCTGTTCACCCTGCCGGCCGGCGACGTCTCCGCCGCCGTCGGCGCCGAGTTCCGTCGCTACGACATCAACGACACTCCCGATGCCAACAACGCGGCCGGCTACGAGTGGGGCTACTCGTCGGCGCAGGTGACCAAGGGCAGCGACAACGTCAAGGAGGTATTCGGCGAAGTGGGTGTGCCGATCCTGAGCGGCCTGCCGGGCATCGAATCGCTGACCGCGGACGTTTCCGGGCGCATGTTCAAGTACCAGAGCGTGGGCGACTGGTCCAAGGTCTGGAAATACGGACTGGTCTGGCAGATCACGCCCACCTTCCGTGCCCGTGGCACGATCGGCACCTCCTACCGCGCCCCGCAGCTGTATGAGCTGTACCTGGGCAACCAGTCCGGGTTCCTGGACCAGCTCAGCATTGATCCGTGCATCCGTTGGGAGGACAGCACCAACGATTTCATCCGGGCCAACTGCGCGGCGATCGGCATCCCGGGGAACTACGCATCGACCGGCAATTCGTCCGCGGAAATCTTCACCGGCGGCGGCAAGGGCTTCCTGACGCCGGAGACCTCCCGCGCCAAGTCGGCCGGCCTGGTGTGGACGCCTTCGTTCGCCAACCTCAGCCTGGCGGTCGACTACTTCGACTACCACATCGAGGGCGAGATCGGCACGCTCGGTGCGAGCGACATCATCCTCGGCTGCTATGGCGCCCAGGTCTTCCCGAACAACTTCTGCGACCTGTTCCACCGCAATCCGGGTACCGGCGGCGAAGCGTTCAAGATCACCGACATCCACGCCACCTTCATCAACATCAACAGCCAGCGGCAGCGTGGCTACGACCTGCAGGCGAACTTCAGCCAGGACTACTCGTTCGGCACGATCAAGGCCGCCGCCCAGGTGGTGTACACGATCGAGGACATCACCCAGCTGTTCAGCTCGGCGGAAGCCAGCGGCTTCGAGAGTTCGAACCGCATCGGTTACGTCGGCAACCCGCAGTGGGTCGGATTGTTCAATGCCAGCTACAAGCGCGGCGACTGGACCGTGTCCTGGCAGGGGCAGTACTTCGGCACCACCAGGAACCGGGACATCTCCGATACCTTCACCTACCAGGGCTATACGGGCGCCTTCCGCGACATCAAGGCCGATTCGCAGTTCCTGCATGACCTCTCGCTCACCTACGACCGTGACAGCTGGAGCGTCATGTTCGGCGTGCGCAACGTGCTGGACAAGGAGCCTGACCTGATCTCCGCCGGCGTGGGCACGCGCGTGGGCAACACCCCGCTCTACGCCTCGCAGTACGACTGGTTCGGTCGCACGTTCTTTGCCCGTGCAAACTACAAGTTCTGAGCGGTTGGACTCGTAGCACTTGGGGAGGCGACGTCATGTCGCCTCCCCCTTCCTTTTTTTGGTGTGCGCCCATGCGCGCACACCTGGTTCCGCCGCCGGCCCGTCCCACGGACCCGTGTTTCCATCGCGGTTGCGCAGCCCTCCGCGGGCAGGCGTGCATCGCGGAGATGGCGGGAACCGAATGCACATGGAGTAGACAGACATGCGACGCGCATACATGCGGTCTTTGCTTTGCGGATTGCTGGCGACGGCCCTCGGTGGAAATCTCGCGCACGCCTCCGCGCCCATTGCCATCGAGGATCTGGCCCGCGAACCCGCGCTGCAGTCGGTGAGCATGAGTCCGGACGGCAAGCACCTGGTCGGCCTGATCCCTTCACCCACCAACAAGGACGAGACGGCACTGGCGACGTGGGACCTGAACGCCCTGACCGCCGCGCCGAAGGTGGTCACCCCGTCGGGCGACCACATGAAGTTCATCGGGGCGTTCGCCCTGAAGTCCGACAAGATTCTCGCCATCGCCCGCCAGGAATGGACCGGCCAGCTGGGCGGCTGCGGCGAGGGCAAGGTGGTGGGCGCCACCAAGACCTTCGTGACCAAGACCTACCTGACCGGCGCCGCGCAGAAGAAGTTCGATGAGGCCTTCGAGCGCAAGTCGGTCCGCCTGGGCAGCCGCAACACGGATGTCTGCCTGGAGCTGGCCGGTACGGCGTCGCTGGTCGACATGCTGCCGCTGGACCCGGACAACGTGATCATCCGGCGGCTGAGCGGCGTGAGCCTGATGACCAATTACTATCGCTACAACCTCAAGACGGGCGATGTGGAGTTGCTGTTCAACGGCAGCACACGCACCACGCCTGCGTTGTTCGACTCCCGTACCGGCAAGGTGCTGGTCAAGGCGGAGATCGAACCGGTGGGAGGCGACTACGAGCAGCGTTTCCTGATCCTCAACCCGAAAAGCGGGCAGTTCGAGGTGGAGGCCCCGCTGACGACGAAGCTCTCCAAGCGGCACGAGATGGACGTGGTCGGCGTGGACGACGCCACCGGCAAGTACTACGTGCTGACCGACCAGTTCTCGGACAAGGTGCAGGTGCGCCTGTACGACGCGGTCACGCACAAGTTCGATGCGGAACCCGCGGTGGCCGACAAGGATTACTCCATCATGGGCCTGCTGTTCAGCAAGCGGCCGGAGAACTTCAACCAGGTGGTGGGCTTCGTCATCGGCGGCCCCTATCCGCAGACCATCTATGTCGATCCGACCCTCAAGGGCATCCAGGCCAGCCTCGCCAAGGTGTTCCCCGACCAGCAGGTGCATATCTCCAGCTATACGAACGATTTCTCAAAGGTGCTGTTCACCACCGAGAACGCGAGTACCCCGGCGGCCTACCACTTGCTGCTGGACAGGAAACAGGTCAAGACGCTGGGCAGCACCCGCCCCTGGCTCAAGCCCGGCATGACCGGGGAGGAGCGCTGGGTTTCCTACAAGGCGCGCGACGGGCTGGAGATCCCCGCGATCCTGGATCTGCCGGCAGGCTGGAAGAACGGTGACGCGCCCGCGCCGGCGATCATCATGCCCCACGGCGGCCCCTGGGCCCGCGATTACACCGGCTGGGATGCCAGCGGCTGGGTGCCGATGCTCACCTCGCGCGGCTACGCGGTACTGCGCCCGCAGTATCGCGGCTCGCAAGGGCTGGGTCGCGAACTCTGGCTCGCGGGCGATGCCCAGTGGGGCCTGAAGATGTCCGACGACCTCGATGACGGCGCGGCATGGCTGGTTTCGCAAGGCATCACCAGCAAGGGCGACATCGCCATCTTCGGTTACTCCTATGGCGGCTTTGCCGCGGTGGCAGCGACCGTGCGCTCGCCCTCGCCCTACCAGTGCGCCATTGCGGGCGCGCCGGTGGCCGACCTGGGCCGGCTCAACACCTCGTGGAGCGACAGCCGCCTCCAACGCATCCTGCAGGGCAAGACGGTCAAGGGCATGGACCCGATGAACAACGCCGACAAGGCGCACCTGCCGATCATGCTGTTCGATGGCGACCGTGACGTGCGGACGCCGCCGGCCATCCACGCGCGCCCGTTCTACGAGGCGGTCAAGGACAAGGTCCCGGCCCAGTACCACTCGATCGCGAACATGCCGCACAGCATGCCGTGGTATCCCAGCCAGCAGCGCGAGACGCTCAGGCTGATCGAGAATTTCCTGGCCAAGGACTGCGGCCTGGCTCGCCAGTAGCGGAAATCGGACGGCGCCATCCTTGCGGGTGGCGCCGTCATCGACGGCTCAGCCGCCGGCCAGCATCGCCTGGATCTTCGCCATGTGCGACTCGGCGGTTTCCCGGGTCACTTCCTTGTCCGCCTCCGGGTCCTTGCCCTGCCAGTGCAGGTCGTCCTGCGGCAGCTCGTGCAGGAAGCGGCTGGGCTGGTTGCGGTGGATCTCGCCGTAGCGCTTGGTCTGCGCGCACCAGGACAGGGTCAGCCACTCCTTGGCGCGGGTGATGCCGACGTACATCAGCCGGCGCTCCTCGTCGACGCGGCCCTCGTCGAGCGCGCCTTCGTGCGGCAGCGTGCCGTCTTCGCAGCCGACGATGAAGACGAAGCGGAACTCCAGCCCCTTGGCCGCGTGCAGGGTCATCATGCGCACCGCGTTGCCCGGCTCGTCGCGGTCGGCGTGGCTGAGCAGAGCCAGCTGCGAGGCGAGGTCGCCGGCGGAGTTGCCGCCCTTCTGCATGGCGCGGAACCAGTCGGCCAGTTCCTTCAGGTTGCCCAGCTTGCGCTCGCGCACGCTGGCGTCAGGCGTGCCGGCGGCGATCTGCGCGGCGTAGCCGGTGCGCTTGAGGATGCGTTCGACCAGGTCGGCCGCGCTCTCGTGCAGCGAGGCGCTGCGCAGTTCGTCGAGCAGGTCGGAGAACCCGGCCAGTGCCGCGGCGGGGCGCGGGGTGAGCTGGCGCAGCACGCCGTCGCTGCGGCTGGCCTCCAGCAGCGAGCAGTGGCGCGATTGCGCAAGCTGGCCGAGCTTCTCCAGCGTGGTGGAGCCGATCTCGCGCTTCGGCACGTTCACCACGCGCAGGAACGCGGCGTCGTCGCTGGGGTTGGTCAGCAGGCGCAGGTAGCACAGGATGTCCTTCACCTCGGCGCGGTCGAGGAAGGAGAGCGCGCCGGTGAGGTGGTACGGGATGCGCGCCAGGCGCAGCGCCTTCTCCAGCGGCCGCGCCTGGAAGTTGCCGCGGTACAGGATCGCCATGTCGTCCCAGCGTGCCTTGTGCTTCTCCGCCAGTGTGGTGGCGATGGCGGCGACGCGCTCGGCCTCGTGCTCGGCCTCCTTGCATTCCAACACGCGGATCGGCGCACCTTCCGGGTGCTCGCTCCACAGCTTCTTTTCGTGCAGGTGCGGGTTGTGCGCGATCAGGCCGTTGGCCGCACGCAGGATGCGCTTGCCGCAGCGGTAGTTCTGTTCCAGCTTGATCACGCGCAGGTTCGGCCAGTCGCGGCCGAGCTGGTCGATGTTCTCGGGATTGGCGCCGCGCCAGGCATAGATCGACTGGTCGTCGTCGCCCACGCAGGTGATCCCGCCGCGCTCGCCGGTGAGTGCCTTCAGCAGGCGGTATTGCGCGTCATTGGTGTCCTGGTACTCGTCCACCAGCAGGTAGCGCAGGCGCTCGCGCCAGGCGTCGCGGCATTCGGCGTCCGATTCCAGGATGCGCAGCGGCAGCCGGATCAGGTCGTCGAAATCCACCGCGTTGAACGCGGCCAGGCGCTGCTGGTACAGGTCATAGATCGTCGCCGCTTCCAGCTCGCGCGGACTGCGCGCGGCGGCCAGCGCCTCTTCCGGCGACAGCCCGCCGTTCTTCGCGCGGCTGAGCAGGTTGCGCAGGCCGAACAGCACGTCGGGCTTGACGCCCTTGGGCGCCAGCTCCTTGACGATGCCGCCGCTGTCGTCCGCATCCAGCACCGAGAAACCGCGGCGCAACCCGGCGCGCGCGTGCTCGATCTGCAGGAACTTCAGCCCCAGCGCGTGGAAGGTGCTCACGGTGAGGGCGGCCGCATCCTCGCTGGACACCAGCTTCGCCACGCGCTCGCGCATCTCGCGCGCCGCCTTGTTGGTGAAGGTGATCGCGGCGATTTTCGACGGGTTGAGCTTTCGCCGCTGGATCAGGTACGCGATCTTCTGCGTGATCACGCTGGTCTTGCCGGAGCCGGCGCCGGCCAGCACCAGCAGTGGCCCCTCGCAGTGTTCGACGGCGGCCAGTTGTTGAGGGTTGAGCATGGATCGTGCGGGACGTGGGGCGGCGGTCGATGGTAGCAGAGCGGCTCTGGGCCATAATTGATGCACTGCGGTGAGGGGGGGTGCGGCATGGCGGAACAGGAAGTCGAGCAATGCGACGTGGCCGTGATCGGCGGTGGTCCCGGCGGCAGCACCGCGGCGGCGCTGCTGGCGAGGCGTGGCTACAAGGTGATCGCGCTGGAGAAGGCGCGCCATCCGCGCTTCCATATCGGCGAATCGCTGTTGCCGATGAACCTGCCGGTGTTCGAGCGGCTCGGCGTGCTGGACAAGGTGCGCGAGCTCGGCGTGTTCAAGCCCGGCGCGGATTTCGAGGCGGACAACGCGCGCGGCTACAACACCTACGCGTTCGCCCGCGCGATCGGGCAGAGCCCGCCGCATGCGTACCAGGTGTGGCGGCAGGATTTCGACAAGATGCTCTACGAGCACGCGCGCGCATCGGGTGCCGATGCGCGCGAGGGCCACGAGGTGGTGCAGGTCGAGCAGCGCGGTGCCCGCGAGGGCTGGCTGGACGTGAAGACCGATGACGGTCGCACCTACGCGATCCAGGCGCGCTACGTGGTGGATGCCAGCGGCCGCGACGCGCTGCTGTCGACGAAGAAGAAGTTGCGCCGCAAGAACGACCAGCACCAGAGCGCGGCGATCTTCGGCCACTTCCGCGCCGCGGCGCGGCGCGCGGGCGAGGACGAAGGCAACATCAGCATCTACAGCTTCGCGCACGGCTGGATGTGGATGATCCCGTTGCCCAATGGCGTGATGAGCGTGGGTGCGGTGTGCCGGCCGGATTACCTCAAGCAGCGCAAGGGTCGCACGGTGGAGTTTCTGCTCGACACGCTGAAGCTGAGCCCGGCGCTGTGGGCGCGCGTGCAGCACGCCGAGCTGATCGACAACGAGGTACGCGTCACCGGCAATTACTCGTACGACTCGACCCGCATGGGCGGGCCGGGCTGGGTGCTGGTCGGTGACGCGTTCGCCTTCCTCGATCCGGTGTTTTCCTCAGGCGTGTACCTGGCGATGAGCGGCGCGGAGCAGGCTGCGGCGGTGGTCGACCGGGCGCTGCGCGAGCCGGCGCGCGAAGCCTCCCTGCTGCGCAAACTGGAGCGGCGCCAGCGCGCCGGCATGGCGCGCTTCTCGTTCTTCATCTACCGCTTCAACGGCCCGGTGATGCAGCAGATGTTTCGCCAGCCGCGCAACACCTGGCAGCTGGAGCAGGGCGTGATCTCGATGCTCGCCGGCGACCTGTTCGACACACCCGTCGTGCTGCGCAAGTTGCGCCTGTTCAAGCTGGTCTACCTGATTTGCATGCTGCGCGACTGGCGCCGCAGCCGCGCCGAACACAAGTATCGCCTGGCCCAGGCGCGGGCCGAGTTCACCGGCGGCAACACGCCTTTGGACAAATCCTGACCGTTGCAGGATGTGCGCGAGTTCCTCGTCACGCCAACCAGGAGCATTGCGACAGGGTGCGCTCCTGCGCATGGCGATGTCCGCGCTACCATGCGGGGTCACGACTTGAACAAGCTCCCCATGGCCAAGCTCTATTTCTATTACTCGGCGATGAACGCCGGCAAGACCACCACGCTGCTGCAGAGCGCGTACAACTATCACGAGCGCGGCATGCGCACGCTGATCCTCACGCCGGCGCTGGACAACCGTTTCGGCGAGGGCGTGGTCGCTTCGCGCATCGGGCTGAAGGCGAACGCGAGGCGCTTCGCCGGCGACGAGGATCTGTACGCGCTGGTCGAGGCCGACATCGCCGCGCGCGGGCCGCTGCATTGCGTGTTCGTCGACGAGGCGCAGTTTCTCGGCAAGGCGCAGGTATGGCAGATCAGCGATGTCGTCGATCGCCTGCATATTCCCGTGCTGGCCTACGGCCTGCGCACGGACTTCCGCGGCGAGCTGTTCGAGGGCAGTCGCCACCTGCTGGCCTGGGCCGACGAGCTGCAGGAGATCAAGACGATCTGCCACACCGGACGCAAGGCCACCATGGTGGTGCGCGTGGATGAGCAGGGCCGGGCGGTCACCGAGGGGCCGCAGGTCGAGATCGGTGGCAACGAGCGCTATGTCTCGGTGAGTCGCGCCGAGTTCAAGAAGATCAGCGAAGGCCGCGGTCGCATCGAGCTGCAGCAGACGGTGTTGCCGCTGGACGACGAGCGCTGAATCCCCCATTGCAAGGATGACCATGAGCCACCCGTTTCCCATCCCCGCCTGGCAACGCCCGCACTGGCAGCCGAGCGAGGAGACGATCGTGCTGCAGTTCTACGTGTTCGGGCAATTCGAAGCCGTGCGCGTGCCCTCGCAGGATTACGGCAGCCCGGGCCTGCCGGCAGGGCTCACCGCGACCAATCATCGCCACGCCGATTTGCGCAGCTGGGACGGTTATCCGCTGAAGGGCGCGATGGGGCGCATGTACAAGGCCGATGCGCCGCAGGCTTTCCAGCGTGCGTTCGATGCGCCGGAGGTGATGGTGGTGCGCGGCATGCTGGCGGACAGTCCGGCCACCGGCTACCTGCGCGACACCCTGGGCGTGCTGGCGGGCATGCTCGATATCGGCGGCGTGGCTGTCCTCGATCCGCAGATCCTCAGCCTGCTCGATGCCGATGCCTGGCGCCGCCACTACCTGATCCGCGATGGTGCGCCGATCCGCCACCACCTGCTGATCCTGTGCGATGGCGAGACGGCACCGGGGCGCTTTTGGGTGCGCACGCGCGGCATGCGCAAGTTCGGCCGCCCGGACATCAGCATCCGCGACGTGCCCGACGCCGCCGTCGATCGCGCCGGCGCGCTGTGCGAACAGATGGCCGAGTTGCAGGCGCTGGGTGCGCATTTCACCGACGGGCAGGTGCTCGAAGGCGAGGGCATTCCCGCCGGCATGGTTGCGAAACTCGGCGGCGGCATGGACGAACCGCCGTTCAACAACACCTGGATCGAACTTCGCTGGAGCTGATGGCGTGAACCGCGCAAACGGCGAAGCCGGCACCAGGTGCCGGCTTCGCCTGGCAAGGCGCGCGTGAAGCGTGCCGGCCGATTCAACCCACCGTGATGAAGCGCTGCGCGTCGTCCATGAACGCCTTCTCGCCGAAGCCACCTTCGTGGGAACCGAACGGCATCTGCGCACGCAGCTTCCACGTCGCCGGCACGTTCCATTCCTGGCGGGTCGCCTCGTCCGTCACCGGGTTGTAGTGCTGCAGGCTGGCGCCCACGCCGGCCTCGGTCAGCGCCAGCCACACGGCGAACTGGGCCATGCCGCTGCTCTGCTCGGACCATACCGGGAAGTTGTCCGCGTACAGGGCGAACTGCTCCTGCAGGCCCTTCACCACCGACTGGTCCTCGTAGAACAGCACGGTGCCGATGCCGGCGGCGAAGCTGTCCAGCTTGGCGGCGGTGGGGGCGAACGCCTCGGCCGGCACGATCTTCTTCAGTTCCTGCTTGGTCAGCTCCCAGAACTGCTCGCTCTGCTCGCCGAACAGGATCACCGCGCGCGAACTCTGCGAGTTGAACGACGACGGCGTGTGCTTGATCGCATCCTTGACCAGGGTGGTGAGGGCGTCCTTGTCCAGCGCCACGTTGCGACCCAGCGCGTACTGGGTGCGGCGCTTCTTGAGCGATTCGATGATGGTGCTGTTCATGGAGGTTCCTCCGAAAGGCGTGGGATCTATACGCTTTGCGAAACAGTGGGGGTCTGGTGAGCCCCACGGTTTCTGCGTTACAGGCGGCCATTTTAGAGGCGATACCAGGGTTGGGTAGCCGGCAATTCGTGATAACTCTGTTTCCAAAGGGAAACGATGACGGGCCTGCCGTCGCAGGCCGGGCGGGAGAGCCGGGGGTGTTGCCTGCCCGCGCCTTCAGCACTGGCAGCGCGGGCACCAGAACGTCGAGCGCTGGCCCAGCACGGCCTGACGGATGGTTGTGCCGCAGACCCGGCAGGGTTCGCCGGTGCGGCCGTAGACCATCAGCTCGCGAAAGAAATAGCCCGGTGCGCCGTCGGGGTTGAGGAAGTCGCGCAGGGTGGTGCCGCCGCGTTCGATCGCCCACGCCAGCAACTGCTTCACTTCCGTCGCCAATCGCGCATAGCGCGCCCGCGACACGCTGCCCGCGGCGCGGCGCGGGTCGATGCCGGCGCGGAACAGCGCCTCGCTGGCGTAGATGTTGCCCACGCCGACCACGATCGCGTTGTCCATCAGGAACAGCTTCACCGCCGCCGTGCGCCCGCGCGAGCGGCGCCACATCAGGTCGCCGTCGAAGGCGTCGGTCAGCGGTTCGGGGCCGAGGTTGGCCAGCAGTTCGTGGGTGGTGCCCGGCGCTTGCCACAGCAGGCAGCCGAAGCGGCGCGGATCGGTGAAGCGCAGGATGCGCGGCGCCTGCGCGGCGCTACGTTCCAGCGCGATGTCGACATGGTCGTGCTTGCCCACCGGCGCGTCCGGCGGCAGCACGCGCAGCACGCCGGTCATGCCCAGGTGCAGCAGCGCGCTGCCGGCGGCGGTGTGCAGCAACAGGTATTTCGCGCGGCGTTCCACCGCGTCGATGCGCTGCCCGGGCAGCAGCTCGCCGATCTCGGGCGGAATCGGCCAGCGCAGGTCGGGGCGGCGCAGGGTGACGCCGCTGACGCGACGGCCGATCAGGTACGGCGCGATGCCGCGACGGGTGGTTTCGACTTCGGGCAGTTCGGGCACGACAGTTTGCCGCTTCAGTGCAGTTCGGTGGTGCGGATTTCCGGCGAGCGTGGCATGTAGCGCGCGGACACCAGCGCCACGCGCTCGCCGACGCGCACATAGCGTTGCGGCCCGGGCACCGCATTGATGCCGAAGGCCAGCGTCTGGCCGTCCAGAGTCAATGTCGCGTGCGGCGGCGCCAGGCCGATCTTCGCCGGTTCGAAATCGGCCAGCGGGCGCCAGCCCAGCACGCGCGCGCCGGCAATGTCGGCCAGGTCGCGCAGGCGGTCGTCGTCGGCCGCCCGGTGCGCCGTGCCGTCGGTACGCCACCAGTGGCCGTCGCCGCGCTTCTCGTAGTGCAGCGTGGCGGCGCCGGGCAGGGCGAGGCTGATGTGGCTGATCGCCGCCGGATCGAGCGTGGTCAGCTCGCCGTTCGCGCGGCTGGCGTCGTGCTGCCATTGCCACAGCGCCAGCGCCAGCAGCACCGCCACGGCGGCGAACAGCAGGCTTCGTTGCCGGGTGGCGCGCTTCATCGCTCAGCGCCGCCGCCGGCGCCACACGATGGCGCCGCCGATCAGCAGCAACAGCAGCGGCAGGCCGAACAGGAAGCCGAAACTCAGCACGTTCAACTCGCCCTGCGAGATTTCCAGCAGGCGGTCCGGCGCGCCGCGCGGCGGCACGTCGACCAGCTTGTCGTCGCCCAGCAACCAGTTGAACACGCGCTCGCCCAGCGCGCGGTTGCCGCCGTTGCCGAGGTAGGTGTTGGAGAGGAAATCGCCATCGCCGATCACCACCGCACGCTGCTCGCTCTTGTCCGGGCTGGGCGACAACCGGCTCAGCGCGAAGCCGAAATCCAGCGGGCCTTTCAGCTCGCCGGCATCGGCATCGAAGCGGATGTCGGAGCTTTTCGTGTTGTCGATCGGCTGGAACTCGGTCCAGCTCTGCGGGCTGGAACGCAGGAAGGCGTGCGTGGCCCAGCCCGTGCGCGCCACCTCGGCCAGCGCCGATACCTGCGGGAACAGCGTGGTGAGCTGGAAGCCGCGGGTGATCGCCTGCGGCGGGTAGCTGCCCAGCGCGAGCATGCGCGGGTCGTGCAGGCCCAGCGCCGAACCGGAGCCGTCCACCAGCACGCCCGGCAGCACGCGCACGCCCAGCGCGTCGGCCAGTGGTTTGAGGCCGAGCTCGTCGTTGGCCGGCTCGGTGAGCCACAGCAGGTTGCCGCCGGCCTGCACGTAATCGACCAGCGCCTGTACCGCACCCGGCGCGAGCGGTACGGTGGGGCTGGCCAGCACCACCAGGTCGGTGTGCTCGGGCACCGCGTTGACCTGCGAGAAGTTGAGCGGCACCGCGCGCATGCCGCGGCTTTCCAGCTGCGCCATGAAGGTGCCCATGTCGGCATTCGCCTGGCCGTCGGCACGGCGCTCGTCGTCGCCGGTGACGAAGGCGACGATGCGGTCGTTGCCGCGCTGCAGGCGTTCCAGTGCATTGGTCAGGCTGCGCTCGGACAACTCGTCCAGGCGCTGCTCGTGGTTCTGGTAATGCAGGATCAGCGCGCCGTCGACGGTGATGCCCAGCTCGCGCATCTTCGCCGGATCCAGTTGCGGATCGACGAAGCGCAGGCTGATGTCGCGCTTCACCATCTGGTAGCGCTGCAGGAAGCCGGCAATGGTCTGGCGCAGGTCGCCCTGCGGGCTGGCGTAACTGACGATGTCCACCGGGCCGTCGAGTTTCGCCAGCACCGCGCGGCTTGCCGGCGACAGGCTGATGCGGCCGTTCGCGGTCCAGTCGGCAACATGGACGTGGCGCGTGCCGAGGTAGCCGAGGGCGGCGCAAGCCAGCAGCAAGAGCAGGGCGAACAACCAGCCGTCCAGACGTCTGAACATGTTGCGCATCAGCCGCGCTCCCGCTCGGTGGACAGGTGGCGCGTGGCCAGCGCCAGCGAGAGGCCGATCAGCAGCGCGAACCACAGCAGGTCGGCGCTGGAAACCAGCCCGCGCAGCAGCGGTTGCACGTGCGCGCTCATCGCCAGCCAGTTGATCGCGCCGCCATCGATGCCGGCCATCTGCGCACCCAGGTTCACGCTCCACAGCGCCAGGCCAAGGATCAGCGCCGCGGCCGCGGCGATCGCCGGGTGGCTGGAGAAGCTGGAGCAGGCCAGGCCCAGCGCGGCCAGCGCGGCCAGCATCAGGGCCAGGCCAAGGGCGGCGGCGGCGAGCTTGCCCCCGTCCAGGTCGGTGGCATGCGCGAGCGCCAGCGGCATCGCCAGCGTCAGCGCCAGCCACAGCGTCAGCCAGCCGAGCAGGGCGAGGTACTTGCCCAGCACGATGCGCGACGCCGGCACGCCGGCGGCGAACAGCAGCGGCAAGGTGCCGTTGCGGCGATCACCGGCAATCACCGACATGGTCAGCAGCGGCACCACCAGGAACGCCAGTTGCGCCAATTGCCCCAGCAGCGGCACCGCCACCAGGTCGGTGAAGCCCGGGCCGTCGGGCAGGGCGGCCCGCTGGATCTGGCCGGCGAGGAAACTGCCCAGCAGCACGGTGAAGTTCCAGCCCAGCCAGGCCAGGGTCAGCGCCGCCAGCACCCAGGCCAGCGGACGCACCCGCAGGCGACGCCATTCCAGGCGGGCGACTGCCAGCATGCTCATGCGGCTTGCGCCGGGCGGGGGGTCATCGCGATCTCGAAGAAGCGCCGTTCCAGCGCGGCGTGATCGCCGGCTTCGACCATGCCTTCGTGCTGCAGCGCGCCCTCATGCAGGATCGCCACGCGATCGCACACCGCGGTGACTTCGCTCAGCACGTGGGTGGACAGGATCACCGCCGTGCCGGCGGCGGCTTGTTCGCGGATGAGGCTGCGCAGCGCGGCCATCTGCACCGGGTCGAGCGCGTTCGCCGGCTCGTCCAGCACCAGCAGGGTAGGCCGGTGCACCAGCGCGCAGGCCAGCCCGAGCCGCTGGCGCTGGCCCTGCGACAGCACGCCGGCCAGTCGCCGCGCCAGCGGTTGCAGCTCCAGCCGCTCGACGATCGCGTTGCGCGCCGCGTGCAAGGCGGCGCCGCGCAGGCCGCGCAGGCGGGCGTGGGCGTCCAGGTGTTCGATCACGTTCAGCTCCGGCCACAGCGGCGCACGCTCGGGCAGCCAGCCGATCCCCGTGCGCGCGAGCTCCGGTCGCTCCAGAAAATCCTCGCCGTTCAGCTTGATGGCGCCGGTGTCGGGTCGCAGCGCCCCGGCGATCATCGACAAGGTGGTCGACTTGCCGGCACCGTTGACGCCGAGCAGGCCCAACACCTGGCCGCGGAGCAGGCTCAGGCTGAGATCGCGCACGGCAACACGACCGGCGCGGCGGCGGGCGACGTGGTCCAGCTGCAGGGCGAGCGGCGGGTCGGCGGGGATGATCGTGGTCATTGCCTGATTGTTACGGCGCCCCCATGGTTAGACAACAGGCGATCGCGAGCGATGCCAACCAACACCGGTTTCACTCCCGCCTCTTGACAGACTGTTATGCTCATGCATTGCCCATGCTGGCGGGTATGGGATTTCACCCACTAGACTCCGCTCGTTTCCCGCCGTTCCTTCCCCATCCGGTAACTTCCATGCTTGACGCGGTACTCGATTTTCTCAACCACGGCCTCGCCGACGCGAGCTGGGGCCAGATCGCCATCTACATGCTGGTGGTGACCCAGCTCACCATCTTCACGGTGACGCTGTATCTGCATCGCAGCCAGACGCACCGCGGCGTGGATTTCCATCCCGTGCTGGCGCACTTTTTCCGTTTCTGGGGTTGGCTCACCACCGGCATGGTCACCCGCGAATGGGTGGCGGTACATCGCAAGCACCACGCCAAGGTGGAGACCGAGGAAGACCCGCACAGCCCGATGATCTACGGCATCAAGAAGGTGTTCTGGGACGGCGTGTCGCTGTACCGCGATGCCTGCGAGAACAAGCAGGACATGGTGCAGTACGGTCGCGGCACGCCGGACGACTGGGTCGAGCACAAGCTCTATGGCGCGCATCCCTATTGGGGCCCGACCCTGATGCTGTTGATCAGCGTGGCGCTGTTCGGCGTGATCGGCGCGGCGCTGTGGGCGCTGCAGATGGTGTGGATCCCGTTCTGGGCCGCCGGCTTCGTCAACGGCATCGGCCACTGGGCCGGCTACCGCAATTTCGAGAGCGCCGATACCGCGCGCAACCTGATCCCGTGGGGTTTCTGGATCGGCGGCGAAGAGCTGCACAACAATCACCACGCCTTCCCCAGCTCGGCCAAGTTCGCGCTGCGCAAGTGGGAGTTCGACATCGGCTGGGCGGCGATCTGCGGCCTGCGCGCCGTGGGCCTGGCCAAGGTGCTGCGCGTGGCGCCGTCGCTGGACGTGCGCCCGAACGTGCGCCTGCCCGATGCCGACACGCTCAAGGCGGTGCTCACCCATCGCTTCCAGGCGATGACCGACTACTACCGCGGCGTGATCGTGCCGACCCTGCGCGACGAGGCACAGCACGCGGGCGAGAGCATCAAGTCGATGCCCCGCCGCATGCGGCGGGCGCTCGCCGATGGTGGGCGCTGGCTGGACAACGAAGGCCGCGACCGCATGCAGGCCGTGCTGGCCAAGCGGCCCACGCTCAAGACCGTGGTCGAGTTCCGCAGCCGCCTGGCGGCGCTGATGGAACAGCGCGGTGCCGATCAGGCGCTGAAGGGTCTGCAGCAGTGGATCCACGAGGCCGAGGAAAGCGGCATCCGCGCGCTGCAGGAGTTCGCCCAGCGGCTCAAGGGCTATACGGTCGCCACGGCCTGAGCGCCCGCGAGACATCATGTTCCGGCAAGGCCCGCCTGTTGGCGGGCTTTGTTTTTGAGGCGCAGGCGACGAGGGGGGATGCATGGCTCTGCGCGTATTGCTGATCGGAGCCGGCGGCGTGTTCGGTTCGCGGATCGCCGCTGCGTTGGCGTATGACCCACGTTTCGCGCTGACCCTGGCCGGCCGGCATCCGGCCAGCTTGCAGCAGTTGCGCGAGCGCCTGGGCGATCCATCGATCGGCGTGGCGACGCTCGATGTCGCCTCACCCGCCTTGCCTGCGGCGATGGCTTTGGCGCAACCGCAGCTGGTGATCCATGCGGCCGGCCCGTTCCAGCGGCAGGACTACCGGGTAGCCGAGGCCTGCCTGGCGTGCGGCAGTGATTATGTCGACCTGGCCGATGGCCGCGATTTCGTCGCCGGCATCGGCTGCCTCGGTGCGCGCGCGAAAACTGCCGGCCGGCTGCTGGTCAGCGGCGCCTCGACGCTGCCGGCGTTGAGCAGTGCGGTGGTCGACGCGCTGCTGCCGCGCTTCGCCGTGCTGGAGAGCATCGAGCACGCGATCAGCCCCGGCAACCGCACGCCGCGCGGCGACGCGACGGTGGCGGCGATCCTCGGCTACTGCGGCCGGCCGGTGCGGCTGTGGCGCGATGCGCGCTGGCAACACGGGCATGGCTGGATGTCGACCCGGCGCCAGCGCTTTGCCTTCGGCGGGCGCTGGGTCGGCCTGTGCGACGTGCCGGACCTGGAGCTGTTCCCGGCACGTTATCGCGGCGTGCGTCAGGTGGTGTTTCGCGCCGGACTGGAGCTCAGGCGCCTGCACTTCGGCACCCTGGCCGCAGCCTGGCTGGTGCGGCTGGGTTTGCTCGGCGATCTGGCCCGGCACGCGCCGCGCCTGCGCCGGCTCAGCGAACGCTTCATCGACGCCGGCAGCGATGTGGGCGGGATGGTGGTGGAGCTGCGTGGTCGCGACCCGCAGGGCGAGGCGCTGCACCTGCGCTGGTCGCTCGATGCCGGTGCCGGCGACGGTCCGCAGATTCCCGCCACGCCCGCGGTGGTGCTGGCGCGCAAACTCGCCGATGGCGCGTTGCCGGCGCGCGGGGCGATGCCGTGCATGGGCTTGTTCACCCTGGACGAGGCCTTGTCGGCGCTGACCGGTTTCGCGATCGAGACCGGCGTGGAAGAGCTCACGGCATGAAACGCGCGCGCTGTTCCGGCGTGGGCACGAAGCATTGGCGGCTCTGTCCGAAAATGCGGTAGCGATGCCGGGCGACGAAGCGGTAGGCCGGATCGCGCAACCCGCGCGGTACCAGCAGCATGGCGCGGCTCAGCCAGTGCCAACGGCGGCGGTCCAATCCACGCAACACGCGGGCGATCGCCTCGCTGTCGGTGTAACCGCGACCGTCTTCCACCAGCAGGAACGACAGCGGCGATTGCGGGTCCAGTCCGTGCGCCAGCAACAGCTTGCGTCCGCTGTCGGACTGCATCGCGGCGAAGTGGTAGTGCGCGGCATGGTCGTGCTTCAGCAGGAAGCGTACCCAGCGGCTGCACAGCAGGCAGACACCGTCGAACACGATCACCGGTGGAGCGTGTTCATGCGTCATCGGACAGCGGTTCCAGCCAGCCGTCGTAGGCGATCAGACGGCCCAGCAGCGGCAGTTGCACGTCGACGAGGAAGTGGTAGCGGCCATCGCGCATGCCGCTGCTGGGCCGTCTGA
>NZ_MWIO01000061.1 GCF_004799035.1 Rhodanobacter lindaniclasticus
CGCGGCAGCAACGAGAACACCAACGGCTTGCTGCGGCAGTACCTGCCCAAGGGCACCGACCTGTCCGTCTACAGTCAGGCCGAACTCAACCAGATTGCCTTGAGCCTCAACACCAGGCCGCGCAAGCGTCATGACTTCCGAACCCCGCTGCAGGTGTACAACGAACAACTTCAACTTGCCGAAGCAAGCGCAGGTACGGTTCATTGATTATGTTGCACGTGGACCTTGAAACCGCCCTCCATAAAATTCGTTAGCGTCGTTATGCGATAAACCTTGATCAAGATTTATACCGAATTCGATCGCACCCAACATTTTTCCAATGCCTTCGGAAAGTAGGCTCACGGCCTTGATGGAATCCCCGATGGCCTCGGATTCCCTCGCCAATTGAAAATTGAGTTGCGCCTGTTGGAACAAGGAGGATACGCCGGCAGGTGCGCGGTCCAGCGCATTCATGCGCTGCGCGTATTTACTTGCGGCGAGCTCCCACTTCCTTGCCATATCACCGAATTGAACGGCCTCAAGTTCTTTGACCCCTACGGCCTTCTCCAGATACGCCCCAAGCGCCTCGGCGGTTGCCCCTGACGTACTCAGCGTACTCTTGAATGCCTCTATTTCACCTTCGGTGAGGGAATCGCCAAATAAAGCCTCCAACACAGAATCAATGTCTTCCTGCTCACTCATGACCATCTCCTTTGACTGCAGTGAAGAGCGCGCCAGCAAGAATGGATTGAGCCCAAGCCAGCGATAGATCAGATATCATCAAGCTTATTAAGCTCGATGCCTCGTTTTTGAAAAGGAACGAATGGGTCAAATAAAATGGGGCGACGAAAAATACTAAGAGTAGAGTAGAGAAAGTAATTATACGCCGCCGTCGTATGACGCTAAAATTTGATTTTGACGTCTTATCCAGGTCGCTGCCAGCAAACCATGTTGCACAAGTAATCGAGATCAGCAGAAGAACATAGGGTATGATGACGTAATAGCAATAAACTTCGTATTTTAATCGATCGTGAGACTGATCTATCCGTATATCAATTAGTTTGGACAAGTAGAACGCTTGGACATCCGGTAATTTTGCACTTAGGATCTGAAGGCCATCCATTGACAGGTGGTTGATATAAATTGTGCCGGCTACCCACAAAGCAGATGTAAGAAGCCCAAATCCGAAAAGGGTTATCGTCAGCCATTGCGTTGCCGCCACAGCATGGTCGATGCTGTTACAATTTTTATGCTGCTTTACCATACGAACCGCCTTGCATGATTTTTATGCCTGCTCAAACTCGCTTTAGGTTACGGTTAATTTACAATCCCTTTCGACGAGCCCCACTAGCCATGCCCTAGACGCCTGTTCACTTTGTTTATACATATGCCAATTTCGTTGACATCATGTGCCTTAATCATGCATTTGAAATCGCTGCGGCTATAGGTTTTTCCCGCCACACACTTGGCATTGCCCTCGTCTGCCCTGCTGGCGAGGATGGTCCTGAGAGATTCCGCATCTCCTACTGGAGCTTGGCTTACAGCGAAATCGATTTCCTTGTTCGCCAACCTTCGGCACTCGGCTTCGGTCAGAGGTTTGGACCCACAAGCCACGATAAAGACAGATGCGAATATCGCGAGATTAATTAGTTTCATATATGTTCCCTTGCTGAATTTTTCGAACCTCCGGTTCGCAAAGATGGCGACTGCTCTATGCCCTCACCGCTCCCGCATCGACTCATCCACACCCTTGCGCAGCGGATCAAGGATGTACTCGATCACCCGCCGCTTTCCCGTCTTGATTTCCGCCGTCAGAGCCATGCCCGAGGTCAGTCGAACCTTGACGCCGTCAACCAGCAGCTCTGTCTTTTTCATCTTCACCCGCGCCAGATAGATCAAACCCAGCTTCTCGTCCTGGATCGCATCGTGCGAAACGCTCTCCACGACGCCTTCGACATATCCGTAGCGCGTATATGGAAAACTCTCGACCTTGATTGTGGCGCGCTGTCCCGGGCGCACGAAACCGATGTCCTGGTTAAGCACGGTGGCTTCCACTTCCAGCGAGTCATTCTCGGGCACGACGGCGAGCAGCGGCTGGGCCGGCGTGACCACGCCGCCAACGGTATGCACGGCCAACTGCTGCACGGTGCCGGTCACTGGAGCGCGCAATTGCATGAGGGCGTTGCGCTGGGTGGTACGGGCCACTTCCGGCTCGAACTGCTGGATCTGTTCGCGGGCCTGGCGTAGTTCGTCGAGCAGCTGGCGGCGGGTGTCGGTGATGGTGACCGACAGCTCCTCCCTGGCGCCGGTGATGGCTGAGCGAAGTTCCACGCGGCGGCTTTGTTGTCCCGTGAGGTCGCGCTCGGCGTTGATGCGTTCCTGCTTGCGCTGCAGATAGTCCTGCCGGGGCACGTAGCCTTGGCGGAGCAGCTTCTCGTAATCCGCCACGCGGGTACGCGAGATCGTCAGGTACTGCTCCAGCGGGACGATGGCCGATTCCACGGTGCGCAGTTCGGCCTGTTTCTGCGCCACCATCGCCTCCAGACTTTGCTTTCTGGCGGTATAGGCGGCGTATTCGCTGAGGGCGAGGCGTTGGGTGGCCTCGAAGCGATCTGTCGGCAGGTCACTGCCTTGCGCCAGTACTGGCGGGGTGGCGGTATCGATGGCCTGAACCAGTGCTGCGGATCGGGCAGCCGCGAGCCGGGCGCTTGCCAGGGCCTCCTCGGCTTTCTGACTGTCGGCCGTGGTGGCGGTAGCATCCAGCTCGATCAGCAGGTCGCCTTGCTTCACCGCTTGGCCGTCATGCACCAGAATGCGGCGCACCACCGCCGTCTCGGCCGGCTGGACGATCTTGGTACGGCTGCTGGTCACCGTCTTTCCCGGCGCCACGGCAACCACGTCGAGCTTGCCGAAGCCGGCCCACAGCAGGGCCACGCAGAACAGACCCATGATGATCCAAAGGCTGGCGCGCGGTGCCGGCGACAGCGGAGTTTCGGTGAGTTCAAGGTGGGCCGGCAGGAACGCCAGTTCGTCATGTGTGCGTGGAATCGGCGCCAGCGTGCGGCGCTCCGCCCAGGCCGCGCGAAACACCTGCGCATAGCGTCGAAGCACGTCACCGATGGCAGCGAACCGGTTCGTCATGGATCAGCCCTGCTGCAACTGGGACAGATGCGCGAAGTGCCCATCAGGGCGCTTCAGCAGTTCATCCGGTGCACCGGTTTCCACGATGCGCCCCTTGTCGACGACGACGATGCGGTCGGCGTGGCGCACGGTGGAAAGGCGGTGGGCGATGATCAGCACGGTGCGGTCCTGGCAGATGGCCCGCATGTTGGCCATCACGGCGCGCTCGGACTCGTAGTCGAGCGCGCTGGTGGCTTCGTCGAAGATGAGGATGCGCGGATCGGCCACCAGTGCGCGGGCGATCGCGATGCGCTGGCGCTGTCCTCCGGACAGGCTGGCGCCGTGCTCGCCGACGACGGTGTCGTAGCCTTCGGGCAGCTCGGTGATGAAGTCGTGCGCGCCGGCCAGCCGGGCGGCATGGATCACCCGCTCCAGCGGCATGCCGGGGTCGATCAACGCGATGTTTTCGCGCACGCTTCGGTTGAACAGGAAATTTTCCTGCAGCACGACACCGAGTTGGCGCCGCAGCCAGGCGGGGTCGGCCAGCGCCAGGTCCGTACCATCGACGAGGATGCGGCCACGCTCGGGCACGTACAGCCGCTGGATCAGCTTGGTCAGCGTGCTCTTGCCCGAACCGGAGCGGCCGACGATGCCGACCACCTCGCCCGGCCGGATGTCGAAGTTGATACCGGCCAGCACTTCGGCAGTGTCGGGGCGATAGCGGAAGCTCAGGTTCTCGAACGTGATGCGCCCCTCGATCGGCGGCAAGGCCATGCGGCTACCACCGGCTTCGGTGCGCGTGTTGAGCACGTCACCCATGCGCTCCATCGAGATACCGACCTGCTGGAAGTCCTGCCACAGCTGGGCGAGCCGCACGATCGGTGTGGAGACTTGGCCAGCCAGCATGGTGAAGGCGATCAGTTGGCCGACCGAGAGTGCCCCGTCGATCACCATCTGCGCGCCCCAGTACAGGATCGCCACGCTGACCAGCTTTTGCAGAAGCTGGATGCCCTGCTGGCCGATGTTGGCCAGATGGGTGACACGGAACCCAGCGCTGACGTAGCCCGCCAACTGGTTGTCCCAGGTGCGTACCATGCGCGGGTCCACCGCCAGCGCCTTGACCGTACCGATGCCGGAAATCGCCTCGACCAGGAACGACTGGTTGTCGGCGCCACGCACGAACTTCTCGTTCAATCGCGCGCGCAGGGTCGGGGTGATTGCCGCCGACCAGATCGCGTACAGCGGCAGCGAGATCACCACGATCAAGGTCAGCCAGCCGCTGTAGAAGAACATCACGGCCAGGAAGACGAAGGTGAACAGCAAGTCCAGTACTGAGGTCAGCGTCTGCCCGGTCAGGAAGTTGCGGATGTTCTCCAACTCACGCACCCGGGCGATGGTGTCACCCACTCGGCGCGACTCGAAGTAGGCCAGCGGCAAGGCCAAGATGTGCCGGAACAAGCGCGCACCGAGTTCCACATCGATGCGGCTGGTGGTGTGTGCGAACACGTAGGTGCGCAGCCCCGCCAGCACCACGTTGAACAGGGTGATCACCACCAGGCCGATAGTGATCACGGTGAGCGTGGTCATGGCGTGGTGCACCAGCACCTTGTCCATCACCACCTGAAAGAACAGCGGCGTGACCAGCGCGAACAGCTGCAGGAAGAATGACACCACCAGTACTTCCAGCAGCAGCTTGCGGTACTTCACCACGGCCGGAATGAACCAACTGAAGTCGAACTTCGCCAGCTCGGCCACCATCGAGGCGCGCGAAGCGACGGTCAGCAAGCGGCCTTCGTAGCAGGCCACGAATTCGTCCCGGGTCAAGATGCGCGGGCGCTGCACGTTGAGGTCGTGGATCAGGATTTTCTCGCCGTCCACCTTGGCAACCACGAACGCGCCGCCATCACGCCGCAACGCCAGCGCGGGTAAGGCCACACGGTCGAGGCGTTCGACAGGCTGTCGGATCACCCTGGCTTTGAGACCGAGCTTCTTCGCCGCAAGCAGCAGTGCCGTGTCGTCGAACGGCTCCGATCCCCGGCCGGCATCGTGGCGCAGCTGATCCGCGCTGGCGGCAATGCCGTGGAACTGGGCCAGCAGGACCAATCCCTGCAAGGACAGATCATCCCGCGACTCTCCGGCAACGGCATTGCTGCGCGCCGCACTGATCAGATCGTCCGCTTCGATCACCGCTTCCATGTAGCCCCCGCCTCCTGGCTGGTGCATCCGTGTCTCGGAACGACAGCAGGCCCCCGATGCCTCGCCTGCCTGCGATTCGCTCCCACCCTGCCGGATATCGCAAAATACTGCGACAATCGACAAACCGAATGTAGCGCGGAAATTCCTTCGTTTGGAGCGAATAATGCGATGTGGTTCACATAGCTCGGTATTTCGAGTGATCCAGGTCGCACGTGAACGTCGATGTTTCTTACGAGAGATCGCCATCCTCACGAGGCGATCCTTCAACGGCCTAAACTGGCCCGTCGCGCAGGAATCTCCGCGACCTCGCTGATCCCATGAAAGACCGAAGACACTGGATTCCCGCGTTCGCGGGAATGACGGTCGAAAGACGTGCCACGACTGCGCCCGCCGTGCTGGCTACGCCCAGCGCGAACGGTGAAAAGTCGAATGGCTCGACGCGGATGCCGACGCGGCCCGGCACGATGAGGCTAGTCGCGACGGCGGCCCGACCAGCTCACCGATCAGTCAGAACCTCTCAGCGGATCAGCGTGGACTTGCCGAACAGCGACTCGATCAGGTCCACCGCCAGCTTGGCGGTGGCGTTGCGGCGGTCGAAGGCGGGGTTGAGCTCGACCAGGTCCAGCGAGGCCAGCCGGCCGCTGTCGGAGATCATCTCCATGCACAGCTGCGCCTCGCGATAGCCCGGGCCGCCGCGCACGGTGGTACCCACGCCGGGGGCGATGCTGGGGTCGAGGAAGTCGACGTCGAAGCTCACGTGCAGGTGGGTGTTGTCGTCCATGCCGTCCAGCGCCTGCTCCATCACCCGCTTCATGCCGTCCTCGTCGATCCGGCGCATGTCGAAGATGCCCACGTTGGCCTCGCGCACCAGCTGCTTCTCGCCGTAGTCCACCGAGCGGATGCCGATCTGGCGGATCACGTCGGGAG
Organism: Rhodanobacter lindaniclasticus; assembly: GCF_004799035.1. Lineage (GTDB taxonomy): Bacteria > Pseudomonadota > Gammaproteobacteria > Xanthomonadales > Rhodanobacteraceae > Rhodanobacter > Rhodanobacter lindaniclasticus. Next base: position 6,223 of record NZ_MWIO01000061.1, read on the forward strand.
TGATCGCCGGGCTGGTGTTGCCGATGCCGGTGAGCACCTGCGGGCCGCGGCCGCACAGGCAGGCCACCGGCATGCCGTGGATGTTGCCCGAGGGCGTCGCCTCGGCGGTGTTGAAATCCGAGTGCGCATCGAGCCACAGCACGCGCAACTGCTTGCCGGTCTCGCGGCAGTGGTCGGCCACCGCACTGATCGAACCGATGGCGAGGCAGTGGTCGCCGCCGAGCATGATCGGCAGGCGGCCGGACTGTAGTTCCTGGTGGATGGCCGTATAGACGGCCGTATTCCACGCCACCACCTCGTCGAGGTGGCGGTAGCCGTCGACCGGCGGCTGCCACGGGTTGAGCGGGCCGTGCAGGTTGCCGCGGTCGATCACCTGCAGGCCGCGCTGTTCGAGTTTGGCGGCCAGGTTCGCCACGCGCATGGCCTCCGGCCCCATCGAGGCGCCGCGGTGGCCGGCGCCGATGTCGGTGGGAACGCCGATCAATGAAATGGTCTGTTTGCTCATGAAGATCTTGCCTGCGGTGGAGTCCGGCGCACGCTGGCGCGGCGCACGGCACGATGGACCATGTGGCGCCCATGACGATCTGCCGGAACTCCGCGCAACGCGATGCGCGGTTCGTGGGCGCACGAAAACACGCGCGACCATGACCGTCGCGCATTGACCCAGTTTAGCGGATCGGCCGTGCGAGCCGCGTGAGGCACACTGTTCCCGCGATCAACAACCCGCGCGGAGACGCCGGCGCCGCGGGATCGCGGCTATGGCCGCACCTCGTCGCGCCTGCGTTCCAGTTCGTCTTCCCGGCGTGATCGCGCGCCGGGCCGCCATGACACCAGCTCGACCGCACCACGCGGCGTCGCGTTCGCTGACCTGGCGGATTTCCCCCACAGCATCCCTGCAAACAGCAGCAACCCACGCCACAAGGCGGGGTGCGCAAAAAGTGTTTGCATGTCGCTCGCTCCGGGCTGCCCCCGTGCAGCCGTCGGCTCGATCGTAGCAAATTCCTGGCGTGCGCACCCCGGCATCCGCATCGCCAGTTCCGCGGCAATGAGCAGGCAGCAGGTGGCCCGGACCGGGGCGACGCAAGTGACCTGATCCAGTCACGTCCGGATCAGTTTTCTCCGCCCAGGCCGGAATCGAGATATTCCACGCGCACAACCTGGTCCAGCCACACGCGCCGGATCGAACCGCGCTTGAGCGGATCCTCCAGACCCACCAGCGCGTTCAGCCCCTCGCGTTGCTGCGGATCACGGAAGACCTGGACGCTGGACCGAACCCTGACCAGACCTTCGCAAACGGTTCCGTCGAGCAGCTGCACGCGCACGCGCGCGTGTGCCGGCAGCAGCGTGATCATCGTGGCAAGCCGCTTGATCCCGGACTGATCCGTGCATACCTGGGGTGCTTCCCGACCCATGGCGGCCCACCTTTTGACCTTGACGCGATGTCCGTAACGCTAGACTCGGCATGGACAAACGTCAAACGGCGGCCCGCAGCAGGCCCCTGCTCACGCCGTGCGGCATGCCGGGCGGACATCGACTGTCGGGCGCACAACCATGTGCATGGATGATGCGAACGAACTACCGGTGTATGGTGATCCGGCCACCCACACTTGACCCATTGTTCCGCGCAGCATCGAAGCGGGACGGGGCGTTGACGACGGCGACACGAATCAGCTGTCGGCGTGGTCGCCACGGGAGGATGTGAAGTGCTCATCCGGAGTTCGAAGCAGGTATCCCGCTGGCGCCGGCCAAGACGCTTTCCGGTGCCGCCCGCTTCAGGCACCTCGCCGGCATCGCGGATCGAACAAGGCAAGACCTGGCCGGAACCGCAGGGCGCGACGCGCGTACGACACCTGCGGATATTTCGTTACGACCCCGAGTCGGGAAACAACCCGCGCGTGGACACGTTCGCCATCGATCGCGACAAGTGCGGTCCGATGCTGCTCGACGCGCTGATCAAGATAAAGAACGAGATCGACCCCACGTTCGCGTTCCGCCGCTCCTGCCGGGAGGGGATATGCGGGTCATGCGCGATGAACATCGACGGCACCAACTGGCTGGCGTGCATACGCGCGCTGGACGAAATGAACGAGCCCGCCACGGTATATCCGCTCAACAACATGGACGTCGTCAAGGATCTGGTCGGCGACCAGGCGCACCTCTTCGCGCAGCTGCACTCCATCAAGCCCTGGTTGCGCACCAGGACACCGGCCCCGGCAAACAGCGAGCGCCTGCAATCACCCGAAGAGCGCGCCAAGCTGGACGGGGACTACGAGTGCATCCTGTGCTTCTGTTGCACATCCGGCTGCCCGAGCCACTGGTGGAACGGCGACCGCTTCCTGGGGCCGGCGGTATTGCTGCAGGCCCATCGCTGGCTGGTCGACAGCCGTGACGAAGCCACTGACGAGCGCCTTGACGAGCTCGAGGACCCCTTCAAGCTTTACCGTTGCCACACCATCCTCAACTGCACCCGGACCTGCCCGAAGGGTCTGAATCCCGGCAAGAAGATTGCCGAGATAAAGTTGATGATCCAGCAGAGGAGGAGCTGACGTGCCCTCCAGCCGACCGCGCCCGCGTTCGCCGGATGTACGGATCTACAAGCCCCAGCTGACCTCGGTGCTGTCCATAGCGCACCGCGCCACCGGCGTGCTGCTCAGTGCCGGCAGCGTGTTGCTGGTGGCCTGGCTGGTGGCGGTGGCGGACGGCAGCAACGCCTACGCGGCACTGGACGGCTTCCTGCGTTCGTGGATCGGCATCATCCTGCTGGTGGGCTGGACCTTTTCGCTTTTCTACCACCTGTGCAACGGCATCCGGCACCTGTCGTGGGATATGGACTTCGGCTTCGAACTGGCCAGCATCTATTTGTCCGGCTGGCTGGTCGTATCTGCCAGCGTGGTGCTGACGCTGGCGACGTGGATCATCGGCATGGCTGCGGGACGATAGAAGCATGTCTGATTGGAACCGCGAAGATCCGCTCGACCGCAATCCACCGGGTGGCCGCGCATCACCGTTGCGTCGTGCCATCGGGCTGGGTTCGTCCGGATCCGGCGCCCACCACTGGTGGCTGCAACGAGTGACCGCCGTGGCCCTGGTGCCATTGTCGATATGGCTGGTGGCATCGCTGATTGCGCACGCCCGGGATGGCCAGCAGGATCTGCTTGCCTGGTTGGGCAGGCCTGCCGTGGCCGTCACCATGGCTGCGCTGTGGGTGATCCTGTTCTGGCACATGAAGCTCGGCCTGCGCGTCATCGTGGAAGACTACGTGCACGCCGACCGCATGAAATTCGCGATCCTGATCGTCGTTGACCTGGTCAGCCTTGCGCTGATGGCGATCGGCGTGTTCACCAATTTGTATCTGGCATTGCACTAATTTCCCACCGAGCTGCGGGACGGGTGATGCGTGACCTGCGGCGAGATTCACCTTCAGGAGACGAGCATGAGCGCCAACAGTTTCGACACCCGCGACCAGTTGCGGGTCGACGACGTGTCCTACCGGATTCATCGCCTCGACCGCATCAAGACCGCACATCGCCTGCCGTACAGCCTGAAGGTGCTGCTGGAGAACCTGCTGCGCAAAGAAGATGGCCGCCTGGTCACCCGCGAACAGATCCAGGCCATGGCCGACTGGCAGCCGCAGGCCACGCAGCAACGCGAAATCCAGTACACGCCGGCGCGCGTGCTGATGCAGGATTTCACCGGCGTGCCGTGCGTGGTCGACCTGGTCGCCATGCGCGACGCCATCATTGCGCTGGGCGGTGACCCGCAACGCATCAACCCGCTGGTACCCAGCGAGCTGGTCATCGACCACTCCGTGATTGCCGACGTGTTCGGTACCCCCGAAGCATTCGCCACCAACGCCGAACTGGAATTCCAGCGCAACGTGGAGCGCTACCAGATGCTGCGCTGGGCGCAACAGGCCTTCGACAACTTCAAGGTGGTGCCGCCCGATACCGGCATCTGCCATCAGGTGAACCTCGAATACCTTTCCCGCGTGGTCTTCACCCGCGAAGGTCCCGACGGCATGGAGGCCTACCCGGACACGCTCGTGGGCACCGACTCGCATACGCCGATGGTGAACGGCCTGGGCGTACTCGGCTGGGGCGTGGGAGGGATCGAGGCGGAAGCCGCGATGCTCGGTCAGCCGATGAGCATGCTGATCCCGCAGGTGGTGGGCCTGAAGCTCACCGGCGAGTTCCCGCCGGGCACCACCGCCACCGACCTGGTGCTCACGGTCGCCGAGCTGCTGCGCAAGACCGGGGTGGTCGGCAAGTTCGTCGAGTTCTACGGCCCGGGCGTCGCCAACATCCCGCTGGCCAACCGCGCCACGCTGGGCAACATGAGCCCGGAATACGGCGCCACCTGCGCCATCTTCCCGATCGACCAGGAGACCCTTTCGTACATGCGTCTCACCGGGCGTCCCGAACACCAGATTCGCCTGGTGGAGGCCTATGCCAAGCAGCAAGGCATGTGGCACGACCCGAATCACGAACCCGAATTTTCCCAGACCGTCGAACTGGACCTGGGCACGCTGCAACCGTCCATCGCCGGCCCGAAGCGCCCGCAGGATCGCATCCCCGTGCGCGTTGCCCCCGCTGCCGTCGGCGCGCTCCTGCAGGGTCAGTCCTACGAGAATGCCATCATGGGGCGCCTCGACGAAGGCCTCGACGAATCATTCCCGGCCAGCGACCCGGTATCGGTCGCGTCCGACCGCGACAACGACCCGCCGCACAGGCCCGGACGGTGCAATATCGACCACGACTGGCCCCACGCACCTGTCGCCATCGCACTGGCGGGGGGTGAAAGCAGCGAGATCGACAACGGCCATGTCGTCATTGCGGCCATCACCTCGTGCACCAACACCTCCAACCCGCTGGTGATGATCGGTGCCGGACTGCTCGCCAAGCACGCGGTCGAGAAGGGACTGACACGCAAACCGTGGGTGAAGACCTCGCTGGCGCCGGGCTCGCGCGTGGTCACCGACTACTACGAACGCGCCGGCTTGACGACGTACCTGGACCAGCTCGGCTTCAACCTGGTCGGCTATGGCTGCACCACGTGCATCGGCAATTCCGGCCCGTTGATTCCCGAGGTCGCCGCGGCGGTGGAAGAGCACAAATTCAACGTCAGCGCCGTGCTTTCGGGCAACCGCAACTTCGAGGGGCGGATCCACCCGCAGACGCAGATGAACTTCCTGGCTTCGCCGATGCTGGTGGTGGCCTACGCGCTGGTCGGCACCATGCATGCCAATCTGCTGAAGGAGCCGCTGGGGACCGGCAAGGATGGCAAACCGGTATATCTGAACGACATATGGCCATCGATCAGCGAGATCAGGAAAGTCATCGACGACTGCGTACAGGCGGAGATGTTCACCAAGGGCTATGCCGACGTATTCGCCGGTGACGCCAACTGGAAAAGCCTGGACGTGCCCGCCGGTGACGCTTTCCGGTGGAGCACTGATTCGACTTACGTGCGCCAGCCGCCGTATTTCGATGGTGTCGGCCGCGACACCCGGCCGCTGACCGACATCATCGGCGCCCGCGTGCTGGCCAAGCTCGGCGATTCGGTCACCACCGACCACATCAGCCCGGCCGGCGCGATCAAGGTCGACTCGCCTGCGGGCAAGTACCTCACCGGCCACGGCGTGGAGCGCAAGGACTTCAATTCCTACGGGTCGCGGCGCGGCAACCACGAGGTGATGATCCGCGGCACCTTCGCCAACATCCGCCTGCGCAACCAGCTGGCGCCGGGCACCGAGGGCGGCTTCACCCGTGATTTCAGCCAGGCCGGCGCACCGGTCACCAGCATCTACGATGCGTCGGTCAACTACATCGCGGCCGGCACACCGCTGGTGATCCTCACCGGCAAGGAGTATGGCTCCGGCTCGTCACGCGACTGGGCCGCCAAGGGCACCGCGCTGCTGGGCGTGCGCGCGGTGATTGCCGAGTCCTACGAACGCATCCATCGTTCCAACCTGATCGGCATGGGCGTGTTGCCACTGCAATACAGGCAGGGCGAGAGCGCCGAGTCGCTGGGCCTGACCGGCGAGGAGACGTTCGAGATCACCGGGCTGGCCGGCAACGAGGCGCCACCGCACGAGGTTTCCGTGCGTGCCCGGGATGCCGACGGCAAGGTGAAGGTCTTCGGAGCGCTGGTCCGCATCGACACGCCGGTCGAGGCGGATTACTACCGCCACGGGGGGATACTCCCGTACATGCTGCGACAGCTGCTCGCTGATTGAGGCATGCCGCGGATGGCCGCTGGCGCGTTCGCCTTGCCGTTGCCGCGGTTGCAACGAAGTTCGAGCCGCTCGCGCCGCGTGACGTCGTGTCGTACGCGGCGGCTCGCTCAGGAGGCCACGGCAACCCGTGGCCGGGGGGTCTCGGCGTATTGCACCAGCGGGATGCTGAAATCGTTGCAGATCATTTCCACGCGGGCAGCGGCGCCGGAGCTGTCGTGCTCCTCGCGGGCCAGCCCGCGGCCCAGGCGGATCGCATGGGCGAAACGCAGCCGGTCGAACAGCACGTCCGGGCCGCTGCAGATCCGCCACAGGCCGTGGCGGCTTTCCTTGATGGTCAGGACCACACTCATGGGTGCATCCTCACGGCTTGTAAGCCATCTCTCGAAGGGATGAAGCGCTGCCCGCACGCAGTTGGAGGCAGGCGCTGCCAAGAATGCGTCGCCGCCCTGTCCGGGTCTGTCGGCGCAGGCCTACATTCGCTGTGGGGAGTCATCGCGCCCGCAGGAGCCCGGCCGGTCGGGGGGTGCGGCATCGAGCGGGGGCGGTGCGGGGTGGTGCATGAGTGGTGCCGGCACCAGGAATCGAACCCGGGACCTGCTGATTACAAATCAGCTGCTCTACCAACTGAGCTATGCCGGCACAGGCGGGGATTCTAGCAGCGGGTCGCCACACACGCTCAGAAGCAAGGGATGTCGTGCGAGCCCAGGTCGCTGGCGCCGAGGTACTCGCGCCAGTCGAACGGCCGGGCCGAGGCAACCGCGAGGTCGAGCCAGTATTCCGGAACGCTTTCGCTGCGTTCGCTCATGCGGGCGGGAAAGCCGGCAGCGGTTACCTGGTCCAGCCGCTTGCGCGCATTGGCCGGATCGCGGAACAGGCCCAGCGACACCGTGTTGGCCTGATCGCCGGAGCCGACCACGAAGTAGTCATTGATGTTTTTCGCGGCGAGTTGCCGGGCCTCCTGCAGTGCCTGCGCGCGGCTGGCGACCGCGGGCAGGTAGACCCACCACGCGCTGGGCTGGGTGGTCTGCTGCTGGCGCGAGCGCATGCGTGCGACATGCCCGTCCAGCGCCTGGCGGGCGCTGCGCAGGTCCTGCGGCGTATCGAACGGCCCCAGCGCCACACAGCGATAGTCCTGCGCGGTCCCGGTGGCGGCGTCGGCCGACGCATCGGGTGCGGCGATCGTGCCCTCCGTCACGGGCACCTCCGACAACAGCTGCAGCTGCGCCACGCCCGGATCGGTGGCGTAGCCGACGTGCCGGTAGGGCTGGCCCAGCAGCAACCACGCCCCGACCGCGATATTCAGCGCGCTCAACAAGACAAACAGCAGACGCAGGAACATCGAACCCCCATCAGGACCGCCGGCCAGCCATTCTAATGGCTTGCCGCTGCCGGCATATGCGCATCCGCCCACAAGGCCAGGCCTCGCAGCACGCTGTCGCTGGCCATTTGCACCGGCAGCGACAGCAGCGGGGCCAGTCGCGGCGCATCGCCGCCATCGAGCAGCAGCACCGGCTCGCCGCCCAGGCGCGGGCGCATGTGCGCGTGGAAGCGCTCGATCAGCGCCGCGGCGGCCTGCCAGCACCCGGAAGCCACCGCATCGGCGGTGTTGTCGGCCAATTCGAGGACGTCGCCTGGTCGCTGCGGGCGCACCTGCGCGGTCGCATCCAGCAGCGAGCGCTGCATCAGCTGCACGCCCGGCGCGATCAGACCGCCCAAGTGCCGACCGTCCGCGGCCAGCGCGTCCAGCACCAGCGCGGTGCCGGCGCTGGCAAGCACGCACGGCGCGCGCCCGCTGGCATGGGCAGCGACCATGGCCAGGAAGCGGTCCACGCCCAGCCGTTGCGGCTCGGCGTAGGCATTGCGTACGCCGCAGGCACTGGCCGGAGTACGCAGCCAGGTCGGCGCGTCGGCGAATGCCTGTTGCACAAGGGCGCTGACGCGCTGCTCACGGTCTTCATCGACCACCGACGCACCCACCACCTGGGTCGGTCGCGGCAAACCCGCCCATGCCGTGTCCGGCAGCGTCGCCAGTTCCCCGCCCCACTCCAGCACGCCGCGCGCCAGCCACGCGGGCGAGGGCCCCTGCAGCGCCCATTTCAGTCGCGTATTGCCCAGATCCAGCAGCAGTCTCATGTGCGGCGCACCGTGACATCGGCGCTGTCCACGCGCCGTTCGCTGCCGTCGGGCAGCTGGACCCGCAAGGCGCCACGCGCGTCGACACCCGCACCCAGCGCCTCGAACGCGCCGAGCGCGCCACTCAGCCGCAGCGGTTTGCCCCGCAACAGGTCATGGCGCGCGTAGTCGGTACGGAAGGCGGCAAAACCCTCGCGCTCGAACTCGGCCAGCCCGTGCGCCAGCGCCGCGATCAGCGTCGCTGCCACGCGGTTGCGGTCCGGCGGTGTGCCGCCGCACAGGCTGGCCAGGTCGGCGGTGCGCTGGCCCGCCTGGCGCTGCAGGGCCGGGGTCAGACGCAGGTTGAGGCCGATCCCGATGATCGCCGAACACGGCCCCTGGTATTCACCGTTGAGCTCGACCAGGATGCCGGCCAGCTTGCCGCCGTCGGTTGCCAGCACATCGTTGGGCCACTTCAGCCCCGCGCCGGCCACGTCAAGCGCATCCAGCGCGCGCAGCACGATCACGCCGATCGCCAGCGACAGGCCGCCCAGTGCCGCAAAGCCCGACCCGAATCGCTTCAGGCATGAGAGATAGACATTCAGCCCCGGCGGCGACAGCCAGCTGCGCCCACGCCGGCCGCGCCCGGCGCTCTGCGATTCGGCCAGCACTACGGAAAGGTCGGCCGCATCGGCCAGGCGTCGCTGCAATTCGCTGGAGGTGGAGTCGAGCTCGTCGTGCACCTCCAGCGCGCCCAGCGCGCGGGAGACGTCCGCCGGCAAGGCGGAGCGGATGCGCTGCACATCGAGCATCTGCAACGGCCACGGCAGGCAATAGCCGGCGCGGCCGCGCGAGAGTACCGGCACGCCGCGCGCACGCAACGCTTCGACCTGCTTCCAGATCGCCGCTCGGGTCACCCCGCTGCGCTCGGCCAGCGCCGCGCCGGACAGCGGTGCACCGGGCGCCAGCAAGGTCAGCAATTGCAGCGGCTGCATCAACGCCCCCGACACGCGACGACAGCCGCGTTGGTGGCGGTGCAAAGAGACGAAACGACGGGGGCAAGAACCATCGAATCATTCTAGCCTGCCGCACGCTGCACTGCGGCAAGGACTCCCGCCGCGTGCACTGGCAGCGACGCCCGGTTTCTGCGACGATCGGGCTCTTCGCCTGCGGCTTGGGGAGTTCCACTGCCATGCGCGCCACCCATCGGATCATCGGCTGCACCCTGTGCCTGGCCTTCGCGGGTTCGGCGGCAGCGGCCAGCCTCGATTGCCAGAGTGTGGACAGTGGCGGCAGTACCGCAGTGAGCCAGTCGGCGAACAGTGGCTCGGGCGGCATCGGCGCAGACGTCCTTGGCATGAACCGCGACAACAGCAGCCCCGGCAGCAGCAGCACCAGCGGTGCCGTGCGCAGCAGCAACGACCGTTCCGGCGCGGCCTCGTCGGCGCCGGCTCCCGCGCCCCGGCCGCATCTGGGCTGGCAATCGCTGCTGCCTGGATCAATCCAGTAAGCGCTCGGCGGCATGCCGGGCCGTTTGTGGCAATCCCTGCGGGCACGCTTCGAACCTGCGCCAATCGCCGATCCGCTGTGGCGACGCGCCCTGGTCGCCTGCCCGCTGGCCCGCCGACTGGACCCGGAGCGACAACTGCAACTGCGCCGGCTCGCCGGCATGTTCCTGGCACGCAAGCAGTTCCACGCGCTGGCCGGCGCGGTGCTCGACGATTACTGGCGCCTGCTGATCGCCATGCAGGCCTGCCTGCCCGCCCTGCAGCAGGGCTCGGCCAGCCTGCGCGGCTGGCGCGACGTGCTGATCTACCCGGGCGAGTTCAAGGTGCGCCGCAGCCACCATGACGACCACACCGGCGTGGTCACCGAGGGCGACGAGATCCTGATCGGCGAAGCCTGGGAGCACGGCCCGCTGGTGCTCTCACTGGCCGACGTGCAACTGGACCTGGAACAGCCGTGGGACGGCTACAACGTGGTCGTGCACGAGATGGCGCACAAGCTGGACATGCTCGACGGCCCGCCGGACGGCGTGCCGCCGCTGGTCGACATTCCGCGGCGGCGCTGGATCCAGCAATTCCAGCTCGCCTACGACCGCCTGGTCGCGGCCGGTCCCGGACATTCCCCGATCGACCATTACGCCAGCGAAAGCGCCAGCGAGTACTTCGCCGTGGTCAGCGAGCTGCACTACTCGCAGCCAGCCGTATTGCGCGAAACCGAGCCGGCGGTGGCCGAACTGCTGCACGCGTTCTACGGCCCCTCGCCCGCCGACGGCGAGGAGCCGTGCGGCGGCTGTCGCCGCTGAGCAGGATCAGCTCGCCGCCAGCCGCACGCTGAAGCGTGCGCCGCCCAGTTCCGGCGAACGATCGACCACCAGTTCGCCCTGGTAGGCGTGCACGATGTCCTGCACGATCGACAGGCCGATGCCATGGCCCTGCACGCGCTCGTCACCGCGCACGCCGCGCTGCAGGACTTTCTCGATCTTGTCCTCGGCGATGCCGGGGCCGTCGTCCTCCACGCTGAGGTACAGGCCCGGTCGCTTGCGCCCGTGCTCCGGTTGCGCCTTCACCTCCAGCAGCACGCGGTGCGAGGCCCACTTGAAGGCGTTCTCCAGCAGGTTGCCGAGCAGTTCGAGCAGGTCGCCCTGCTCGCCGTAGAACGCCGCGCCCTCGCCGATGTCGAATTCGCAAAGCACGTTCTTGGCCGCGTAGACCTTCTCCAGGCCCTGCACCAGATCCTCGGCCGCGCCCGCGATCGGCACGGCACTGGCAAAGGTCTGCCGGCCGGACGTGGCTGCGCGGGCCAGCTGGTAGGCGACCAGTTCGTCCATCCGGCGCACCTGGTCGAGTACCGCCGTGCTGCGCCCGGCCTGCACGTCGCCGGTGGTGGATTCCAGCTGCGAGCGGATCACCGCCAGCGGCGTCTTCAGGCTGTGCGCGAGATCGGCCAGCGTGTGCCGGTAGCGCGTGCGCTGTTCGCGCTCGTTGGTGATGAAGGCGTTGATGCGCTCGGTCAGGCCGGTCAGCTCCAGCGGGTACTGGCTGTCCAGCTGCTCGCTGTCGCCGCGCTCGACCCGGCTCATGTCGCTGGCCACCTTGCGCAGCGGGGTGAGGCTCCAGCGCAGCAGCAGCAGCTGCAGCACCATCAGCATCACGCCCAGGATCGACAACCAGATCACCAGCGCACGCCGGTAGGCCATGTTGCCGCCCTCGAGCTGGTCCTCGGTCTGCGCCACCATCACGGTGAAACGCACCGACGTGCCCGCCTCGGTATCCCAGGCCACGCCGTAGCTGTAGTAGTAGAGGCGGCCCATGCGCGTGTCGATCGGGCCGACGAAGCGGCTGACGCCCGGTTCCAGCGGCGCCAGGAAACTGAAGTCACGGCCGATCGCGGACGGCGACTCCCAATGGAAATCCTTGTCGCCCACTGCCACCGCGTAGAGGCCGGAACCGGGCCGCGAAAAGTTCGGATCGGGCGAGGTGTCCGGCGGCAGGATGCGGCCGTAGCGGTTCACGTCGAAATTGGTGATGTAGGCGATCGCGAAGTTCTGCAACCGATCATGCAGCGCGCTGAGCGCACGCTCCTTGTTCGCCTGCGACAGGGTCAGCCCGACCAGGCCGAGGAAGCCGGCCAGCACGAATCCGGTGGCAATCGCCGCGCGCGCCGCCAGCGACAGCGGGCGGCGCGCGGGCGAGGGCTCATTCGTCGTCGCCGTCGGTGCGCGGGATGGCAAAGCGGTATCCGCGTCCACGTACCGTCTCGATGGGTTTCAGGGTGCCTTCCGGGTCCAGCTTGCGGCGCAGGCGGCCGATGAACACTTCCAGCACGTTGGAGTCGCGGTCGAAATCCTGCTGGTAGATGTGCTCGGTGAGGTCGGCCTTGGAGACCAGTTCGCCCGCGTGCAGCATCAGGTATTCGAGCACCTTGTACTCGTAGCTGGTCAGGTCGACCAGCTTGCCCTCCACCGTCACCGTCTGCGCGGTGGTGTCGAGCTTGATCACGCCGCAGGCCAGGATCGGCTTGGACCAGCCGCTGGCGCGCCGCACCAGCGCGTTGATGCGCGCCAGCAGTTCCTCGACGTGGAACGGCTTGACCAGATAGTCGTCGGCGCCGTACTTCAGCCCCTCGACCTTGTCCTGCCAGCTGCCGCGCGCAGTGAGGATCAGGATCGGGTAGCGCTGGCCCGCCTCGCGCAGCGCCTTGACCAGGTCCATGCCGGACATCTTGGGCAGGCCCAGGTCGATGATGGCCAGGTCGAACGGCACCTCGCGGCCGAGATAGATGCCCTCTTCGCCGTCCTGTGCCGCATCGACGGCAAAGCCGTCGCGTTTCAGCCGGGCCGCCAGCGTCTCGCGCAACGGCGCCTCGTCTTCCACCAACAGGATGCGCATATCAATGTTTCTCCTTGCTGCCCGCATTCCGCCCGGGCGGATTCTTGGTCGACTGGGCCGACCCCGGATTCTTGCTCGCTTCGGAGGAAATCGCCATCACCTTCACATGGCCGTTCGGGGTGAGCACCTTGATCCGGTACTCCATCCGGCGACCGACCCCGCGCGATTCCGCCGACAACACCTTGCCACCGGTTTCCTGCTGCACCTGGAGCACCGCCTGATCCAGCGTCACCGCCGGCTTGCCGGTCTGTGCCGCCGCCGCACCCGCGAACGGGATCAATGCGGCCAGCAGCATGCTCTTGTACCTGATCATGCGTGAATATCCCGTCCGGCGTTGAACGAACGCCCAGCCTAGGCGATCAGGCCTGAATGCTGACCGGATGGGTGGTGCCTGTCACGCTGCCGCCGCACACGGCGCCATCGCCTGTTCCAGCAATGCCCAACCCGCCCCCGGCAGATGCGCGCCCTCGCTGAGCGTGCGGCGAAACGCCCGCGCGCCGGGTTCGCCCTGGTACAACCCCAGCAGGTGGCGCGTGATGTGCTTGAGCGCGGTGCCGCGCGCCAGCTCGGCCTCGACATACGGCCGCATGCGCCGCAGCACGTCCTCGCGCGCGGGCAGCGGTTCGCCGTGCAGCGCGTGCTCGACCTGCGCCAGCAGGTACGGATCGTGGTACGCCGCCCGGCCCAGCATCACCCCGTCCAGCCGCGCCAGGTGCGCGCGCACCTGTTCGACCGTGGTGATGCCGCCGTTGATCGCCACCACCAGTTCGGGAAACTCGCGCTTGAGCCGGTACACGCGCTCGTAGTCGAGCGGCGGGATTTCGCGGTTCTCCTTCGGCGACAGGCCCTTGAGCCAGGCCTTGCGCGCATGCACCACCAGCACCTCGGTGCCGGCTTCCAGCATCAGCTCGGTGAAGTGCTGCAGGCCTGCGTAGTCGTCCTGGTCGTCCACGCCGATGCGGCACTTCACCGTCACCGGGATGCCGACCGCATCCCGCATCGCCTTCACGCAGTCGGCGACCAGCCCCGGCTCGTACATCAGGCAGGCGCCGAAGCGGCCCGACTGCACCCGATCGGACGGGCAACCGACGTTGAGGTTGATCTCGTCATAGCCGGCCTCGGCGCCGAAGCGCGCGGCCTGCGCCAGCTCCCGCGGCTCGCTGCCGCCCAGCTGCAGCGCCAGCGGGTGCTCCTGCTGGCTGTGCTCGAGCAGGCGCAACTGCTTGCCGCGCACCAGCGCGGCACTGGTCACCATCTCGGTGTACAGCCGTGCCCGCGGCGACAGCAGCCGGTGGAAATAGCGGCAGTGGCGGTCGGTCCAGTCCATCATGGGCGCAACCGATACGTCCCACGGACTCAAGTTGTTGTTTTCGTGCATATCTGCCTTATTTCAGCCGTCGCCAGATCCCGTGGAATCCCGCGCAATCCTTGCCGATCCCGATGCCAGTGTGCCAAATTTGCACCATTGCGGCCTTGGTACACTGGAAATGGCGACAT
>NZ_MWIO01000062.1 GCF_004799035.1 Rhodanobacter lindaniclasticus
GGGATGCTCTGATTTATTCCCCGTCTGCGGCATCATAGCCAGCAGTCCCCAGGAAGCCCATCGCCGGTGAAACAACGTTCCTTTGCGTCGCTGAATTTCGAGTCCAAGAAGAAGCCGACACGGCGTGAACGCTTCTTGGGGGAGATGGACAAGATCGTGCCGTGGGAAGCGCTATTGGCGTTGATCGAACCCAGCTATCCGACGTCTGGCCGTCGCGGCCGACCGCCGATGCCTGCCGCCACCATGTTGCGCATCCACTTCATGCAGCAGTGGTACGCGCTGAGTGATCCGGCGATGGAAGATGCGCTGTACGAGATCGAGTCGATGCGCCGCTTCGCGGGACTGGAGTTGAACGAGGACGCGATCCCGGACGAGACGACGATCCTGAAGTTCCGTCGCTTCCTGGAGCAGCACGGCTTGGCGGTGAAGATCCTCGAAGCGGTCAACGCCCACCTGAGCGGCAAGGGCTTGCTGCTGCGTCAGGGCACGATCGTGGATGCCACGATCATCCAGGCGCCGTCGTCGACCAAGAACCGCGACAAGCAGCGCGACCCGGACATGCGCCAGACCAAGAAAGGCCAGCAATGGTATTTCGGCATGAAGGCGCACATCGGCGTGGATGTGGAATCGGGACTGGTGCACACCGTGACCACGACCCCGGCCAACGTGGGCGACGTGACGGAAGTGGACAAGCTGCTGCACGGCCAGGAGAAGACGGTGTACGCCGATGCGGGCTACCAGGGCGCCGAGAAGCGCGCCCCCAAACGGGGCCGCCGGTGGTTTATCGCGGCCAAGCGCGGCAGCGTCAAGGCGATGCCCGAGGGCGAGCTGAAGGACGCAGTCAAGCACACCGAACACATGAAGGCCGCGGTACGCGCCAAGGTGGAGCATCCGTTCCGCGTGGTGAAGCGGCAGTTCGGCTATCAGAAGGTGCGCTTCAGGGGGTTGTTCAAGAACACGGCGCAGGTGCTGACGCTGTTCGCGCTGTCGAACCTGTGGATGGCACGACGAACGTTGCTGGCTTCCGCAGGGGAGGTGCGCCTGTGAGGCGGAAAATCGAGGTGATTCGAGGTAAATCGGCGCGGCAGCGGCGGCAATCCACCTCCATAGGCACCTTTTTGCCGTAGCAAGCTCGGTGTTTTGCATGGCCGTCTGGACGGCCATTTTGAACTTCATTGATCAGAGCATCC
>NZ_MWIO01000063.1 GCF_004799035.1 Rhodanobacter lindaniclasticus
CCCTCATCCGCCCCTTCGGGGCACCTTCTCCCCGGTGGGGAGAAGGGATTACGAAACCGCCAGCGTACGCCTGGCCGCGTCGACGACGCGTTCCACGCTCGGCAGGTATTTCATTTCCAGGCGGAACAGCGGGATGTGGGTGTCGGGGCCGGTGACGCGCTCGACCGGGGCGAGCAGGTCGTACAGGCATTCCTCGGCGATGCGTGCGGCGATTTCGGCGCCGAAACCGGCGGTCTTCGGCGCTTCGTGCACGATCACGCAGCGGCCGGTCTTGGCCACCGACTCGGCGATGGTGTCGAAGTCCAGCGGGGTCAGCGTGGCGACGTCGATCACCTCGGCGCTGATGCCTTCGGCGGCGAGCGCGTCGGCCGCTTCGAGCGACTCCTTCACCTGCGCGCCCCAGGTGACGATGGTGACGTCGCTGCCGTCGCGCAGCACGAAGCACACGTCCAGCGGCAGCGCCTCGCCGTCATCCGGTACCTCTTCCTTGTACTGGCGGTAGATGCGCTTGGGTTCGAAGAACATCACCGGATCCGGATCGCGGATCGCCGCCAGCAGCAGGCCGTAGGCGCGCGCGGGCGAGGAGGGCAGCACCACGCGCAGGCCGGGGATGTTGGTGAACAGGTGCTCGTTCGCCTCGGAGTGATGCTCCGGCGCACGGATGCCGCCGCCCCACGGCGCACGCCATACGGCCGGCACGGTGAGGCGGCCGCGGGTGCGGTTGCGCATGCGCGCGGCGTGGCAGGCGATCTGTTCCATCATCGGATAGATGAAGCCTTCGAACTGCGCCTCGGCGACCGGTTTCATGCCCTGCACGGCGAGACCGACGGTGACGCCGGCGATGGTGGTTTCGTCCAGCGGCGTGTCGAGCACGCGCAGCTCGCCGAACTTTTCCTGCAGGCCCTGGGTGGCGCGGAACACGCCGCCGTTGACGCCCACGTCTTCGCCCAGCACCACGACCGATTCGTCGTGGGCCATTTCGTAGGCGAGCGCCTGGGTGACCGCTTCGATGAGAGTGATTTGTGCCATGGCTTAGTGGGCCTTCTGGTCAAGCGAGAGAACGTAGTCGCGCTGTTTTTCGAGGTCGGCGGGCAGCTCCGCGAAGGTGTAGTCGAACATCGCCGAGACCGGCTGGGTTTTCGTTTCCAGGTAGGCGTTGACCTCGTTGTCCATCCACTCGTCGCATTCGGCCTTCCAAGCCTCTTCCTTGGCGTCGTCCCACACTTTCTTCTTCACCAGCCAGGTGCGCAGGCGCTTCATCGGCTCCTTGGCCCAGGCCTCGTCGACCTCGTCCTTGCCGCGATAGCGGCGCGCATCGTCGGCGGTGGTGTGGTCGCCCAGGCGATAGGTGAGCAGCTCCAGCACGCTGCCGCCTTCGCCGTTGCGCGCGCGCTCGAGTGCGTCCTCCATCGCCTTGCGCACGGCGATGATGTCGTTGCCGTCGACCTGGATCGAGAACAGGCCGGCGGCGATGCCCTTCTGCGCCAGCGTGGGCGCGCCGGACTGGATCTTGCGCGGCACCGAGATCGCCCACTGGTTGTTGACGATCACTGCCACCAGCGGCAGGTTCTGCGCACCGGCGATGTTGATCGCGCCGTAGAAATCGCCCTTGGACGACCCGCCGTCGCCGATGGTGCACACCGCCACGCGCTTCTCGCCGCGGATCTTGAACGCCAGCGCGGAGCCGGCCGCATGCAGGCACTGCGTGGCGATCGGCACGCTCCACGCGAAGTCGTGGCGCGCCGGCTCCTTCTGGTAGTCATTGCCGCGCTCGTCGCCGCCCCAGTACATGTAGACCTCGCGCGGCTGCACCCCGCGATACAGCTGCGCGCCGTATTCGCGGTAGCTCGGCGCGTACACGTCCTCGGGCTTCATCGCGCTGCCGATGCCGACATGCGCGGCCTCATGGCCCAGGCAGCTGGCATACGTGCCGAGCTTGCCGGTGCGCTGCAGCGCGATCGACTTGGCGTCGAACACGCGGGTGGACAGCATCAGCTTGTACAGCTCGACCATGTGGTCGAGATCCTTGGCGAAGGCCGGGAGATCCTTGCGGACTTCCTTGCCTTCGGCGTCGAGGTACTGCAGGTATTCGATTTCAAACTTGGCGGCGATGGTCACGACTCGCTCCGGAGTGAGTACAGAGAAAAACCTGGTGGCGCACGTCTCGCCGGCTGCGGCTGCTGCCGCAAACGACTGCGCAAGACCGCGCTTGATAACAGGCTGGCATGTTGCACTGCAAGGTACAGTGCAGCATGCGTGGCGGTATGGACGGGCGGTTTCAGTGCTCGAAACCCCTGCGGGAGCGCACCCTGCACGCGATGCTCCTGCGGATCCCGAACCCGTCCCCGAAGCATCGCGCACAAGCAGGGATACGCCTCTGTCCTGGATCAAGGTTCGATCGCGGCCGCAACCGTTACCATGCCCGTTTCCGATGACACGACGGAACACCATGAGCGACAACCAGCGCGATCTCGAAGCGGGCATCCAGACCGACCTCAACGGGCAGATCACCTACGGCGGCTATCTGCAGTTGGACACCTTGCTGTCGGCGCAGCAGCCGTTGAGCCATCCACCGCATCACGATGAGATGCTGTTCATCGTGCAGCACCACGTGGCCGAGCTGTGGATGAAGCTGATGCTGCACGAGCTCACCGCCGCGGTGGCGCACCTGCAGCGCGATGACGTCGATGCCTGCCTGAAGATCCTGGCGCGGGTGAAGCAGGTGCAGCGCCAGTTGTTCGAGCAATGGGCGGTGCTGGAGACGCTCACGCCGTCGGAGTATCTGGAGTTCCGCGGCGTGCTGGGGCCGTCATCGGGTTTCCAGTCGCTGCAGTACCGCAAGATCGAGTTCACCCTGGGCAACAAGAATGCCGCGATGCTCAAGGTGTTCGCGCATGACCCGGCCGCGCAGGCCGGATTGCGCGCGGTGCTGGAGGCGCCCAGCCTGTACGACGAGTTCCTGCGCTACCTCTCGCGCCGCGGCCATGCCGTGCCGGCCGAGTTGCTCGATCGTGACTGGACCCAGCCCTACCACCGCCACGCAGGCCTGCTGCCGGTGCTCAAGCGCATCTACGAGGGCCGCGCGGAGTTCTGGCCGGAATACCACCTGTGCGAACAACTGGTGGACGTGGAAGAGAGCTTCCAGCTGTGGCGCTTCCGCCACATGAAGACGGTGGAGCGCATCATCGGCCATCGCCGCGGCACCGGCGGTTCGTCCGGGGTGAGTTTCCTGAAGAAGGCGCTGGACCTGGAGTTCTTCCCCGAGCTGCTGGACGTGCGCACCGAACTCGGCGTTTGACCGCAGCGACTCGCTCAGCCGGAACCACCGGCGTTGAGCGCATCGGCCTCGATGCCGAACTCGCGCGCCAGCGCCGCCAGACCGAGCGGCGTGGGGGTCAGCGCACGACTGCGCGGATGCCGGCGCAGCCAGCCAACACGCTCGATCATGCCGTGCGCCAAGTCGCAGCCCAGCGTGCCGCCGACGTGATGGCGGCGTTCGGTCCAGTCCAGGCATAGCCGGCCGCGCAGCATCGCCGGACTGTCGGCGGCCAGCAGGTCGAGCCGCTGCAGCCCGTCGCGTCCCGCCCGGCTGAGGCTGCAACCGTCGCCGTCGAGCTGCAACCAGCCGCGTTGCAGCAGCGACTCACGCAACAGCACGCCGAGCTGACCGGCCAGATGGTGGTAGCACAGTCGCGCACGCCACAGCGCCGGATCGCCCGGCCGCTGGCGCGGCGGCGGTCGCGGCATCAGGCTGGCCATCGCCTCCAGCGCGGCGGCCACGTCGGCATTGGCCAGCCGGTAATAGCGGTGGCGACCTTGCGGCTCGACCGCGACGAAGCCCTCGGCGACCAGCCGGGCCAGGTGCGCGCTGGCGGTGGCGGCACTGATGCCGGCCAATTCGGCCAGCTCGCCGGCGGGCAGGGCGACGCCATCCAGCAGGGCCGCGAGCATCGCGGCGCGGCTGGGTTCGGCCAGTGCGGCGGCGGGTTTGAACAGGTGTTCGGGCCAGACGGTCTTGCGCATGCGCGCAGTGTAAGTCGGCGGCCGCAGCGAGGTTTCGTCGGGCGACGAAGCGTGGTGATGGAGATGACGCGTCGATGTGCCGCGGGTTGACGGCGCGGCGTGGGCCGGTTACATCTTCGACGCAATATCTTGCGATCACGCCGGCCGCAGCCGGCGCATCACCTCACGGGAACTCCATGACGACCAGCAACTCCACGGCCGCGCCGCTGCCGGAATACCCGCAACTGCTTGGCCATCCGCGACCGCTGTGGATGCTGTTCATGTCGGAGTTCTGGGAGCGCTTCGCGTTCTACGGCATGCGCTGGGCGCTCACGCTGTACATCGTGGCGCAGTTCTGGGACGGCAACGACGCCGGCCAGGCGGATGCCAGCCGCACCTACGGCGCCTACCTGGCGCTGGTCTACGCCACGGCGGTGTTCGGCGGCTACGTGGCGGACAAGATCCTCGGCTATCAGCGCTCGATCCTGCTCGGCGCGGTGGTGATGGCGGCCGGCCTGTTCATGGTGATGGTGCCGAACCATGCGGTGTTCATGCTCGGCCTGGCCACCATCATCGTGGGCAACGGGCTGTTCAAGCCGAACATCTCCTCGATGGTGGGCCAGCTCTACGCGCAGGGCGACTCGCGCCGCGACCGCGGCTTCACCCTGTTCTACATGGGCATCAACGCCGGCGCGCTGATCGCGCCGGTGCTGACCAGCATCCTCGCCAACAAGGTGTTCGGCACGCCCGGCCACCACAACTATCACGTGGTGTTCGCCGCCTCAGGCGTGGGCATGCTGATCAGCCTGGTGTGGTTCTGGTTCGGCCGGCGCCAGCTCGGCCCGGTGGGTCGACCGGCGCCGGAGATGGCCAATCCGATGCGCGTGGTGTACGTGGCGATCGGCGTGCTGGTGGCGATCCCGCTGGTCTACCTGCTGATGGATCGCGCCGGCGCGGTGGTGCTGCAATGGCTGCTCACCGCGCTGTTCATCGGCGTGGGCGTGATGCTGGTGATCGAGGCGATCCGCACCGGCCGCGTGCAGATCCAGCGGGTGATCGCGATGCTGATCATCTTCACCTTCAACGTGCTGTTCTGGATGTTCTTCGAGCAGGCTGGCAGCTCGTTCAACTTTCTGGCGCAGCACATCGTCGATCGCAACCTGGGCGGCTGGGAGTTCCCGATCGGCTGGTTCCAGTCGGTCAACCCGGTGGCGATCGTGCTGCTGGCGCCGCTGATCGCGCTGGCCTGGGGCTGGCTGGACAAGCGGCGCATCGAGCCGTCGATCCCGCGCAAGTTCGGCCTGGGCCTGATCGGCAACGCGCTGGGTTTCGCGGTGCTGATGTATGCGCTGTCCAGCTTGGTCGGCGACAACGGCATGATCCCGCTGTGGACGCTGGTGCTGTGCTACGTGCTGCAGACCGCCGGCGAGTTGTGCCTGTCGCCGATCGGCCTGTCGATGGTGACCAAGCTGGCGCCGGTGCGCCTGGTCGGACTGGGCATGGGCGGCTGGTTCCTGTCTACCGCGATCGGCAACAACCTGGCCGGCCTGTTCGCCGCCCACGTCAGCGGCGACAGCGGCATGACCGTGGACTCGGCGCTGTCCGGCTACACCTCCGGCTTCTGGATCCTGCTCGGCGGCGGCGTGCTGCTGTTCCTGCTCGCGCCGCTGATCAACAAGCTGATGCACGGCGTGCGCTGAAGGGGCGGTAACGGGGAGGAATGCGCAGGGCGACGCGAGACCCCGCGTCGCCGTTGGGTTCCCGGTTTCCCGCTCCCCGACCATTGACGCCGAGCGCGGTGCCCGGTTACATCTGGGCGCTTGCGGCTGCCTCACGCATGCCGACCAGGGACTTGCATGAGCCAGACCAGCACTGCCGGCGACGCGGCCTCGACACCCGATTACCCGCAGCTGCTCGGCCATCCGCGGCCGTTGTGGATGCTGTTCATGACCGAGTTCTGGGAGCGCTTCGCGTTCTACAGCGTGAGCTGGGCGCTGGCGCTGTACATCGTGGCCGAGTTCTACCACGGCGACAGTTCGGGCCAGGCCTGGGCCAGCGCGATCTTCGGTTCGTACACCGCGCTGATCTACGGCACCGGCATC
The DNA here is from genome assembly GCF_004799035.1 of Rhodanobacter lindaniclasticus. Classification (GTDB taxonomy): domain Bacteria; phylum Pseudomonadota; class Gammaproteobacteria; order Xanthomonadales; family Rhodanobacteraceae; genus Rhodanobacter; species Rhodanobacter lindaniclasticus. The sequence goes on from NZ_MWIO01000063.1 coordinate 6,105, forward strand.
TTCGGCGGCTGGGTGGCGGACAAGCTGATCGGCTACCAGCGCACGATCCTGCTCGGTGCAGCGGTGATGGCGGCGGGGTTGTTCGTGCTGGCGCTGCCCGAGCGCGTGCTGCTGCTGCTCGGACTGGCGCTGGTGATCGTCGGCGACGGCCTGTTCAAGCCGAATATTTCCTCGATGGTGGGCCAGCTCTACGGCCGCGACGATCCGCGCCGCGACCGCGGCTTCACCCTGTTCTACATGGGCATCAATGCCGGCGCGCTGATCGCGCCGCTGCTCACCGGCTGGATGGCCGCGCAGTTCACCGACACGCCGCTGGAGCAGAACTACCGGCTGGTGTTCGTCACCGCCGGCGTGGGCATGCTGCTCAGCCTGCTGTGGTTCTGGTTCGGCCGGCGCCAGCTCAAGGGCGTGGGCCGGCCTGCGCGCGGCGCGGAGAGCCGCTGGCGCGTGCTGTGGGTGGTGGCCGGTGCGCTCGCCGCGGTGCCGGTGGTGTACTGGCTGCTCTCGGGCATCGGCGCGCGCGGCCTGCAGTGGGTGCTCGACGCGCTGTTCGTGGTGGTGGCGGCGATGCTGCTGACCGAGGCGGCGCGGCACGGCCGGGTGCAGACCCAGCGGGTGGTCGCGATGCTGATCATCTTCGCCTTCAACGTGCTGTTCTGGATGTTCTACTACCAGCTCGGCACCACCTTCAATTTCCTCGCCGAGAACCTGGTGGACCGGCGGATGTTCGGCGGCTGGACGTTTCCGGTGGGCTGGTTCCAGTCGGTGAGCCCGCTGGCCATCATCGTGTTCGCGCCGCTGGTGGCGCTGGTGTGGGCATGGCTGGACAAGCGTCGCCGCGAACCCTCGATCCCGCGCAAGTTCGGCCTCGGCCTGGTCTTCAACGCGCTGGGTTTCCTGGTGCTGGTGTACGCGCTGGGGCAACTGCTCGGCACCGATGGGCTGATCCCGTTCTGGCCGCTGGTGCTGTGCTACGTGATGCAGACCCTGGGCGAGTTGTGCCTGTCACCGATCGGCCTCTCCATGGTGACCAAGCTGGCGCCACCGAAACTGGTGGGCTTCGCGATGGGCGGCTGGTTCCTGTCGCTGGCGGTGGGCGGCAACCTCTCCGGGCTGTTCGCCAGCCGCGTCACCGGTACGCACGGGCTCACCGCCAGTGCCGCGCTGGACGGCTTCACCTTCAGCTTCTGGTTGCTGCTGGGTGCCGGCGTGCTGTTGCTGGCCATCGCGCCGCTGGTGAACCGCCTGATGCACGGGGTGCGCTAGCCCGGGCCCGGCAACGCCCGGTCCGCGGTCGCGTCAGGCGAGCAGCTTGTCCAGGATCCGCTCCAGCCACTGGCGCTCCTCGGCATCGAGCTTCGCCAGCACTTCGCGTTCGCGGGCGCGGGCCATCGGGGCGACGTCGTCGTGAATGGCCCAGCCGGCGGCGCTGAGCTTGAGCACCGAGCGGCGCTTGTCGCTGTCATGCACCGCGCGATCCACCCGGCCGGCGGCGACCAGACGCGCCAGCGCGCGACTCACCGCCACCTTGTCCATCGCCGTGCGCTCGGCCACCTCGCGCGCGGACAGCCCCTCGAAGCGGGCAAGCACCGCCATCACCCGCCACTCCGTCACCGAGAGATCATGGCGGCTCTGGTAGTCGTCGGCGATCGCCTGGCTGATCGTGTTGGACAGGATCGACAGTCGATAAGGCAGGAAATGCTCCAATTGCAATGGTGCGTGCTCGGCGCTGGCCGGGGTGCTCTTGTGACGGAGGGACATGGGCGGGTTCCTTGCAATTGGTTTCATTTGTAACTATAACGAAGGATTACCAGCGGTGATGGCACGCTCGTGGGCGGCCATCGTGCACCGACAATCAGGAGAGCGCCATGAACGCCCAACCCAACCTTGGCATGCAGGTCAGCACCTTCGACAACCCGATGGGGATCGACGGCTTCGAATTCGTCGAGTTCGCCGCACCCGCCGGCCGCGCCGGGGAGCTGCATGAACTGTTCAGGCGGATGGGTTTCACGGCGGTGCTGAAGCACACGTCGCGGCCGATCACCGTGTATCGGCAGAACGGCGTGAACCTGCTGGTCAACGAGGACCCCGATTCCTTCGCCGCGGATTTCGCCAAGGCCCACGGCCCCTGCGCCTGCGGTTTCGGCATCCGCTTTCGCAAGCCCGGCGCGCAGGTGCTGCAGACGGTGCTGGACAACGGCGGCGAGCAGGTCGACCACAAGGAAGCCAGCAAGGCGGTCAATGCGGCGGTCATCAAGGGCATCGGCGACTGCATGCTGTATCTGGTCGACCGCTACGGTGACGTCGGCAGCATCTACGACGCCGACTATGTGGCGATCGCAGGCGCCGAGCAGAACCCGACCGGTTTCGGTCTCACCTTCATCGACCATCTCACCCACAACCTCCATTTCGGCAACATGCAGAAGTGGTCGGACTACTACGAGAAGCTGTTCAACTTCCGCGAGATCCGCTACTTCGACATCAAGGGTGCCAAGACCGGCCTGGTGTCCAAGGCGATGACCGCGCCGGACGGCATCGTGCGCATCCCGCTGAACGAGTCGTCCGACCCGAAGAGCCAGATCAACGAATACCTCGACGCCTACCACGGCGAAGGCATCCAGCACATTGCCTGCTTCACCGACGACATCTACGCCACGGTGGAGCAGATGCGCGCGGCCGGAGTGGAATTTCTCGACACCCCGGACACCTATTTCGAGGTGATCGACGAGCGCATCCCCAACCACGGCGAGGACGTGCCGCGGCTGGCGAAGAACAAGATCCTGATCGACGCCGACAAGGAAACGAAGAAACGCCTGCTGCTGCAGATCTTCACCCAGAACTGCATTGGCCCGATCTTCTTCGAGATCATCCAGCGCAAGGGCAACGAAGGCTTCGGCGAGGGCAATTTCCAGGCGCTGTTCGAGTCGATCGAGCGCGACCAGATGAAGCGCGGTTTCCTCTGAAGGAGCGGTGCATGGCAACGATCGTGGGCAAGGGTTACCAATCCGGCTTCGGCAACGAATTCGCCAGCGAAGCGATCCCCGGCGTGCTGCCGGTCGGCCAGAATTCGCCGCAGCGCGTGGCGCACGGGCTGTACGCCGAGCAGCTGTCCGGCACCGCGTTCACCGCGCCACGGCACCTGAACCGGCGCAGCTGGCTGTACCGGATCCGCCCGGCGGCGGTGCACGAGCCGTTCCAGCCGCTGGCGCACGCGCGCTTCCACAACCGTTTCGACGAGGCGCCGGCGACGCCGAACCAGTTGCGCTGGGATCCGCTGCCGCTGCCGACGCAGCCGACGGATTTCATCGACGGTCTGGTCACCCTGGCCGGCAACGGCGGACCGGCGGAGCAGGGCGGCATCGGCATCCACCTGTACGCGGCGAACCGCTCGATGCAGGGGCGCTTCTTCTGCAACGCCGACGGCGAGCTGCTGATCGTGCCGCAGCAGGGTCGGCTGCGGCTGGCCACCGAGCTGGGCGTGATCGAGATCGAGCCGCAGGAGATCGCGGTGATTCCGCGCGGCGTGCGGTTCCGCGTCGACCTGCTCGACGGCGACGCGCGTGGTTATGTCTGCGAGAACTTCGGCGCGTTGTTGCGCCTGCCGGAGCTTGGCCCGATCGGCTCGAACTGCCTGGCCAATGCGCGCGACTTCCTCACCCCGGTGGCGGCGTACGAGGACGTCGAAGGCGCGTTCGAGCTGGTGGCGAAATTCCAGGGCGCGCTGTGGAGCGCGAAGATCGGTCATTCGCCGCTGGACGTGGTCGGCTGGCACGGCAATTACGCGCCGTACAAGTACGACCTGCGCCGCTTCAACACGATCGGTTCGATCAGCGTCGACCATCCCGATCCGTCGATCTTCACCGTGCTGACCTCGGCCAGCGACACCGCCGGCACCGCCAACGTGGATTTCGCGATCTTCCCGCCGCGCTGGCTGGTGGCGCAGCACACCTTCCGCCCGCCGTGGTTCCACCGCAACGTGGCCAGCGAGTTCATGGGCCTGATCACCGGCGTGTACGACGCCAAGGCCGAGGGTTTCGTGCCCGGCGGCGCCTCGCTGCACAACTGCATGAGCGCGCACGGCCCGGATGCGGCGACCTTCGAGAAGGCTTCGCATGCCGATCTGTCCAAGCCTGACGTGATCACCGCCACCATGGCCTTCATGTTCGAGACGCGCAAGGTGATCCGGCCCACGCAGCAGGCGCTGGACGCGCCGCAACTGCAGCGCGACTACTACCGATGCTGGCAGGATATCGGCAAGCACTTCACGCCGTGACGGCGATCCCTCCACGCAGCAGGTACAAGGCAGCACGATGAAACTCGGATCTCTCAAGGAAGGCGGCCGCGACGGCACGCTGGTGGTGGTCAGCCGCGATCTCTCCCGCGCGGTGAAGGCGGACGGCATCGCGCCGACGCTGCAGGCGGCGCTGGACGACTGGTCGAACGCGGCGCCGCGGCTGAATGCGTTGTCGGACGAGTTGAACGCGGGCGCCGCCGCCGGCGCGTTCGCGCTGGATGTCCGCGCGCTGGCCTCGCCACTGCCGCGCGCCTACGAGTTCGTCGATGGTTCGGCCTATCTGCCGCACGTCGAGCGCGTGCGCCGCGCCCGCGGCGCCGAGGTGCCGGCGAGCTTCTACACCGACCCGCTGATGTACCAGGCCACCAGCGCCGGTTTCCTCGGCCCGCGCGACCCGGTGGTGGTGCCCAGTGAGGATTTCGGCATCGACCTGGAAGCCGAGGTGGTGGTGGTCACCGACGACGTGCCGATGGCAGTGACGCCGGCGCAGGCCTCCGAACACATCCAGCTGATCGGTCTGGTCAACGACGTCAGCCTGCGCGGGCTGATCCCCGGCGAGTTGGCCAAGGGCTTCGGCTTCCTGCAGAGCAAGCCGCGTTCGGCGCTGTCGCCGGTGCTGGTGACCCCCGACGAACTGGGCGAGGCCTGGACCGGCGACAAGCTGCACCTGCCGATGCGCACCTGGCTCAACGACAAGTGGTTCGGCGAGGCTGAATGTGGCGTGGACATGCAGTTCTCGTTCGCCGAACTGGTCGCGCACGTGGCGAAGACGCGCCCGCTGACCGCCGGCACCATCGTCGGCTCCGGCACCATCGCCAACCAGGACACCGGCAAGGGTGCGTCCTGCCTGGCCGAGCAGCGCACGGTGGAAACCCTGCGCGACGGCCAGCCGTCCACGCCGTTCCTGAAGTTCGGCGACCACCTGAAGATCGACGTCACCGACGCCGCCGGCGCCTCGATCTTCGGCTCGATCGAGCAGCAGATCGAGCCGCTCAAGCGCTGACGCCTCGCGATGTCTTGCAGGGGCCCGCAAGCGGCCCCTGCGGCAAGGCCCTGGCAGGAAGCGGCGGGCCGTGCCCGCCCTGGGCGTCGCCGCAATCGATGCGAGGTTTTCCCGCATTCCGGCATGCAAGATGCTGCGGCAGGTTGACGCGAGTTCCGGCGGGTTGATCCGGATCAAGGCGGGCGGGCAGAGGGGTGGACAGACTCGCTGCCATGATCACTCCCATCGAACCTCCCGATTTCGACCCTGCGCTGATCGCCCGTTACGACGTGGCCGGTCCGCGCTACACCAGCTATCCGACGGCGCCGCAGTTCAAGACCGACTTCGACGAAACCGTGTTGCGCAGCGTGATCCGGGCTTCCAACGAGGAGCCGATCCCGCGCCCGCTGTCGCTGTACGTGCACGTGCCGTTCTGCATGAGCCCGTGCTTCTACTGCGGCTGCAACCGCATCATCACGCGCGACCACAGCCAGGCCGATCGCTACCTCGAACGGCTGTACCGCGAGATCGAGCTGATCGCGCCGCTGTTCGACCGCGACCGTCCGGTGCGCCAGCTGCACTTCGGCGGCGGCACGCCCAACTTCCTCGATATCCGCCAGATGGGCGAACTGCTGGAATCGCTGGCGCGGCATTTCAGCTTCAGCCGCGCGGCGGATCGCGAGTTCGGCATCGAGATCGACCCGCGTTTCGCCGACGGTGCCTACGTGCACGGCCTGGGCGAGCTGGGCTTCAACCGCATCTCGGTGGGCATCCAGGATTTCGATCCGGCGGTGCAGGAAGCGGTCAACCGCATCCAGAGTTTCGAGCAGACCCGCGAGGTGCTCGACGCGGCGCGCAAGTCGTGGTTCCGCTCGACCAGCGTGGACCTGATCTACGGCCTGCCGCTGCAGACCGTCGACGGCTTCAGCCGCACGCTGGAGCAGGTGGTGTCGCTCGACCCGGATCGGGTGGCCGTCTACGGCTACGCGCACCTGCCGGAGATGTTCAAGGCGCAGCGGCAAATCGCCGCCGCCGACCTGCCCGACGCCGCCACGCGGCTGGCGCTGTTCGGTCGCGCGGTGGCGCAGCTGTCGGCGGCGGGTTACGTCTATGTCGGCATGGACCACTTCGCCAAGGCCACCGACGAACTGGTGCTGGCGCAGCGCGCCGGCACGCTGCAACGCAATTTCCAGGGTTATTCGACCCACGGCCATTGCGACATCGTGGGGCTGGGCGTCAGCGCGATCGGCCGCATCGGCGACAGCTACAGCCAGAACGCGCGCGACCTGATGGGGTATTACGGGGCGCTGGATGCCGGCCGCCTGCCGGTGGCGCGCGGGCTGGAACTGGACGAGGATGACCTGATCCGGCGCGAGCTGATCGGCGAGCTGATGTGCCACGGGGTGGTCGACAAGCAGCAGTTCGGTGCACGCCATCGGCTGCTGTTCGACGAATATTTCGCGCGCGCGCGCGAGCGCCTCGCGCCGCTGGTGGCCGACGGTTTGGTGGAAGACGACGCGCGCGAGGTGCGGGTGACCTCGCGGGGCCGTCTGCTGTTGCGTATCATCGCCATGTGCTTTGACGCCTATCTCGACGACAAGGCACAGGCGGCGCGCTATTCGCGCGTGATCTGATCCACGCAGCTCCGACCAGGCAACCCGATCGCATCATGGATTCCAAGCACCCGGCAGGGCGCCTGCCCGAGCCGCCCAACCCGATTGCCGACGACGGCGACGAGACGCACTTCTGCGGTACCTGTGCGTTTTCCAGTGCCTGCATTGCCGCCGGCTACAACAAGCCCGAGCTGGCGCAGCTGCAATGCCTGGTCGAGCACGTCGGGCCGTTCCGCGCCGGCGAGCACATCTTCCGCACCGGCGACCCGTTCCGCGCGATCTTCGCGGTGCGCAGCGGCACCGTCAAAACCCGCATGGTGGACAAGGAAGGCCGCGAGCAGGTGCTGGGCTTCTACCTGCCCGGCGAGGTGATCGGCCTCAACGCGATCTACCCCGAGCATTTCCCGTGCGACGCGGTGGCGCTGGATACCTCGTTCTTCTGCCGCTTCTCCTTCCCCGCGATGAGCGCGCTGGCCTCGCGCATCCCGGCGGTGCAGAAGCACCTGTTCCGCCTGTTGAGCAAGGAACTGGGCAGCGCCAGCCTGCTGGCCGGCGACCACAGCGCGGACGAGCGCATGGCGGCGTTCCTGATGGACCTGGCCGGGCGCTATGCCGCACGCGGCTTCTCCGCCACGCGCTTCCACCTCAGCATGTCGCGCGGCGACATCGCCAACTACCTGCGCTTGGCCGCCGAAACGGTGAGCCGCGTGCTGAGCCGCTTCCGCAGCCAGAACCTGATCCGCATCGAGGGTCGCGAACTGGAACTGCTCAACCCCGATGCCTTGCGCCAGCTCGGTCAGGCGTTGCTGCCGGACTGAGCTCTAGGCCGCCGGCAGCGCGGCCTCGACCACCTGCGGGCGCTCCCGCGAGCGCCGATAGCTGGCGATGATGTCGCCGTAGTGGATCACCCGGCCGATCGTGTAGGTGGTGATGCGGGTGACGTCGCGCACCGGTTTCAGGTGGCTGGGGCGGAACGCGCCGTGGTAGCGCGAGGCGATCGGCACCGAGACGATGCCGAGTTTCTTCTCGCGCGAGGCGGCGATCAGGATGGCGGCCTCGAACACGAAGTTCTCCGCGGCCAGGTCGACCAGTTCCAGTGCTTCGTGCGGATACCAGCGCTGGCCGCTCTGGGTGTCCGCCACCGGTTGTGCGCAGGCCCACGAGATGCCCCAGTCGGCGACCGCGTTGGCGCGGCGGCGGCCTTTCGGTTGTTGCGCCTTGTCCAGCAGCCGCGCGCCGATCACGATGTGCTGCGGGTAGCGCGCGGCGGCGGCGACGATGCGCGGGATGTCGCTGGCCAGGTGCTGGCCATCGCCATCCATCGTCAGTACCGCGTCGTAGCCCAGGCGCCGCGCCTCGCGGAAACCCCGGCGCAGCGCCTCGCCCTTGCCGCAGCGTTGCTCGTGGCGCAGCAGGGTCACCGGCAGGCTGGCGGCAATTTCCGGCGTGCGGTCGTCCGAGCCGTCGTCGATCACGATCACCGGCACGTCCAGGGCGAGCACGGATTCGATCACTGCGCGGATCGCCGCCTCCTCGTTGAGACAGGGGATCAGGACGCACCAGCGTGCGGTGGATGTATTCACGCGACCTTCTCCATGGCGATCTGCAATCCAAGCGCGGGGGCGGCGGCCAGCCGACATGATCCCGCATTGCCGGCGAGCATGGCCAGCAGGGCGAGGCTGCTGGCCGATGGATTGCCCCGGCGCCAGCCGGCCAGTGGCCCGGGCAAGGCATCGTCGGGCTGCGACGGGACCAGCTGCAGGTCGAGCCGCGCCAGCGTGGCCGTGCCCGCCGCAGGAGCCAGCACCAGCGCGCAGGCGAAGGGCTGGGTGCAGCCGGTGATTTCGGTCAGCGGCCCGCTGCCGGCGCTGTCGCTGCACACCAGCAGCACCGGGCGTTGTTCGGCCAGCACCTGGCCGACTGCCTCGAGCAGGCCGGCACCGAAACTGGCCGCCTGCGCAGCGACCGCGGTGGACGGCGCGTGGCAGCCGGTGGCGATGGTCCAGTAGCCGACGGCGGCGTTGTGCACCGAATTGTGGAAGCGGATCGGCGACAGCTCGGCCGGCGCGCGGGCCAGCGTGGCGCACATGTAGTCGGTGATCGGCTGGTCGCCATGCGAGGAGGCGAATACGCAGGCCAGGGTGGCCGCGTCGCGACCGCTCATCGCCACCGCCTGACCGGCTGCTTCGATCGCCAGCAGTACGCTGGCCGGCGCGCGCCGGCGTTCGTTCGGCGGCAGCGTGGCAGCGGTGGGGCGCGCCGGCGGCGGCTCGGGCGTCTGCCCGGCGAGCAGGCTGCGCAAGGCGCCGAAGTCGGCCAACTGCGGCGACCACAGACCGACGCCTTCGACGTGCACGCGCAAATCGCTCATGCGGCGAACTCCGCGCGGGCGAAGGCCAGGCAAGCGTTGTTGCCGCCGAAGCCGAACGAGTTGCTGAGCGCCACGTCGATGCGCTGCTGCTCGTTGTGCCAGGCGAACTGCGCGCCGCAGACCGGGTCGGGTGCGTCGCCGCCAAGGTTGCCGGGCACCAGGCCGTGTTCGATCGCCTGCAGCGCCACGGCGGCTTCGACGATGCCCGCGGCACCCAGCGTGTGGCCGGTGAAACCCTTGGTGGAGCTGGCCCGCGTGGTGGCCGGGAAGGCGCGCGCGACCAGCGCCGCTTCCACTTCGTCGTTCTTCTGGCTGGCGGTGCCATGCAGGTTGATGTAGCCGACCTGCGCCGGATCGAGTCCGGCGCGCGCCAGTGCGTCGTTCAGTGCCAGCTCCGCACCGAGTCCTTGCGGGTGCGGCGTGGACATGTGGTGCGCGTCGCTGGACTCGCCGTAACCGAGCAGGCGCGGCGCCTCGGGCGCGATGTCGATGCGCTCCAGCAGCGCGAAGCCGGCGGCCTCGCCAATCGAGATGCCGTTGCGTGCCGCATCAAACGGTCGGCACGGCTCGGGCGAGACCAGTTCCAGCGCGTTGAAGCCGAACAGCACGCTGTCGCACAAGGTGTCCACGCCGCCGACCACGGCCGCGTCGATCAGGCCCAGCCGCAGCATCCGCTCGGCGCTGGCGAACACCTTGGCGCTGGACGAGCAGGCGGTGGAGACGGTCAGGCACGGCCCTTCCAGCGCCAGTACCGCGGTCACGAAGGCGGTCAGCGAATGCGGCGTGTGGATCGCCGGGCGCAGCATGTCGTCCGGAAAACCGCCATCGGCGTCGAGCCGCCGATACGCCTCCTCGGTGGCGCCGATGCTGGCGGTGGAGGTGCCCAGCAGCAGGGCGACGCGGTTCGCGCCGTAGCGCGCGCGCGCGGCGTGCACGCGGTCGAGGAAGCCGTCCTGGTTCAGGCCGAGCCAGGCCAACCGGTTGTTGCGGCAATCCCATGGCGCGAACGCGGCGGGCAGCGCGGCGGCCTCCAGGCCGTCGACGCGGCCGATCCAGCATGCCAGCGGCGCACTGCTGAAATCGTTCGGGCGCAGACCGCTGCGCTCGCCGCGCAGCGCATCGAGCTGCGCCGCGAGGCCGCGGCCGAGTGCGGAGGTGGCGGTATGCGCGGTGACCGCGAGAGGTGTCATCACATGAGGCATCGCGAAAGCCTAGCGGTCGCCCTGCGGCTTGCCTAGCCTGCGACCATCGGCGGAGCCCGATCGTGGCCAGCGCGGCATGAAGATGCCGCGAACGTCGCACACCGTATAAGCTGTCGCGTCTCCCGCACCGACGATGCCTTGGCGTGTCCGCCTCGCGAAAACCCTCGAAATACCTGCGCGACGCCGACGTGCTGCATGCAGCAGTGGTCACCGGGCTGGTCGTGATATTGAGTGCCGGCCTGGTCTGGCTCGGCTATCTGATCCATGTGTGGCGCATCGCCACGCGCAGTCCGCTGTCGCCGCCGCGACGGATGACCGTGCTGGTGTTCGGCCGCCGGCTGGAACAGGATGCGCCCGGCCACGATTACCAGCAGCGCCTGCGGCGCGCGCTGGTGCTGGCGCGGCAGCAACAGACCGACCATCTGCTGCTGCTCGGCGGTTGCAGCGGAAGCGAGTTGAGCGAGGCCGCCGCCGGCGCGGCCTGGCTGCGCCAGCACGAGCTGACCGGCGACGTGCGCGTGGAGCTGGAACAGGATTCGGTCGACTCGCTGGAGAATCTGCGTCATGCGCGGCGGCTGCTGCAGGAAGAGGGACGCCTGCCGCCGGTGGCGCTGGTGACCAGCCGCTACCACCTCGCGCGCTGCCTGCTGCTGGCGCGGCGGCTCGGCTTCGACAGCATTGCCGTGGCGGCGGAACCGACGCTCCCGCGGCATGCGCGCTACCTCGGCCGGCTCGTGCTGGAAGCGGGCTATCTGATGTGGATCGACATCGGCATGCGCTGGGCGCGGTTGATCGGCCACGCGCGCATGGCTGCACGCATCAGTTGAGTTGCGCTGGATCAGGGCGGCGCGGTGCCGCACCACAGCCGGTCGCGCGCGGCTGCTTGCTAAGCTTGGCGCCATCGAATCTTTCGAGCCAGATGATGAGCGCACAAGCCGACCTTGCCGAAACCTTCCTGCGCGAACTGCAGGACCGCATCTGCGCGGCGATCGAGCAGGCCGACGGCGGCGCGCGCTTCGTCGAGGATGCGTGGACGCGCCCGGCGGGCGGCGGCGGGCGCACCCGCGTACTGCGCGATGGCGCGGTGTTCGAGCAGGCCGGGGTGAACTTCTCGCGCGTGCACGGCCATCAGCTGCCGCCCAGCGCCACCGCGCACCGGCCCGAGCTCGCCGGCGGCAGCTTCATCGCCACCGGTGTGTCGCTGGTGCTGCACCCGAAGAATCCGCACGTGCCGACCACCCACGCCAACGTGCGCTATTTCGAGGCGAGCAAGGAGGGCGTGGAGCCGGTGTGGTGGTTCGGCGGCGGCTTCGACCTCACTCCGTTCTATCCGGTGGACGAGGACGCGCGCCACTGGCACACCGTGGCGCGCGACCTGTGCGAACCGTATGGCGCAGACGTGTATCCGCGCTACAAGAAATGGTGCGACGAGTACTTCTACCTGAAGCATCGCGACGAGACGCGCGGCGTGGGCGGATTGTTCTACGACGACATGAACGAGGGCGGTTTCGAGCGCTGCTTCGCGTTCACCCGCGACGTCGGCCAGGGGTTCCTCGATGCCTATCTGCCGATCGTCGAGCGCCGCAAGGGCACGCCGTACGGCGAGCGCGAGCGCGAGTTCCAGCTGTACCGGCGCGGCCGCTACGTGGAGTTCAACCTGGTCTACGACCGCGGCACCTTGTTCGGCCTGCAGTCGGGCGGGCGCACCGAGTCGATCCTGATGAGCCTGCCGCCGCGGGTGCGCTTCGAGTATGCATACCAGCCGGAAGCCGGCTCCGCCGAAGCGAAACTGGCCGACTACCTGAAGCCGCGCAACTGGCTCTGACGCAATCCCGTACGCAGGGCGGGCACTGCCCGCCCTGCGGCCTTACGGCGTGGCCCCGCTGAACTTCTCCACCGTGGCGCCCTTTACCGGGCCGATCTGCGCGCTGTCGCTGACTTTCAGTTCCACCTCGCGGCGGAACTCCAGCGTGCCCTGCACCACGGCGTGCGGACCGATCACCACCACCGGCTTGCGGCTGTTGAAGTTGAACCAGCCGTGCTGCTTGTCGACCAGGATGCCGCCTTCGACGCGCGAGTTCTCGCCCACGGTGATGTCGCCGCTTACCGTGGAGAGCCCGCCGGCGACGTGGGCGGCGTGCAGCACGATCGCACCGTTGACGTTGCCCAGCTTGCCGCCGACCTCGGCGCCGCGCGCCAGGCGGATGCTGCCGTTGACCGCGCTCACCTCGCCGCTGACCTTGCTGGCCTCGCCCAGCGTGATCGAGCCGTTGACGGTGTCCACCGCGGTGGCCTGGGTGCGGTCGCCCAGCTCCACTGCGCCATTGACCGTGCTGGCCTCGCGCACGGTGGCGCCGTCGCCCACGTATACCGCGCCGTTGACCGAGCTGACGTTGCCGGCCTGCTGGCCAGCCTCGACGCGTACCGCGCCGTTGACCTTGTCGATGTCGCCGTCGCGGGCCGCCGCCAGCGCGGGCAGCAAGGCAAACGTGCACAGGAGAAGAAGGGTCGAAATGCGGCGCATGGCAGCCTCCGTGGTCGGTGGGAGTCTCTGGGAGCGTGGGCGGTTTCTGCCGCGCACACTCCTAGGATGCCGCCCCAGCGGCAAAGGTTTGCCATGACCTGTGGCAGGGTCCGATTTGACGCTGCCGGGGCTGCACTGCACCATTCACGGTTCATCCCGTTTTTGCTGAGCGCAGCCATGCACAAGCTCGTCCTGATCCGCCACGGTCAATCGCAGTGGAACCTCGACAACCGTTTCAGCGGCTGGGCCGACGTCGACCTCACCGAGCAGGGCAGGGCCGAGGCGCGCGAGGCGGGCCGCCTGCTGACCGAAAGCGGCTACAGCTTCGACGTGGCGCACACCTCGGTGCTCAAGCGAGCCGTGCGCACGCTGTGGGGCGTGCAGGACGAAATGGGCCTGATGTGGCTGCCGGTGGTCACCGACTGGCGCCTCAACGAGCGCCACTACGGCGGCCTCACCGGCCTGAACAAGGCCGAGACCGCGGCGAAATACGGCGAGGAGCAGGTGAAGATCTGGCGCCGCAGCTACGACGTGCCGCCGCCGCCGCTGGATCGCGACAAGAACGAATCGGTGCACGACCCACGCTATGCGACGCTCGATCCGAAGGACATCCCCGACACCGAATGCCTGAAGGACACCGTGGCGCGCGTGCTGCCGTACTGGCACCAGGTGCTGGCGCCGGCGATCAAGGCCGGCCAGCGCGTGCTGGTCGCCGCGCACGGCAACTCGCTGCGCGCGCTGGTGAAGTATCTGGATGGCATCTCCGACGAGGCGATCGTCGAGCTCAACATCCCCAACGGCGTGCCGCTGGTGTACGAGTTCGACGACGAGCTGAAGCCGCTGCGCCACTACTATCTCGGCGACGCCGAGGCGATCGCGGCGAAGATGGCCGCGGTGGCCAACCAGGGCAAGGCGAAGTAGCCCGTCGCGTCATCGCCCCCCACCATCCCGGCGTGCCATGCCCACTTCACTGATCATCGTCGACGATTTCCTCGGCAACGCGCATGAACTGCGCGACGCGGCGCTGCGGCTGACCTATCCCGAGCAGGATGGCGCGTTCCCCGGGCGCAATTCGCTGGAGCGCATCGACGTTGGCGGACTGGCGCAGCAGGTATCCAGGCTGGTTGGCGAGCCACTGAAGGCCATCTCGCCGCCGCAGTCGCACGCCAAGTTCCGCATCACCCTGGCGCAGGACAAGGGCCGCGCCAGGGTGCACATCGACAGCGGAGCGCACTGGTCGGGCATCCTCTACCTGAGCCGGCCGGAGGATTGCCACGGCGGCACCGAGTTCTTCCGCCATCGCCGCACCAACACCGATCGCGCACCGATCAATGCCGCCGAACGGGCGGCGCTCGGCTACGCGTCGAACCAGGAGATGTACCGCGACATCATCGAGCAGGACAGCAACGATGATTCGAAGTGGGAGATGACCATGCGCGCGCCGATGCGCTTCAACCGCCTGGTACTGCTGCGGCCCTGGCTGTGGCACACCGCCGGCGAGGCGTTCGGCGACAGCATGGAGAACGGCCGGCTGGTGTACCTGATGTTCTTCGAGTCGGCCGCGTCGTAGCGACCGCGCATGGCGAGAGGGTGACGAATGTCAGTCGTCGCCCCGGCCCGGCCCCGCTAAGCTGGTTCCACGTCGTTGCATGGAGTGGCCGCATGCCTGCCCACCTGACCAGCTACCTGATCATGCTGCCGATCGTCGCCTTGCTGGTCTGGCGACGCGTCAGCCGCCAGTTCGGCCGCCAGCCGATCCGGCGCAAGCGGATGATCTTCCGCATCGTGGCGTTTTCGTTCCTGGGCTGCGTGCTCGCGCTGAGCGGTCTGCACCGGATGGCCCTGGCCGAGGGCCTGGTCGGTGGCGTGCTGATCGGTGCGGTGCTCGGCCTGCTCGGCCTGCGCCTGACTAGCTTCGAGGTCGACCCGCGCAAGGGCGACTGCTATGTGCCCAACCCGTGGATCGGCGGCCTGCTCACCGTACTGCTGCTGGGACGCCTGGCCTGGCGGTTCCTGGTGGTGTGGCCGCAGATGCGGCACGCGGCGGCCGCGGCGCAAGTCGGCGCCTATCCGGCGCAGCCGATGGGTTACGCCTCCAGTCCGCTGACCATGCTGGTGATCGGCCAGCTGGTGGGTTACTACATCTGCTACTACAGCGGCGTGCTGCTGCATCACCGGCGCTTCGTGCAGGCGCATCCGGGCGTCACCGAGGCCTGATCCGGCGGCGGTCTACTCCGCGCGGTGTTCCAGCGCCAGATATTCCTCGCTCTGCATCTCGATCAGGCGCGATTCGGTGCGGCCGAATTCGGCGCGCAGGCGTTCACCATCGTAGAGCTCGGTGATCGGAGCGGCGGCGGAAAGCACCAGCTTCACGCGCCGGTCGTAGAACTCGTCGACCAGTTGCACGAAGCGTTTCGCCGCGTCTTCGCTGTAGATGGTGAACTGCGGCACGTTGGCGACGATCACCGTCGGGCCGGCCTTGGCCAGCGCGATGTAGTCGGCCACGGCGCGCGGGCCTTCGCACAGCGCGGCGAACTGGAACCACAGGATGTTCTCGGCGCGCTTGTGGAACGGGATGTCGCGGCCGTTGATGTGCAACGTGCCGTCGAGTTCGATGGTGCTGCTGACCTGGCTGGCGAAGATGCGCTCCAGCGCGCGATGCGACTCGGCGCCGGGCGGGGTCAGGTAGACCGGCGCCTGGGTCAGCGCGCGCAGGCGCCAGTCGTGCGCGGAAACCATTTCGACGACGTGGCAGTGCTGCTCGATCAGCGCGATCGCGGGCAGGAAGCGGGCGCGCTGCAGGCCGTCCCGGTACAGGTCCGACGGCGCGGTGTTGGAGGTGGTGACCAGGCTCACGCCGCGCTCGAACAGTGCATCGAGCAGGTTGGCCAGGATCATCGCATCGCCGATGTCGTTGACCAGGAACTCGTCCAGGCACAACACGCGGCAGCGCTCGGCGATGCCGGCGGCGACCTCCACCAGCGGGCTCTGCCGCTCGCCCAGCGCGCGCAGGCTGTCGTGCACCTCGCCCATGAAGCGGTGGAAGTGCCGCCGCAACACCACGCCGTGCGGCAGGCTGGCGGCGAACAGATCCATCAGGAAGGTCTTGCCGCGTCCCACGCTGCCCCACAGGTACAACCCGGGCACGCCAGCCGGAGGCTCGTTGCCCAGCAACGATTTCAGCCGGCCGAACAGGCCGTTCTCGGCAACCGGCTCGGCGCACAGGGCCGCGTGCATGCGGTCGAACTCGGCCAGCAGCGCCAGCTGCGCAGGGTCGGACTCCCAGCGATGGGCGGCCACGCCTTCGGCATAACGCGCGCTGGGCGCGAGCAAGAACGTTTCGGTCATGGAGAGGGTCAGGCCTGGCGTGTCGGCGGCAGCCAGTCGCGCACGGCGTGCTTGATCGCGCCACGCAGATCCATCAGGCGGCGATGGAAGAAGTGGCTGGTGTCGGGCATGCGCACCAGTTCGGGCGGGTGTTCCAGGCTGGCGATCCAGTCGAACACGGCCTGCGGTTCGACTATTTCGTCCGCCTCGCCCTGCACGACCAGCCAGGGACAGGTCGGCGGCTTGATCTTGTCGAGCCCGTAACGGCCCGCTGGTGGCGCGATGCTGATCAGTGCATCGGCACGCAGCGGCACTGCCTGGGCGATGCTCACGCCGCTGCCGAACGAGAAACCGGCCAGCCACAGCGCGTCGTCGGGCCGCACGCGACGCACCCAGGCGACCACGGCGGCGAGATCCTCGCGCTCGCCGCGGCCCTTGTCGAACTTGCCCTCGGAGTCGCCTGCCCCGCGGAAATTGAAGCGCACGGTGTCCAGCCCCGATTCGCGCAGCGCGCGCTCGGCCATGGTCACCACCTTGTTGTGCATGCTGCCGCCCTCGCTGGTCAGCGGATGGCAGATCACCGCCACGCCGCGGCGTGCGCAGGCGGGTTCGGCGACGTCGGTGGCGGTTTCCAGCTTGCCGACCGGGCCTGCCAGCACGAAACTGGCAGCGACATCCGGAAAGCCGGCAGGGTCGGCAGGGAACGAGGCGGGGTTCATGCCCAAGATCATAACCGCGACGCCGATCCGCTGCCCGCGCGGATGAACCACCTGGCGCATGTCCTGCTGGCTGGCGACGACGAAGCGCTGCAACTGGGCGGGATGCTGGGCGATTTCGTGCACGGCCAGCCCGATCCGGCGCAGTTCCCGCCACAGGTGATCCGCGGCATCCGCCTGCATCGTGCCATCGATGTCTACACCGACGCCCATCCCGCCGTGCTGGTCGCCAAGGCACAGCTGCCGCCGCCGTATCGCCGCTACGGCGGCATCCTGCTGGACATGTGGTTCGACCACTTGCTCGCGCGGGATTTTTCGCACTGGAGCGCCCAACCGCTGGAAGACTGCTCGCTCGGCCTGCGTGGACTGCTGCAGCGTCGCGATGCCTTGCTGACGCCCGCGTTGCGCCGGTTCCGCGCCTACATGGAAGCCAACGACCTGCCGGCCGGCTACGCCGACCGCGCGGTGCTGGGCCGGGCACTGGCCGGGATCGGGCAACGACTCACCCGCGCCAACCCGCTGGGTTCCACCTTGCCGGTGCTGCGCCAGCACGAAGCGGCGCTGCAGCAGAGTTTCGAAGCGTTCTTCCCGGAATTGCAGGTGTTCGCGCAGCGGTGGATCGACACGCACGCCGATTGACTGGTTCCAGCTCTGCTCCCTCCCCTGCGCAGCAGGGGAGGGTTGGGGAGGGGTGCTCTTGCCTTCACTGCGCGGCGTGACCCCTCTCCCTCCAAGCAGGGGAGGGGCAAACGAAAACGCCGCCCGGGGGCGGCGTTTGGAGACAGCTTGTTGGATCAGGCGATTACTTCGCCTGATCCGCGATCCAGTGCACGGCGGCGGTGACCTGCTCGTCGGTGAGCGCGGGGTTGCCGCCCTTGGGCGGCATGAAGTTGCCGTCGGGGCCGTGGTAGCCGTCGATCGCGTGCTTGACCAGCACGTCGATGCCCTGCTTGATGCGTGGGCCCCACATGGCCTTGTCGCCCAGCTTCGGCGCACCGGCGATGCCGGCGGTGTGGCAGCTGGTGCACAGGTGGTCGTAGATTTCCTTGCCGTCGGTGGTGCCGCCGTAGGCCACCTGGGAGGCGGCGGCCTTGGCCGCGGCGTCGGCTGCAGCCTGCATGGCGGCGCGACCGGTGTCGCCGGCGTAGACGGCACCGGCGGGGGCGATCCGCGCGGCAACGGTGGCCGGGTGGTTCGGGTTGGTTTCCTTGGGTTCGCTGTTGTTGATCGTCAGCGCGGACAACACCAGCACCACGGTAAGGACCATCAGCCCGCCGATGGTCAGCGAGAACTGACGCAGGAAGCCCTGGTCGGATTTGCTAAGGGGACCGCTCACGCACGTACTCCTGTCAGTGGGCGGGCTTGGGCCGCCTTGTTGCCTTGCCATCACGCCGGAATCGCGAAACCGCTGCAGCCGCCAGGGTCGAAGACCTCGATATGCCCCAACCCCTGCTGCCGGTATCCGGACCGCACCCTCGGGGCGCGCTGGCGACCAGTCCGGTATTATAAACGAAGCGCCCGACAAGTTTCAGGGTAACCGGATCGCCTGTATCCCGACGCGGTGCCCGGAACGTTCTGCACCCGGGCCGGTCTGCATTGCGGCGGGGCGCGAAACCCTGCCATCGGTCATGCCCCACCCCTGTCTACCGGCATTGTTCAAGGCGGTTCACGTACACCTATGCTTTGACCATGCGGGTGCGTTTGCCCGCGTGGTTCCTGCGGCGGCGGCCTTGGCCGGCTGCCAGCCCCGGTTCAATCCAGGAGTTCTACATGTCGCGTTTTTGGAAGATCGCGTTGATCGTGCTGGCGGTGGTCATCGTGGCCGTGGTCGCCGTCCGCGTGTTGCACAAGCCCGCCGGCGCCGGCGCGAAGGGCGCTGACGGCAAGGACAACGCACCGCCGGTGCCGGTGACCGTGGTGCCGGTGGCCAAGCAGAACGTGCCGGTCTACCTGACCGCGCTGGGCACGGTGCAGGCGCTCAACACGGTGACGGTGCTGCCGCAGGTCTCGGGCCGGCTGCTCAGCATCGACTTCACCGAAGGACAGCCGGTGACCAAGGGCCAGGTACTGGCGCGCATCGATCCGCGCACCTTCCAGGCCAGCTATGACCAGGCAGTCGCCCGGCGCAAGCAGGACCAGTCGCTGCTGGCCACCGCGCGCAGCAATTACCAGCGCACGCAGGATCCCCAGTACAGCCAGTACGTGGCCAAGATCGACCAGGTCACCCAGAAGAACACCGTGGCCCAGTACGAGGCGGCGGTGGCGGCCGACGAGGCGGCGGTCCGCGACGCCAAGGTGCAGCTCGACTACACCGAGATCCGTTCGCCGATCGACGGCCTGGCCGGCATCCGCGCGGTCGACCCGGGCAACGTGGTGACCACCTCCAGCCCGATCGTCACGCTGACCCAGCTGCACCCGATCAACGTCATGTTCACCCTGCCCGAGCAGAACCTGGACATGGTGCGTGGCGCGGCGCAGGGCGGCAAGCCGCTGGAGGTCACCGCGCTCGATCGCGTCGACGCCCACCCGATCGCCAGCGGCGGCGTGCTCAAGGTGATCGACAACCAGATCGACACCAGCACCGGCACGTTCCGCCTGAAGTCCGAATTCGGCAACGAGCACAACGAGTTGTGGCCGGGTCAGTTCGTCAACGTGCGGTTGCTGGTGAACACCGTCGATGGCGGCCTGGTGATCCCCTCGCAGGGCGTGCAGCGAGGGCCGGACGGCGATTACGTCTACCTGGTGCAGGGCGACAACACGGTCAAGATGCAGTCGATCGTGGTGGCCGGCGAAGTCGGCGACAGCCACGTGATGATCGGCAGCGGGCTCAAGGTCGGCGACAAGGTGGTGACCGAAGGCCAGTTCCGGCTCAAGCCCGGCAGCAAGGTCAACCCGCTCAAGCCGGGCGAAGTGCCGGCCGCACCCACCGCGGCGGAATTGCAGAAGTCCAAGCAGGACAACAAGGGTGGCCGCGGTCGCCGCTGATGTCCGCATGAGCCCGCGGCCTTGCCGCGGGGGCATGCGCGTCTCGAACGCGGCAGCTGCCGCTCCACTTCGTCACGGATAGTCATGGGCTTCTCCACCCTCTTCATTCGCCGCCCGATCGCCACCTCGCTGCTGATGGTGGCGGTGCTGCTGCTCGGCATCCTGGGCTTCCGCCAGCTGCCGGTGTCCGCGCTGCCGGAGATCGAGGCGCCCAGCCTGGTGGTGACCACGCAGTACCCCGGTGCCAGCGCCACCACCATGGCGACGCTGATCACCACGCCGCTGGAGCGCAACCTGGGCCAGATCTCCGGGCTCAGCATGATGAGTTCGGATTCGTCCGCGGGCCTGTCGACGATCGTGCTGCAGTTCAACATGGGCCGCGACATCGACATCGCCGCGCAGGACGTGCAGGCGGCGATCAACCAGGCCAAGGGCACGCTGCCCGGCAACCTGCCGTATCCGCCGGTGTACAACCGGGTCAACCCGGCCGATGCGCCGATCCTCACCCTGGCGCTGCAGTCGGACAGCCGCCCGCTGCGCGACGTCAACGACCTGGCCGACTCGATCCTGGCGCAGAAGCTGTCGCAGGTGCAGGGCGTGGGCCTGGTCTCGATTGCCGGCAACGTGCGCCCGGCCGTGCGCATCCAGGTCAATCCGGCGCAGCTGGCCAATCTCGGCCTGACCATGGAGGACGTGCGCAGCGCGCTGACCCAGGCCAACGTCAACGCGCCCAAGGGCACGTTGAACGGCAAGACGCAGAGCTACTCGATCGGCACCAACGACCAGCTGGCCGATGCCGAGCAGTACAAGAACACCATCATCAGCTACAAGAACAACTCGCCGGTGCGTCTGTCCGACGTGGCCAAGGTGGTCGACGGCGTGGAGAACGACCAGCTCGCCGCGTGGGCCAACGGCAAACCGGCGGTGCTGCTGGACGTGCGCCGCCAGCCCGGCGCCAACATCGTGCAGACGGTGGAGCAGATCCGCCGCATCCTGCCCGAACTGCGCAACGCGCTGCCGGCCGACGTGCACCTGGACGTGTTCGCCGACCGCACGGTGACCATCCGCGCCTCGGTGCACGACGTGGAGTTCACCCTGATCCTCACCGTGTTCCTCGTGGTGGGCGTGATCTTCGTGTTCCTGCGCCGGCTGTGGGCCACCATCATCCCGGCCACCGCGGTGCCGCTGTCGCTGCTGGGCACGTTCGGGGTGATGAGTTTCACCGGCATGTCGCTGGACAACCTGTCGCTGATGGCATTGACGGTGGCCACCGGCTTCGTGGTCGACGATGCGATCGTGATGATCGAGAACATCGTGCGCTACATCGAGCAGGGCAAGAGCGGCAAGGAAGCCGCCGAGATCGGTGCGAAGGAGATCGGCTTCACCGTGCTGTCGCTGACCGTGTCGCTGGTTGCGGTGTTCCTGCCGCTATTGCTGATGCCCGGCGTCACCGGCCGGCTGTTCCACGAGTTCGCCTGGGTGCTGACCATCGCGGTGAGCATCTCGATGCTGGTGTCGCTGACGCTGACGCCGATGATGTGCGCCTACCTGCTCAAGCCCGACCAGCTGCCCGAGGGCGACGACGCGCACGAACGCCACGCCGCCGCCGGCAAGCGCACCGTGTGGGCGCGCACCGTGCATGTGTACGAAAACTCGCTGGACTGGGTGCTCGACCACCAGCGCCTGACCATGCTGGTGGCCGGCGCCGCGGTGGTGCTCACCGTGTTCCTGTACATCGCCATCCCCAAGGGCCTGCTGCCCGAGCAGGACACCGGCCTGATCACCGGCGTGGTGCAGGCCGACGACAACATCGCGTTCCCGGCGATGGAGCAGCGCACCCGGGCCGTGGCCGAAGCGCTGCGCAAGGACCCGGCGGTGGCCGGCGTGGCGGCCTTCATTGGCGCCGGCACGATCAACCCGACCTTGAACCAGGGCCAGCTCAGCATCGTGCTGAAGGATCGCGGCGACCGCGACGGCCTGGACAAGCTGCTGCCGCGGCTGCAGCAGAGCGTGGCCGACATCCCGGGCGTGGCGCTGTACCTGAAGCCGGTACAGGACGTGACCCTGGACAGCACCGTGTCGGCCACCGAATACCAGTACGCGCTGTCCGAGGTGAACTCGACCGAGCTGGCCAAGTACGCCGACCAGATGACCCGCGCGATGCGCCAGCGCCCGGAGCTGGCCGACGTCAGCAACAACCTGGCCGACCGCGGCAACGCGCTCAAGCTGACCATCGACCGCGAGAAGGCCAGCCGCATGGGCGTGCCGGTGCAGACCATCGACGACACCCTGTACGACGCCTTCGGTCAGCGCCAGATCTCCACCATCTTCACCCAGCTCAACCAGTACCGCGTGGTGCTGGAGGTGGCGCCGGAGTTCCGCAACAGCACCGACCTGCTCAACAAGCTCACCGTGCGCGGCAACGGCTCCGGCGCGCTGACCGGCAGCAACGCCACCAGCTTCGGCCAGGTGAAGTCGAGCAACTCGGCCACGCCCAGCGGCATCGGCAACACCGGCAACATCGGCATCGCGCTGGGCGGCGGCGGCACCATCCCGCTGTCCTCGCTGGCCAGTGCCGAAGTCACCAGCGCACCGCTGGTGGTCAGCCATCAGCAGCAGCTGCCGGCGGTGACGCTGTCGTTCAACGTGGCGCCGGGCTACTCGCTGTCCGACGCGGTGTCGGCGATCCACCAGATCAACGCGGAGCTGAACTTCCCGCCGCAGGTGCGCGGCCAGTTCATCGGCAAGGCCGCCGAGTTCAACTCCTCGCTGGGCGACGAGGTGCTGTTGCTGCTGGCCGCGATCGTGGTGATCTACATCGTGCTGGGCGTGCTGTACGAGAGCTACATCCACCCGCTGACGATCATCTCCACCCTGCCGCCGGCCGGCGTGGGCGCGCTGCTGGCGCTGATGATGTTCGGCATGAGCCTGTCGGTGGACGGCATCGTGGGCATCGTGCTGCTGATCGGCATCGTCAAGAAGAACGCGATCATGATGATCGACTTCGCGATCGAGGCACGCCGCACCGGCCTCAACGCGCATGACGCGATCCGCCGCGCCTGCCTGCTGCGCTTCCGCCCGATCATGATGACCACCGCCGCGGCGATGCTCGGCGCGCTGCCGCTGGCGCTGGGCACCGGCATCGGCTCGGAGCTGCGCCGACCGCTCGGCGTGGCGATCGTCGGCGGCCTGCTGCTGTCGCAGCTGGTGACGCTGTACACCACGCCGGTGATCTACCTGTACATGGAGCGCTTCTCCGACTGGCTGGCCGCGCGACGCGAACAGCGTGCGCTGGAGCACGCGCGGGCCGACCGCACGGCGTGATCCGACGGCTTGCCTCTTGCCCCTGCCCGCGCGAAGCCGGCAGGGGCTTTTCTTTCGGCGTCCGGATCAACCGTTTTGCCGCTGGCGCGTTGAGGGTGGGATGATCCACTTGCCTCCCGCCCGGCATCGTGCCGCCCGCATCACGGTTGTGTTCCCCGCATGAATGTCTCCGGCCCCTTCATCCGCCGTCCGATCGGCACCAGCCTGCTTGCGATCGGCCTGTTCGTCGGCGGCATGATCTGCTACTTCCTGCTCGGCGTGTCGGCACTGCCGAACATGCAGTTCCCGGCGATCTTCGTGCAGGCCAGCCAGGCCGGCGCTGACGCCAGCACCATGGCCTCCACCGTGGCCGCGCCGCTGGAACGGCACCTGGGCCAGGTGCCCGGCATCGAGACGATGCGCTCGTCCAGTTCGGAAGGGCGCACCTTCGTCTTCATGATGTTCCGCAACGGCACCGACCTCGATTCGGCGGCGCGCGACGTGCAGGCGGCGATCAATGCGGCAGCGCCCGACTTGCCCAGCGGCCTCAGCGGCGCGCCCAGCTACCAGAAGGCCAACCCCAACGACGATCCGGTGATCGCCTTCGCGCTGACCTCCGATACGCAGGCCGCGGGCGATCTCTACAACGTCGCCGACACCTTGCTGGCCCAGCGCCTGCGCCAGTTGCCGGGTGTTTCGTCGGTGGAGATCGCCGGCGCCTCGACCCCGGCCATCCGCGTCGACGTGAACCTGCGTGCGCTCAACGCGATGGGCCTGTCGCCGGACCAGCTGCGCAACGCCTTGCGCGCGGCCAACGTGACTTCGCCGGAAGGTTTCCTCAGCGACGGCAAGACGCGCATGGCGGTGGCCGCGACCACCTCGCTGCACAGCGCCGCGGATTTCGCGAAGCTGGTGGTGGCCAGCCACGACGGCACGCCGGTGCGGCTGGCCGACGTGGCGGACGTCTATGCCGGCACCGAGGACGCCTACCAGGCGGCCTGGTTCGGCGGTCGGCCGGCAGTGCTGATGTATGTGTACAAGAAGTCCGACGCCAACGTCATCACCACGGTGGACCTGGTCAAGGAACAACTGCCCGCACTGCGCACGTTCCTGCAGCCGGGCACGCGGCTCACCCCGTTCTTCGACGGCACGCCGACCATCCGGGCCTCGCTGCACGAGGTGCAGGCCACCTTGCTGATCTCGCTGGCGATGGTGGTGCTGACCATGGCGCTGTTCCTGCGCCGCCTCGCGCCCACGCTGATTGCCGCGGTGGCGGTGCCGCTGTCGCTGGCCGGCGCGTTCGTGGCGATGTACATCCTCGACTACACGCTCAACAACCTCACCCTGCTGGCGCTGGTGATCGCGATCGGCTTCGTGGTGGACGATGCGATCGTGGTGATCGAAAACATCATCCGCCACATCGACGAGGGCATGGACCGCAAGCAGGCCACCCTGGCCGGCGCGCGCGAGATCGGCTTCACCATCGTCTCGATTACCGCCTCGCTGGTGGCGGTGTTCATCCCTCTGCTGTTCGCCGGCGGCGTCACCGGCATGTTCATGCACGAGTTCGCGGTGACCCTGGTGGCGGCGATTGCTGTGTCGGCGGTGGTTTCGCTGACACTTACCCCGGCGTTGTGCGGGCGCTTCCTCGGCGGCCATCGTGCACGCGCCGGGGCTGCGCACGTGCGCAGCCACGTGCTGGACCGCTTCCACGCCGGCATGCTGCGCGTGTACCGGCGGGCGCTGGATTTCTCGCTGCGCCACGTGCTGGCGTTCGCGCTGACGCCGCTGGCGCTGATCGCCGCCACGTTCTACCTGTTCACCGTGGTCAAGACCGGCCTGTTCCCGCAGCAGGACACCGGCCTGATCTGGGGCCGCGCCACTTCCAGCGCCACGGTGTCGTTCGTCGAGAGCCGGCAGCGGCTGGAGCGGCTCACGGCGATGTTGCTGGCCGACCCGGACGTGGCCACGGTGGGCACGCGACTGGGCAGCAGCCGCCAGGGTGCCAGCGGTTCGTTCAACATCGATCTCAAGACGCGCAGCGAGGGTCGTACCGACGACACCTTTACCGTGCTGGCCCGGTTGAGCGCCAAGGCGGCAAAGTATCCCGACCTGCACCTGCGCCTGCGTGCCGTGCAGGATCTGCCCAGCGGCGGTGGCGGCGGCACCAGCCAGGGCGCGCAATACCAGGTCTCGCTGCAGGGCAACGACCTCGCCACGCTGCAACTGTGGTTGCCGCGATTGGTGACCGAGCTGAAGAAGAACCCGCTGTTGAGCGACGTGGGCAGCGACGTGGAGGAGGGCGGCCTGCGCCAGAACATCGTGATCGACCGCGATGCGGCGGCACGGTTGGGCGTGTCCATCGGCGCGATCGACGGCGCGCTGTACGACGCCTTCGGCCAGCGCCAGGTATCGACCATCTACTCGGACATAAACCAGTACAGCGTGGTGGTCAACGCATTGCCCGCGCAGACGGCCACGCCCGATGCGCTCAATCGCGTCTACGTGAAATCGAACCAGGGGCGGATGGTGCCGATCAGCGCCTTCGCCCGCCAGGAACCCGGCCTCGCGCCTTCGCAGATCACCCACCAGAACCAGTTCACCACGATGGACCTGAGCTTCAACCTCGCTCCCGGGGTGAGCATGGGCCAGGCGATGCAGGTGATCCAGTCCACCGTGGGCAACATGCGCATGCCCGGCGACATCAAGCTCAACATGGGCGGGGACTTTCGCCGCTTCCAGGAGTCGCAGAGCGGCATGCTGTGGCTGGTGCTGGCCGCGATCGTCACCGTCTACATCGTGCTCGGCATGCTGTACGAAAGCCTGATCCACCCCGTCACCATCCTGTCCACGCTGCCGGCGGCGGGCGTCGGTGCGCTGCTGGCGCTGTGGCTGACCGGCACCGAGTTGTCGGTGGTGGCGCAGATCGCGTTGGTACTGTTGATCGGCATCGTCAAGAAGAACGCGATCATGATGATCGACTTCGCCCTGGTCGCCCAGCGTGAACACCACAAGCCGCCGCTGGAAGCCGTGCGCGAAGCCTGCCTGGTGCGCTTCCGCCCGATCATGATGACCACCATGGTCGCCATCCTTGCCGCCTTGCCGATCGCCATCGGCCTGGGCGAAGGCAGCGAACTGCGCCGCCCGCTCGGCATCGCCCTGATCGGTGGCCTGCTGATCTCGCAAAGCCTCACCCTGCTCAGCACCCCGGCGCTGTACGTGGTGTTCTCCTGCCTGGCCGAACGGCGCAAGGCGTGGAGCGCGCGCCGGCGCGAGCGCAAGCTGGCGCAGCGTCGGCGACGCCTCGCCGAGATATGAGCGGTACCCGGCAGCCATCCACGCCACGGTGAACGGCTTGCCGACTTCCGCGAAGGCCCGCCTCCAGGCGTTCAGGGTGAGTGGATCGACGAGCGGGACCCGGGCGCCGCGCTGAACCGGGCCTATCCGGGTGGTTGCGGATTGCTGCCTTGATCACGGCCTGTTAACCAACCCGCCGCTATTCCTGTCCCCTCTTCCGAGACGGAGGCGCGTGCGATGGGCAACGAGACCACCAAGGCGGACTTCTCCAATGTACAGGGCGGGGTGAAATCCACTGCGCCGGATGCGCCGCCGAAGGCCGATTTCAGCAACGTGCAGTCGGAGGTGAGTTCGACCGCCGACGCAACCAAGACCTACACCGTAGTGGCGGGTGACAGCCTGTCCAAGATTGCCAGGCATTTTTACGGCAACGCGAATGTGTGGAAGCAGATCTTCGACGCGAACCGCGACCAGCTTTCCGATCCGGACAAGATCCGCATCGGTCAGGTGCTGAAGATTCCCGCCAAATCCTGAAGCAGGAGATGTCCTCATGAAGATGATTTCCCGACCCCTGATCCTCGCCGTATCACTGGCTGCCGCTCTGGCCTTGACCGCCTGTGGGAAGAAAGACGAATCGGCTTCGGAAGTGCCGGCCACGCCGCCGCCGGCGGCTACGGCGCCGACCACCATGGCACCTGCTCCGGCGGCGATGGTGGCATTCACCTCGGTGGAACTGGGTTCGACCGTCGACGCCAGCAACAAGATCGTTGCCGCCGGCACCAGCTTCGCACCCAAGGACACCATCTACGCCTCGGTCGACACCAGCGGCAGCGGCAACGCCACGCTGTCCGCCAAGTGGACCTACCAGGACGGCCAGACCGTGCATGAGGACAGCAAGACACTCGACGCCACGGGGCCGGAAACCACCGCGTTCATGATCAGCAAGCCTGACGGATTCCCGGTGGGCAATTACAAGGTGGACATTTCCCTGAACGGTACCCAGGTCGCCAGCAAGGACTTCTCGGTGAAGTAGCCGCAACCCGCGCGGCAGCGGACGTGCATGTGGCACGGGCCGCAGCGCAGCGCATGCCGGTCCGGTGATGGCTGAAATCCGCATCGGCAAAATGACCACGATGTGCATGGCCATCGAAAGGGACGCGTGCAACGCGTCCCTTTTCGTTTGGCGCGAGCCACGGGGACGGGGACAAGCATGTGTCGGCGGTGCGCTTTCCCGCGGCAGGCGAAAACGCGACAATGGGCGGATTGCACGCACGCTGAATGCGCCCGGGGTCATGCCGACGCACCGATCCGGCCCGACGTGCAACGCCATCCAACCCGCGCACGCGGCCGCAGAGAGGTTCACCCAGACCATGTCCACGTCGTCCAAGATCATCTACACGCTGACTGATGAAGCGCCGTTCCTCGCCACGCAGTCGCTGCTGCCGATCGTCGCCGCCTTCGCCGGCACCGCCGGCATCAAGGTCGAGACGCGCGACATCTCGCTGGCCGGGCGCATCATCGCGCTGTTCCCCGAACGGCTGCGCGAGGATCAGCGCATGGCGGACGATCTCGCCGAGCTGGGGCGTCTCGCCACCGCGCCGGAAGCCAACATCATCAAGCTGCCGAACATCAGCGCCTCGATGCCGCAGCTGAAGGCCGCGATCAAGGAGTTGCAGGCCCAGGGCTATGCGCTGCCGGATTATCCGGACGAGCCGAAGGACGCCGACGAGAAGGACATCAAGGCCCGTTACGACCGGGTCAAGGGCAGTGCGGTGAACCCGGTGCTGCGCGAGGGCAATTCCGATCGCCGCGCGCCGGTCTCGGTGAAGAACTACGCGCGCAAGCATCCGCACCGGATGGGTGCGTGGAGCAAGGATTCGCAGACCCACGTGGCACACATGGACGGCGGCGATTTCTACGGCAGCGAGAAGTCCGTGACGGTGGAGCACGCCGGCAGCGTGCGCATCGAGTGGTTCGGCAAGGACGGCAGCCAGGTGGTGCTGAAGCCGAAGACCGCGCTGCTCGCCGGCGAGATCATAGACGCGGCGGTGATGTCGCGCCGCGCGCTGGCCGCCTTCATCGACGCGCAGATCGCTGACGCGAAGCAGCGCGGCGTGCTGTTCTCGCTGCACCTGAAGGCCACCATGATGAAGGTGTCCGACCCGATCATGTTCGGCGTGGCGGTGGGCGAGTTCTACCGGGACGTGCTCACCAAACATGCCGACGCGCTGAAGCAGGCCGGCTTCAACCCGAACAACGGCATCGGCGACCTGTATGCGCGCCTCGGCACGCTGCCGGAGGCGACCCAGGCCGCGATCAAGGCCGACCTCGACGCCGAGTACGCGCAGCGCCCGGGCGTGGCGATGGTCAATTCCGACAAGGGCATCACCAACCTGCACGTGCCCAGCGACGTGATCGTGGACGCCTCGATGCCGGCGATGATCCGCGACTCCGGCAAGATGTGGAACGCGCAGGGCCAGCTGCAGGACGTCAAGGCGGTGATCCCCGACCGCGGCTACGCCGGCGTGTACCAGGCCACCATCGAGGACTGCAAGGCGCATGGCGCGTTCGACCCGGCCACCATGGGCAGCGTGCCGAACGTGGGCCTGATGGCGCAGGCGGCCGAGGAATACGGCTCGCACGACAAGACCTTCCAGATCGCCGGCGACGGCGTGGTGAAGGTGATCGACGAGTCCGGCAACGTGCTGCTGCAGCATGATGTGGAAGCCGGCGACATCTGGCGCATGTGCCAGACCAAGGACGCGCCGGTGCAGGACTGGGTGAAGCTGGCGGTGAGCCGCGCGCGGCACACGCCGGCGGTGTTCTGGCTGGACCCGCAACGCGCGCACGACCGCCAGGTGATCGCCAAGGTCGAGCGCTGCCTGAAGAACTACGACACCAGTGGCCTGGACATCCGCATCATGGATCCGGTGGCCGCCACGAAGTTCTCGCTGGAGCGCATCCGTCAGGGCCTGGACACCATCTCGGTCACCGGCAACGTGCTGCGCGACTACCTCACCGACCTGTTCCCGATCATGGAGCTGGGCACCAGCGCGAAGATGCTCTCCATCGTGCCGCTGATGGCCGGCGGCGGCCTGTTCGAGACCGGCGCCGGCGGTTCGGCGCCCAAGCACGTGCAGCAGTTCCTGGAAGAAGACCACCTGCGCTGGGATTCGCTGGGCGAGTTCCTCGCGCTGGCCGCCTCGCTGGAGCATCTGGGCCAGCGCGACGACAACATCCGGGTCGAGGTGCTGGCCAAGACGCTGGACCAGGCCAACAGCAAGTTCCTCGACACCAACAAGTCGCCTTCGCGCAAGGTCGGCGAACTCGACAATCGCGGCAGCCATTTCTACCTGGCCCTGTACTGGGCGCAGGCGCTGGCGGCACAGGACGAGGACGCCGACCTGAAGGCCCGCTTCGCGCCGCTGGCGCAGGCGCTGGGCGCCAACGAGGACAAGATCGTCGCCGAGCTCAACGCGGCGCAGGGCAAGCCGGTCGACATCGGCGGCTACTACCACCCGGACCTGGGCAAGGTGAGTCGCGCGATGCGCCCCAGCGCCACGCTCAACGCGGCACTGGGGTTGTTGTCCGCGTGATGCGGTGACTGCGGCGGATCAGGCGCTGGCCTGATCCAGCGCCGCGATTTCGTCGGCGCCTAGCGAGAGCTGCAGGGCGCCGAGCAGTTCGCTCAACTGCGCCATGCTGGTGGCACTGGCGATTGGCGCGCTGATACCGGGGCGTGCCATCAACCAGGCCAGCGCGACCTGGGCCGGCGTGGCGTGATGGGCAGCGGCCACCGCGTCCAGCGCGGCCAGCACGCCGAGTCCGCGCGGGTTGAGGTAGGCGCGCACGCCACCGCTGCGCGCCGGGTGGCCGGCAAGGTCGGCCGCCTTGCGGTACTTGCCGCTGAGGAAGCCGCTGGCCAGCGCGTAGTAGCAGATCACGCCGACATTCTCGCGGCGAACCAGCGGCTCCAGTTCGGTCTCGTAGCCACGACGGCTGACCAGGTTGTACTCCGGCTGCAGCACCTCGTAGCGCGGCAGGTTGTGCTGCTTCGACACGGCCAGCGCGTCGGCGAAGCGATCGGCGCCGTAGTTGGAGGCGCCGATCGCGCGTACCTTGCCTTGCTCGATAAGCCGCGCGAAACCGCCCAGGGTGTCGGCCAGCAGCACGCTGGCGTCGTCCTCATGCGCGAAATACAGGTCGATGTGGTCGGTCTGCAGGCGTCGCAGCGAGTCTTCCACCGCCATCTGCAGATTCACCGGGGCCAGTCCCTTGTGTCGCGCCCATTTGCCCACCTTGCTGGCGATCACCACCTGGTCGCGTTTGCCGCTCTTCCTGAGCCACTTGCCGATGATGGTCTCCGACTCGCCGCCGCGATTGCCCGGCACCCACGCCGGGTAGACGTCGGCGGTGTCGATCAGGTTGCCGCCGCCGTCGACGAAGGCATCCAGCAACTCGAATGCGCGCGACTCGTCCACCGTCCAGCCAAAGACGTTGCCGCCGAACGCGAGCGGGGTGATCGAAAGGGATGAATTGCCGAGTGACCGCTGTTGCATGGAACGCCTCCGCTGGCAGCACGCATGGGAAAGGCGTGCGGCAATGGTTGCCGCACGCCCTTGTCCACATGGTGCATTTCAAGCGGCATTCAAGCCGGCCGCGCTCCTAATGCGGTGCCATGATGCGCGGCCACACGATCGCGCAGCAGGCCAGCGCCGCGGCTTTCCGGTCGGGCGCGGCGGGCGCTTCGGCAGCTTCGGTATCGGGCGTTTCGGTGGCCGTCGCTTCCGCGCGCCATTCGAGGTCGTCCTTGTGCAGCAGGTGGCCGTGCAGGAACAGCAGATCTTTCCAGATCGAGCTCATGGGGTACCTCCTCGGGGGAGTGTCTGGCTTGGGGTGTGCTCAAGGTACGCGCGCGCGCAGCGCCGAAAAAGCGATATATTCGCAAGCCAGGCTTGAGAGATATTCAAGATGGGCAAGCTTCCGCTTGGGCTGCTGCAACAGTTCGTGTTGATCGCCCGCCAGGGCAATCTCTCGCGCGCTGCGCGCGAGGCGAACCTCACCGTCAGCGCGCTCAG
>NZ_MWIO01000064.1 GCF_004799035.1 Rhodanobacter lindaniclasticus
GCTGCGCATGGCCGGGCCGCACGAGAAACGCGTCACCCTGTACGGCGCCGGCATGGTCGGCTCGGTGCTGGTGGCCGGCCTGCTGATGCTGGCCAAGTTCCGCTGGCCCGACCTCGCCCAGTGGGGCTTGCTGCTCGGCTATGGCCTGCTCGCCGCACTCGGCTCCGTGCTGCTGATGCTGGCCACCCAGAAGGCACCGGCGAACCACGTCGCACCGACCCAGTACAGCCAGATGCTGTGGGCCGTGCTGCTCGGCTACGTGCTCTTCCACGACCGACTGGACTGGCCGATGGCAATCGGCATCGCGATCATCCTCGGCGCCGGCCTGTTCACCTTCGTGCGCGAGGAACAGGTGACGCGCTGGTGGAAGCGCGTCCGGATGATCTGACCAGCCTCTGCAGGCGCACGGCGCAACGCGCCAGCTCGGCACGCAATGCCGATGGTGTGCGGACCTCGAAATCGAACGGCAGCGCGGCGAGCTGGCGGGCAAACCAGGCCAGGTCGTCGGCGCTGCTGCGCAACAACACGCCGCCATCCAGTGGCTCCAGCAGGCCGAAGCCCAGCGAGAACGCGCGCCGTGCGGTCGGCAGGTCCGCATGCAGCAACACCTCGATATCGCGGCCGCGCGACATGCCGGCGATGCCCTGCACCAG
Organism: Rhodanobacter lindaniclasticus; assembly: GCF_004799035.1. Classification (GTDB taxonomy): domain Bacteria; phylum Pseudomonadota; class Gammaproteobacteria; order Xanthomonadales; family Rhodanobacteraceae; genus Rhodanobacter; species Rhodanobacter lindaniclasticus. The sequence continues at coordinate 654 of NZ_MWIO01000064.1, forward strand.
ATGCTCCAGTGCATCGAAATCGGCGGGACGCTCGAAATGGCGGTCCAGCAAGATCACCTCGCCCATCCGGTCCAGCCGGAACGAGCGCAGCCCGTGGCGCAGTTGGCACATGCCCAGCGCGTACCAGGCGCCGCCGCGCCAGGCCAGGCCGTACGGATCGAACTCGCGCTCGGTGTGGCTGCCCTGGGCCGAGTCGTAGCTCATGCGCACCCGCCGCTGTGCCTGTGCGGCGGTGGTCAGCGCGATCAGCGCGGCGTTGCTGGTCGGCGTGGTCGTGGCAGGCAGCAGATCGACCTTGACCGTATCGGCGATCGCGCGCACGTGGCGCTTCAGGCCATCGGGCATCACCCGCGCGAGTTTCGCCTGGGCGCTTTCCACCGCCGGCGCCGCCTCGGCCAGGCCCAGCCCGCGCGCCGCCACCATGCCCACCGACAGTGCCACCGCCTCGTCGTTGGTGAACATCATCGGCGGCAGCTTGAAGCCGGCGACCAGCATGTAGGCGCCGTGGCGTCCGCGCTCGGCAGTGAGCGGGATGCCGAGGTCCTCCAGCATCACGATGTAGCGCCGCAAGGTGCGCACGTCGACGCCGACCCGGCGCGCCAGTTCGGGGCCGCTCATGCGGCCGTGGCTCTGCAGCAGGTCGAGCACCGCCAGCACGCGGGTGGTGGGTTTGGCCATGGCGGCGATGGTAGCGACAAATCAGGGCGATTATTGACCTGTATTGGTTTTAGCGTAGGTCCTGCGCTATCCGGCGCTATGGCCAGGGATACCCATGAACCCCTCCAAACGACTGTTGTCCGGCATCGTCGCGAGCATCGCGCTCGGCGCCGCCATGCCGGCACCTGCCCGACCCGCCAACGAGGCTCCCACGATGGAAAGCGTGCAGCATCTCCGGAATTACCAGGTCGTCGAATTTCGCCGCTACGTCACCGCGGACGGCGAGCTGACGCACTTCGTCAAGTACTTCGACGCGTATTTTCCCGAAGCCTTCGAGCAGCTCGGCGCGATGGTGTTCGGCCAGTTCACCGAGCGTGGACATGCGAACCGCTTCACCTGGCTGCGCGGCTTCCACGACATCAACGCGCGGCCGATCGTCAACGCGGCGTTCTATTACGGGCCGCTGTGGAAGGAGCACCGGATCAAGGTCAACGCGATCCTGCCGGACAGCGACAACGTGATGCTGCTGCGCCCCCTGCATGCGGATCAGGGCATCACCGTGCTGCCCGCGGTCGACCCGGTCACCGAGGAACACGGCGCGCATGGCGTCGTGGTTGCGCAGATCTTCGCGGTGAAGAAAGGTCGCGAGGAAGCCTTCGCGGAACAGGCCGAGGCCGCGTTCGCCGGCTACCGTGTCGGAGGCGTGCACCCGGCCGGTGTACTGGTGTCGCTCGACCTGCCGAACAACTTCCCGCAGTTGCCGATACGCACGGACGGGCCGTTCCTGGTGTGGCTTGGCGTGGTCCGCGACAACGCCACGCTGGATGAGCGACTCGCGCCACGACTGGCCGCCGCGGAACAGACGCTCGCCGCCGGCGGCCTGCTGCGCGGCACGCCGGAACGCGTGGTGATGGACCCGACCCCGCGCTCGCGTCTGCGCTGGCTGCCCGACACCGATGTCGGGGCCGCGCCATGAACCACTACGAGCAGCTGTGGCTGTTCTTCGCCCTGGTCTTCGGCATCGTCGTGCTGCCCGGTCTGGACATGGCTTTCGTGCTGGGCAGCACCCTGGCCGGCGGACGCACCCGCGGCTTCGCCGCCGTGGCCGGCATCATCGCCGGCGGCGTCTGCCATGTCGTGATGACGGCGCTGGGCATCAGCGTGCTGATCAAGCTGGTCCCCGGCGCGTTCAATGCACTGCTGCTGGCCGGTGCGCTGTACATCGCGTGGATCGGCATCTCGCTGCTGCGCAGCGAAGCCTCGTTCGGTCTGAAGCCGGATACGCGGCCGCGCTCGCGCACCGCGACCTTTCGCCAGGGCATGCTGACCAGCCTGCTCAACCCCAAGGCCTACCTGTTCATGCTGGCCGTGTTCCCGCAGTTCCTGCGCCCCGAATACGGGCCCATGTGGCTGCAGGCGACCGTGATGTGGCTGATCATCGCCATCAACCAGTTCTGCATTTACGGCGGCGCGGCCCTGATGGCCGATCGGGCCCGGCTTTGGCTGCAAGGCCGGCCGGGTGCAAACGTGCTGGCCACCCGCTGCGTGGGCGGCCTGCTGATTGCCGCGGCGATGCTGACCGGACTGGAAGGCTGGCGCAGGATCTGAACAAGAAACGGATAGCCCGACCGGGACGAAGGATGGATCGTTCCGTCCGGCATCCTGAAAAAAACGAGACCGCAAATGAGACTGACCGGGACTTTGCGACGACGACTGTTGCCCCGCGTACTGGCCGGCAGCGCATTGCTGGCACCAGCGGCATGGGCGCAGCACGCCGCCGACCTGTCCGTTGCCACGTCGCAACCGGTACGCCAGTCGCAGGACGATGCATGGTGGACCGGTCCGATGCTGGCCAATTCGGCCGCGACGCTGCCACGCGGCCATTTCCTGATCGAGCCCTATCTTTACGATGCGACCTCAGCGCACGCGGACGGTTGGGGCTCGCTGACCTACATGCTCTACGGGCTCACGGATCGGCTGACGGTCGGGCTGGTTCCCGTGCTGGGTTACAACCGGGTAGACGGCGGCCCCGACAGTTCCCATGTCGGGTTCGGCGACGTCAGCGTGCAGGCCCAGTACCGGCTCACTCGCTCCCGCGAGGGCAGTTCGCTGCCGACGATATCCATCCAGTTGCAGCAGACGCTGCCCAGCGGAAAGCATGACCGGCTCGGCAACCGGCCCAGTGACGGCCTCGGCAGCGGTGCCACCACCACGACGTTGCAAATCAACACGCAGACGTATTTCTGGCTCGCGAACGGGCGCATCCTGCGCATGCGCCTGAACGTGGGGCAGTCCGTTTCCGGCAAGGCGCGCGTCGAAGACGTCAGCGTCTACGGCACGACGGAAGGCTTTCGCGGCACCGCCCGGCCCGGCAATGCCTTTCTCGCCAACGCGGCGTGGGAATACAGCCTGAGCCGGCGTTGGGTGCTGGCGTTCGATGTCACCTACCGGCGCCATCGTGACACCCGTCTGGTCGGATTTGCGGTGCCGGGTGATGCCGCTGCGCTCAGCCACAGCTCCGGCTCCGGCGAAGCGTTCGGCTTCGCACCGGCGGTCGAATACAGCTGGAGCCCCAGCATGGGCGTGCTGCTCGGCGCCCGGGTCGTCACGGGCCACAACACGACAACCACGATCACCCCGGCCATCGCATTCAACTACGTTCACTGAACCGGCCGGCGGCGGCACGAATCAGCGGTTGCTCACCCCATGCGGCACGTGCCCGGTGGCCACGTGCCGGCGCGCGGATTCGACGTTGGCCGGTGAGTCGTCGAAGAAGATGTCGGCGCCGAAGGCGTCGAGGAACGGCCCCTTGTCGCGACCGCCGAGGAACAGCGCTTCGTCGATGCGCACGCCCCATTTGCGCAAGGTGAGGATCACGCGCTTGTGCGCCGGCGCGGAGCGCGCGGTGACCAGCGCGGTGCGGATCGGCGAATCCTCCGCCGGGAACGCCGTCTGCAGGTGATGCAACGCGGTGAGGAAGCCGCGGAACGGACCGACCGACAAGGGTTCGGTGGCATGCTCGGTCTCGCGGCGATGGAACGCTTCGAGGCCCTCTTCGCGCGAGACGCGCTCACCCTCGTCGCCGAAGATCACCGCGTCGCCGTCGAAGGCGATGCGCAACTGCTCGCTCATGCGAGGCGGCGCAACGCTTGGCAGGATGGTGGCCGCCGCCACGCCGGCGGCGAGCGCGCGACCGACATCCTCGGCATTGGCCGAGAGAAACAGGTCGGCCTTGAACGGTGCGATGTAGTCGGACGTGGGCGCGCCGCTGGTGAACGCAGCGCGGCTGATTTCCAGCCCGTAGTGCTGGATCGCGTTGAAGATGCGCAGGCCGGTGTCGCCGGAATTGCGCGACAGCAGGATCACCTCCACCGGCGGCACGTCGCCGGCCAGCCTGTTCAGCCCGAGCAGCTTCTGCACCAGCGGAAAGGCCACGCCCGGCTGCAGGATCTCGTTCTCGTGCTCGATCTGGAAGCTGCGGTAGGCGTCGAGGCCGTCGCGTTCGAACAGCGCGTGGCTGTCGCCGAGGTCGAACAGCGCGCGCGAGGAGATGGCGACGACCAGGCGGTTGTCGGTGGTGGATGCGGGATCGTGGACGGTTGGCTGGCTCATGCCGCGAATCTACTGCAAAGGGCGAGGAGTGAGTGCGGAGGAGTGAGAAGCGGGAGAAGACCGACGCCGCTGCCGCGCTCTCGCTCCTCTCCACTCACTTCTCATTCGGCGGCGAACTGCTCGTCCAGGATGCGCTGCTCCAGGTTGTGTTCCGGGTCGAACAGCAGGCGCACACCGCGCCCTTCGGCCTGGCGCACGACCACCTCGCGCACGTCGCGCACCTCGTGGAAATCGGCGGTGGCGCTGACCGGGCGCTTGCCCGGATCGAGGATGCGCAGCGTCACCTGGGTGCGATGCGGCAGGATCGCACCACGCCAGCGGCGCGGACGGAACGGGCTGATCGGGGTGAGCGCGAGCACGTTCGCGTCCAGCGGCAGGATCGGCCCGTGCGCGGACAGGTTGTAGGCGGTGGAGCCGGCCGGCGTGGCGACCATGATGCCGTCGCAGACCAGATTGGGCAGCTTTACCGCCTCGTTGAGCTTCACTTCCAGGTGCGCGGCCTGGTTGCTCTGACGCAGCAGCGACACCTCGTTGAACGCCTGCGCCTGATGGCTGGTGCCGTCCGCATCGGTGACCAGCATCTCCAGCGGATGCAGCTCCGCCGCGTGCGCGCGGGCCACCCGCTCGGGCAGACCGTCGAGCTTGTGCTTGTTCATCAGGAAGCCGACCCGCCCCAGCTTCATGCCATACACCGGCACGTCCAGTGCGCGGTGCAGATGCAGGGTGCGCAGCATGAAGCCATCGCCCCCCAGTGCCACGATCAGCTCCGCCTCGGCCGCCGGCACGTCGCCGTAGCGCTCCACCAGCTTGCGCCTCGCCTGCTGGGCGACACTGGTGTCACTGGCGACGAAGGCGATGCGCATGGAAACCCCGAGGAGGCGGAAAGTGCCCCAAGAGTACGACAGAGCGGGGAATGAGCCCTATTCCTGACCTTTCGCGAAGAGCACCCCCTCACCTGAAGGACTCCCTACGGTCGCCAGCCTCCCCCTGCAAGCAGGGAGAGGAACAGAGCAAATCACCGCGGAGCCGGAACATGCCGGAATACCCTCCCCTGCTTGCAAGGGAGGGAAGGTGTGGGGCCCACGCCGCGTCGGACCTTCAGATCACACCGGCACCTGGGCCAGTTGCGCCAGCCGGCGGACGGCGACCGAGGCGATCGGGTAGTCCGCGTTCTGGGTGAGGATTTCCGCCAGCATGTTGCGGGTGTGCTGCAAGGTCGCATCGTCACGCTGCAGCCATGCCTGCACCGGCGAGACATTGCCGGCCGCGCCGGCCATGCCCAGCACCTGCAGCGCCAGCGCACGGTGCTGGTGGCCCAGTTCGTCCAGCAGCGAGCCGCGGGCCTGCGCATGCCAGTGGCCCTCGACCGGCAAGGCCTCGATCTGGCCGCGCAACCACTCCAGATCCAGTACCTCACCCAGTTCGAAGAACACCTGGGCCACCTTCTCCATCGGCTGGCCGCTTTGCTGCACGACTTCGACCATGTCCAGCGCAGCGCGCAGGTCCGGCATGCGGGCCAGTCGCTGGCTGAGCTCGGCCGGCATGCCCAGGCCTTCCCATTTCTCCTGGGTGCAGGCGAAGTCGCCCTTGCCGGTGAGCGTGAGCACCTCGGGCAGTACCTTGCGCAGGGCGGAAACGCCCGTCTGATAGCGCGCCACGTTTTCGGCAATGTCGAGCGAGCCGCCGGGGCGGTTGAGCAGCCAGCGGGTCATGTGGCGCAGCAGCGACCACACCTGCTTGACCGCGTCGACCTGGGTGTCCTCGGCCACCTTGCTGTCCAGCGCCTCGATCTGCGCCCACAACTGGCGCGCATCGAGGATCTCGCGCGCCGCCGTGTACGCCTTGGCGATCGCCTCGGGGCCTTTGCCGGTGTCCTCCTGCATGCGCATCATGAAGGTGGCGCCCATGCGGTTGAGCGTGGAGTTGGTCACCGCCGTGGCGATGATCTCGCGCTTCAGCCGATGACGCTGCATGTGCTCGGCGTACTTCTCGTGCAGCGGCGCCGGGAAGTAGCGCACCAGCTCCTTGGACAGGTACGGATCTTCCGGCACGTCGGAGTCCAGCAGTTGCTGGAACAGCCGCATCTTGTCGTAGGACAGCAGCACGGCGAGCTCCGGCCGGGTCAGGCCCAGGCCGCGGCTCTTGCGCTCGGCCAGCTCGGCCTCCGACGGCAGGTTCTCCACCTGGCGGTCCAGCGTGCCCTCGTTCTCCAGCGTCTTGATGAAATGCGCCATCGAACCGATGCGGCCGATCGACTGGTGCTCCATCAAGGTGATCGCCTGGTTCTGCCGGTAGTTGTCCCACAGCACCAGCTCGGCCACTTCGTCGGTCATCGCCGCCAGCTGCGTGTTTCGCGCATCGAAACTCAGTTCGCCGCGCTGCACGGCATCGTTGAGCAGGATCTTGATGTTGACCTCGTGGTCGGAGGTGTCCACGCCGGCGGAGTTGTCGATGAAGTCGGTGTTGAGCAGCACGCCCTTCTGCGCCGCCTCGATGCGGCCCTTCTGGGTCATGCCCAGGTTGCCGCCCTCGCCGATGATCTTCGCGCGCACTTCGGCGCCGTCGATGCGCAGGCCGTTGTTGGCGCGGTCGCGCACCTCGGCGTGGGTTTCGCTGCTGGCCTTGATGTAGGTGCCGATGCCGCCGTTCCAGAGCAAGTCGACCGGCGCCTTGAGCACGGCGCTGAGCAAGTCGTTCGGCGCCAGGTGCTCGACGTCGGGCTTGAGGCCCAGCGCCACGCGCACTTCCGGCGAGATCGGGATCGACTTGGCGCTGCGCGGATAGACGCCGCCGCCGGCGGAGATCAGCGACTTGTCGTAGTCGTCCCAGCTCGAACGCGGCACGTCGAACATGCGCTTGCGCTCGACGAACGAACGGGCCGCGTCGGGGTTCGGGTCGAGGAACACGTGGCGATGGTCGAACGCGGCCAGCAGCCGGGTGTGCTCGGACAGCAGCATGCCGTTGCCGAACACGTCGCCGGACATGTCGCCGATGCCCACGCAGGTGAAGTCCTCGTTCTGGCAGTCGCGGCCCAGCGCGCGGAAGTGGCGCTTGACCGACTCCCACGCACCGCGCGCGGTGATACCCATGCCCTTGTGGTCGTAACCGTGCGAACCGCCGGACGCGAACGCGTCGCCCAGCCAGTAGTTGTGCTCGATCGAGATGGCGTTGGCGATGTCGGAGAACTTCGCGGTGCCCTTGTCGGCGGCGACCACGAGGTAGGGGTCGTCCGCGTCATGGCGCACCACGTCGTGCGGGTGCACCACCTTGCCTTCGACCAGGTTGTCGGTAATGTCGAGCAGGCCGTTGATGAAGAGCTTGTAGCAGGCGATGCCCTCGGCCAGCACCGCATCGCGGTCGCCGTCGGGGGACTTCTTGACGAAGAAGCCTCCCTTGGAGCCGACCGGCACGATCACCGTGTTCTTCACCATCTGTGCCTTGACCAGGCCCAGCACCTCGGTGCGGAAATCCTCGCGGCGGTCGGACCAGCGCAGGCCGCCGCGGGCCACCGCACCGAAGCGCAGGTGGATGCCTTCCACGCGCGGCGCGCAGACCCAGATCTCGCGATACGGCACCGGCTTGGGCAGCTCGGCGACCTGGTGCGAGTCGATCTTGTAGCTGATGTAGTCGCGCCACGCGCCCTCCCACTGCTGGAAGAAGCTGGTGCGCAGAGTGGCGCGGATGAGTCCCACGAAGCTGCGCAGGATGCGGTCCTCGTCGAGGCTGGCCACGTTCTCCAGCAGCACGCCGATGGCAGTTTCCACGACCTTGACCTGCTCGGCGCGCGGACGCGCCAGCGCGGCGCCCAGCTCGTCGATCAGGCCGGGCTGCGCGGCCTGCACGTTGGCCGGGATCAGCGTGCGCATCTCCACCGCCAGGGTGGCCCCGGCGATTTTCAGCTCGTCGGGCGAGAGCGCCTCGCGACGCGGGTCGAACTTGGCCAGGAACAGCTCCACCAGCAAACCGGCGATCGCCGGGTAGCGGTTGAGCGTCTCCTCCATGTACGACTGCGAGAAGGTCACGCCGGTCTGCAGCAGGTACTTGCTGTAGCCGCGCAGCATCGCCACCTGGCGCCAGTTGAGCTTGGCGCCAAGCACCAGCCGGTTGAAGCCGTCGTTCTCCGCAGCGCCGCGCCAGACATGCTCGAACGCCTCCTCGAACAGCGCGCCGACCTGCTCCACGCTGAAGGCGAGCTTGCCGGTGGGCTGCACGTCGAAATCCTGGATCGACAGCGGCGTGTCGCCGGGGATCTCGTAGACATGCTCGGTGAGCACGCGCAGGCCGAGGTTCTCCAGCTGCGGCAGCACCTCGGACAGCGAGATGTCGCTGCCGTTGCGATACACCTTGAAGCGCAGCGATTCGGGATTTTGCGGCGGGTGGTAGAACGACATGCGGATGCCGTGCTCGCCGCTCAGCTGCGACAACTCGTGGATGTCTTCCGCGGCCACCGCGGGGCTGACGTCCTCGACGTAGCCGGCCGGCAGCGCGCGGGCGTAGCGGTTGGCCAGCACCACGCCCTCGTGTTCGCCGCGCAGGCGCACCAGCGCGTCGCGCACCTCGTCGTGCCAGTTGCGCACGATCGCGGCCACCGACTGCTCGAGTTCGGCAACGTCGTACGCTGGCTGGTCGCCGATCTTCGGCCGCATCACGATGGTCAGCCGCGCCAGCGCCGACTCGCCCATTTCCACCGAGGAATCGCTCTGCACCGCGTGCAGTGCCATCCCCAGCGTGGCCTCGATGCGTTCGCGCACCGAGGTGTTGAAGCGGTCGCGCGGCACGAACACCATGCAGGTGAAGAACCGGCCGTAACGGTCGCGGCGCACGAACAGCCGCGTGCGTGCACGCTGGCGCAGCTCGAGGATGCCCATCGAGGTATTGAACAGTTCATCCTCGGTGCCCTGGAGCAGCTCTTCGCGCGGCAGCGTTTCCAGGATGTGGCGCAGCGACTTGCCGGAATACGAATCGCGCTTGAGGCCCGAACGCGCCAGCACCGCCTCGACCTTGTGCCGCACCAGCGGCACATCCTGCGGGCGCGCCATGTACGCGCTGGAGGTGAACAGGCCCAGGAAGCGCTGCTCGGCGACTGCGCGGCCGTCCGGCCCGAACTGCAGCACGCCGATGTAATCCATGTAACCGGGACGGTGCACGTGCGAGCGCGCATTGGTCTTGGTCAGGATGATTGCGTCGGTGGCGCCGGACTGCGGCAACTCGCTGGCGGCCAGGGTGCGCAGCGAACGCGGGGCCAGCGCGCTGTCGGTCTTGCGCAGGATGCCCAGGCCCGAGGCCCCGCGCGAACGCAGCACGCGGTCGCCGTCGGCATCGACCACCTCGTATTCGCGGTAGCCGAGGAAGGTGAAGTTGTCGTCCGCCAGCCAGCGCATGAACGCTGCCGCCTCCTTCGCCGAGGCTTCGTCCAGCGGGGTCTTGCGCTGCGGCAGCTCGGCGGCGACCGCCAACGCCTGCTCGCGCATCGCGCTCCAGTCAGTGACCGCGGCACGCACGTCTTCCAGTGCCGACTCGACCTGCGTCTTCAACTGCTCCTGCTCGGCGGCGTCGGCGGCGCGGTCGATCTCGAAATGCATCACCGACTCGGCGTGACCCTGCTTGCCGCCCAGTTCCTGCAGCGCGCCGGTGGCGTCGCGCGAGACGGTCAGCACCGGGTGGATCACCGCGTGGATCTGCAGGTTGGTCGACACCACCATGCTCACCGTGTCGATCAGGAACGGCATGTCGTCGGTGACCACCTGCAGCAGGCTGCGTCCGGCGTGAAGGTCCGCGGGGCTCAGCACGCGCACCGTGGCGCGACCGGCCGGGCGCTGCTGCATGAACTCCAGCAGGCTGCCGACCAGCGCCGCCCACTGCACCGGCGTGTGCAGCTGGACGTCGCTGCCGGCGACCCGTGCGAAGAACGCGGTGCAGAACGCCTCGGCCTGGGCCAGGCGCTGGGGCGACATGCCGCTCTTTTTCAGCTCGGCGAGCACTACGGACGGGAGGGGGGAGTCATTTGCCGCAAGGGTCGCATTCATGGCATCTGCTGGTAGTTGGACGGAGGTGGTAAGAGCCGCGATAAATCCTCGGAAGGATACGCCGCGGCACCTCCCGAATCCACTCGCGCACGAGTCGGCACGGACGTCTGCAATGCGCCGCACGGGGCATGAGTGATCCGCCGCGCCGACGCGGCCCGCACGGATGTCGAACAGCGTGTCGGAGCGCGCGTGGTTGCGGCGGCGAATCTTCATCGGCCGCTGCCGCCGGCCATGCCGGATTGCGCGCGCGACCCACGCTGGAAACGATGGCGCCGTAAAATGTATACTAGGCAGTCCAGTTTGCATGTTGCGACATGCCCGAAACGCCGCTGCGGCGTCGTTCCGGGCGCCATCGGCAACACCCGATGCGCGGTGGAAACGGATTCCCGCGCGGCGCACGCGACACCCCTCCCCACACCCCGAACAAGAAAGAGAACCGGAGTCCCCATGAAGCCTTCGTCACTGCGGTCGCCGCTGCTGTGCCTGTGCCTGCTGGTATTGGCCGGTTGCGGCAAGAGCACCGGGAACGGTCCGCCGCAAATGCCGCCGCCCGAGGTGGGTGTGGTCACCGTGCAGCCGCAGAACTCGCCGCTGACCCGCGACCTGGTCGGGCGACTGTCCGCCTATCGCAGCGCCGACGTGCGTGCGCGGGTGGCCGGCGTGCTGCTCAAGCGCGATTACGAGGAAGGCACCGACGTCAAGCGCGGCCAGCTGCTGTTCCAGATCGACCCGGCGCCGCTGCAGGCCGAGCTGAACGCGGCCAAGGCCTCGCTGGCGCAGGCGCAGGCCAGTTGGACCAACAACAAGGTCACCGCGCAGCGCGTGCGCGAACTGGCGCCCAAGGGCTACGTGTCCAAGGCCGACCTCGACAATGCGCTGGCCGCCGAGCGCAGCAGCGCCGCGGCCGTGCAGGCGGCGCGCGCCAACGTGGAAACGGCGCGCATCAACCTGGGCTACGCCAACGTCACCGCGCCGATCGCCGGCCGCGCCGGCCAGCAGCAGGTGACCGAGGGCGCGCTGGTGGGCAACGGCGCGGCCACCCTGCTCACCACGGTCGAGCAGATCGACCCGCTGTACGTGAACTTCACGCTAAGCGTGGCCTCGCTGGAAGACATGCGCCAGGCGCAGAGCGAGGGCAACGTCACCCTGGCCGGCCAGAACAAGGCCAGCGTGCGCATCACCCTGCCCGACGGCAGCACCTACGCCGAGCCGGGCACGGTCGATTTCTCCGCCGCCACGGTCAACCCGGCGACCGGCTCGGTGGACCTGCGCGCGACCATCCCCAACCCGAAGCACAAGTTGCTGCCGGGCATGTATGTGACCTTGCAGGCCAACCTGGGCCAGCGCCACAAGGTGTTCGTGCTGCCGCAGCAGGCCGTGCAGCGCGACACCGCCGGCGCCTACGTGATGACCGTGGGTGCGGACGACAAGGTCGTGCGCAAGGAGGTCACCACGGCCGACATGCGCAACGGCGACTGGGTGATCAGCGGCGGCCTCAAGGCTGGCGACAAGGTGGTGGTTTCCGGCATCCAGAACGTGAAGGAAGGCGAGCCGGCCAAGCCGAGCCCCTGGCACCGCGACGCGCCCGCCGGCGCGACGTCCACGGCGCCGGCGCGCGGCGCTTCCGCGAACGGCCAGTAACGGAGCGCCGACATGCCCAATTTCTTCATCGACCGCCCGATCTTCGCCTGGGTGGTCGCCATCCTGATTTCGCTCGGTGGCGTGCTGGCCATCCTCAACCTGGGCGTGGAGTCCTACCCGGACATCGCGCCGCCGTCGGTGACGGTCAGCGCCAGCTACCCCGGCGCCAGCGCCGACACCACCGAGAAGACGGTCACCCAGGTGATCGAGCAGCAGCTGACCGGCATCGATCACCTGCTGTATTTCAGCTCCTCGTCCAGTGCCAGCGGCCGCGCCAGCATCACGCTGACCTTCGAGAGCGGCACCGACCCGGACATCGCCCAGGTGCAGGTGCAGAACAAGGTGGCGCTGGCCACGCCGCGGCTGCCCTCCGAGGTGACCCAGCAGGGCGTGGTGGTGGCCAAGGCCAACTCCGGCTTCCTGATGGTGGTGGCGCTGCAATCGAACAACCCGGGCATCGACCGCGACCGGCTCAACGACATCGTCGGCTCGCAGGTGCTCGACCAGATTTCGCGTGTGCCCGGCGTGGGCAGCACGCGGCAGTTCGGCTCCGAGTACGCCATGCGCATCTGGCTCAACCCGGACAAGCTGCACGGATACAACCTGTCGGCCAGCGAGGTGCTCGCGGCGGTGCGTTCGCAGAACGTGCAGTTCGCCGCCGGCGCGCTCGGCGCGGACCCGGCCATTCCCGGCCAGGGTTTCAGCGCCACCGTGTCCACCGAGGGGCGTTTCACCACGCCGCGGCAGTTCGCCGACATCATCCTGCGCACCAACCCCGACGGCACCACCGTCACCCTGGGCGACGTGGCGCGGATCAGCTTCGGCCCCGGCAACTACGGCTTCGACACCCAGTACGACGGCAAGCCGGTCGGCGCCTTCGCGATCCAGCTGCTGCCCGGCGCCAACGCGCTCAACGTGGCCACCGCGGTGCGCGCCAAGATGGACGAGCTGGCGCCCAGCTTCCCGCCGGGCGTGACCTGGTTCAGCCCGTACGACAGCACCACCTTCGTGACCATCTCGATCAACGAGGTGGTGCACACGCTGATCGAGGCGATCGTGCTGGTGTTCCTGGTGATGCTGCTGTTCCTGCAGAACTTCCGCGCCACCATCATCCCCACCCTGGTGATCCCGGTCGCCCTGCTCGGCACCTTCCTGGGCATGCTGGTGCTCGGCTTCACCATCAACCAGCTGACCCTGTTCGGCATGGTGCTGGCGATCGGCATCGTGGTCGACGACGCCATCGTGGTGATCGAGAACGTCGAACGCATCATGACCGAGGAGGGTCTGTCGCCGAAGGAAGCCACGCGCAAGGCGATGGGCCAGATCACCGGCGCGGTGGTGGCGATCACGGTGGTGCTGGCGGCGGTGTTCGTGCCCTCGTCGCTGCAACCCGGCGCCTCCGGCATCATCTACAAGCAGTTCGCGCTGACCATCGCGCTGTCGATGGGCTTCTCCGCCTTCCTCGCGCTGAGCTTCACGCCGGCGCTGTGCGCCAGCTTCCTGCAACCGGAGCACGAGAAGAAGAAGAACCTCGTCTATCGCAAGTTCAACCGGCTGTTCGACTGGACCACGCACACCTACACCCGCCACGTGGGCATTGCGATCGGCCACGCGCCGCGGTGGATACTGGCGTTCCTGGTGGTGGCGCTGCTCGGCGGCTTCCTCTACACGCGCCTGCCCGGCAGCTTCCTGCCGGAGGAAGACCAGGGCTACGCGATGTCGGTGATCCAGCTGCCGCCGGGCGCGACCAAGCAGCGCACCAGCGAGGTCATGGCGCAGATGCGCGACATCCTGCGCAAGGATCCGGCGGTGGACGGGGTGATGCAGGTCACCGGCTTCAGCTTCATCGGCTCCGGCGAGAACGCCGGCATGGCCTTCATCAAGCTCAAGGACTGGGCCGACCGCGACGTCGGCGCCAGCGAGTTCATCCAGCGTGCCAACCGCGAACTGCACCAGATCCGCGATGCGCGCATCTTCGTGATCAACATCCCCACCGTGCAGGGGCTGGGTCAGTTCGGCGGCTTCGACATGTACCTGCAGGACCGCAGCGGCGCCGGTCGCGACGCCCTGACCGCGGCACGCAACACCCTGATCGGCAAGGCCAGCCAGGACAGCAAGCTGGCCGGCGTGCGTCCGAACGCGCTGGAGGAAGCGCCGCAGATGCACCTGCAGGTGGATCGCGTGCAGGCGCAGTCGATGGGCCTGTCGATCGGCGACATCTACAACGCGATCGGGCTGATGCTGGCGCCGGTGTACGTCAACGACTTCACCTACGGCGGGCGCATCAAGCGCGTGATCATGCAGGCCGACGCGCCCTACCGCATGGGCCCGGATGCGCTGCAGCACATCTTCACGCCCAGCTCCAAACTGGCCAGCGACGGCACCGCGCAGATGATTCCGCTGGCCAACGTGGTGCGCTCGACGTGGGACGTGTCCTCGCCCTCGCTGACCCGCTACAACGGCTATTCGGCAGTCGAGATCGTCGGCTCGCCGGCGCCCGGGCACGCCTCGGGCGAGGCGATGAGCGAGATGGAACGGATCATCCGCAACGACCTGCCCAAGGGCTTCGGCTACGACTGGACCGGGCAGTCGTACCAGGAAATCCTCTCCGGCAACGCGGCCACCCTGCTGATGGTGCTGTCGATCTTCATCGTGTTCCTGGCGCTGGCCGCGCTGTACGAAAGCTGGTCGATCCCGGTGTCGGTGCTGCTGATCGTGCCGCTGGCGTTCCTCGGCGCGGTGGTGTTCACCCTGCTGCGCGGCCTGCCCAACGACATCTACTTCAAGATCGGCCTGATCACGGTGATCGGCCTGGCGGCGAAGAACGCGATCCTGATCGTGGAGTTCGCCGTGGCCGAGCAGCAGGCCGGACGCAGCCTGCGCGAGGCCACGGTCGACGCTGCCCGGCTGCGCCTGCGCCCGATCCTGATGACTTCGCTGGCCTTCATCCTGGGCGTGTTCCCGCTGTTCGTCTCCTCCGGCGCCGGCGCCAACGCACGCCACGCCATCGGCACCGGCGTGATCGGCGGCATGCTGTTCGCCACCTTCCTCGGCGTGCTGCTGATCCCGGTGTTCTACGTGGTCGTGCGGCGCCTGCTCGGCGACAAACTCGATGGCGATACCCCCGCCCGGGCCTGAACGCACCGCACACGTTCGACTCCGATCCGCAGCGGGGTACGTGAAGCAGGAGCTAGTGGTGAGGAGTGAGGGAGAGCCTTCGCTTCATGCCTTCGGGAAGAGGCTCGCCGCAGTTTTACCTTGCGACGAGCGAAAAGGCCCCGGCGCAAGCCGGGGCCTTTTCGCTGGGGTTCAGCGGTGAGTTGAGGAGCGCGGCATTTCTCTCACTCCTCACCCCTCTTCACTCACTCCTCGCTCTTCAGCGCAAGCCCGTCTCCGCCCGCGCGATCACCAGCCGCCGGATCCCGCTGGTGCCTTCGTAGATCCCGGTGATCTTGGCGTCGCGGTTGAGCGCGCCCCCGCACGCCGCCGGCGGCGGCGTGCGGGGGCGCGGACCATGCTCAGCGCAGGCCGGTCTCGGCTCGTGCAATCACCAGCCGCTGGATCTCGCTGGTGCCTTCGTAGATCTCGGTGATCTTGGCGTCGCGGAAGTAGCGTTCCAGCGGCATTTCCTTCGAGTAGCCCATGCCGCCGTGGATCTGCACGGCCTGGTGGGCGATCCACATCGCCGCTTCGGAGGCGGTGAGCTTGGCCACCGCCGCCTCGGTACCGAAGCGACCGCCGTTCTTTTCCGCCTCGCCCTTGGCCCATGCGGCGCGCAAGGTGAGCAGCGTGGCCGCATCGAGCTTGCACTTCATGTCGGCGATCTTGGACTGGGTCATCTGGAAGGTACCGATCGGCTGGCCGAACGCCTTGCGGTCGCGCGACCACTGCAGCGTGGCTTCGTACGCGGCGCGGGCAATGCCGACCGCCTGCGAGGCGATGCCGATGCGCCCGGCGTCGAGCACGCCCATCGCGATCGAAAAGCCCTTGCCCTCCTCGCCCAGCAAATTGGCCTTCGGCAGCACGTAATCGGTGAACTCGATCTCGCAGGTCGCCGAGGCGCGGATGCCGAGTTTGGGCTCGGTCTTGCCGGCGTGGAAGCCTGGCAGCTGGGTGTCGACGATGAAGGCCGACACGCCCTTGGCGCCGATGCCCGGCGTGGTGATCGCGAACAGCACGATGTAGCGCGCCACCGGGCCGGAGGTGATCCAGCTCTTCTTGCCGTTGATCACCCAGTCGCCGTTGGCGTTCTTCGTGGCACGGGTGTGCATCGCCGAGGCGTCGGAGCCCGATTGCGGCTCGGTCAGCGCATAGGCGCCGATCGCCTCGCCGGTGGCGATGGCGCGCACGTACTGCTGCTTCTGCTCCTCGGTGCCGTGCTTGAGGATGCCGTTGCAGAACAGCGAATTGTTCACCGACATGACGGTCGAAGTGGCCGCGTCGGCAGAGGCGATCTCGATCATCGCCAGCACGTAGGCGATCGGGTCCATGCCGGCACCGCCGTATGCCTCAGGCACCTCGATGCCCATCAGTCCGAGCCGGCCCATCTCGCGGATGTTCTCCAGCGGAAACTCGCCCTTCGCATCCAGCTCGGCCGCCACCGGTGCGATGCGCCTCGAAGCAAAGTCGCGCGCGATCGACTGGATCGACAGCTGGTCTTCGGTAAAGCTGAAATCCATGGGGAAACTCCGGCCAAGAGGGGGAAAGCCGGCCATTTTACCCGCAGATGCCGTCCGCGCGAAAAATCCTTGCCACCCGGGCGGAGCAATCGCCCATGCCGCCCGGCTATTTCCGGTAGTGGCTGTCGATGAAGGATGCCGCGGCGGCGTGCAGGCCTTTGTGCGAGTCGGGATCCAGGTAGACCATGTGCCCCGACGGGAAGAACTGGTAGCTGATGTTCTTCTGCAGCCGGCCGGGGATCGGCAACTGGTGCATTTCGTACTCGGCGGAGTAGAACGGCGTGCCGAGGTCGAAATAGCCGCCCATCAGCAGCACGTTGAGGTCCGGATCGTGCTTCATGGCCGCGGCCAGGTCCGGCATCACGTTGGGCGTGAACGGCAGGGGGAACGGCGCGCCGGGTGGCTGGTGCTTGAAGTCCCAGTCCTTGAACACGTCGATCTGCGGCTTGTAGATCATGTCCTTGCCGAATTTCAGCGTGTTGCGCACGTAGTCGTTGAACTCGGCCACGGTCGGCGCGTCGATCGAGGAATCCATCGGATCGTAGCCCGCTTCCTCCGCGAGCGGATCCAGCGCCGGGCCGCTGTAGCGCGAATCCAGCCGGCCGGTCACGTCGTCGTCGGCGCCGAGCAGCTCGTGCGCGAACTGGCCACCGCTGATGCGCAGCTTCGCCTTGACGATGTACGCGGTGGGCAGGCCGGTGTACTGGTGCAGCTGTTCGGCGATCTTCTGCGTGGTGGCTGCATCGAGTTGCGAGCCCTGCATCAACGCCTGCAGGTAATCCGTGGTGGCGAAATGCTCGACCTGCTGCAGGAAGCTCGGCAGGTCGGCGGGCGACTGCGGCAACTTGTGGTGGTACCAGGCGGTGGCGGCGTAGCTGGGCAGGCCCATCACGTAGGAGATGTTGTTGGCGCCGGGATTGACCTGCGGGAAATCCACGCCGATGTCGTAGCTGAGTATCGCCGACAGCAGCATCACGCCGTTCAGGCCGACGCTGTCGTCGTTCTCCAGGATGTTGGCCAGCATTGCCGACCGCGTGGTGCCGTAGCTCTCGCCGAACAGGAACTTCGGCGAGTTCCAGCGGTTGTTGACCGTGAGGTAGCGCGTGATGAACTGCGCGAACGCATGTGCATCCTCGTCGAAGCCGTACACGTCCTTGGCCTTGCCCACGCCGCCCTGGTCCTTGTCCAGCACGCGCCCGAAACCGGTGCCTGGCGCATCGATGAAGACCAGGTCGCTGGCGTCGAGCAAACTGCTGTCGTTGTTGACCAGGCGGTACGGCGCCGGCGGCGTGGCGGCACCGCTGCCCACCTCCACGCGCTGCGGACCGAAGGCCAGCATGTGCAGCCAGATCGTCGAGGAGCCCGGCCCGCCGTTGTAGAGGAAGGTGATCGGACGGTGGCTGCTGTCTTTCACGCCGTTCCTGACGTAGGCGACGTAGGACATGCTCGCGATCGGCTTCTCGTCCTTGTTCTTGAGCACCAGTGTGCCGGCGGTGGCGGTGTAGTCGATGCTCTGCCCGCCGACGCGGACGCTGCCGCGGGATACCGCACTCTGGTCCTGCGGCGCGGCGACCTTGGCGGCCGGCGGCGACTTGTCGCCACCCTTGTCGTGGGCCTCGTCGGCATACGCGGCGGTGGCCACCGTCATGGCGAGGAACAGGCAGGACACGGCGAGACTGCGCTTCATGGAAACCCCCTTGAGATCCGGTCCGATCAGATGGCCCGACTTTGCATCGGACCCGCGACGAGCGGCCGCGCCACCTTACTCCCGCACCCGGCCATTGCAGCATGCCGATGGTCATGCGTCGCGCAGATACGCAGGAACTTCCGTTTGCTTCACGACTTCGGTTTCGAGGGCCGGCATGTGCGAACGGTCGCGCCGGATCCGGGCTATCCCTGCGCCAATGCCCGCATCGCCACCGCCTCGTCCGCCACGGTGACGTCGACGGATCGCCGGGCCTCGGTGGCGGTGGCCACCGGCTTGATCTCCACCGGTGGCAGCACCCGCTTGCGAAAGTGCGCGCTCTTGAAATACCAGTTCTTGCGGCAGCGAATTGGCGGGCAGCCTTCGTAGAAGATGATCTCGTCGTCGTTCGGCAGACCCTTCAATTCCTGCGGCAGCATCAGCGGGCGGCGCTCCTCGGTGTGGCTCCACGAGGTGCCGCCCTTGCCCACCGTGCGCTGGCGACGGCGCACCGTGGTGTCGCCGAGCATCTTCGAGTAGTCCTCCGCATCCTGCTGCTCGCGCGGGGTGAACACGATGCTGGCGGCGTGGTTGGTCACGTAGTTCTGCGCCGCGTCCGCGCCGTAGGTGGCACGCAACTGCGAGTTGCTCTGAATGATCGTCAGGTCGCGCACCCAGTAACCGGCGGTGATCGAGATGCGTTCGGACAGTGCGTTCACCCGCCCCATCGCGGTGAACTCGTCCATCAGCAGCAGCACCTGGTGCTTGATGGAGGGATCTTCCTGCGGCGTGGTCTTCAGGTTCTGCCCGACCACGGTGGAGAAGAAGATGTTCAACAGCTTGCCCGATTCGCCCAGTTTCGCCGGCGGGATCACCACGTAGATCGTCATCGGCTGCCGGCGCAAGCTGGCGACGTCGAAGTCGCTGGCATTGGTGGCGGCGGCCAGGATCGGGCTGACGAATTGCTGCAGCGGCTCCTGCACGGTGGCGATCACCGACGAGAAGGTCTCGGTGGCCAGGCCGGCAAGCCCGGACAGCGTGGTGCGCGTCTGCTCGCTCAGAAAGGTCAGCTCACCGAGCCACTGCCTGATCGTCTCCTTCAGGTCGCCGCCGCGCCCGTCGCCGCTGGAAAGCCGGTAGATGCGCTCCAGGCTGGGAAACGACGCGTCGACATTGGGGTCCAGTCGCATGCCGCCGGCCACCCGCGCATCCCACTGCTCGTACATGAAGGAGGCAAAGCCGAGGAACGCGCTGCGCGCCTGCGCGATCCAGAACGGATCCTTCTGCGCATCTTCGGGGTAGAGGATCGCGGCGATGGTCTGGATCTCGCCGACCCGCACGCGAGGGTCGGACGACAGGCTCAGGAACGGATTGAAGCGATGCGTGCGGCCATCCTCGGCGTACGGGGCGAACTTGCGGATCGCCTGGCCCTGGCTGCGGCGGTAACCGCTGGTGGCCTGGAACAACTCGCCCTTCAGGTCCATCACCACTGCCGAGTGGCCGTAGCTGAGCAGGACCGGGATCGCGATGCTGCTGGTTTTGCCGGTTCGCGTGGGCGCGGTCATGATGACGTGCTGCAGGCCGCGCAGGTACAGGAAACGGCCGCCGGAGCGTCCGATGATCACGCCGTCGGCGCCCGGCTTCAGCAACCCCGCCTTGGCCAGGTCCGCGCGGCTGGCAAAATGTGCATCGCCGTGGAATGCCTTTGCGCGGGGTTTGAGCACCAGCACCGCCACGATCGCCCAGAGCAGCAGCGGCAGTCCGAAACCGGCATAACCGGCGAACCTGATCGCGCCTGCATACGGCGCGAGCTGCGGCAGGTCCAGCGCCCGCGCGTACTGCCACCAGGTGCCGAACTCCAGCGGGATCGACAGCTTCAACCGCCACAGCGTCAGCAGGCCGGCGAGCATGTTCCCGGCCGCCACGGTCAGCATTGCCGACACAACGACCACGACAGCGCGGGTCTTGCCATTCATCGAGCGTTCCTTGCCTGGATGGTCCCGCTATATTCCGTGCGTTTTTCGCGAGGCGCAATCGACCATGCGCCGAGATGGGCGATCCCGTGCCCGGGGTCACGTTCCGTGAGTTGGCCGGCGCGCCCTTGACGATCGGGCAGGCCGCGCCTAGCCTGTACATCTTTATATCGCGATACAGGGATAATAATGGACCTGGCTACCGCGTCCGGCGTGTTGCGCCTGCTCGCCGACCCCACCCGCGTGCGCCTGCTGGCCCTGCTGGAAAACGAGGAGCTGACCGTGGCCGAACTGGCCGCGGTGCTGCATCTGGCACAACCGCGCGTGTCCACCCACCTGGCCAAGCTCAAGGAAGCCGGCCTGGTGCGCGACCGGCGCGCCGGCGTTTCCGCCTACTACCGTTCCAACAACGAGGGTGACGAGGCCCAGCACGCCCTGCTGGTCTCGTTGCGCGCCAGCATCGACGACGCGCTGCTGCGCGAGGACTCTGCGCGCCTGCCCGGCGTGCTGGCCCACCGCGCCCGCGAGGAAGGCTGGGCCGACACCGTGGCCGGCGACATGGAGCGCCATTATTCGCCCGGCCGCACCTGGGAGACCCTGGCGCGCTCGCTGCTGCAGCTGCTGGAGACCGGCGACGTGCTCGACATCGCCTCCGGCGACGGCATCACCGCTGAACTGCTGGCGCCGCACGCGCATTCGATCGTCTGCGTGGACTCCAGCGAGCGGGTGGTCGAGGCCGCCGCGAAACGGCTCAAGGCCTTCGCCAACGTGCGCGTGATTCAGGGCGACATGCACGCGCTGGAGCTGGGCGAGCAGCGCTTCGACCTGGTGCTGATGCTGCATGCGCTGACCTACGCCGAGCACCCGGCCAAGGCCGTGGCCGAAGCCGCGCGCCTGTTGCGCCCCGGCGGCCGCCTGCTCGCGGTGACGCTGGGCCAGCACGACCACCGTGCCGCGGTCGCGCCGTTCGACCACCGCAACCTCGGCTTCCGCATCGAGCAGCTCGAAGGCTACGCGCGTGCCGCCGGGCTCGACGTACTCAGCGCCAACCGACTCAGCCGCGAGCGCAAGGCGCCGCATTTCGAAGTCATCAGCCTGCTGGCGCGCAAGCGCGCCTGACTCTCTTGTCTGCAAGGACGTTGCAATGAATACCCTGCCCTGGCTCCACCCCGATCGCGTCGCTGCCCTGGAACAGGCGCTGCGCCAGCGCATCCTGATCATCGACGGCGCCATGGGCACCATGCTGCAGGCACACGGGCTGGACGAACACGGCTTCCGCGGCGAGCGCTTCCAGCATGGCCACGACGGCCACGCGCACGCGCATGACCATCCCGGTGGTTGCGATCTCAAGGGCAACAACGACCTGCTCACCCTGACCCGCCCGGAAATCATCCGCGGCGTGCACGACGCCTATCTCGAAGCCGGCGCCGACCTGGTCGAGACCAATACCTTCAACTCCACCCGCATCAGCCAGGCCGACTACCAGTTGCAGCACCTGGCCCATGAGTTGAACCTGGAAGGCGCCAAGCTGGCCCGTGCCGCCTGCGATGCGATGACGGCGAAGACGCCGGAGCAGCCGCGCTTCGTGATCGGCGTGCTCGGCCCGACCAGCCGCACCGCCTCGCTGTCGCCGAACGTCAACGACCCGGGCTTCCGCAACGTCAGCTTCGATGAGCTGGCGGCCAACTACACCGAAGCCGCCAGCGGCCTGATCGACGGCGGCGCCGACGTGATCATGGTCGAGACGATCTTCGACACGCTGAACGCGAAGGCCGCGCTGTTCGCGCTGTCCGAGCTGTTCCACCAGCGCGGCGCGCGCGTGCCGGTGATGGTCTCCGGCACCATCACCGACCGCTCCGGCCGCACGCTCTCCGGACAGACTGCCGAGGCGTTCTACTACTCGGTGCGTCACGCGCAGCCGCTGTCGGTCGGCTTCAATTGCGCGCTCGGCGCCGAGGACCTGCGCCCGCATATCCAGACCCTGGCGAGCATCGCCGAAAGCTGCGTCAGCACCCACCCGAACGCGGGCCTGCCGAATGCGTTCGCCGAATACGACGAGACGCCCGAACACATGGCCGGCGTGATCGCCGGCTTCGCCCGCGACGGGCTGCTCAACCTGGTCGGCGGCTGCTGCGGCACCACGCCGGCGCACATCAAGGCGATCGCCGAGGCGGTGCGCGGCGTCGCCCCGCGTGCACTGCCTTCGGCCGACCAGGCGGAGGCCGCATGACCATGACGCACCACACCCGCCTGTCCGGCCTCGAACCCCTGGTCATCACCCCCGACCTGCTGTTCGTCAACGTCGGCGAACGCACCAACGTCACCGGCTCAGCGAAATTCAAGAAGCTGATCAAGGAAGACCGCTACGACGAAGCGGTGGAAGTCGCCCGCCAGCAGGTGGAGAACGGTGCGCAGATCCTCGACGTGAACATGGACGAGGGCATGCTCGACGCCGAAGCGGCGATGGTGAAGTTCCTCAACCTGATCGCCGCCGAGCCGGACATCGCCAAGATCCCGGTGATGGTGGACTCCTCCAAGTGGAGCGTGATCGAGGCCGGCCTCAAGTGCCTGCAGGGCAAGGGCGTGGTCAACTCGATCTCGCTGAAGGAAGGCGAAGGCCCGTTCCTGGAACAGGCGCGGAAGATCCTGCGCTACGGCGCCGCCACCGTGGTGATGGCCTTCGACGAGGACGGCCAGGCCGACTCCGTCGCGCGCCGCCTGGAAATCTGCGAGCGTTCGTACCGGCTGCTCACCGAGGAAGTGGGGTTCCCGCCCGAAGACATCATCTTCGACTCCAACATTTTCCCGATCGCCACCGGCATCGAGGAGCACGCCGACAACGCGGTCAACTTCATCGAGGCGTGCAAGGAGCTGAAGAAACGCTTCCCGCTGTCGCATCTCTCCGGTGGCGTCTCCAACGTGTCGTTCTCCTTCCGCGGCAACGACACCGTGCGCGAGGCGATCCACAGCGTGTTTCTCTACCACGCCATCCGGGCCGGCATGGACATGGGCATCGTCAACGCCGGCCAGCTGGCGATCTACGACGAGCTGGAACCCGAGCTGCGCGAGCGCGTGGAAGACGTGGTGCTGAACCGCCGCCCGGACGCCACCGAACGGCTGATGGAAATTGCCGAGAAACACAAGAAGGGCGCACGCGAGCAGGACAACGGCAACGCGCTGGCCTGGCGCGAACTGCCGGTGCGCAAGCGGCTGGAGCATGCGCTGGTGCACGGCATCGACCAGTTCGTGGTGGAGGACACCGAGGAGGTGCGCCAGGGCGTGACGCGCACGCTGGACGTGATCGAAGGCCCGCTGATGGACGGCATGAACGTGGTCGGCGACCTGTTCGGCGCCGGCAAGATGTTCCTGCCGCAGGTGGTGAAATCCGCCCGCGTGATGAAGAAGGCGGTGGCCTGGCTGCTGCCCTTCATGGAGGAAGAGAAAAAACTCAGCGGCAACACCAGCAAGAGCAACGGCAAGATCGTGATGGCCACGGTCAAGGGCGACGTGCACGACATCGGCAAGAACATCGTCGGCGTGGTGCTCGCCTGCAACAACTTCGAGGTGATCGATCTGGGCGTGATGGTGCCGGCGCAGAAGATCCTCGACACCGCGATCGAGGAGAAGGCCGACATGATCGGCGTCTCCGGCCTGATCACGCCCTCGCTGGAGGAGATGGCCAACGTCGCCC